>JAUWWQ010000001.1 GCA_030616775.1 Planctomycetota bacterium
CAAGCGGCAAGCTCACGCTGACCATCAGCGGAGCCGGCATGGTGAAAGAGAAACTGCTCGACATGCTCGACCGCCTACGACCGGCCGCGTGAAGAACCCCGACGAGATTTATGCAACGTTGGGGTTCCCCCTTGCTGCACGCGGTATGGAGAGCCCCTCGAAGTATTAGAATCGGATGTATGCCGCCTTCTGCCTTTCTTGCACAAGTGCTGTCCGCCTCCTGATGTTCATCACCGTAAGCCCGGAATTCACCATCTGCTCCACGAGCGTGTGACCGAGGAGTCAAGAGCGCCACGCATGCAATACTCGCTGGGCACGGCCACTCTGGCAATTCCCGTCCCACTCACCCCACCTGGCTTGACTATGTCAAGCCGGGCGGCGCCCAACCCGTTGGCCGTCGGTTGCGCACACGAAGTTGTTGCAAGGGACCCGGTTCCTACCTCGACTTGCCCGGGTACAGGTGAGAAAGTGCCCCAGCCGGCTTGCTCCGCATGTCCGAAACCCGCCTCACGCTCCGGAGGTTCACCGGCCGTCCATGCCCCCACGGCGAACCCGATCGAGCTGATCTCGCAGAAGTTCTGCGTCACAACCACGCCTCTTGGCCGCAAGTGCTTCGAAGCGGACAGCCGATATCCTGTGTAATGGCTTCCCAACCCTTACCAGCGGCGTTTGCGTACCTAGTGGACGAGAACAACCTGGCTGTCGATGCGGCGCTCGTGGAGGTACTGCCGCATTTGGAACCCTTCGTCCAGGCCGCCGCCCTGGAAATCCTTCTTGAACGAGACCATCCGCCCAGTTTGGCGGCTGTTGTGGGCCGGTTTAACGACCACAATGATGTGCTCCAACGGCTGATCTGCGCCCGTGCCGGCGAGCTGTCCGCTGGTGTGCGTCTCGCCATGGCGTCGTCGACACTTCAAGAGCGAGCCAGCGCGATCGAAATGATCGTACGTAGTGATACCGGCCAGTTAGCGTATCTGCTGGCTGACGCGGTGCGGTCACGCTGTCGCCGCACGCGTGAGCTGGCGGCTGCGGGGTTCCACCGGATGACCGCACGTTTGGTGCATCGTCTGGAGACTGATCCGACCGCCGAGGAGATTGCCGATCTGGACGTTCGGGCGAACTGCCTGGCGGAGGCGCTGGCGACGGCCGTGCAGCGCTGGGAGATTCATTTTCAGCCCAAGGTGCTCGAAGCCGCGCTGTGGCTGGGCGATCGAGTCGAGCCGGCCATCAAAAACAAGCTTCGAGGGCGGCGTACTAAGATCGCCCGCATACTCAACGACATGCTGGAGGGGACTACGGATCCCAGGCTGGCCGGGTTCCTTCTCCGGGCGCTTGCGGTCCCCGAGTTGCGACAGGCGGCGGCACGCGCGATCAGCCGTGCTCGTGAAGGGACGTTTCTTCGTGCGATCTTTATGGAAAGCTGGTTGCTCGCCGATGCCGGAATCGAGCGGGGCTGTCGGTGGATTCACGATGATCAGTGGCTTCAGCAGGCGGTCAACGTCTTGTTTGAATTGGATGGGTCCGCCCTGGGCGGCGCCATTCGCTTCCTCGCCGCAGTTGGTGGGCCGCATCAGCGAAAGATCGAGTTCTTCCGCAAACTGATAGGAGCCGGGCACGCTGAGATCCGACGGGCTGCGGTATGGCACCTTGTTCACGACAGGAGCGAAGTGGCGACCAATCTGCTTAACATCGTTGCGATGCGTCCGACAGACAGTATCGCCCGGATGGCGGCGCGTGAGGTGCGGCATCGGCGGTCCGGTGCCGGCTTCACCGTCGGCACACACCGGTCGGCACCGGAGTCGATCAGCGAATCAACGCTCCACGACGTGTTCGATCGGTACTGGAATCAATTCGATGATTTCAGCCCGGAGGAGCGTTTGGAAGCAGGCAACGCCATCGGTCCCTATGTGCCTGACCTTGGCATACTGCTGCGTGGGAAGCTGGCATCCGGCGAGCCGCTGGATCGGGCCCGGGCCCTGCGAACCGTGTCCAGCCTTGGCCTGCTAACCGAGCTGGAGGAGTCAGTCCGACGCCTGGCCCACGACCCGGATCCGATCGTGCGCAGTCTGGCCGTCAGTATGCTCGCGGAGCTTCCCGGTCCAACAACGGAGCGCGTTCTTCGCGCTGCCGTCAATGATCCCGATGAACGTGTTCAGGCAAACGCCATTGAAGCCTTGGACCGGCTCGATGTCGAGGATCGCGTCGTTTGCACTGAACCCAGGCTGAGTTCTCCCGACAATCGCGTTCGTGCCAACGCCGTCAAGTCGTTGCTCCGCATGGAGCTGCGTCGGGCCGGTGAGGTCCTGCTCGACATGCTCGAAGATCCCTCGCCGGCCTACCGGCTTAGCGCTCTTTGGGTGATTGAGCGGATGCAATCGCAGACGGCGCTCAACCGTGTGGGCGATATGAGTCGCAGCGACTCCGACGAGCGAGTCCGCAGGCTGGCGAAGCGTGTCCGCGATGTCATAGCTCCCGAACGCACAACCCATTTACCGTCTTTTGAGGCCGCATCGAAAGAGGCTTAGGCTTACGCGTGAGAGGAATCACCTGATGACGGTTTTATTGGCGATGCCGGCCCAGTTGACTGAGATCCAACGCGCGGTCCGCGATCGTTTTCAAGAGGGCGGTTCCTTCACAGCCGTAATGCTCGTGCTGTTGGGAGTCGCAGGTGTGGTGCTGGCTGCATACTATCTCACGCTGCGACAGCGGAGAGCAAACGAAAACGCGCGGCACGCGTCCCCCGAGCGATTGTTCCGGGACCTTATGGGCAAGTTGGATTTGACTTCGCATCAACGTCAGATTCTTGACACATTGGTGAGTGATCTACGTATCAAGCACCCGACGGTGATTCTCCTTAGCCCCGAGCTCTTTGACCGTTACCTCGGCGAATGGCAGGTCCGGCAGCACCGAACGACCAGCGATGAGGATGAGCAGATGAATCCGCGGATAACCGCGCGGATTCGCAGGGCGCTGTTCCCGAATGTCTAGTACGGTCTACTGGGATTGGCTTGCGAGGGGCCAACGGCCGAGTATTGCCGCGGGATTGACCTGTTGCGTCGTTTCCCGCTCGGCCGCGGTGGCGGTCGCCTCCGTGCTTGCGCTCACCGCTTGGCCAAGCGAGCCGTTTGGAATCGTCTAGACCGCTTTCTGGCGGTCTCTCACGTACGTCTATCAGGCAGGATCGCACGGACCGACGCTCTGGTCAGCCTGCCGTCAGTCATCGAACTCACTAAGGAACCATTCACCGAAGGTGACGTCATCATCGCGATGGGCGTCATCGAGCGAATGTGCAACAGCTTCGAGTTCGGCAACGACGGCCCGGAAGTCCTCCGAGCTGCATGTGGTACCCAGTAGCACCCCCGAAGCAGAAAGGCCGACCGCCGCCTTCAGCAGCCCGGTGGTGGTGCGTTTCATCCACATTATTGAGATTCCTCGTTGTCAAAGGTACCGAACGTTTTGCTTGCCATTGTGGCCCGTTATCGGGCAGTGTCTGGCTTTCGCTTCACCGAAACCGGCCAATATTTTATCTATTTTGCCACCGAGCCCGTGGAGATCGCCACTATAGGTTGTTTTTCAGTGTTGGCGTAGAGGTTTGCCGGGAACCTTGACGTGCCCAGCGTGAGCCTATAGGCTCCGCACTCGGCCCTATGGCCGGAAGTGGGTCAACAGTTGGATAAGCTTCCCGCAGCCCTTGGGGCAAGCCGATTCGCGCGGGCTGGTCGCCGGTTCGGCTGGTGGGCGTTCTTCCTCGCGGCGTAACGCTCAAGCCTCGGCTGTGGGACCGTGGCCGCGACCCCTTCATCGTTCGGTGGCTCTAGCTGCGGCAGTTTGGCAGGTAAAGAGGGTGGTCGGCTGGCGGACCCGCCGGCAGCGAATGCCCGGTGGTGTAAGCGGTAACACACCAGGTTTTGGTCCTGGCGTTCCAGGTTCGAGTCCTGGCCGGGTAATAGGGGCGCGTTGTCCTGTTCGTAGCGGCGTTTTGATGGTGATGCTGCGTTGAGCGAGGTTGCTGCAATCGTCTTGGCTGCGGGCAAGAGCACCAGGATGAAGAGCGACCGCCCCAAGGTTCTACATGAGATCTGCGGTCGGCCGATGCTCGGCTATGTGTTAAGTGCATGCCGGTTGGCCGGGGTCGACCGCTTGATCGTGGTCGTCGGACACGGCAAGGAGGAGGTGATCCGGCAGTTTGAAACCGAGCCGGATATTATCTGGGTCGAACAAACCGAACAAAAGGGAACCGGAGACGCGGTCCTGCGCTGTCGTGATACCTTGCAGGATTTCGCCGGTGGTGTGCTGGTTGTCGCCGGTGACATGCCCCTGGTTCGACGCTCGACGCTCGCCGGTCTGGCCGAGTCGCGCCAAAACACCGGGGACGCCGTGACGTTGGCCACAATGGTGCTGGACGACCCATCCGGATACGGGCGGATCGTCCGCGATGCCGAGGGTCGGTTGGAGGCAATCGTCGAAGATCGCGACTGTACCCCCCAGCAACGGGAGATTCGTGAGGTCAACCCCAGCTATTACTGCTACGACGTGAAACGGCTGTTCGAGGCCCTGGAGCAGGTTCGACCTGCAGTGAAGAAAAACGAGTATTATCTTACCGACGTGGTGCGTATTCTCCGCGAGGCCGGGTATGGGGTATCGGCGAGGGTTACTGTGGCACCCGAGGATGCGATGGGCATCAACTCACGATTGAACCTCGCCACGGTCAGTCGGGTGATGCAGGATCGCATTCAACTCGGGCTGATGAACGAGGGCGTGACCATCGTGGACCCGGATAACACCTGGATCGAGTCGAACGTCTCGGTTGGCCGTGAAACGATTGTCTATCCGTTTACAATGATCGGAACGGGTGCGATCATCGGCGAGGGTTGCCGGATTGGCCCCTTCGCCCGGGTGGGTGCCGGGGAAGTTGTGGAAGACGGATCGGTCGTCGGGCCGACGGCGTGCAGTGGAGTGGCTGCCTTATGATGAGTAACGATAGCGAACAACCCGAGGAATGGGACTCGGACGGCCTGGTGGTCTTTGGCGGCAGCGCGAGTTCCGAGCTGACCGACGGGATTTGCGATTACCTCAAGGTCCCACGAGGGGAAGCGAGTATCGGCCGATTCCCCGATGGAGAGACGCTTGTCAAGGTGGAGGATGACGTCAGGGGAAAGGACTGCTTTGTCGTCCAGTCGACCTGCCCACCGGTCAACGATACTGTGATGGAACTGCTGATCTTCATCGATTGTCTGCGCCGGGCGAGCGCCAAGCGCATCACGGCCGTCCTGCCCTACTACGGATATGCCCGTCAGGATCGCAAGGCAGAAGGGCGCACGCCGATCACGGCCAAGCTGGTGGCGAACATGTTGGCAACGGCCGGCGCTGACCGCGTGCTGACCATGAACCTGCACGCCGACCAGATTCAGGGGTTTTTCGACATTCCGGTCGACCACCTGACCGCCGCCCCCGTTCTTGCCCGCCACTTCAAGGAACGAAATGTGCAGAATCGCGTGCTGGTGTCCCCGGATGTGGGGAACATCAAGTTCGGAAGTGACTTCGCCTCCCGGTTCGGGAGCGAGCTGGCGGTGATTCATAAGCGGCGCATTGCCGGTGACGCGGCGGTGGCCGTGAACATCATCGGCAGCGTGCGAGGTAAGAACGTGATGATGTTCGATGACATGATCACGACGGCCGGTACGGTGTGTGAGGCAACCAAGCTCGTTCGCGAGCACCAGGCCGCCGGGGTCTACGTAGGTGCCACTCACGGCGTCTTCGCGGGTCCTGCGGTGGAGCGTCTATCCGCGGCCCGGCTTAACGAGATCGTAGTGACGGACACCATCCCGATCCGCTCCGAGGTTCGAGAGCGGCTGAGCAACCTGACCGTCTTGTCCGTGGCCGGTTTGATAGGCGAGGCGATACGACGCATTCACGAGCACCGGTCGGTCAGCGCCCTGTTCTGTTAAGTGTTGACAGGAGAACGACGAAGCTATGGAGAATACAACACTCAAGGGTGAACCGCGAAGGGCACTTGGGACGCGGGCGGCGCGAAGGCTTCGGGCGACGGGCCGGGTGCCCGCAGTGATCTACGGCCACGATCAACCGCCGGAGGCGGTGTCGCTTGCGCTTCACGAGGTAGAGCTGGCACTGACCCATGGGGCCCACATTCTGCGGGTGGATGTTGTAGGTAAGACCCGGCAATACCTTATAAAGGACATTCAGTATGATTATCTCGACCAGACGCCGATCCACCTTGACCTGGCCCGCGTCGCTCTGGACGAGCGGGTGAAGGTGCGGGTCGGTATTGAGCTGCGCGGCATCCCCAAGGGCGTTTCCGAGGGCGGTGTGCTCGATCGGCACATGGCGGACCTTGAAGTGGAATGTCTGGTTACTGATATTCCCGCGACGCTGCACCCCGTCGTCACCGAGCTGGGCCTGGGTGAGTCGCTGCTGGTGAAGGATTTGGAACTGCCCACGGGTGTAGCGGCTCTCGCCGATCCGGAGGATCGCGTCGCAACCGTTAGTGCCTTGATGGTGGCACCAGAGGTGGAGGAAGTCGAGGAAGTGAAAGAGGAGAAGGAGGCCGAGCCCGAGGTCATCGGCCGGGCACGCAAGGAAGATCAGGCCGCCGGCGCAGGCGAGTCGTAGGCCTGTTGGGCCCCTGGTACCGTGAAACTGATTGTCGGCCTTGGCAACCCCGCCCCGGAGTATGCCGGCACCCGGCACAACGTGGGCTTTGATGTGGTGGATGTGCTGACGTCGCGCTGGAGCATCAGCCTTGGCGCAGAAAAATTTCACGGGTGGTTCGGCACGGGTGATATCCGCGGGGAGCGCGTCGTCCTGCTCAGACCGACGACGTTTATGAATCGCAGTGGACGGGCGGTGATTGCGGCCGGGCGATTTTACAAGCTGGAGCTGGATGAGCTGCTGGTGATCAGCGACGACCTGGCGCTTCCGCTGGGTTGGCTTCGAATGAGGCCGGCCGGGTCGGCGGGAGGCCACAAGGGCTTGCAGGACATCATCGATCGGCTTAGGACCGATGCCTGGTGCCGGCTGCGGATAGGTATTGGCGGGCCCATAGGAGTATCTACCGACTACGTGCTGAGTCGGTTCGAGCCGGAAGAGGAGGCTGTAGTGCAACGGGTGCGGCAGCGTGCCGCCGACGCTGTCGAGTGTTGGATTGAAAACGGCGCCGATTTGACCATGACTCGTTTTAACGGAGAGGTTCCGCCCGTTCAGTGAACCGGCTCAGCGTTGAGCGGGGCCTGGGCGACTCGACCTTCGGAGATAATCGACCTTGAACCAGTACGAAGCAATGTTTCTGTTCGACCCGACGTTCGGGAACTCCTTTGAGAAGTGCGAGGCGGAGATCCGCCGCCTGATGGAGCGGGTGCAAGGCGAGATCATCGTCTGCCGGAAGTGGGATGACAGACGCCTGGCGTATAGGATCAAAGGGCGGAAGCGGGGTGTCTACGTGCTGGTCTACTTCAAGGCTGGGCCGGACCGGATTCCGGGGCTGGAACGTGATGCCAAGCTGTCCGAGAACATTCTGCGTCTTCTCGTGCTCCGGGCCGATCGTCTGACGCGTGAGGACATGGAGTCGGTATTCCCCTCCCGGGGCGAGGAGCCGGCAAAGACCGGTGGTGAACCCGGGAAGGCGCCCGAGCCGGCCGCTGACGCCGGTAAGACGCCGGAAAGCGAAGAGGTGGTCGAGACTAAATCTGAACCAGTTGCGACGGAAACCGCTGTGGCTGAGCCACCGGCCGACCAGGACGTTGAAATCGAATAAAGACCGGCGGTAGTGACAACGGCGGATACAATTCCGCAAATTCAGAGGGCCAATCATGGCAGGCTATAACCGCATCGTGCTGATGGGGAACCTCACTCGAGATCCCCAGCTTAGCTACACCCCCGCGAACGTCGCGGTGTGCAAGTTCGGGATCGCGACGAACCGGACATGGAAAGACCGCGACGGCAACTCGCGCGAAGAAGTGTGTTTCGTTGACTGCACGCTCTTCGGGCGGAGTGGCGAGGTGTTCAACCAATACATGTCGAAGGGCCGACAGGTGCTGGTGGAAGGGCGCCTACGTCTCGACCAATGGACAACGCCCGAGGGTCAGAAACGCAGCAAGCACGAGGTGTTTGTCGAGAACTTCACCTTTGTCGGTGGACGCGGCGAAGGCAGCGGCCCAGGCACGGAGGCGACCGCGGCTGGTGTGGCGCCGGCGGTGGTTCCACCTGCGCCGGGGCCTGGTAATGACGAACCGCCGCCTCCCACGGATGACGGGATTCCGTTCTAAGGCTTACGCCGGCGGCTTCCCGGGTCCTGTGTTTTGACGGGCGGGCAAGAAATTTCGCCGTCCTCCGCCTGAATGTGACAGGTGCACTGACAGGCGGACGAGAGGAACGAAAGTCCTTGCGGGCTGACGATTAAGACGGCTCGAGGAGCTGTGAGGTTTCACGGGCGGGTCGACAAGGCCCGCACCATCCGCTAGCCCGCAAAAACCGTTGCGATGCGGCGGGCTTCCTGATGTATGATATGGCTGACCGACCGGCAGTAGGTCGTCGGACAAGGGGTTGAGAACACAAACATGAGGCTGCTTTTGTGCAAGAACATCGATAAGCTCGGTATTATCGGTGACATAGTCGAGGTCTCCGCAGGGTATGGTCGGAACTATCTGTTGCCTCACGGGCTGGCTACGGAACCGACGGAGGTGAACATCCGGAAGCTGGCTGAAGCACGCCGGACGGCCGAGCTGGAGCGTATTCATCAGCGTAAGCAGTTGAAGAGATTGGCCGAGCGGCTCGAAGACTTCGAGGTCACTATCCGCGCCCGGGCCAATGAAGAAGGAGTCCTGTACGGTTCCGTAGGCCGTCGAGAGATTGCAGCAGCGCTCTTTGAAGAGGGACAGCCGGTGACGCTGGAACACGTGGTCCTTGACACCCCGATTCGCCATCTGGACAACGTTGCGGTGGAGATTAGACTCGCCGACGATCTGTGCTGCACCGTGAAGGTGTGGGTAGTTCGGGAAAAGACAGTGGGAGAAGACGAAGAAGAGGAAATTGCCGAGGAACTAGAGGTTAGCAGGGAGGCTGACGCCGATGACGATCGCCCCGTCGAGTAGCCCGCCAGTCACAGTCTCTGCGGAACGGATCCCGCCGCAGGACCTTGATGCAGAGATGGCCCTGCTCGGCTCAATGATGATGAGCCGGGACGCCATCGCGGACGTAATCCCCATCATCGGCCGGGAGGACAGCCTGTGGTTCTACCTTCCCGCACATCAGAAGCTCTTTGAGGTCTTGCTGGACCTGTATGACGACCCGGGCAAGGCCATCGACTTGATCCCGGTGTCGGACGAGCTTCGTCGGCGCGAGTTGTTTGACCTCGTCGGCGGTCATGAGTACATGATACAACTCGCGGAGAGCTTCGCCGATTGGACCAACGCCGAGTACTACGCAAAGATCGTCCGCGACAAGGGTATGCTGCGTGATCTGATCCGCTGTGCCGGCGAGATCGCCGATCAGGCCTACAGCGGGTTCGACGAAGCCCGGGAAATCCTTGACGTCGCGGAACAAAGGATCTTTTCGGTCACTGAGCGTCGTGTCGGCGGCCATGCCGTCGAGATACGCCAGGTAGTCGCCCGGCTTGCGCGGCAGCTTGAAGCTGGCGAACGCGGGCCCTGCACCGGTCTGCCGACAGGTTTCACGGCGCTGAACGAGTATACCGGAGGTTTTCAAGCCGGTGACCTGGTCATCGTGGCGGGGCGACCGTCTATGGGCAAGACGTCGCTGGGGCTTGCCATGGCCCAGTACGCGGCGCTGCATGACCACAAACCGGCAGTGTTTTTCTCTATGGAGATGAGCGCCGATCAGATTGCCCAACGCCTGTTGTGCGCCCATACGGGTGTTGACTCACACAGGCTGCGTCGCAGGATGCTTTCGGAGGAGGACAAGCAGCGGTTGTTATATGCGTGCGCCGAGTTTGAGGTAGCCCCACTCTTCATCGACGACACACCGGGCATGAGCGTTATGGAGGTGCGCTCGAAGGCCCGGCGGATGAAACAAAAAGAGGACATCCAGGCGGTCTTTGTCGACTATCTCCAGCTCATGTACTGCCCCAAGGCCGAGAGCCGCCAGGTGGAGATCGCCACCATCAGCCGCGGGCTAAAGAGCCTTGCCCGGGAGCTGAACATACCGGTGATCGCTCTCGCCCAGCTCAACCGCATGCCCGAGGGACGTCAGGACAAGCGGCCGCTGATGAGCGACCTTCGCGAGTCCGGCGCCATCGAGCAGGACGCCGATGTCGTTCTATTAATTCATCGCGAAGAGTACTACAAGCCGGAGGACGAAAGCGTCAAGAGCCGGGCCGAACTGATCATCGCCAAGCAGCGCAACGGCCCCACCGGGTCGGTCACCTTGCACTTCAATAAGAAGCTTACACGTTTTGCAGACCACCATGAAGGACCGGAACCGTACGGTGCGACTGGCGACCGCGTGCCCTTCTAGATTGTTTCCCGTTTTGCTATAGCGGTCCGCGCGTAGCGGCCAGCCTCCGTGCCGGCCGTAGGTCGATATAATCGCACCGTGCTATCAAGTCCACCGCGAGAAGTGGATACTCCATAATAACGGAAACTGATGCAGACCGCTGCTGAGGAATTCGCGACCTGATCCGAGCCCCGAGTGCAAGCCAGCGGCAAGACGTTTTGGGGATGGTTGGCTCCGGCCCGCTCGGAGCAGGTCGCCAGGCGCAAGCCCCGCTTGCTTGCCCGTGCCCGATCGGTATGATGCCAAGGCGATTGGCGCGAAAAAGAGCTTCGTGAGATCCTGTGCGCGGTCAGGATATCGCTTTGCAGTGCTTGTGTGATTGTAAACAGCGGGCGGCGCGGGTCACCATAGTATGGTGCTCGATCGCGGTGTGGTCGGCGCCGGCGGTATTGGTCTGCGCTCAGGAAGACTCCGCAGCCACGATAAGTGCCGTCGAGTTCGTAGGGCTGGTCCGGACCGGTGAGGCCTACGTGCGCGATGTGGTGGCTGTAAAGACCGGCGAGCCGCTGGACACGGCAAAGTTGGATTCAGCCGTGGTCCGCTTGCTGCGGACCGGCCGATTCCTTTCGGCTACTTATAAGCTGGACACAGACGGCGAGGGCGTGCGGGTCACGTTCCATTTGCGCGAACACCCCATCGTGACGGCCATTCGGTTTGAGGGGAACAGCAAGTTCAGCGACGGCCGACTGAAAGAGCAGGTCGGCCAGCAGGCAGACGGGCCCGTGGACTGGCTCGCCGTGCGCGACGGTCGGGAGACGATTTCTGCCATGTATCGGGAGGCCGGCTACAGCGATGTCGTTGTGACCTATGATCGGGAGCAGCTCGAGCGCACCGGCGAGTTGGTCTACACGATTCAAGAAGGGGAACGCATTCGTATCCGCCGGATCTTGTTCGAGGGGAACGAAAGGATATCCGATCGCGAGCTCAAACGGCATATCGACACGAAGACCACGTGGTGGATTATCCGCACGGGCGCCTTTGATGCAGAGCGGGCTGAGTCCGATGTTGCCCGCCTGCAAAACTACTATCGCGACCAGGGTTTTTTGGATGCCCGGGTCGGCTACCGCCGCGAGCTGAGCGAGGATGGTGAGGAATTAACGATCGTCTTCACCATTAACGAAGGCACCCGCTACTCCACCGAAACGATCGAGTTTCGCGGTAACACCGTATTAACCGATGACGAGCTTCTGGCCCTGATCGCCTCAAAGGTGGACCAGACGGTGAAGCGGCGACAGGTCGATAACGACGTTCGGGCCATCCAGACGCGCTATGGCGTATTGGGTTATATCTATGCCACCGTGCGGGCAGTTCGTGTTTTCTCGGATACTCCGGGGCTGGTGCGCATAACCATCGAAATCGACGAGGGTGAGCAATTTCGGGTTGGCCGCGTGAGGGTGCGCGGCAATGCGCGAACGAAAGACAAGGTCGTGCGACGAGCACTGAACCTGTACCCCCCCGATGATCTATTTGACCTGGGCGAAACGAGAGAAGCCGAGCGCCGGTTGCTGGAAACGCGCATCTTCAGTTCGGCTCGGGTGTATCCGGTCGGCGATGCCCCTGGCGTGCGTGATGTAGTCATCGACGTGATTGAAGCCGAAAAAGCCGGTGATTTCCTGTTCGGGATGGGCGTCACCAGTAACAGCGGCCTGGTGGGAAACGTGGTGCTCGATCTTCAGAACTTTGATTTGTTCGACTGGCCACGTAGCTGGTCGGAGCTGGTCAAGTTCCGCGCGTTTTTCGGAGCCGGACAGCGTCTTCGGCTGGAGCTGCAACCCGGCACGGAGCTGACCCGCTTTCGTCTTGATTTCACGGAGCCGTATCTGTTTGACAAGCCGGTTCGGTTCGACTTCAGCAGTTATTTGTTCGAGCGCGGACGCGACGGTTATATCGAGAGACGAGCGGGCGCCAACGTCAGTCTCGGGAAGCGTTTCGAACGTGGGCGACTTCAAGGCTGGGCCGGCGAGATAGCCTTGCGGGCCGAGAATGTCTCCATAGACGACGTGTACATCTTCGCCTCGAAAGAAATTCGCCGTGATGAAGGCTCGAACTTGATGACCAGCCTAAAGGCGACCTTGGTGCGTGATCGAACCGACAGCCGGTTCATACCCACCACAGGGGACCGGCTCAGGATCGGCTATGAGCAATTCGGCGTCTTTGGTGGTGATCACACGTTCGGCAAGCTCACTGCCGGCTACACCTGGTACAAGACGATCCACACCGATTTGCTCGATCGCAAGAGCGTGTTGCAACTTCGGGCTGATGGCGGCGCGATCATCGGTGATGCCCCCGTGTTTGCGCGCTTCTACGCCGGTGGTACCGGTTCCATCCGCGGTTTTTCATTCCGTGGTGTGGGGCCGCGCGACGGCATCGACGACAACAACGTCGGTGGAGACTTTTTGGCCTTGCTGGGTGGGGAATATTCATTCCCACTGGTTGGCGAGAACATTCGAGGCCTGTTTTTCCTGGATACCGGCACAGTTGGGCCCGGAACGTGGCGGGCTTCCATCGGCGCCGGCGTTCGATTCACCATTGACCTTTTCGGGCCGGTGCCGCTTGAGCTCGTTCTGGCGGTTCCGGTGGTCTCCGATCCGGATGACGAGGAGCAGATCTTCAGCTTCCAGGTGGGCACGTTGTTCTGACGCTCAGGATTGCTCGCATCCGGTCGAGTTCAGACGGTACTGCGGCGTTTGGGTCCGTTCGCTTCCCGGAAGACTGACGTGAGATCGGCGATATCTCCCTCACTGCGGGCCACAGCGTCGATTGTCTCGTACATTTCGTCTTCGTTGAAGCTAGGCGTGACACCGCTGTCGAGCAGGAACGTCAGAGCGGCCAAAAGCCCGGTTCGCTTGTTGCCGTCAAAGATAAGGATGCAGGCGAACGATAAAGAAGCAATACGCCGCAGCTTTGTCAAAGACGTTGGGGAATCGCTCCTTGCCAAAAACCGCAGTCTTTGGTTGAGCGACGCATGACTTGAGTGCGGCACGGTCGCGAACACCGGACATTCCCCCAATAAGACCGATAACCCGTTCATGCAGCTCGACGATTTCTTCTTCAGACAAGTACGAGGGGGCTTCCAAGGCCGATCAGTCCGCGAGCCTGCGAAGAAGGTTCTCGTAGTTGCTCATCGCGAAATCAATGGTCCGGTCAATCCGCGACGGTCTCTGGAGAATTGTCGAGACTGGTGCGCGGGTCGGTGCGTTCGTGCTGTCGAACGTCGGGCTGATCAACCCGGAGGAATCGGCCGCGGCAGCCGAGTCAATCCAATCCAGCGCACTGTCCCCAGCAAGTGGCTCGATGTGGACACCGATCACGATCGCCTCCCTTCGAAGAGTACCTTCAAGTATTCTAGGAGTTCGTTCGGCCATAGGCTAGTCGCACGTTCAAGGACCCCCCGTATATCGGTCTCCTGGAGAGGCTGCCGCACCTCCGCGTTGTTCACGTCCAGGCGAACGTGCACACCGTATCCTGTGGGTTCATTGACCGTTGCACCGACACCCAGTCGTGTCGTTCTCGTCAAGGTGACCGGTTCCACAAGAATGTTGTGGTTGCATTTCTCGTCGCGGTATTTATGGATCGAACTCCCGCCAACCAGCGCAGCTTTGGCAAACGATGTCTGACCTGTCAGCAGACCTTCACGTTTGATAGATCCAGTTGAGAAAACAAGGTCCCGGACCAGTCCCACCCGCATAACCGCGCGCTGTGGGATGGCGTCAAAGAACAAACCCCGGAGGTGATTGAAGTCGTCAAGGTAGCTCTCTTCAAGGTTGGTGTCACCTATGGGCGGCGGTAACATCAGTGGAAAGATGAAAACCGGTCCGCGGTCGGTGAGGGCGAACGTGTCAAACTGGTACGAAGATCCTTCCAGGTCATCACGCTTTCGGAACCTCTTTGATATCCGGAACTCGGTGCTGCTGATGATGAGCTGATCAAACAGGTTGCCACGTTGCTGCTTTGCTTCTTCAAAGAACATGTTCATCCGGGTTTGTTCATTGGGTAGATCGACTGGTCGCCAGATGTCCATCCCGAAGGTTACAACGTGATGGCACAGGTCGTTTGTTGTGAGTGACACTGGTTCCACGGCTAAGCTCCGTGCGTGAGGCGTACGCGAGTTACTGTTCCTGTTCTATGGTACGAGCAGCTGCTGGAGCAGGCAAGAAGTAACACCCCACACTGAAAGTAACCCGTAACTTGGCGCTGTTCCGGCCCATTCACACGTCCCGCAACTGGTGGCCCATTTTGGCTTTCTTGGTTCTGAGGTATGGGAGATTGTGCTCGTTGGGCTTCATCTCGAACGGGACTTGCTCGACGACCTCGATGCCGTAGACCTCGAGACGGCTTACCTTCTTGGGATTATTGGTGAGGGTGCGGAGCCGCCTTAGACCCAGATCCCGGAGAATGTGGGCGCCAACACCGTAGTCACGGCGATCGACCGGCAAGCCGAGCTTGACGTTGGCCTCGACGGTGTCGAGACCTCCATCTTGCAGCTTGTATGCCCGCAGCTTGTTGTGCAGGCCGATGCCGCGACCTTCCTGCCGCAGGTAGAGGACCACACCTTTGCCCTCGTTTTGGATCATTTGCATGGCGGTATCGAGCTGCTCGCCGCAGTCGCATCGCAATGAGTGAAATACATGGCCGGTCATGCACTCGGATTCCACGCGTACCAGGACCGGCTCGTCGTGGACAACTGGATTCCCATCGGAGTCGAGTCGGCCGACGCCGCCGCAACACAGTGCCAGATGCGGCTCGGGATCAACGGGGCAGTGGTACTCGATCAGGGTAAACTTGCCGAAACTCGTAGGCAGCTTGGTTGACACACCGCGCTTGACAAAGGTTTCGCGCTGCATGCGGTATTCGATGATGTGGGCCACGGTGTACATGCGGATGCCGTACTTTTCGGAGAGCCCCACAAGGTCCGGAAGACGTGCCATGGTGCCGTCATCATTCATGATTTCGATGATGGCCGCCAACGGTTGCAGGTTTGCTAACCGGCATAGATCCACCGATCCTTCGGTCTGACCGGCCCGCACCAGAACGCCGCCGTCCCGGGCCATCAGGGGGTTGATGTGACCGGGCCTGGCAAGATCGGTCGGACGCGTGTCCGGGGCACAGGCCACCTCGATCGTTTTGGCCCGATCCGCGGCTGACACGCCCGTAGTGACGCCGAAGCGGCTGTGGGCATCGACCGTCACTGTGAAGGCGGTGCCGAAAGGTGTGGTATTTTCCGACGTCTGCAGCGGGAGGTTGAGCTGCTCGCAGCGCTCCCGAGTCATAGGCAGGCACAGCACGCCCCGGCCGACCTTGAGCATGAAGTTGACTGCCTCAGGCGTGATCTTCTGGGCAGCGATGACCAGATCGCCCTCATTCTCACGATCTTCGTCATCAACGAGGATGATGAACTTACCCTCGCGCAGGTCTTCGAGGGCCGTCTCGACTCCAGAAAAGGGTCGTTTGCTCATGAGTCTGTCACCTTTGCGTTCGTGCGTGGTGTTCGGCGGCGAAACGATTGCCGATCCTCAGATAGTCCACAACCGCGACGATCGCCAGCCCGCTGGCAAGCCAGTACAGAATCCCCCACGGTCGCTGTAGGACCGGTGGCAAATCCGGTGCCAACAGACAAAAGGCGATCATCAGTAATTGTACCAGACTACAGGCCTTGCCGGAAATCCTCGGCTTGACGAAGAATTCGCCCGTGACCACGTACACCAACCCGAAGCCGATTAACGTGAGTACCTCCTTGCCCAGGACGATCACGGGCACCCAACTGGGCAGCTTGAAGCTCGGGACGGCTGTGGCGTCGACCGCCAGAAGGACAATCACAGAGGTGATCAGGAGCTTGTCGGCCACGGGATCGAGAAACCGTCCAAGCGGTGTCTCTTCCTTCAGCCGCCGGGCGAGAAAGCCGTCGAGGGCGTCGCTAAGGGCCATCAATGTGAACAAACCCAGGGCCACGTGTCGCCACCCTGCCCAGCCGATGTTGAGATTGAGCAGGCAGATCACCAGCGGGGCGACGAGTAGGATTCGTACAATGGTGATTCGGTTGGGCCAGTTGAGCCAGGTCATGTCGCGTTCAAGTGCATGATGCAAGGCGATGCATCAAGGTTCAGAGGCTGCAGTCGACGCCGAGGGCGACGTATGTTTCTGTCTTCGGGCGGCATCGGCAAAACGCACAACGGCTTCGTAGGATGTCGGCAGTTCAAGCACATGGCGGGTTCCATCACAATCAGCGATGACAATCGCCGGTAGCTTCAGGGCTCCAAATCGCGTTATGTAAGCGTCGGCGGAGAGGCTTGTCAAACCGATCCGGCAGGGCACCATGTCCGCAAATCGCCTGTACACCTCGTGTCGAGACAGGAGCTTATTGAGCTCCTGCCAATCACGCGATAGCGTTCGGTAGAACACGACCAAGAGCGGCCGGCCCGTCAGCCGGGCGACCTGCTGGGCCTCTTCGATCGAGCCGTGCCAGTCGTACCGGGGGCGCCGTGGAATGTAGGGGTTGATTACGGGCCGCGCACCGGGAGGTTTGGCATCGGCAAGGAATGCCACCAGCTTGGCGGTGGACATGAGACCGGATCGGGCGTGAAAGGTGCCGTCGCGATGGACCAGGATCAGCGCCGGCGCACGGTCGATACCGTACTGAGCCACGTAACGCCGGTCCGGCTCATAAGATTTGAACAACCTGCAGCGCACGTAGCCGCGGATCAGCTCTTTTGCGGGTGAGCTTGCAAGAGCCTTTTCCATCGATGTGTCCACACCAGGACGTGTGTCTTTGTAGAATACGAGCAATTCGCGTCCGGATTCACGCTGCCGCTGTTCGGCCGCATCGTAGTCGGCGACCCAGCCGTCTGATGCCCACCGGGTCAAGGCAGGTATGCACCCGGAACCGATGACCAGCCCCCAAACGCATATAACCCTGAGCGGCCACCGGATTTTCCCGGTTATGCGAGGACATATACTCGTCCAAGCGACTTGGTCTCCGCGATCCATTGCTCCTCCTGAGGAGGGTTCAAATGGGTGGGGATTCGAGGAAGCAAACTCGTTGAACCCTGGAGTTCTCCGCTGGTTACAAGCCGTCGCCCACTGAAGAGTCTGCCGTGATGGAGTGTATCGGCTGTTCCATTTGAGGGCAACTGAGCTCGTACGGAGCACGCCGGGAGGGACACCCGGCCCCCGGATCATTGTGCCTATTGCCAACGGCGAGGCATGCGCTCATGAATGATGGCGGGGAAGTCAGATACCGGGCCGCAAACGGCTGGTCCAAGGCCCCAGGAATGCGATCCTCATCAACGAGGGGCACTTCGCCCGGCTTATCCGGGTACTGTCCTACAGGAATTGTTGCTTGCAACCGGTGCGTCGAATTCGTCGAAGGAGTCGTCGACCGACGGGAGCCGGTTGGCGGTGCCGGCCAGCCGGACCGTGTTGCGCCCGGCGTCCTTAGCAGCGTAGAGGGCGTTATCGGCTGCTCGGAGTAGATCATCCGGATTCTCCATGTCGGAGGTGCGTTGTGCCACGCCTGCACTAATGGTGATGCGAAGGGTCAAGTTACCGTGCTGGATCGCATTGGTCTCCACGGCTTGGCGCAAGCGCTCTGCGGCAACTGCGGCCATCGCCTCGGTGGAGCGGGGACGGATAATCAGGAACTCTTCTCCCCCGATGCGGCAGACAGGCTCATCTCGTCGCGCGGATGCCCGCAGGATACTGGCGGTCTCCTTCAGGACGACATCGCCAACGGCATGCCCGTAAGTATCGTTAGTGTTCTTGAAGCGATCGAGGTCCAATGCGATGCAGGCGAGCGGACCACCGCGACGCTCAGCATAGGCCCAGCAGTCGCCCAGCCGGACCAGCGCCTCGCGCCGATTGATCAGACCTGTCAGTTCGTCTGTCCTGGCCATGCGGTTCAGCTCTTCGTTGGCGGCTGCCAGCTTGCGGTAGGCAATTTCGATTTCGGCATTGTATCTGTGGACTTCACGGTTGCGACTGTCCACTTCACGTTGCAGTCTAACTATACGCTCACCGGCGCGCAGCCGGGCCAGGAGCTCCTTAGGCTTGTAGGGTCTGCACAAGTAGTCATCCGCACCCGCGTCGAATGCCTCGACCAGGCGGTCATCCGCCTTCTGGCACGCTGTGACGATGATGACGAATGCGAAGGGGATTCCCTCGTGCATCCGAATGGCCCGGCAGAGCTCTAAACCGTCCATCTCGGGCATTAGCCAGTCGGTGACGACGATCGGAGCTCCCTCGGTCACCAGAACCCGCATGGCCTCGACACCGTTTGCGGCTGTTAGGACCTCGTAGCCCGCCCCGGTGAGGTATCTGGTCAGTAAGGCCAGTCCAGAGGGGTCATCGTCAACGACCAGCACACGTAGCGGATCAGCCTCTGCCACTGTAGCCGCCTCCTCCTAGGCCTTCGAGCACCGGATCGGTGTTCATTGCTTCAAGAAGAGCTCGACGTTCCTGTGCATGGGAATAGATTTCCGCCAGAGGCGGCACCTGCCGGGTACGCACGGACAAGATCGCACCCACTTCGCGCCAATCCTGGCTGATCGCGTCGAACATTTCGTGGTACACGTAAGGGGTGACGTGCAGACTGTTGGCCTCCCGTACCAGGGTAGACAGAGTATCCCGATAGACCGTCGGTCGTACGAGCACTAACGAGATCGAGCCGCAAAGATGAAGAACTCGAGCAAACAGACACGCGCGAGAATCCGGATCAAGGTCCGTGGCCCCGGCCGTAGTCTGGGTGCGTACTGCCTCGCAGAAGATGGCCGGCATGTACCAGTGTGTCATCATCTCGGCAGCCAGTACGTCGTGATTGATGTCGAAGGCCTCCTGCTCGAGTCCATTCAGTTCCTCGGGGTTGTCTGTCGCCACGGCATGCAGGGTCTTGGCATACTCCTCGGGAAAGGCGGTGGCCAGGGCCAGTCGTCCGATCTGACACAGAAGACCGCAGGTGAACGCTTCGTCAGGGGCGAACTTCTTCACGTGCTGGGCCACATGGCGGGCCGCCACCGCCCGCGCAACCGACTCCGACCAGAACGACTGATGGTCAAAGGCCGAACACTTTCCCCGCCGGTGGCTGGAGACCAGCGAAAAGCCGAGCGCCAGGCTCGTGACCGTCCGCACGCCGAGCAGGGCAACCGCCAGTTGAATCGAAGCAATTTGTCGGGGCATCCCGGCGAGCGGGGCGTTGACCAGCTTTAGGAGCCTGGAGGAGATAGCCGGGTCCGACTCGACCGCTGCGGCAATTTCCTCCACCGTGGATTCCTCGTTCTGGGCAAGCCGCAGGATGTGCAGTGCAACACCCGTAGGGGACGGGAGATCGCGCGAGGCTTTGATGGCTTCATACACCGAGGAAGCCATAGTGTCTTCCAAACATTGGCATTGGGCGACGGCGACGGCGCGGGATCCTGGTCGCCCGCCACCAAGCGATGCAGTTCTAGTCTGGCCGAGCGGCTGTGCGGTTCCACTCCGGCCAGTTGGCCAAGCCGGCCAAGTAATGCGCACGCGTGGTGCGCTCCTTTACATCGTCGTCCTGGAGTGGTAGTCACAGTTAACGAGGCCTCTTGACGGACTTCCCCGCTGGCGTCCGATAGGACCCACTATCCCTACTTGCCAATGGACGTCCGCGAGCAGGGTAGTACTATGTGCTTGGCGCCCGAGGCGTCGTGTGAGGCGGTTTGCTTCCGAACGACCAGCCTCATCAGGCAAGTATGTGGCTGAGATCGGGCGCGGGCCACTCGCTTTGATAATGGCGGGCAATCAGGTTACAAAACTCAACTGACTCTATAATCGTCGGCGCCGCCCAAAGGCCCTATAAGCATCAGGCTGGACGGCGGACGTTACTCGACAACACTGGCGGTCTCGGAATAGGGAGAACCCGAATGGTGCAGGAAGGTGCCGGTCTCGATCGCATAGCACCCGCGATGCGGAAACCACTCGAAGACTATGCTCGGCTCGTGAAGGAATTGGGGGGTAAAAACGCCAAGGCGCTGACGCTGTTCGGTGCAGTTGTCGCTGGCTCATTCGACGCGGGTCGGCATACCGCGAAAAGCGTGCTGATTGTGGATCGCGTCGATCTTGCGGTGTTGCGTCGGCTGGCGGAGCGCGGTGTGCAACTCGGCAAGGCCAGGATAGCTGCACCGCTGATCATGACCCCCGACTACATCAAGGCCTCCCTCGACACGTTTCCCCTCGAGTTTGTCGAGATCAAGCAGCAGCACGTGACGGTGTTCGGAGACGACTATTTCGAAGACCTCTCTTTCAAAGACAACCACATCCGGCTGCAATGCGAGCGGGAGCTGAAAGTCATCCTCATCAGCCTGCGGCAGGGGTTGCTGGCCGCTGCGGGACGCGAGAAGTTCATCGGTGCGCTGGAGGTTGACATCGGTGAAGGATTGATGCGAACGCTTCGTGGGCTGCTCTGGCTTAAGGGACAGCAGGAGGGCAGGCCGGCGGTCGAAGTCCTTTCGGAGGTCGAGAAAATCGCTGATCGCAAGTTGACAGGGGTACGCACGGCACTCGATCCGAGCGCCCACCACGGCTGGGACGAGTTTGAAAGCCTGTACCGCGATGTCGAAGCCCTCGGGGAGATCGCCAATGCGTGGTAGGGTAACCTCTTGCTGTCGCCATACGATGCAGTACCGAGCCGCAGGCGGAATGGAATCCCGATCTATCGGGAGCCTGCGCGGTGATGCATTTCCCTGTCGTCTCTTTCCGGTCTTCGAGATTCCGCACGGGTTGAAACCCGCGGCTCGGGCGATTCCGCACGGGTTGAAACCCGCGGCTCGGCGTTTGTTTCACCCCCGCCGATGGGCGGTCATCATCTTGGCACTGGCCTGCGCTCCGGCGGGTCTGCGCGCCGAGGTCACCATTAAGGACCCCGGTACCTACGTGGTCGACCGGGCGGGCATCGTCGATCCCGGCATCGAGCAGCAGCTCGAAGCCTGGCTGCGCGAGTTGCAGCAGAAGACGACGGCCCAGGTGAAGGTGCTGACCGTCCAGACTACGGATGGCGAGGACTTCTTCGGGTTCGTGCAGCGCCACGCGGAACTCTGGAAGCTCGGTCAAGAAGGTAAGGACAACGGAGCCTTGATCACGCTGGCACTTAAGGAGCGTAAGGTCCGCATTCAACCCGGATACGGGTTGGAGGGCGCCCTGCCGGATTCCTGGTGCGGCTCGCTCTCGCGGGACATAGCCGGGGACTATTTCAAGCGAGGTGCCTACGGTGAGGGGTTGTTCCGCCTCACCGTGGCGACTGCGAATAAGATCGCCGACGAGGCGAATGTCACTTTGACCGGTATGCCGACCTACCGGTACCGGGCTCGCCGGGTGCCGGGGGGCGGCGCCGCATGCGGCGGGATCATGCCGCTGCTTATCATGGTGATGATTTTCTCCTCGATGTCGCGCCGGGCACGGCACCGTGGCCGGTGGGGCGGCGGCGGATTGTGGCAGGGGCTGCTGCTGGGCGGCCTGATGGGCGGCATGCTCGGCGGACGCCGCTCGAGTTGGGGCGGCGGTGGTCTTGGCGGTTTCGGCGGAGGTTTCGGGGGCGGTTCCTTCGGCGGGGGCGGTGGCTTCGGCGGAGGAGGCGGTGGTGCCAGTTGGTAACACAGGGCGATTGTCGATTGGAGATTGGCATTTTGCGATCAGCAATCTGAAATCGACAATCTACAATCGACATTAGCTTTCAGTGAGGTGCTTCGATGAGTCTCGGAAAAGTGTTTGCGGTTTTCGTGGTGGTTGTTCTCGGCGGCATTCTGCTTGTCAGCGGTTGCTTCTACAACGGCTACAACAAGGCCATCGCCCTGGATGAGGATGTCAAGAGTGGCTGGGCTCAGGTCGAGAACCAGCTCCAGCGGCGGTGGGACCTGATCCCGAATCTGGTTGAAACCGTCAAGGGCGTGGCCGGGCAGGAAAAAGATGTCTTCCTGGGCATCGCCAAGGCTCGCGAGTCATATTTCCAGGCCAAGTCGGTCGGACAAAAGGTCAAAGCCGCCGGTATCTTTGAATCGGCGCTGTCTCGTCTGCTGGTGCTGCGTGAGGCCTATCCGGAGCTGAAGTCCAACCAGTCGTTCCTCAAGCTGCAGGACTCCATAGAGGGCTCCGAGAACCGGCTCGGCGTGGAGCGCAAGCGCTTCAACGAGAAGGTCAAACAGCTCAACACGTTCTCGCGTAAGCTGCTAGGCCGGCTCTATGCGAGCCTCGCGGGCGTGGAACAGGCCGAGTACTTCGAGGTCGCCGAGGAAGCCAAGGCCGTGCCCAAAGTGGACTTTGGTGGCAGCACTGGCGGCCAGTGACCCGACGCTCGGGAGGGCAACGCCGTGTGGCTCGTGCTCAGGATTCCACGCCCGGCGGACGACGCCTCTGAATTACGGTTCCCCTTGCCGGCTACATCTAAGCCCTGAACACCGCTATAATGTGAGTGGGAGGTGCGATATGCGTGCGGTTGTGCTGCATCGTGGTGAGGACGGGTACTGGGTGGTCGAATGTCCATCGCTGCCCGGCTGCGTAAGCCAGGGTAAGACGAAGGCCGAAGCGATCGCGAACATCAGGGAGGCGATCGACGGATGGATCGAGACGGCCAGGGCCCACGGCCTGTCGATTCCTGACGAGGACTTCGAGACACAGGTCGTCTGCGTATGACCAGACTCCCAGTCATTGCGGGGCGCGATCTCCTGCGCGCGCTCCAACAAGCCGGCTTTCAATTGGATCGGCAGAAAGGGAGCCACATGATTCTGTTCCGTGCCGACCCGCCGACGACCCTATCCGTGCCCGACCACCGTGAGCTGGACCGTGGCACGCTACGCGCGCTTTTGCGTCAGGCCGGAGTTACTCCTGAGGAGTTGACCCGTCTACTCTGATCCGTCGGCCATCCGCGAAGGCCAGGTAGCCAGCCGTATGCAAGCCTCGCGGGCGTGGAACAGGCCGAGTACTTCGAGGTCGCCGAAGAGGCCAAGGCCGTGACCAAAGTGGAGTTCAATGGCGAGTCCAAAGGCGGGTAAACACACGCCGCACAATCATGCTGCCGGGCCCGGCCCGCTCCACGTTCACCCTTCATCCTTCCGCCTTCATCCTTTCCCCTTCCATCCCTCGACCTGGACTTCTTCGGTCAGACCTATCCGCCTTCGGCGGAGCAGGAAGCCGCGGCCTACGAACGCTCCGAATGAGCCGCTGTGGAATTCGGGCCGCGCGGATTCCGAAGTCGCTCTCGATTCGGTTGTTAGGCAGTGTCTATTGGACCCCCTCAATGGGCGGATTGTCCGCTGTGAGCCGCTTTGCTGCTTGCATAAAGTCCCGTTGCGAACCAGGGATGCGCAGATAGTCCTGCGCCGCGGACTTGGCTTCCTGGTAGAATCGCTTGGCCTCCTGCTCTGACACGATCACTTCCTTCTCATGAGGATCGATCATCTGATTCAATGCCTTCTCTTGGTATGGGTTGTACCTCGCCATTATCAATTTCCACTTTCTATTCCCGCAGGTGTCGGTTATGAAGTCGCGGATGTCTCCGTCGGTAATGTTGCCCATCGTCTCCTGCCACCACGGGTCCTTGCGCCCTGTGGGGTAGATGCGGATGACGAACTGGATGATGGGGTAGGACGGGTACGAGTATGTTTTGATTGTCAACCAGACCTTGGCATCCCGGAGAGCCGTAGCGAAATAGCGGTATTGTTCATCGCTGACGTCAAACCGAATGAGGCAAAAGGCATCTCCTGTCGAGGAATAGACAGGCGCGTTGGGTTGTGTTCTTGGGTAGACCGAGAACACGATGGTCGTGGAGTCCACCACCGCTCCTGGCACAAAGGATAAAACGCGTTTTTGCGAATCAGCCGCTTCCTTCTTAAATGCAGACGGTTTCGCAATCGGTACCCCTTGAAATGGGTCTTGTGTCATAGGCGCACCAAGATTGCCCGGTGTTGCGCCGCGTTTCCTTCTCAACCAGCTCAGCATGTGATCCTCCTTCACTTGCCCAACGGTGCAGGTGAGGCGCGAGTTACAGCGCGCCCCGCGCGCTGTAACTCGTCGCCTCGACCCGTTTGTTCAGCGATTCGATCCTGATGATATCCACATCCGTCTGTTTCAAACAGAAGGGGCTACAGATTGTGACGCATGCCCAATCTGTTGAGAACCCGTCTGGCTTCTGCTATGTGCGCATCCGAAACCGCCTGCCGTGTGTGACCGAATTGGTCTTGCGCGACCAGCCTACTCTGCACATCGTGCCCAGAATAGCCATCTGCGAGAGCCCATACTCCGGCTTGCACAACCATGGGGTCCGCGTCCTTGGAAGCCTCCAGGAAGCGGGCAAGGTCGTCCGACACCCATGCAACGCCGTAGAACCGGTCACGTCCCCCGGGGATTGGAGCCTCGGCATTGATGCACGAGGCTTTGATGTGAAGGTCCCGTGTTGTGCAGGGGTATATCGTGAAGCTCTCTTCTGTTCTCGTCACCATGTTCTGATGGCTCCCGGAGGAGACGAAGTACGTGCCGGGCTTGATGACAATGTTGAGTCTCTTCCGGATCAAGTTCTCAACCTGAGCGTAGATCTCCGTTATTGATCGGCCCGTTCCTCTTGCACGGACAAAGCCTTTTTCGTGGAGGAAAAGCAGGTCGTAGGGCGTATCCTCCTGAATCTCTGCGGCTCTTGCGGTCAGTCGTTCAGTCCTGCGTTCTCTTAGCGCCTTACCCCACCGTTGGAACACTCTCGCCAACCGCCGCAAGAACCATCGCATCAAGAGGATTGTCACCATCAAGACAGCGATTGCCAAAACGGCACGCCAGATGATCAAGCCCTCGATCGTCACCATGCCGTCTCTGAACAACCAATTCAGCAGTCTCATTTCGCACGTCCTCCCGGTTTTTGTGCGCGGTCTCGCGCTCCGGGCTCTGTTCTATGACACCCGCCCGGTCGACTGATCCGAGCCCCAAGCGCCAGCGCGGGGTGTCTTGTCCCGTCGCTCGCGCGCCGGGCTCTGTTCTATGACCCCCGCCCGGATCAGATGGATTGGGCGATGACACGCCCAAACCCGATGCTTAAGCGCTTGCCCTCGAGTATGACTCCCCCCTATAGCGGCGCTTCCAACCTTCCACCTGAACCGGGGCCGCTGGGTGCAATGATACCGCGGGGAGGGGTAGTGCATCAACGGAAAAAGGCGGGAGGAAGGCTCTTTTTCGGGCCGGGAGAGGCGGCTGGGGCCGGATCGCGTGCAACGCCTTGTTATGCCTCATTGTAGAATACGAGTGCAGTCATCAATAGTGAGCTTCTGCACCAGAATCCAGGCTCCGCAGAAGAGAACAGGAAGAAGTATCGGAGACGTCAGCCCTAGGGCAATGTTGGCAGGACGTCTGTGCAACTGCGGATAGCGACGCTTGGAATCGGTCGTGCGGGGGCACTCTTCCAGCAGTATCCTTCGGTACCGAAGAAAGCTGAGGAATGCTGCCAGTATCGACACGCCAATGAGCAACGAGGCACCCATTCCCACGATGGGAATGACCACTATTGTGACCTCCACTATCTCCTGGCTACTGATCCCGAGGGCAGCAAACAAGATGGACTGCGATACGAGCAGCCAGTTGACACGCTGATCGATTAGTCCGTCTTCCTTGTCCATTGCTTGGCAGTATCGCTCGTACTGCGCGTCCATAATCATGGAGCCCTCCGAGGGCTTGCCTTTTAGTGTCACAAGGTTACCTCCGTGCCGACGGCCCAGGTTTTCAAACCCGTGGTACACGATTCCATTCTGTTCAAGGTGATCGCAGGTAACCGCGCGTCGATCAACCGACGCCCGATGCGGCGTCGCGAATCCATCCCCCGCGCCTGAAGATGCGGCCCACCCACTCTGCTGTCGGTCAACGTACAGGCAGCATAAGGTAGGGCGCCTGCCCCTGCAAGGCCGGCGTTGCCGGTCAGGGTGGCCCAGGTATTCAAGCCTGGGGTACACGATTCCATTCTGCTCAGGTCAGGGGGGAACTTGTTGGGGTTGCACGGTCCACGCGGAACGTGGTCATACTTGAGGTCGAGGTTCCTATGACATGCTTGCCCAAAGGCAAGCATGCCACCCAGCCGTCGGTACAAGTTCCTCCTACGGCTCGATTGAGGTGACCCCGGCCAGCTCGGCGGCGATGCGGCGTATGGGGAGGAGCGGGTCGTCGAAGATGTGGGCGTGGGAATCGTCCGGTGGCTCAATCTCGTCCAAGTGTGAGAACATCCGGTATCGCAGTTCGATCTCTTCGCCCTCCGCCGGTGGGCCCGCGCGGGCTCCCGACCCTGTCGGGACAGGATCCGCCTGCGGCTCGGTTGCGCGCCAGATATCTATGATGCGGCCTTGTTGCGGTGGATCGATTATGGAGCTGGTGACGATCTCGATGTACCCGCCACGGTCTATGACGAGGTTTCTATGCCAGTGGCCGGCGATATGCAGCTTGACGCAGGAATAGCCGTTCAACAATCTGCGGAAGGCTTGCCGCGTGAGCGCCGTACCGCTAGTCGGATCAAGCGCATCGCTGGGGTGATGCGTCACCACGATCACGCACTCGCCCAGGGCCTGGGCACTTGTCAACTCGCGTTGTAAAAAACGAACTTGCGGAAGTGAGATCGCCCCTTCGGAGTAAACCAGCGTCGGCACCTCGATAAACGGAGTCGCAGAGTTGATCGCGATCAGGCGCAAACCGGGTACGGGCGAGACGCTGTACCACGTGCGATTAGGATGATCCGGGTCGAAGCCGTGACCAATTGGCTCGCCGGTGCCGGCCAGATGAGCCTCGATGAAGTTACGATCGGTGATAAACCGCCGGGCGGAGTTCGGTTGCACGAGCACCGGGAAGTTGAGCTCAGGCGGCGGGCCGGGATTGGCCGGCGTGATCGGAGCCCATGCCAGACGTCCGGTAGGATCCAGTTCAACGGGCAAGAAAATCCCGACGCGATTCTCCAACGGCAGCGGGCTTATTCGCCTGCCCAGCAGATCCGTGACGATGGGCAATACGCCCAATGCGAATCGGTTGTGGTTGCCGAACAGGTTGTACCACTCAATGGTGGGGGCATCACCGTGCACGCCGTTTCGATACAGACCCTGCGCCGTAAACGGTTCATGCGGATCAAGAAGCGGATCGGGCCGCAGAGCCTCGTCACGGTCGTCGGGACCGGTCAGCGGGTCAATAGGCCCGCCGTCGAAAAGCGTGATAAACCAATTCAGTTCGTTAAGCTGGGCGTTGTCGGTGGCATCGCCGGTGTGAACGACAAAGTCGATGGTGTGCCTGGCAACGTGCAGCTTGTTGACCGTCCGGATGATCCCGTCCAGAAGTTGAGTCGAGTAAGCTTCGTGCGGCCGCCACGCACTGCTCGAAAGAGCCGCCACCGCAGTGAGCCGGCCGGGCGACTCTTCATCGGTAGCGTGAGCGTCGGTGATATGCACGAACCGTGCGAGCAGCTCGAAATGATCGGCGTCAACCGGCTCGGTCGATTCGTTGGGCAGCGGCACGCCGGGCAGACCGCCACATCCGACGCATGCTGTCATCAACGCGAAGAAAAGAGCCTGAAGAAGAAGGCTCACGGGACAGGTTCTCTCCCGGCACGCCAGGACCGGCTCACCGGCTGGAAAGTCGGTCCCACAGCAATGTCGGTCCCACGGCAAAACCAGTCTCACGGTAAACTCAGCCCCGCAAGAGAGTCGGTCCCTCGGCGCTTGTAAGGTGTTTTCACACACCCCGGTTCTTAGCCCCAGGTGCTCTGACAAGCCCGCAAGATTATCGGATCGTGTGGCTGACCACACAACAATAGCAGTCGATTGTCCCGAGCCCCGCTGGCTAAGGCCGTCGCCTTGAGTGCCCAAGGTTTGATCTCTATACTGCCATTTGGAGTTTGCCGAGCCTCGATATAGGAGAACGGGAGTGACCAAGATTAAGGCCACCAACATCACGTGGCACGAAGGCCATGTCGGCCGGGGAGAACGAGAGAATCTGCTCCGTCAGATAGGCTGTTTGATCTGGACGACGGGCCTGAGCGGATCGGGAAAGAGCACTATCGCGTACACGTTGGAGCACGCTCTGGTGCAGCGCGGCCATTTATGCTACGTGCTGGATGGAGACAACATCCGGCACGGGCTCAACAAGAACCTCGGATTCAGCGCCGAGGACCGCGAGGAGAACATCCGCCGTCTCGGCGAGGTGGGCAAGCTGTTTGTCGATGCCGGGCTGATCACTATCACCGCGTTCATCAGCCCCTATCGTAAGGACCGCGACATTGCCCGTCAGACGGTCGGCCCGGACAGCTTCTTCGAGGTCCTTTGCGATGCACCCATAGAAATCTGTGAGCAGCGTGATCCCAAAGGCCTCTACAAGAAAGCCCGGGCCGGTGAGATCAAGGGCTTTACCGGCGTCGACGATCCGTACGAGGCACCCGAAAATCCCGAGATGGTGATCGACACATCGAAGACATCGCCGCAAGAGGCGGCCGTCGCCCTTTGCGAGATGCTCGAAAAAGCCGCCAAAATCCCCACGCTGACCGAATGACCGGGCAAACTTGCGAGCAATAGCCGGGGGAACACCTCCCGATGATTGGGGAATAGAGGCGTCGCCGGCGGGCACGGACCGCAACTGTCCAGCGGGCCTGACCCGCACGCAAGCTGAATGCGAGCCCTTTATGGTGAGTTCGAGAAAATATTGGGCGATCTTACCACCGGTGCTTCTCGTGGTCGTCGTCGGAGTGTGGGGACTCGTGACCTACCTGCAGCGTTCCGCAGCGGAACCGTTGAACGTCCTTCTCATCAGCATCGACACCTGCCGCGCCGACCACTTAAGCTGCTACGGCTATCACCGAAAGACCACCCCCAACATCGACGCTATCGCTGGTGAGGGGGTTCTGTTTGCCAACGTAATCACTCCGGTGACCAACACTCTCCCGGCCCATTGCTCGATGCTGACGGGTACGAATCCGCCCTATCACGGCGTGCACGACAACTACAATTATCAACTCCCGGATTCCAACGTGACCCTCGCGGAGACGCTGCGAAACCAAGGATACGTAACCGGCGGGTTCGTCAGTAGTTTCGTGCTCGATTCTCAGTTCGGATTGGACCAGGGATTCGACACCTACGACGACGATGTCGACGCTGGTTCCCGCCCGGCGCCGGTTCTAAGTGAGCGCAGGGCCGAGGCCGTAAACCGCCCGGCCATTAAGTGGCTGGAAGAGCACGCCGCCGATCGCTTCTTTCTCTTTTTACACTATTACGATCCCCACGCGCCCTACGAGCCTCCTCAACCTTTTGCCACGGAATTCTCCGACGATCTCTATGCCGGGGAGATTGCCTATGTCGACCGCCAAATCGGCGAGGTGGTCGCTAAGCTGAAGCACCTGGGCCTGTACGATTCCACGCTGATTGTCATAACCGCCGATCATGGCGAGGGGCTCGGGGACCACTCCGAGGATTCGCACGGTTTCTTCGTATACCACAGCACGACTAAGGTCCCCCTGATTGTCACGGCACCCAACCACCGTATGGCAAGAAGAATCGATGAACCCGTCGCCCTGATCGACATCGTTCCAACCATTCTCGGTCATTTGGGGATTCCCGCGCCGTCGGGAGTATACGGCCATGACCTGTCGGGATGCTTGACGGGGAAAGCGCACCCCAAGGAGAGGCATATATACAGCGAATCCCTCGTGCCCACGAAATACGGATGTAACCCTCTGTTTGGAGTGCAGACCGCACGCGAGAAGTACATCGAGTCCCTAAGACCGGAACTATACGACCTAGTCAGTGATCCTGGCGAGACGGTCAACATCGTGAAGGAGCAACCGCAGCGGGTCTCTTCGCTCCGGCAGAGGCTGCGGGACCTCATCGCACAACAGCTCCGGACGCAGGAAGACGAGGCCACGCTGGCCCTGGACGATGAGAGTGTCAGACGGCTGGGATCACTCGGCTATGTCGGCGGTCCGGTGCGCGAGACTTTCGATTTCGACTCCGGCGACGAGGACCCTAAGGATTTCGTCCGCATTTTCGAGAAATTGATGTTGATGACCGGGCATTTCTATTCCGGCAACTACCAGATGGTCAGAACCCTGTGCGACGAAATCCTCGCCCTGCGCCCGGACGTTCCCGCGGCCCACCTCTATCTGGGCAAAATCACTCCGGAGAACAGACTCCAGAAGAAGGCCCAGCATTATTCCGAGGCGTTAAGGCTCGACCCCCGGTCGGCGGAGGTCCACTTCGAGCTGGGCAATCTGCGCGCTCGACAGGGCATGTTCGACGAGGCCGCCCGGCATTTCAGGGAAGCGAAACGCCTGGCAGCCCACGAGGGTGAAGAAGATCAACATCTCCGGAGTGCTTTTGCGAGGATCGGTAAGGTAGACCCCAACCTCTTCAATGCGCAGTTTCACCTTGCCGACACTCTAAACGTCCAGCGAAAGGTGGATGAGGCTATCGAAGCGTATCGTGAGGCCTTGCGACTGGAGCCGCTCTCGATGGCCCCTCAGGAGCTCCACAACATCAAGGCCATCGGCCATTTCCGGCTCGGGGACCTTTTGTACACGAAGGGTATGTATGACGAAGCTGTGGAGAGCTATCGGGAAGGGCTTAAGCTGAACCCCGATTCCACACCCGCGCAGCGGGCCCTGGAGCGGGCCCTGGCCGCCCAGGGGAAACAGATATCTCCCTAATTGCACGCCGCAGCTCTGAAAAACGGATCTTGGCTGCGACCACTTTCGCCCTTCGCCGACCGTCAAGGGTCAATCCGCACGGATCGCTTCTTGCCGCTGCTATGCCGTGGAGCATCAGCCTGGTTTCTTGACCGGCGGCAGGCTGAAGGTACCATCGTCGTGTGATGTCAGTTCGGTATGCCAAGCTCCTGGTGATCCCCGTGCTTGCTGGTGTGATAGTCGGGTGCCTCGGGCCGCGGCGCAGTGACTATCAATCGTCAAAGGCGGTTGCGATCGCCGACCCGTCGCCCCAGGCCGACCGGCTCTGGGAAGCCGTCCAGGAAACGCTACGGCGACATCGGTTGCGGCTGGACCGGGTGGATCGCCGCGGGGGCGTTATCACCACATTGCCGGAGATATCGCAAAGCCTCCTCGAGTTCTGGCGGCATGATGTGGACACCATGCCGGATCTCTGGGAGGCAACACTGAATCCACTCCGCCGGTGGGTCGAGGTCTCTGTACGGCGCGGCGACGACAACGCATGGAACGAGCTTGCCGTGATGGTCCACAAGGAGCGACTTTCCTCGCCCGACCGGCAGTTCAACAGCACTGGTGCAGCCTACCAGTACTTTGGGGATAGCCTGCCCTCAACCACAGGGATGGTGCGTGTCACCCCAGAGGACGATGTGTGGCTTGACCTGGGGCGAGACCCGGCCATGGAGGAATACCTGCTGCGCGCCATCCTCGAGCGTGCTGGACTCGAACGCGATCTCAACCGTCCGGCAAATCGCGATTGAGGATCCTGCACGCGACGGGCATGACAACCGGGTCGATACAGCCGGTGTTGGGGGATTCTGTCATGGGGCTGCATCGGGTACGAACCGGTCGGGTCTGCGGTCTGATGGTTGGAGAGAGGCCAAATGCGTCGAATCGCGATTCTCACAGCCGTTGTCAGTCTGGTCGTTATTCACAGTTCCGTTCATGCGGGCTCCGGCGAAGCACGTGAACCCTATGAGATTGTGTCTGGCCAAGTAGGGCCGGTCCTTCCGACACCTCTTCGCGGTCTTTTGGAAGCGTATCTGGAAGCGGTTCGAGCGCACGCGACCGCCGGTCTTGGACCCGCGTCGACGCCCGAACCTTTGCCAGGCGAAGCCGACTGGCACTACGTGATGCTCGATATTGCCGCCGACACCGATGATGCGGCTGCCCGTTGGGCTGCGGCAGACAAGTTTCCGCGAGATCGCGCCGCGGCAACGGAGCTGTTTAGGAGACACGGCCGGCGTGACGGGGGCTTGCTTCCTTGGATCATCGTTAATCGCTACCACATGCTGGTTGAAGCCTTTCAGACGGGCAAGACGGAAGCCATCGTCCGGGAAGCGGGCGTGCTGCTGCATTTTGCCACCGATGCGGCGCTGCCGTTCAACACGACGGCTGACCGTGACGGTACGGCTTCGGATCACCTTCGCGGGCCCACTGGTACGGGCTCCAGCACCAGATTCATTCACAGCACGGTGCGGCACCGCTGCCAGGTGGGCTTGCTCCAGCGGCTCCGCAGTAGGCTTGAGTACGAGGTCCGGGTAGCACCAGCTCGCTATGGTCCCATCGACAAACCGGTTGACGCGGTGTTCGATGTGCTGCTCGATGCGCACCGGGCCCTGCATGCGTTGTTGGCGATCGATGCCGAGATCGTCGCCCACTTGGGCATTGACGACGCCGCGACGTTCACGGCGGCCACTGACACTTATTATGACCGACTGGCTGATCTCGCCGCGGGAATCATCGAGTCGCAACTGGAGGCCGCAGTGCTGCTGAGTGCCAAGCTCATTGGGGCTGCATGGGCGGAAGCTGGGAGTCCTTCACCCGCCTTGTGGATCGCAGGCAAGCCGGTGAGAGTGACCCGTTCTCCATTTGCGGAGACGCCAACGGCCCCTTTTGTCGGGAGCCGCCACTCGACCATCTTCCATCGGATAGCCTGTAGTCACGTCAAGCGGATCAAGGCGACCAACCGCGTCTACTTCAATACGGTCCGCGAAGCGCAAAACGCCGGGCGGGTCCCGTGCAAATCGTGTAGCCCGGCCGATCCGTAATCGCCACGTCCTTTGGCCTGGATGGGCAGCAACCCGCATTTTTCTGGGCTTACCAGCCTACTTCTCAAGCTGACGGGGAATGTGTGGGCATCGGAATTGTGGCGCAGAGCCCGTCGTTGGGGGCGCAAACGTTAGGGCGGAAGGTACTACCGTGGCGAGAAGCACCTTCCGCCCTGTGATGTCCTGCCGTGCCCGTTCGGCGCTGTCTTCTGACCTCACCGACCGCCGTGGCGAGAGCCGGCCTGAGGTTGTGGCCGTTGTCGCGCCGTCGGGCCGTGCATCACTTCTTCTTTCTGCGTTTCTTTGCGGCCTTCTTAGCGGTCTTCTTGGCGGCTTTCTTCTTTTTGGCGCCTTTCTTCTTTTTCTTCTTGGCAGCTTTCTTCTTTGGCGCCTTCTTCTTCGCCGCCTTCTTCGCGACCTTACGTTTCTTAGCCATGGACATCACCTCCTTTCTGGACGAAATCGTACACCATCATCGCGCTTTGTCAAAAGAATTTTCGCAATTGTCGACGTTGAGTCAAACTCGTCCGCCGTGCCGACCTGAGCAGACCATACCGTTTCTCACAACGCTCGAACGTTAAACGACACATGATGGCACTGCCACAAGCGGCTCCCGTTGTCGTGTCGAGATGATGTCACAACTGATGCGCCGCCAAAGAGTCCGAGCGTCACAACCTTGTCATTTGCCCTGATCTCTTCCGACGTCGAAGAGGTTTTGTTTCCGGTTACATCAGCCAGATTGATGATTTGTCTCAAGCAGGTAGAGTGCGCAAAAAACACTGAAAAGACCGCAGAAAACGACATCGTCTTCACTGACCGGTGAGCTCGAGTGCGCACAGTCTGACGCGTGAGCAGCGCGATGTGCCTATCAAGCTTCATCGCACCAAAGGCTTGCGAAATAAACCAGCTAACGAAGCGAGACATTAGCCCGATCGACAAAGTCAAGCCGAGTTTGGATTCGGGATTAGAAAAACAAAGGCTCTACCATGAACACGTTACATCACGCGAATCAAGCGGACAAACAGCGGCCGATTCGGGTTGCGCAGGGCACCAAAAATTTTTTGAATATTTTTGATTTTTTTCTTGCCATGGCCTGCCGAAGAAGCCTAATTGAACGAAATCTCCGGAAACCTCGGTAAGCAAAGCCGCGGCTCTATCATCGCTTCGTAAGGCCATCGTCGGAGTTGACATCAACCATAGAAGGCGAATTGGACGTCAACCGACCGGTGCTGAGTTGAACGCAGCGGGCAACGTCGTCAAAGAACCAGCGCCTTCGAACACCTTGCATCCGCTGCGCCGGTGAACTTGTGCCGGGTGATTCGCTACCCTTCCCCTGCCCGGTGTGTTTTGGCAAGAGCGTGCCTACTTGGCCCGTTCGATGTATTGGCCGGTTCGCGTATCGACGCAGACGCGCTGACCAGACTCGATGAACGGTGGTACACGCACCTTCGCGCCGGTCTCAAGCACCACCTCTTTCGGCTGGTTGGTGGCGGTCGCCCCTTTCACCACCGGCGGCGCCTCGCTCACCTCCAGCTCCACCGTCACCGGAACCTCCAGCGAGATGATCTGCCCCTCGTACAGTTGGCAGGCGACCTTCTGGTTGGGCGGGAGCCACTGGGCCGTGTCGCCCACCAGTTCGGCGGCCACCGGGATCTGGTCATACGTCTCTAAGTCCATAACGATGAAGTCTTCGCCGTCCCGGTAGAGAAACTCGTAGTCCTTCGACTCCACGAACGGGATCTCGATCCGATCGTTCACGTTGAACCGCACGTCGAAGATCGTACCCTTCCGCAGGTTCTTGATCTTGGTCTGCATGTAGCTGCCCTTGTTCCCTTTGGCGACGTGCCTGGCGTCATGGACGACGGACAGCTCCCCTTCGTGGAGGATGGTTCTGCCTTTGCGAAGCTCGATGGCCTTGATCATGTGCTACGGCTCCAAACCGCCGGTATTTACCCTTTCTGACCGCCTCTTATTTTATCATCTCACAAGCCCGTACCAAGGTCAACATCACCGACCTTGTCGGGATCTTCGCAAAACGCTCGGCGGAGCCCGCTCGGTGGAAACTGCTCGACGGGGCGGATGCCGTGTCAACCGCCGACCAGAGGTCCGTATTCCCGAGTTATCGACCCCGATATGGAACCGGATGACGCACCCCCAGCCTCATATGCGCCGGCAGCTTGCGGGATCCCTCGGTTTTTTTCGCCGCTGGAAGCGTAGCGGTGTCTGCTAGAATAGATGGGTGGAAATAACCGGTGCGTGATGAGGTTGACTTCGGTGTTTGTGCAGCTCCCAAGGCCTTTCCGGATTAGCACAGCTTCTATGTATGCGCTGGCGCTGGCCGCTCTGTGTCTGGCATGTCCTGCGCTAGGACAAGGCGTGATCTTCGTGGACGACGACGCCACCGGCGCCAACGACGGCTCGAGCTGGTGCGACGCTTACGTCTATTTGCAGGACGCACTCGCTTATGCAGTTGGATCTGCCGGGTCGATTACCGAAATCCGTGTTGCCCAGGGTATCTACAGGCCGGACCAGGGAGCTAATCAGGCACCCGGTGACCGCAGGGCGACTTTCGGACTTCTCAGCGGCGTTGCCCTCCGCGGCGGTTATGCCGGATGCGGCGGCGGTGACCCTGACGAACGTGACATCGAGGCCTACGAAACCATCCTTAGCGGCGACTTGAGCGGCGACGATGATCTCCCGGCGCCGGGTGAGAGCGACTGCTGCAACCGCCGCGACACGCCTGGATGCGACGACGCACTATGCCAAGAGCTGGTTTGCACGCAGGCTGAGCCGGACTGCTGCGAGGACTGGTGGGGTGGCGTGTGCGCCAACATAGCAGAACGCCTGTGCTGTGAGTTATGCAGGCCTACGCGCTGCGAAAACAGCTACCGTGTTGTCAGTGCCGTTGGACCGGAATCCTCAGGCTTACTTGACGGATTCACCATCATGGGCGGGGAGGGCAATGGTGAATCGCCTTTCCTGTATGGTGGCGGGCTATATGCCTACGAGGCAAGCCCCACGGTGGTCAACTGCACGTTCACGGACAACGTGGCCATCATAGGGAGCGCCATGTTTGTGTGGTACGGAGATCCTGTGATTGCCAACTCTACCTTCATCGAAAACGGCTGGTTTTCGCCGGTAGGCTGGGCTGCTCTGGTTAGCAGGTCCGGGGAGCCGGAGATTGAGGATTGTGCCTTTATCCGAAACCGCGGCGGTGGGCTGAGGAGCGAGGGGAGCAGACCGATTACCGCATGCACCTTCGTCGAGAACACCGTCGGTGGCGGGCTACGGCTGTCCGGTGGGGCGCCGAACATTATTGACTGCACATTCATTAGGAATGAGGCCTATCATGGTGGAGGAGTGCACAGTTCCTGGGGATTTCCACAACTGATCAATTGTCGGTTCCACGGCAACTCGGCAGGCAGCGCCGGCGGTGGCTTGTTCAACAACGCCTGGGGCGTGATCCTGGTCAACTGCGTCTTCAGCGGGAACACGGCCGGAGGCTTTGTCCTCAGGCCGGGTTGGCCGCCCAGCCCCGGAACCGGCGGAGCGCTGCGCAACGGCTGGGCCAGCGCCCTGGTGCTTAACAGTACATTCGTGGGCAACTCGGCCGGCACGGGTGGCGGAATGGTCGGCTTGGACGGCTCGACAATCGCTCAGTCGATCTTCTGGGGCAACTGGGATGACTGGGGTATGAGCCAGAGCGCCCAGCTTGGTGGTGGGGAGTACCCTCCGGACATCGACTACAGTTGTGTACAAGGCTGGACCGGTACGTTGGGTGGTGAGGGCAACGTTCGGGCCGACCCACTCTTTGCGGACGCCGACGGAGCAGACGACATTGCCGGCACGGAAGACGACAACTTCCGATTGTCAGCGGACTCGCCACTGATCAACGCCGGCGACCCCGACCCGCCTCTTGTGCCCTACCTGGATGCCGACGGTCACGAACGCACCCTATGCGGGCGTGTGGACATGGGGGCGTACGAGTTCGGCATCGGCGACTATGATTGCAACCGCATCATCGAGCTTATCGACTTTGCCGCCTGGGATGCCTGCATGACCGGGCCGGACAACGGCCCCTTTGACTCAGGTTGCGAGGCCTTCGACTTCGACGCGAGCGCTATCGGTGACATCGACCTCAAAGACTTCGCCGGTTTCCAGTTGACGCTTGCAGCGAGACAGCAACGATGAATGCCAATGGCGATCGGCTAGCACCTGGCGTTATCTTCGATCTGGACGGGACGTTGGCCGACACGCTGGACGACATCACAGACTCCATCAATGAGGTCTTCTGGCAAATCGAACATCCGGCCGTCTCGCGCCAGCGGATTCGTTTGCTGATCGGCGAGAGTCTGGCCAACCTGCTCCGACAGGCGTCGGGAATCAATGATCCCGACGTGTTGGCCGACTTGGTCGGTCGATACCGCGGCGTGTACGTGAATCGGATGCTCAACAAGACGCGGCTGTATCCCGGCGTGGAGCCGATGCTCGATGCTCTGGTAGAATCACGGGTCCCGATGTGCGTTCTGTCGAACAAAGCGTACGAGTACACGGATCCAATTTGCAACGCCTTACTGGCCCGCTGGCCTTTTGTACGGTTTAGGGGCAGTCGCCAGGACGACAGCCGCAAGCCCGATCCGACTGTGGCCCTGGAACTCGCGAAGGAAATGCAACGACCGCCCCCTCAGGTTTATTTTGTCGGCGACTCGTCCACCGACATTGTAACCGCCCGAAACGCCGGAATGGTCCCCGTGGCTGTCACCTGGGGCTACCGTGACCGCGACGATCTCGAATCGGCCTGCCCAGCCCACTACGTGGATCATCCAGTGCGGCTGATTGAGCTGCTACAGAACCATCCAGGAGCAGAAGATACGCACACACAACACCCCCTGCCCTGAGCGTAGGTCCGAAAGGTCTCGCCGAGTACCAGGATGAGGTGGGTGCGGGGGCTGGATGCTCCATCGGTGGGCGGCTCGTGTGGGTTACCCTCGATGTTTTCGGAACACCGGTCACGATTATCCGGGAAGCGAGAATGGCCGCATCGGCGTTCAATCCACATTTCAATCATCTCTGTCGGAATGATCAGAAGCCGAAGTTCCCACTTTACTCGCCGTTGGATACAGACCTATTATGGATAGATTGTTGCACGCCAACGGAGTACCATAGCGACGCTCGAGATAATCGGGTGGCGCTGGATCAAAGCGGGTGTTGGGCCGCCGAGTGCTCTTGGGATCACAGGGAAGAATGGGGTAAACCTTCCTCGTGCGTACCTATGGAGTCATGCGAGGAATGTTGTAAGCTGACGCAGGGTCATCTGCCGGCGGGGATGCCGAAACAAGAATGTATCCGGCCAATGCGAAGGCAAGTTGCGCTTACGGTCCGGCAGGTTCAGCGGCGCTGGCTGCGTGAAAAGGGAACGGTGGATACCATGGCTACTCAGAGATTCTTCGCACGTCTCCTGACTGTTTGCATCTGTGCCACGAGCATGACGGTCGCCATGGCAGCCGACGAGGAGGCGGTCGGGGAAAGGTCGCCAAGCGTGGACCTTGTCGCGAACGGGGCGATGCGGACCGACACTCTTCCCCGGTTCGCGCCGAGCTCAGCCGAATCCCTCCGCCTGAGGAGCCCCGCGATCCAGCGGTTCGCGGACGCAGGCTCGGTCGCCGGCGTGCCGGGAACGGTGGTGTACAGAAACGAGATCAGCCCGATTACGCATTACCATCCTCCCGTTGCCAATCGAAGGATGGCCGAGGACCTCGAACTCGCTTCCGGCTCCTGCGATGTTGTCTCCTACACTCTGGCGGTGTACGGAGAGGGTACGAGCGGCCCAACGTTCGACGTGCAGGTTGCCCTATGGGACGGGGACCCTTGCGAGCCAGGCTCCTCCATGATCCCGGGAACCGACGAAGAGTTGATAAATGTACCTAATGATCGCACTGTGCGCTTGCTGGATATACCCCTTGGGACGGCGGTTCAGGTGCCGGGCGTTGTATGGCTTGCAGCCACCTTCTCAACAAGTGACTCCGGATGGATCGTCGCTGAGGAGAGCGAGATCGGCTATACGCGTGACCTGTTTTCAAGGAACGATCCACCTTCTCCCTACGGCGAAGGGTGCACCCAGTTCCGTCTTAGCACCGAGCTGTACGCCGGTTTCTGGGCCAAAGTCAGTTGCGAGCTGCCCTTCGGCCCACCGGGGGCGTGCTGCGACGCTGCCACCTGCGCTGAGGTCACCGAAGCGGATTGTACAAGTGGCGTATGGCTGGGGGCGTTTACGACATGCGATCCCAATCCGTGCCAGCCCGGTGCCTGCTGCACGGGTGAGGACTACACCACCTGCGCCGACACCACGGAAGCCCAGTGCGCCGCGATGGCGGGACTATTCCACGCTGCAACCACATGCGCCGCGGAGCCCTGCCAGCCGCAGTTCTACCTATACGAGAACAACGGTGCATCCGGGGTTTTCGTCCGGAACGACTACGGCACCTTCCTGGCGGACGATCAGGTCACGGGGAACGGTGCTCCGTGCAAGCTGTCCAGCTTCGACATCCAGGTATTCGGTTCATACTTCACGGATGCCTATGATGTCAGCGTTGAACTGTGGACGGTGGATGAAGAGAACATGCTGCCGGGGGCGCCCATTACGGGTACCGCGACACAGTTCCGAAACGTCCGCGACGGCGCCGTCCGTACGCTCACCGCCGGTCCCTTTCTGGAGGACGTCGAGCTGCGCGATCAGGTGTGGATGGTCATGTCGACGTCCACGAATGAATCGGGCTGGGTGGTTTCCGGGCAGGCAACCGTTGGTTTCACCGACGACTATTGTGCACTCTACAGCGATAACCTGTGGGAAAAGGTCCCTCCTGAGACAATCTGGTGGGGCTTCGGGGCCAACCTTCGGTGCTATGGGATCGGCCCCACGGGGGCGTGCTGCACCGATGCATCCGGCACGTGCATCGATGGCGTTACCGAGAACCAATGTGACGGTCGCTGGGCGTCGGAAGCGACCTGCGATTCCAATCCATTTGTTCCCCCATGCGGCTCGGGCGCTTGTTGCACACTGCTTGGCGGGTGCATCGACACAACGCCCGACGAATGTGAAACACTGCACGGTGAGATAGCACCGCTGGGATCCTTCTGCAGCGACGTCGAGTGTCCGCGCGCCGCCTGTATAGATGCAACAGGTGATTGCTACACCCGGCACGATACGCCGGGCTGTGAAGACGGATTCTGCTGTGAGACCGTATGCTGGATCAATAGCCCGGGTGGTGACTCTTACTGCTGTACCCACGAGTGGGACGAGGTGTGCGCTCAAACAGCCCGGTCACATTGTCTACTCCCACTGGCCAACGACCACTGCGCCGATGCCGAAGCGATCGAAGGGGAGGGAGACTTCGACTTCGATAACACTGCCGCCACAACGGACGGCCCGCCCCACGCCAACTGCAGCATGATCGAGGGCGACGAACAGACCATCCACGATGTCTGGTACTGCTGGACGGCTCCGTGCACCGAGACCGTTTACATCCAGACCTGCGGTCTCACGGACGTCGACACTAAGCTGAACGTGTATGAGGGCTGCGGCGTCTGTCCACCCACAGACTCGGTTCTTGTGACCTGCAACGACGATTTCTGCGGATACGACCCGAATGACGAAGAGGTGATACCGGCCCAGTCGCAGGTTTCCTTTGACGCGGCGGCGGGACAGAACTATTTGATCCGCGTTGGCACGTTCCCCGGCGGCACGATCCCCGATTACGGTGTTTTGGATCCGGCAGAAGGCGGGCCGGGCCGGTTCAGGATAATCTGCGGTATACCCGATAACGTCGCGTGCCCCGGACCGGGCGATTGCTTCACGGAGACCGGCACACCCGGCTGCTTGAATGAGAGCTGCTGTGACACGGTTTGTGCATGTGATGCCTTCTGCTGCGAAGTGGAGTGGGACGGCGATTGCGGGGCCACGGGTTATCAAGGTTCAGGCTGCGGGGCTGAAGTCCATTGTGGTGGGGACTGTCCGCGGGGCCAAGTCCAGTTCACCGACCCGCCCAGCGGCGTTGTGGACGCCCGCCAGCCGCATCCACCTTCGAACCCAAGCACTCCACAGGGGATTGGCACGCTGCAGCTTGAGGCTCCCCAAGCTGCCGACAACCTGGACTGCTGGACGCTGTGCGAGACAGCCGTCGAGGGTGTGACCAACGACATTATGGTTATGGCCGACAACGATGACGGCACCTTCACCATCACGCTGGTCCGGCCTATTTCAACCAGAGCGGTCACCACGATCACCTACACGGACGATGGCGGTGTTGGGCACAGGGGTGTCTTCACATCGCACCCAGCCAACGTGAACGCTGATAGCCGGTCAGCCCCCTCCGACATCTTGAGGGTGATTGACTACATCAACGGTGTAGCCACATCGCCGTGGGGCATCTATAGCGAGGATGTCGACCACAGCGACATGTTGGGTCCGCCGGACATCCTGCGTGTGATCGACTTGCTCAACGGTGCGGGACAGTTTGATCCCTGGCTTAACACTACCTTGCCGGACTGCGGCGTCTGCTGCCCCCAATAGTGACAGGTAGTTGTCGCCAGCGGACCAAGACCGAAGAACTGATTCAGTCCGACCTTCTCCTCGCACGCATCTGGAAATGCGCCCCGCGCGCCCGCAGCAGCCTGCCTGCGGTAAACTCATAAGTGCGGCGGGGCAGCCGACTTCCGCACTTGGGCCGGAGGTTGGCAGTAACCCATCTGCACTTGTTCGTCCGGATGGTTTTCGCAAACCCCGATGACGCGGCCTGATTGATGACCAGCCGGGAGCGGTGATCGACGCCACCGGGCTGGAGAGTCGACACACCTCCCGCCACTACGTCTGTCGTGTCGGATACAAACGATTCCTTCGTTACCGCTGGCCGAAACTGACCGTGGTTTGTCATACGCCGACGTACTTGTTTGCCGGGGCCGTGGTCAGCGACGGACCGAGTCAAGACTCGCCGCAGTTTCCAGAGGCAGTCCGGACGAGTTCTCAAGGGGGAATCTGAGTTCCTTGGTGGTAAGATCGCTGCGACGGCTCGGTGAGTGCGGCGTCGGGGGGTAGAAACGTCCTTTATTTAGCACAAAGATGGGGGGCGTACAAGCCGGTTCGGCGGGACGGTTGCATCGTTCGGTTCGAACCGCAATCCGGCACTTCCGAGGGGGTGGGTCGAAAATCTGCGGAAGGGCATCGTGCAACCAAGCACGACCGAGACGGCCGAACTCAGCAAGCCGACTGGAGATTGTCCGTGCCCAGTTTACGGTTGGATAGGATGGTCAAGTGGTGGCAAACTCGACGCAATCTGCGGTGTTGGCTTCCTCGATGATGCGCCTCAGCTCCTGAATCTCTTCTGCCTCATCTGCAACGGCTGCGGCTTCCTTGGCCTCGTCCGAGTCTTTGAACTCGCCGAGTTTCTTGAAGACAACGCTGAAGCTGGCTTCGGGCTTGTCCGACATCAGTCTCCTCCGCAGGTATTATACAATCGGCAACTTCGCTTGTCCCTCTATGTTCCTACGTAATTCGTCTAGGGGCCGTTCTGCTGCACAGATGGGGCAGATGAACCGATTGTCCCTTGGAAACGCGATGAAGCCGGGTTTTATCGGCCGTTTTTGCCCCAGATTGGCCTGTATTTTGGTATTGGTGTGGCACTGGTTGCACTCGACCTCTAGTTCGCACACGACGTCGGTTGGCTTTGTGGGCTGCTGGCCAACGACAACGTGGCGGATGATTTGCGACGAGGGAGTCTCGAAGACCTTGTAAATGGGTGTCCCGTCGAACGTCATCCGAAGCAGGACATGATACCGCCTGATGGAATCACAGAGGTCCTTCTTCTGTGAGTAATCGATGATGATGAGGCGCATCTCACGTAGGTGCTCAATCTTTATCGACCTGCCATGGGTGAGCCACCGGCTGTGGTCGCAGAGCTTGGCAGCGATTTCCTCGGCTCGAGCCTTCTTCTCCTCAACGGTTACGGGCTGGCCGGTGTCTGAGTGAGTCTCCCAACGGCTGAACTTGTATCGTTGCAGCCACTCGGATACGAGCGATTTTGAGAAGCTCTGTGCGTTCTCGCAGGCCTGGATTTCTCCAGGTGAAATGCTCTGAAGTATCGGAATGTAGGCACGGTTGAGCTTGTTCGTTTGGTCAACCTCCTCCTTGATTCTCTCAAGGCCTTCGAGAAACGCGTGAGCAGAAAAGACTTTGCCTTGCCGGGTTACCTGAGCGTCAATCGGCCCTAGCGAGGATGCTGGCTCCATGAGGATTTCGTCGCCGGACATGACCATAATGGTGCCAGCACTCTTGGCTTGACCGGGGATGATAAAGCCTACTCGGTCAAACTTTGTCCGTAGAAGCTTGACGATGTCCTCTGCAACTTCAGCAAAGCCTCCGGGCGTATCAAGGATGACGTCCACATCCTTCCCGGACAGAACGGAGAGCTGGTCGTTGATTGCGAGGAGGTCGTCGTGGACGATGCTGACCTCGGCGTGCTGCGATTTGCGAGCATCGGCGGCGTAGACTAGAACATCGCGCTGACGAATCTGAGCAATCCTAGCGAGCTGTTTTCTTCTTTCTTCGTTAAGTTGTTTGAAATCAAGTTGAGCGTCAAGATACTCGGTGTAGATCCCTTTGCGGCGAGTGCCTGAAGCCGTTCGTTTCTTCGGGGCTTTTTGCGATGAAGGTTTCTTCGCGGCTTTCTTTGTCACTCGTTTTCGAGCTTTCTTCGAAGCCTTCTTGGCCATCCGCACGGGCTCCCTAGTATTAGGTGCACTGGTATTCCGAAGAGGGATTCTACCGGCGGCGAGGTCGGTGCACCACGCGAACGCAACATAATGCCCAAGACTCGGACCGAATACCGTCTCGCCCGTCCCAAAAACGACCGCATCATAATCCTTGGCTCCGGACGTGACGAGGAGTGGCTGCTGTGCCGCATGGGCGAAGCCGCTACAACTCCCGGAGCGATTCAAGAATACCCTTGTGGATCTCGTACCAGAAACCGAGGGCCGCCTCTTGCTTGTCGGTCTCGAAACGTTCTATCCACTTGACCAACTCGGGGTCATTCTCGCCATCGACCGTTTGCTTTCTCTTCAAGAACAGGTACACACAATCGATGGTTCGCTGCGACTCCCAGAAGACCGAAGCGTTTCTGCTGTTGACACGGCTGGCTGTGATGGCAATCTGTTTCAGGAATTCCTGTCTCAAGCCATAGAGTGATCCGATGACCTCTGGAATCATCTCTTCGGCCCAGGCCCGGTGAAAGCGACACATGCCGGTGTTATCCAGGACCAGTTCCTGCCGCAGTCGCTCGGCGTTCATCCGGCCCAACTCGCGCGGCGGAAGAAAGTCATACCCGTAGTACATGTAGTACTTGCCCATAATGGCCATCGGTGACAGGGCTCCCGGCGTCCAGTACTGGTTGGGCACCATCCACCCCTTGCGGGCAAAGGCGTTGTATACGAATGGATCAAGCACGCCCCTCCCCTTGTCTCGGGACAGTCGTCGGGCGAATTTGCGGGCACCTTGCCCAAGATCGAGAATGCCCCGCCGCCCGATGATCGAGTCGAGCAGACCTACCCCAATGTCGGCATTGTGCATCGAATCCGAAACGACGTTGAAACCGTCGGGAGAGAATACGGGATGGTCCCTGACTCCAAGCTCCTCCGGGGTTAGCACGCGCTCAGAGAGGCACTCCATCAGCCATGACACGACGCCTCCAACCGAAATGGCGTCGAATCCGTACATGTCCGCGTGGTGCGTGAGTTTTTCAGCAGCGCGCTGGTCGAAGATCCCGGCAAGCGGGCCCATCGCCTGGTACGGCTCGTAGTCCTTCTTGTATTCGCCGTGCATCTTCTTGCAGACCGCGGCGCAGGGTTCGCCGCACGTGCGCTGGGTCTGAGGCTGAATGGTCTCCTCATTGAACTGCTTCAGATAGTGATTTACGATGAACTCCTTGTGAAGCGCCAGCCGCTCATCTTCGCTCGCGTAGATACTGCGGTAATTGAACGACAGCATGTTGCCGCCCAGAGTAGCGAAGTTGACGCCGAACGTACCGCCGGTCTCAAAACGCGGTTCGAAGCGGTACTTGGCAGTGGCTTCAAAGTCCTTGGCCTTCAGTTTCTTCTGGTACTTGTCCACGAACCACTGGTCGGCCACCTTCCGATCTCGGAAATCTTCGTCGACGAACGTACCGCCGTAGATGACGGCGGCGATATTATGGTCCTGGAGGAGCTTGGAGCCGAAGCCGCCGCGCCCCGCCCAGGTGTCCACATGCGTCAGCTCCCCCTTGACGATCGGGACGGAGGCGATGGCGCCGAAGTCAGTCGTCCCCGCCGCCGGCCCGACGGCGAGGATGCGCGGGTCGGTCGGATAGTGTTCACCAAAGCGATCTAGGACGTGGTCCATGAGCGCGTAGACCCCTCTGCGGCCCTCGCCCCAGACCTTGTGAACGTCGACAGGGACGATCCTTACGCGAACCTCCTCGCCGCCACTCCGATTGAGATACAGTATGGAAGGTGCCGGGGCTTTGCCTACGATGGAGAGCATGTTGAGACCGAGATTGTCGAAGACCAGCGCCGCCCCACCCATCGTGGAGACAAAGAACCCACCCCAGCACGGCGAGAAGCCGGTGATGATCAGCCGGTTCGATCCCGGAAGGATGGAGCCGGCCAGCAGCCCCGCGCCGATATTCAGGGAGTTGTTTTTGCCGGCAAGGTGCAGCCCCAGGTCGATGGGGCCGAAGAAGGGCTTCCCGACGGCGAATCGGTCAATCCTGTAGAAAGTCGTTCCAACATCGACAAAGAGCACCTTCTGGTGCGCATCCATGACTGTCTCTCAAGGGGTCAGCTCCGCTGATCTCCAGCGACCCTTGCCGAAGGGTTCGTGCTCCCGGAGGCGTAGTCACGGGCGGAGCACAGCCAGGACGTCGGCGAGCTTTGCCGTTGCGAGGCAGACGTACGTGTCCGCCGCGCCGTAGTACAACCACAGCTCGTCACCGCGAACGAGCAAGCCGGTTGGAAAAACTACGTTAGGCACGAGACCCGACAACTCGTACGGCGCTTCCGCCTGAAAGACCCAATCGGCTGAACGGGCAATCATCCGGTAGGGCTTGTCCTTATCCAGCAGTGCAACGCCGACACGGTAGATGAGGTGTCCGCCGTATCCTTTGACGCCGTGGTAGATGAGCAGCCAGCCGTGCTCGGTTAGAATCGGCGGTGGACCCGCACCGACTTTGACCGCATCCCATGCCGCCCCATCCCCTTCGGGCAACACGCAATGAGGCTCACCCCAGTGGACCAAGTCCGGCGAATAGGCTGACCAGATGTGCTCGATGCCACCCGCATCGGGGCGATGGAGCACGGCCCAACGCCCATCGAACCGACGTGGGAACAAGGCGGCATCTTTGTTGTTCGGCGAGAAGATCAGCCCGATGCGCTCCGCCCTAACCAGATCGTCGCTGCGTGCGATCGCCACGGCTGCCCCGCGCGAAGAATAGGCTGTGTAGGTGATGTACCACGTCTTCTCCTCGGGGAGGTATGTAACCCGTGCGTCCTCGCACCCCCACATTTCGTACCGCCACCTGTCTTGGCCGTAGCGCAGGATCGGCTCCGACTCGATCTGCCAATCGGTAACGCCGTTCCTGCTGCGGGCAACGTAGATGCTCGAGTAGCCCGCGTGGTCCTCGACGCGAAGAAGTAAAACGACCTCGCCGTTGTGCTCCGCGGCGCCAGGGTTCAGCACCGCCGCTGCAGGGAACGGCATGCTGGCCGGCGTCAGGAGTGGGTTGTTCGGTACCCGATGAAAGACAAGTCTCATGCCAGTCCTCACTTCAAGAGCCACCACAGCCAGGGTTATATGCCTGCGCGAAGTGGGAGGCAAGGCAGTCGTATGGCCCATCCGGCCACACGGGCTCGATTTAGGAGTCCGGTTTCTTCGCGTTCCCTTGGATTTTTTTTGGGGGGGGGCTGAAAGCCGTCACCTATTAGCCCCAGCGCGGTGCGAGTGCGCGTCGATCGGCTCCCCACCCTTGGAAAGTCGAAGATCCCGATTCATCGGGGGACCGGGCACCCAGGGCCTTCGGCGGTCGGCTATCAGTGTATTGGTCCGGCCCCGACCCCGGGAATCATGTGGATGTTCTGCTCAGGCATTGGAAGGAGGTGGCGGCGGTGTTGTAGATCGGGGGCGGGGAGCGTTTCCCCCGCAGGTTCGGCTTCGCATAGGGTCGAACGTGCCCTCGGGTAGCGAATCGGTCCCGCTGCTATGCGGGCAAACCAACCGACTACCCTCCGCCGACCAACGGGCCATCGAACGAGTCGCCGAGGAAAGGTATTCCGACAGCCTGTGAAGCCCGCGGTTCGGATTAGGACACTCGCCGTGACTCGTAAGACATAACGCTAACGTCCCACGGGCAGCGTTCCAAACATCAGGCCCGCCGCCAGCTTGTAGGCCCACCCGCCCAGCACAAGCAGCACCGCGGCCAGCGTCACACGTGTCGGTGACACCCGATACCAATTGACCGCCCACACCTTGCCCGTAACCACGATGCTAAGCGATAGGGAAGCAGCAATCACTGTTATCAGGGCCAGGACGAGACCGGCCGGTTGGGCGTTAAAAGCGGAACGCAGTTCGCCTCGCACGGTGAAGGCGAATGCGGTGGTCATACCGCAAGTCGGGCAGGGGTAGCCAACGAGCGTGAGCATACTGCACGGCGGAAAGCCAAGCTGCTGGTGCGAGCCCATCCCTTCGCCGGCGGGCGTCATCCAGGCTGCAACCGACAGAAGGGCTGTACACCCGCCAAGCATAACTGCCGCGATCAACCGGGCTGTACCGGGTCGCCTGGAATCGAGACGGTACACAATCGGGCCAAGTGGATGGCAGGTCGCACCTGGTTTGGCCGTCACTGAATCTGGGGTGTTGGTTCCAGCCACGGGCGGAGGCTCCGCCACTTGATTCAACGAACACACTATTCCAGGATAGATCGCGCCCCCGCACCGGTCAAGCTCACCTTATGCGGCGGTGCCACAGTCGCAGCCCCGTTCGATTCTGTGAAGTCACGGGAACATCGATTGCCTGGCCCTAAATCGAGAGAATGTCCCTATGGCTGGTCCCATCCCTAAACCGAACACGTACCAATTTATGCAAGATCCGACAGCGTCCGGGCGATAAGCGGTATACTAATTAAACGCGCTTAGGAGACGGATGTATGAAACGGCTTAGTGCATTTTTCCCCGTACTCACATGTAGCCTTTTTCAGATCGGCGCTGCCCTTGCAGCCCAGGTGGACCCCAACAATCCAGCTCAGGGCCGCTTCCTCGACGAGTGGGCTGAAGTCTACATGGCCGGTGGGAAGGTCGGATACATGCATTACGCAATGGCACGCGAGGGCGACCTGATACACACCCAGGCCACCACACAGATGAAGATTGGCCGGGCTGACAGCCCCGTGGATATTCGCATGGTGCAAACCACGACGGAGACACTCGCCGGCGTGCCTGTCACCTTCAGCTCAGAAATGGACCTTTCGCTAATAAAGACTTCCACAAAAGGCACGGTTAAAAACGGCCGGGTGACCATCGTGAGTTCCCAGTATGGCATGGAGCAAACGCAGACGCTCGATTATCCAAAGGGTGCGGTGATGGCTTGGGGAATGTTCCGGGAAAGCCTCCTGCGCGGTTTCAAACCCGGCACCGAGTACACGCTCGATACATACACTCCGGAGCTCCGCCTGGACGGCGCGGTGAGCGCCGCCACTAAAGTCGGTGACTGGGAGGAATTCGAACACCGCGGCAAGCGCCAACGCGGGCAGAGAGTCTCTGTCACGCTGAAGTCACTGATTGGATCGATCGAGTCGGTCTCCTGGGTCGACAGGAACGGGTGGGCGCTCAAGGCAGTCATTTCCACGGGCTTTGGCGACATGGTGGTGTTGACCACCGATCAGCAAACGGCACTCACCGATTTCGTCCCGCCCGAAATCTTCATGAAAACGGTCATCAAGGCCGGAAGAACAATCGATGCGAAATCGACGAACCGGGTCAAGTATCGTGTCCGAGCCACCAAGCCGGATATCGACCTGACCGGGCTGCCCACCACCGGCATGCAGGCTGTGGGTGAACAAACGGACCGTTGGGTCGAGTTGGTCGTAACGCGGCAGCGACACAAGACGAACCGGCCGCAGGCTTTAGCCCGCGCGGACTCCAGGGCAACGAATGAACTACAGGCCGATGAACTCGCCGAATATCTTGAATCCAACCTGATGATCAACACCGCCGACCCCAAGCTGATCGAACTGGCCAGGCGCGCCGCCGGTGGCGAGACCGATCCATACGCCCTTGCCGACAAGCTGCGCCGCTTCGTCACCGACTATGTAGAAGCTAAGACCTTGAACGTCGGCTTCGCCACCGCCAGCGAGGTCTGCCGCACCAAAGAAGGCGACTGTAGCGAACACAGCGTACTCCTGGCGGCGTTGGGTCGCCTCAACCGCCTGCCGTCGCGCGTGGTGGTTGGTCTGGCCTACGTGCCGGTGTTCGGAGGCCAGGACGACATCTTCGGCTATCACATGTGGACGCAGTTCTACATTGACGGACGGTGGATCGATGTCGACGCGGCCTTAAAAGAGACGGTGTGCAGCCCCACGCGCATCGCATTTGCGGCTTCATCGCTCAAGAATACCGGCCTGGCTGACCTCAGCCTGCCGTTGCTTTTCAAGATTGGGGCGATCGATATCGACATTCTCGAAGTCGAGTAGACCCCGGGTCCAACAGAATAGCTGCATACCGGGGCTCCATTCATCCCACGTACCGGGGCACCGGGAGCGAGGCGCTCGCTGCAACCGCGGATTTTGCGTTCCTGCCCGTCGGGATTACAATACTCAGGCGATTTGCGCGGTGTCTCCGGCCTTGTGAGCCCGTTGCAGACGCAATGGAGAAATTGGGAGCGTACCGTGAACAAGAACATCGTAACGTTCATCGTGTCGATGGGAGCCATCGCGATGTGCGGCATCGGGTGGTTCCTGCTGCCAGTGCTCCAGGACGCTCGTCAGATCGTAGAGTCCGAAGCGTCGGTTCAGTTGGAGCGTGCCCGGCGGTTGCTTGACAAGTACAACGCGAGTCTCTCCTACGGGGTCCTGCTGACGGATCAACTTGCCGATCAAGGGCTTACGTCCGACCCGGAAGATCTTTCAGATGATGTGGCCGATGACTACCAGGAGTTGCACGCGGCGATGTGGGAAGCCTATCCGCCGGTTGATTGGCCGGAAGGAGGGATGCCCAGACCCGCCCGGGCAGGGTACGGCAATCTTCCCTCCCAGATTCGGACCGGGCTGGCCAAGACGGCTGGACTGATCCGCAAGAACGAGGAGCTACTGAACGACGCGGAGCGCGCGGTGGACCGGGCACTGGCCGTCACGAAAGGTGGAGAGTCGTCACGATCCCACGCGGAGGCCAATCGTCTCAAAAGCGTGATTTTCTATCACAAAGGTCTGGCCAAACGCCTTCAGGCACAGCTTAAACGTCGTGAGAGCCATCGGCACCGCCGCGAACTGATCGGGCTGGCGAGCGATGCCGTGGAATCCCAATCCATGAGCACGCTCGTTGCCGACAGCGAGATCCGCCAACAGATCGACGCTTTGGGGGGTAAAGCAGCCGAGCTGGAAGCGGCCATCGGTGAGGACCGCAGGGCCTTGGCGTCTCTCGATGCCAGGATTGATGATCTGGAAGCGCGATTGCTCACTGCCGAAGAGCGGGCCGAACAAGCTCTCAAGGGCATGGATGAATTTAAGGCCAAGGGTGTCGACTTCTCTGATCCGGACGGTGCTGAGGAGTTTCGAATAGGGTTTGAGGAGCAGGACCGTATTTACCGCAAAGCGGCTCGCGAGGCTCATGCAGTCAAATACGGCACCTATTCTCACTTCGATGAGGACTCGGCCACCGGACCTGCGGTCGAACACGGGCTCCTGCATTTCCAAGATGAGCGGGCGGTGCTGGCCGCCACGATCGATGGTCAAGTACGAACCCTTGAGGATCTGCGCACGGATGCAGCACGGCTTGAAGGTATGGGAAAGGCCTACCAGGCGACCCAGGACCAGGCGGTACAGAGCGTTGCCGGGTCCGCGGCTGCGGCGTCCGAAGCCTATACGGAGCTGAATCGTATCGACTCGGAGGCCTACGTCATCGAGGATGAAGCGTTCGAGCTTTTCGATCGATCCCTGCGGACCGCAAAGCAAGCTGCGGGTTACGCTGATCGCTGGCTCTACGATGCCCGCGAGCGGACGCAAGGGCTTTCACAGGAGGCCCAGCAACGGTCCGCCTATGGCAGCCGTCTCCGCGATGGGTGGATGGGTGGATACGTGGCCGCCCTGGAGGCGGATGCGCACCTGGCCAAAGCGTGGATGCACTACGCCAGATACGACGCTTACACGCAGAACATTGACCTCTTGGCAAAGGTTGCCCAGCCCCTCCAACTGAGCGAGGCGGACGCGGAGAGCGAACGAACCAAGGCCGAGAAGGCCCATGACGCCGGCATCGACGAAATCAAAGCAGCCATGGATGTTCTGAAACGCGTTCACGACAAGACCGAGCGTCATTGGACCGTCACCGCTCAGGCTGCCGGGGCGACTTATCTTCTTGTACTGTTCGGGCATGAGGATTATGTGAGTGAGGCGATCGAAGCCTACCGCAATGCCGTGCAGGGCCGGGAGGATGCAGCATTCGCTCAACCCTTTGTTTCCCGGTTAAGCCGTCTGGAAGAACGGTAATATCCGGGCGCGTCAGACTCTCTCTGAGAGCCTGAGAGCGTTGTTTTCATCCAGAATGTAATTACTGCGTGCTTGCTGGCCTTGCGGTGGCCGGGGCAGTGTCACTTCGGTTGACCGAGCGGTTCTGCCGAGCGATAATATAGGTATGGTGGTATCTAGGCTTAGGTGCCGCCTTCATTCGCCGGCTGTGAGGGGCCATGCGTGACCTCGGGCCACCGCCAGCCGGGCCAAGCAGGGCAACGCCGCGCGTTGCAGAGAATAGTGAACGCCGCGCAGGAAGCCGTACGACCGTGATCGCCAGCGTCTGATACCCGGAACGCTCAATGCCCAAGTTCTTTAACAGTGACATCGCTGACCTGGCTAATCAACTGACGCGATCGCCGCGCCGGTTGAGGATGGAGCAGATCCGCGGGATCGAGAAACTGCTCGAATTGACTGAGCCGGACCGGGCCTATCCGTTCGAGTTCGTCTGTTACCACATTACCAAGTACCGCAAGCGCGGCCCGGTGACGACCGGCTTTTCGATCCCCGGCAAGGCGCTGATCAGCGACCTTGTCACCATGGCCGAAGTGATCAGCCGCAGGGCAGCCGTCCCGGTCAGCGAGCTGCAGGAGCCGTACAAAACCCATCAGCAGATCGCCGAGGAGCTGGATGTCAGCACCAAGACGATTCGACGTTGGCGCGACCGCGGTCTGATGGGCATTCGCATGGTGTTTGAAGACGGCGTGAACCGCCTAGCCTTCCCGCAGCGAATCATCGATCGGTTCGTCGATCGGCACAGGGACATGGTGGCGAAGGGCACGTCGTTCAAGCAGCTTACCGCATCGGAGCGCAATCGCATCGTGGAACGCGCCCGAGAGCTTCGGTCGCAACGCCCGGTCAAGCTACACGCGGCTGCGCGCCTGATTGCGGAAGAGATGGGGCGGGCCGTCGAGACCATCCGCTACACGCTGCGGCGGTATGATGAGGCCCATCCTGACGTAGCATTGTTCAGCAACAACGGGCAAGAGCCCTGGTGCGAGCGCCAACTGGCCATTTGGCGCTGTCATGAGGCAGGCGAATCGACCGCTTCAATCGCCCGGGCATTTGAGTGTCCGGTGGAGGAGATCGAGCAAGTCCTGCGTCAGGTTCAGGTGCGCAAGTGGTCGCAGTTGCGCTGGGATTACATTCCCCACGAGTTGTGGGACGCCCCCAATGCCGACGCGATCATCCTGGCGGCGCCGGAACCACCTGCTGACAACGCTCCTGCGCCGCGGCTTCCCAGAGACACACCTCCCTACCTGCGATCGCTCTATCTGACGCCCCTGCTGACGCGTGAGCAAGAGCACGATCTGTTCCGCCGATACAACTATCTCAAGTACAAGGTGGCCAAGATCTTGAAAGGGCTCGAGCCGGAGCAGATCACCGAATCGCGCTACGAAACGCTTCGCTGCCTGGTGGAGCACTTTGAGTCCGTCAAGCAACGGATCATCCGGGCGAATCTGCGGCTGGTGGTGAGCATCGCCAAGAAGCACGTCGGCTGGTCACCCAACTTCTTCGAAGTGATCAGTGACGGTAATATGTCGCTCATGCGGGCTGTTGAGAAGTTCGACCACACCCGGGGCACCAAGTTCAGCACCTACGCCACCTGGGCGATCATGAAAAACTACGCCCGGTCGATCCCCGAACAACGTTACCGCTGCTCGCGATACGTTACCGGCCAAGACGAGCTGCTTGAGGCAGCACCCGACCGTCGGGCCGCGCCTGCTAGCGAAAGCGATCGACGCCACATCCGTGAAGCGATCGCAGCCGGCATGGGCGCGCTGGATGAGCGCGAGCGCGAGGTCGTCAGCAGCCACTTCGGGCTGGGCAGCAAGAACGGGGCGTTGACCCTGGAGCAGATTGGCCAACGATTCGGGGTCACCAAAGAGCGTATTCGACAGATCGAGCGGCGGGCGCTTTCCCGGCTGCGCGAAGTGCTTGCTCCATCCCTGGCTGACGCCCTGGCCGACTGACCCATCCAACTCGGTCCAACGCCCGTGACAACCACGATAATCGACCTATGCCCACACCCAGCAGCCGGTTACCCGAGCACACGATCAAGCACCCCGCTGGAAGCGACCGATAATGGTTGTGGCCATGAACGCTTTGGGAGTCATTCTGGCGCGCGCCGGCAGCAAGGGGCTGCCCGAGAAATGCATGCGCAGCCTCCTCGGCAGACCGATGATCGAATACACGTTCGACCACGTTGCAGCCAGCCGGCTCCTGACCGCCGCGGTCCTTACAACCGATTCAGAGCCTGCTACAGCGATCGCCCGACGAGCCGGGATTGAGGTTATCGACCGCCCGGCCGACCTCGCTAGTGACGCAGCCACCGTAGACGCTGCGGCTCGTCACGCTGTTGAACGCTGGGAAGGCCAACACGGCATCCGCACGGACATCGTTGTCCTCCTATACGGCAACATCCCCGTTCGCGCAGACGGCCTGATCGACCAGGCCATCGAACATCTGATCCATACCAGAGCGGATTCCGTACGCAGCGTCGCACCGCTGACGAAGCATCATCCCGATTGGCTTCATCGGCTAGACGGTGACCGGATGTCGCAGCTTCGGCCCAATAGTGTCTATCGACGGCAGGACCTCGAGCCACTGTATTACCATGACGGCGCTGTGGCAGTGGTGACCCGGGAAGCGCTGTTTGCAGCGCTGGAACAACCGGACGACCATCAGGCATTTCTGGGCCGGGATCGCCGGGCTTTGGTCCAACACCCCCAAGACGCCGTTGATATTGATGAACCGATTGATCTTGATCTGGCCGAGGCGATCCTGCGACGGCGGGCCAGCGGGACGGCATCAAGACGCGACGAGGTGCAAGGTTTCCTCAAACCGGTGACAATAGGACGTCACCAAATCGGACCTGGTCAGCGCACGTTCATCGTGGCTGAGGCGGGTGTCAACCACAATGGTTGCCTCGATACGGCGCTTCGCATGGTGGATGTGGCGTCGGACGCCGGGGCCGATGCCGTCAAGTTTCAAATGTTTCGCGCAGCCGATCTGGTCACTGCCTCCGCCGCGACTGCGCGGTATCAGCAGGAGGGCTGCGGTGAGGATTCTCAGGCAGTGATGTTGGCCGGCCTTGAGCTTTCGCCTGATGCGTTTCGCCGGATCAAACAGCACTGTGACCGGTGCTCTATCATGTTTTTGGCCACGCCGTTCGGTCAGGCTCAGGTCGGGCAACTCGTGGAGCTCGACGTCAGGGCGATCAAGATCGCGTCGACGGACCTGACAAACGCTCTGCTTCTCGAGACGGCTGCGGCCACTGGGCTACCGATCATCTTGTCCACCGGGGCGTCAACGGAACCGGAGATTCAGACCGCTGTCGAGAGCTTACGCCGCATGGGGGCGACTGAACGTCTGATATTAATGCATTGCGTGAGCAGCTATCCGACGCCGATCGAAGCAGCCAATCTCAACGCCATTTCCTCGTTGGAGCAGACCTTTGGCGTTCCGTGTGGTTTCAGCGACCACACCACATCGACGCAGATCGGAGGCTGGGCGGTGACGGCCGGGGCTTGCGTGCTGGAGAAGCATTTTACGCTCGATCCGTCGGCACCCGGGCCGGACCACGCCATGTCGCTGGCACCTTCACAGCTCAAGGAATACGTCGCGGGCGTGCGCCGCATGGAACGGATTCTCGGCGATGGGAGGCTGGGTATGACCGATCGCGAGGCGGAGGTGCGGGCAGTCGCGAGCAAGAGTGTTGTTGCTGCCGTGGACATCCCCGCGGGCGCGCGGCTCACCGCCGAGATGCTCACGGTCAAGCGTCCCGGCACGGGCATCCCCGCCGGCGACCTGGGTTCTCTTAAAGGGCGCCGTGCGGCGGTCGACATTGTGTGTGACACGACTTTGTCATGGGACATGATCCGATGAACTCGACAAAACGTGGTCGGCGTACGCGCCGGATCGCGGTGATCACCGGAACGCGCGCCGACTACGGGTTGCTACGGTCCACCATGGATGCAATCAAGAAGCAGGACAACTTGAGGCTCCAGGTGGTAGTGACCGGGATGCACTTGCTCCGCAAGTTCGGCCATACGGTCGATGAGATCGTCCGCGACGGATGGCACATAGATGCGCGGGTGAGAATGCAGACCGGCGACGATGGCCCATTGGACCAAGCGGCTGGTCTCTCGCGAGGCGTGTTGGGTATCGCCAAGTTCCTGGAACAAGCCAGGACGGACATCGTTGTCGTGCTTGGCGACCGAATCGAAGCGATGGCCGGCGCCCTGGCAGCCGTGACTACCGGCCGGTTGGTTGGACACATCCACGGCGGAGACATCGCACCCGGGGATTTTGACGACTGTCTCCGGCACGCCATTACCAAGCTGGCCCACGTTCACCTGACAGCAACACGGGCTGCACGACAACGGATCATTCGCATGGGTGAATCCGCCGATCGCGTACACTGGGTCGGGGCTCCGGGCCTCGATCGCCTCGTGCGTCTGGCCGGAGAGGCGAAGGGCCCACGGAAACGAACCGGTCACGCGCTGATCCTACACCATCCGATTGGCCGCAAGCCGGCCACAGAGCGGCGGGTGATGAACGCAATCTTGAAGGCCGTCGAAGAGGTCAGACTTACGCGGACGATCGTCTACCCGAACAGCGATCGTGGGCACACCGGCATTGTAGAAGCGATCGAGGTACACTGCCGACGCGTCGGCAACGGCGCGATCCAGGTCGTCCGATCGCTGGATCGTGACCGTTATCTGCGCATGCTCCTTGGCGCCGACGTGCTTGTGGGCAACTCCTCCAGCGGGATCGTTGAAGCAGCCGGCGCCGGCACGCCGTCGGTCAATATCGGTCCTCGCCAGCAGGGGCGGGAGAGAAACGGACGTTGGGTGGTCGACGCCGACGAGTCTCTGGCCTCAATCCGCGGGGCACTGCAAAAGGCCCTTCGCAAAAGGCCTATAATCGGAAGGGCTACCGTTTACGGCGACGGTCAGGCAGGGACGCGCATCGCACAAATCCTCGCCAAGCTCCCGCTTGACGAACATTTCCGGCGAAAGGTCAACACTTTGCTCCCGGTAGGTCAACCCAACCTAATCCGCTAGGTGCGGCCTGACGATAAACTCACAAACTGGCTGAACGAGCGCCGACACCAATACTGGGATACAGGTGCGAGGATGAGTTATGATTGTAGAAACAGCCGATAACGCCAAGGTGATCGTCGAGAAGGCTTTAGCGGCGGTCGGCGACATCGCAACACTTCCCGAAGTTACCATCAAGATCATCGAGATCGTTGAGGACCCCAAGAGCACGGCGCGCGACCTGCATGAGGTGATCAAGAATGACCCGGCACTGTCCGTCAAGGTGCTGAAGGTCGTCAACTCGGCGTTCTACGGCCTGCCGGGACAAGTGGCCAGTGTGGATCGCGCGATCATTCTCCTGGGCCTGTCGGCAGTCAAGAACATTGCGATCGCCGCGTCGATAGCGCGGCTCTTCAAGGGACGGCGCATATCCGAACAGTTCAGCGCCGCCGATCTTTGGCGACACAGTGTAGCGGTTGCGGTGTCCGCCAGGACCATGGCCAGATTATCACCTCACCCGGTGATGAGCGACGAGGTCTTCGTTGCCGGGTTGATCCACGATATCGGTACCCTGGTGGAGCGTCAGGTCTTCCCCGATCAGTTTGCGGAGGTGATCAATCGTTGCGAGCGAGCCAACATCGATTTTCTGGAGTGCGAGCGACAGGTAATCGGCGCTGACCATCAGGCCTTCGGCGTCGGCCTGACAACCAAATGGAAGTTCCCGCGGCATCTGCGCGCCGCCGTCGGGTTCCATCACAATCCCGAGGCGCTGAGCGTCGAGCTGAGGAACATAGCCACGCTCATCCACCTTGCCGACGTACTGTGCTGCCAAGAGAAAATCGGCTTCTACCTTACCGCGCAGCACTCGGTCGTTACGGAAGATATGCTGGACCCCCTCGGGATCACCTACCAACAGTTCGACGAGCTCCGGTCCACACTCACTGACCAAGTGACGGAAGCGGAAGCCACGCTTACCGGGTAGACTGCTCTCCGTTTTCGCGTAGCGGTTTGTCCTACCACGTGGGCGTTGCCCACAAGCGACAGGTTACGGCCGGCACAGGGGCCGGCCATTACACAACAAACGATAATACCCAACCATAGTCAGCTCCGGGGGACGCCGAGTCCGGATGGGACCGCCCGCGCGTTTTCAAAGTAGTCAAAATGACCGATTTGTCGATCCCGAGCCGCAGACTTGAAGTCTGCGCAGACTGCGGAATGTCAATCGCAGCCAACGAACCGGACAGTCTGAGCAAAGTAGTTACGGTGCGCTTGGGCAGGCGGCGATCGAACGATTTAGCCAGGCTTCGTAATCGCCTGCGCCGTTGAGCAGGTCGATCACCCGCAAAATGTCCGGCGGCCCGCACAGGTCACTGCGGTCGACGTCGCACTGCCGGCTTTCGCATGATCTGACACCGTTGAGACAGTCGATCAAGTATAAGATGTCCGCCGGAGCGCTCGTGCCGTCGCCGCTGACATCCGCGGGCATGTAGCCCAGACAGATCTTCGTTTCGTCAACGTTGTAGACGACACAGCTCCACGCCGCGGTCGGGATGATCTGGGGAAAGAGGACCGTGACGTCATTCCCGGACGGGATTACGTTAGCCGGTGGCCCCGGGATGGACCCATGGGGGATTTCGAGGCTGAAATCCTGGATGGTTAGACCAGACGTATCGCCGCAAAAGGTGATCAGGATCGAGTTCCACCCGGCTAGCTCCGATCCATCCGGTTTCGACGGCTGACGGGCGTCGAGCGCGCAATCGGGTGGGTCAGATGACAAGATGGACACTTGCTGGCATGGATTCGGTTCGCACGGGGTGTCATCGTCCTGGTAGCAGCCGCCGGCATCTGCACACTCCGATTCGGTCATTACGAAACAACAGGTCGCATCAATACAGCAGGCCCCGGTTGGCGGCACGCACGGTGGGTCAAGGTCAGCACACAGAACGCTCCCGGTCCACTCCTGGTCGAACCCCTGGCACTCTCCGAAGGTGACAAAGTCCTCGCAGATGTACGTGGTCCAATCGCAGCAGGCTCCGCGGGCGCAGTCGATGGTATCATCGCAAATAGCTCCAGGATCCACGTAAATGCCGCCGGCAAGTTCGCAGTCCAAACGTGTTCTGTCGCCGCAATTTTCGTCGAGCATACAGCAAGCACCCACCTGGCACATGTCGGAAGGTTCGCACACTGTCGCATCGTCGCCATACCTGCCGCCCTCGTCCAGTTGGCACACCTCCTGGGTCATGATGTAGCAGGTCTCATTGCCGGGCACACAGCAGACACCGCGACCGACACAGTCGTTGCAGGTTGCGCCGGGCTGGAAATCATCCGGGTCCTCACACCACACCCCGATCGTATCGTCCATCGCGCAGGTTTCGTCCGCCCGGCAGCACGCCCCGCGCGTGCAAACGTCGAGATCGCCACACACAGCGTTGGGACCCAGGTACACACCGCCGTACATTTCGCATTCCTGTCGTGTAAGGGCCCCGTCGACGCACTCGTCATCCGGCGGCATGCAGCAGGCAACCGCGACACAGAGTTCCTCCCGGCACCAGGTTCCGTCGCCGTCATAGGTGCCACCGGCGTTCTCGCATAGCTGTCGCGTCTGCTCCTCAAGGCACTCTAGCTCTTTGCAGCAGGCACCGCGCGGGTAGCATTCTTGGCTGCAGTCACGATTTGGGTAGAAGTCGGCGGGATCCGTACATGCCGATGCCAGGACGCCGTCTTCGCAAGTACCATCCAGATGACAGCACGCCCCGAGCGTGCACAGCCCGAGCAGACATTCCATATCATCGCCCTGGTAGAGGCCGCCGGCGATAATGCAATCCACCTCCTTCTCAATCGTGCAGTCTCCGCCGTTGCAGCATGCACCCCTTGGATCGCAGGGGCGCTCCAGGCAGGCCACGCCGGGGTGCGGCTCACCACAGGTCGCCATACATGCCAGCGGCAGCACGTCGTCCACGCAGTCACCGTCGGGGAAGTCCGGCGGGCAACACGCCCCCAGCGTGCACACGTCTCCTTTGCAGAGGACACCTTCACCTTGATATTCACCGCCATCAGGGTGATCGAAGCAGTCTTGGTGGATCAGGAACTCACAGGTCTCGTTGGGCATACAGCAGGCACCCATGATGTTCCCGCATTTAATTGTCTCGTCGCAGACCGTGCCGTCGCCGCGGTAGTCACCTAGGAGGGCATCACAGGCGGGCCTGGTGACCTCCGGCTCGATGCATACACTGCCAACACAACAGGCTCCTGTGGGACAGGTATCCGGTCCGCATTCGACACCGGCTCCCGCAAACGAGCCGCCCAGCCCGTCCTCATCCTCGCATTCGTCGGAGAGCTTGACATAGCAGGTGCCGTCTTTCAGGCAACAGGCACCCAGTGCCGGGCAATCGACACCCGCCGAGTCGCAAGCGAGCCCGTCGTGGTACTCCCCGGTCAAGGTGCCCACGCACTCACTTTCGGTCACGCGATCGGTACAAGTCCCGTTGGGGCGGCAGCAGGCACCGAAGAAGTTGGGACAGTCGTTTGCACAGTCGTCATCATCCTCCTGGAACCGCCCGCCGGCCTCTTCGCAGTCATCACGCCTGGTGCCGTTTTGGCAAGGCGTAATTCCATCATTGTAGCAGCAGACTCCGGTTGGGATAATACACCGGTTAGGTACACAAGAGGTGCCGATGACAGTGTCAGAGGCAGGGCACTGGCCGGTCGCGCTCATATAACACTCGCCCGTGTCCGTGCAGCAGGCCGTACAGGTTACCTGATCGCAGGTTCCATCCTGGACAAAGGCACCATCGCCGCTGCCCTGGCAGAAAGCCTGGCTTGTTCTCAAACACGAGCCGCCGGGCAGACAGCAGGCTCCCCTGGTGGAAGGAGCGGTGCAGTCATCGATGTCCTCGTCCCAGCACTGAGTCGCGTCCCCCATGTAAACAGGATCATCCACGTCGCCCCCCTCAGTACACTGGTCGCGCCTGAGGTCGCGCAGACAGATCGGCTCGCCGAACAATAGCGCGCAACATGCTCCACCGCATTCCAGTTCGGGCGGAAGCGCATCACATGTCGTGCCTTCCCCCTTGAAGTCGCCGCTTGCTGAGCCGCAGATTTCCCGCGTTGTATCCCCACAGCCAGTGCCATAGACACAGCATGCACCGGCGCAAAAGTTCGGTTCGCAAGTCGTTCCGTCGCCAAGGTAGTCGCCGCCAAGGGCGTCGCAATCATCGTCGCAGACTTCGCTGCAGTTGGCGCCATTGCAGCATGCACCGGTGATTTCCGGGCAAAGGTCGCCTGGAGACGCCGGACAAGGCACGTTGGCACCCGCCCAGGTTCCCCCATCGGCCTCACAGGCCTCGCGCGCATAGTCGTCCAGGCACTCCTCGCAGGCTCCACAGCAAGCGCCAAAATCGCATAAGTTGGGATCGCACACGGTCCTCTGGCCGTGAAACCAGCCGCCGGTATCAACCAGGCAGTCTGCCGGCAACCCCTTATCATCGCAAGCGCCCGCGTCCCCTGTGTCGGGGTCGGGGTCGGGTGGCACGCAGCAGGCCCCCGGAACAGGCTCAAAGCACAGTTCCATCGAGTACGCCCCGCCGTCGAAGACTACAAGCTCAAGGGTGTCGTCGATCGGTGGAGCCGTGTTGACCGCTACCAGTCCCAACACCTGACCATGCAAGAAGGGCACAGGGTGGGTCTGCTGGTCACGACCGTACGTTACGTTGCGGCTCGCGGGATTATTAGTCTGCCCCCAGGACACGCCGATCAGATAGTCAGACTCCGCCTCCAGCAAGAACGTCGTGGGCAACGTGCAGGACTCGTATCTCTCGTCGTCTGATGCGTCCAATGCAACGCAGTCGGCTAGGGCACGTTCATACGGGACGTCCTCCTCGGAGGGGGCCCGGTGGACGGAGAAATACAGATCCACTTCGCCGGCGAAGCGGAGCTCCATTCGGATCTCGACGAGGACGGCGTCGTACTCCATCCGAAAGGCATTACCGCGATAGCGGTTTTGCCCGGCGTGCAGGTCGTCGAAGCCACCGATGACCTCGCAGCTTGCGTTCTGCGCGGCCACCTCGCCGACGTCCGTGATCATTATTGCAGACTTTTGACTATTGGCTTCGGGATCAGGCGGCGCCGGCCGGGCCGGCAGGCCGTCACCGGCGCGCGCCGGAGCCGCTGCAACCCAACCAAAGGCAACCAGCACGACACACAAGTTCAGCCGGTCTGTGGGCATTGTTCTACTACTCCTGTGAATGTAGCAAGGGTGGAGAGGGTCGGGGGCAGCCCAATCAAGTCCTGCGGCATGATTAAAAAAATCACGGTGGTGATGGCTGCGAAGGTCACCACCCCCCCTCCGAGGGTTCCCCAGCATTATATGCGCCAAAGCGCGATGATACCAATGCGCGGGTCCTTTTCCATTTCTGGCCGCGGTCTTTGTACTGAGCTATTACCGGACTGCCGCTCAGCAGGCTTAGATGCATACACTGGGTGATGCGAGCCCCAGCGAGGGCATGCGTACCCGCGGCGGGCGCCGTTAATCGTTCCGCACGTCTATATACTTGCCCATCGTGCGTTGCCCGATGGGCACCGGCGTCGGCTCGCCCAGGAAGGTCGGCAAACGGTCTATGGTCTCCTGAAATCGCACAGCCCGCCTGTCCACATCGGATGCCCGGGCCAGTGGATCGGCGACGGACTCGTCGTCCTCGCCGCGAAGCACCCCGTAAATCGTGAATACCTGCGATCGTACTGTCACCCAATCGCCAAGGGCGACCATCCGCGCAACGGCTGTCACGAAATCGCTGTCATCGAGATCCACCTCGCCGAACTCGACCCGGTAGCGCCCGTCCGTGGCGCCTACGTGGCGGACGTTGGCCAGCTCACCGATGGTCATGAATCCGGTGCCACGCCGCGACACCGGCGCCGGGTCGTTCCAGCCGCGCCATCCATTTCCATAGTCCCCCGTGGTAAACGTCTGATAGCTGGTATCGGGGTGGTCGGTGACTTCCCGGGCCTCGCGGTACGCAACTATCGACTGGGCCAAGGGATCCTCGATCGGGGCAGCCTCATTATCGGGCTTCCCATTGAGACCTGCACCAAACCGGATCTTGTCTCGGAACGCTGATGGCATCTTTTCCATCGGAATCAGCGGCAACCCTGCCAGGACCGTCCACGGGGCGGCATTGATGTTGATCCGCCCGTGGACACGCAGACCGTCCAGATCGACCCGCGGGAGCGACGCGGGGTGGGCAACAAGGTCGGGGTCCTCAATAAAGTAGGGCCCCGCGTTGCTCAGCGGCAATGCCGTGAAATAGTCGAACACCAGCTGACCCCATGGGAGGTTCTGCAAATCGCCGGGTGTATTCATGTTCGTGCTCAGCGGGTCGACGTGATGCGCGTTTCCGAGGTCGAAGACCGGCATCCGGCCATTGTCGATCTGCGTATATTCGCGTATTGGGACGCCTGCAACGTTGGTCGTATCGTCAAGCCAAGTCGTAAACGCCAGGTCGTTTGTTCGGTTGTAATCATCATGCGAACGATTCGCATGCCGCATTAACAGCAACAGCGAGCCGGTCGTCGGAAAGGCGCCGACTCTCACCGGATCATCGGGGCGCTTCGGATCGAAAGCGAACCTGCCCGTGCCGGCGAAATTCACCTCGACAGGCCGTAAATTCGGATTGTTGTGATTGTTCCAGTTCCCCAGAGTATGAGTTGCTTGTTCGAAAGTATCCGGGACCGGTACGGTCCACAACGAACTCGGAGTGACCATCCGCTCCATCGAGAAGGTCTTGAGATTGCCGGGGACCGCGCCGGGAGGATTGGACACGCCAGTCCATGTTCCATCTATCTTGAATTGATCGACGACGACTTCGGTAGGCAGTGCGTCTCCCGGATACGTTACCCGGCGGACCAGATAGATCACCCAGTCCTTCTGAAAGGTAAGTGGCCTCGCAGCCTCGTAAACACGCCCGGCGGGTGTCTGGCCACCAAGACCAAACTTGCTGCCACTCGGCTCCGTTTTGAATACCGTAAACTCCTCAGCACGGAGTTGTCTGCCCAACGGAATCGGGTTTGCGCTGAACGGCCCCGCGTTTGGGTCAAGCTCTATGAGCCAGTAATCGGCCACGCCGTCACCGTCTGCATCCCGGTCGATATACTCTCCGTACGGGTTGAACAGCTCCACGGCCCACGAGATTACAACTGCTCCGTCAGCGACTGTAGCCACCTCGGTGATGTAAGGTTGTCGCTCCAGGCCGAAGACGTACTGAGCTTGGGGTGTAGCCGCGCAGACCCCGCGGGGGCAGTGATCATCAACATCACACGGCTGCCCGTCCTTCTCGCCCCCTACGCAGATCCAACCGATCCGGCGCCCTGGTAGTGTCGGATCGCTGAAGTCGAACGAACGCAGGCCGATGCGGGTCGGTATATCATCGGCGTCCATGTAGTCCAACATGTTTGCGGTAAGCGAAGCAGCCGTACGCGAAATCAGGTCTTCCCGTCGGGTCCGTTTTCCCGACGTTTGGTCGACGCACACACCCTCAACGGCAACGGGACAGCTTCCGCCGCCAGGGCAGTCGTCATTCACAACGCAAGTTCGTCCGGGGTAGTCGCCACCCACGCACGTCCGGGCGCAAATCTCGCCAGTGTCACAGCCTGTAGCCGCGATACACGGGAAATCCCAGTACGGCCCGCTGGCGTTCCTTACCAGCATCATGAACACGTCATGGATCAGGCGCTGCCGCTGCTGTTTGGTGATGAGATCGTTGCCATCGTCGCCGTCGTCACTGAACGCGTTATCGAGCCAGGGCAGGCTCAGCAGCAGGCGCCCCTTGCGGGAATCGAAGCGGCAGGCGTCCCGGGTCGGCCAGTCGCAAACGACGGGATCGGGGTCGTCGCTGGGCCTGGTCTGGTCAGGGATGTTATGCGGGTAATTGGGATACTCGAAGGGCACGGGCGGACGCAGGCCCGGCAGATCCACTGCCCGGTTAGCCTCGCGCATCTCTTGGACCAGATCCTGATTTGCCGGATAGCCTTGGGGGTCAAGCTCCCGCCACCGCCCGCCGCGTGACATAAGATCGTCATAGCTCACGGTGGTCACCAGATGACGACGATCATAAGCGTTCCCGGTGAGGTCAAAGTCAAACGAGGTAAACGGCTCCATGCGCATGACCCAAAGATACGGGGAGTCCTTATCCCGCGGGTCGTAACGGTCCTTGTCGGTAAGCATAAAGGGCAAGTACCTGTGACCATTTTCGTACACCGTCTCGAAGTCTACACCGGACTGGTCGCCGAGAATCGGCGGAAACAGCTTCGTGGCCAGGTCCGCCTCCCCGTACGGGCTATCCGCGGGATCCAAAAACGAGTTCCCGTGTAGCAGGGATGGAGCGATTATCCGCGGCGGGAGAAGCATTCGCCGGCGCAGGATCGCCTCTTCGACGGGCACCGAGTAGGCCCGCCCCTGAAGAGCCGGGCGGTACCTGAAGAAACCCAGTTCAGGGTCGCTCCCGTCCACACCGGTGAGGGCCTCCACCCACAACTTGTCTTCCCCTGAAGAGTCCTTGCGCCACAGGTTGAGTACATTAGCAATCACCGTCGGATGGGACGCGTTGAGGTCCACCAACCCGCCGTGGGCGACCACGCGCAAGCCGAGAAAGACCCTGCCCGTGGGATTCGCAGGGTCGTTGAGCTGCCTGGCCAGTGTTTCGATCTGGGTCCGTGAAAAGCCCAACCGCTCGACATCGACCTGTAGAGTATCTGTGATCCCGTCCCCATCAGCGTCGACAGGGACTATGGGTATTTTCTGCGGATCGAGCTCAGGGTTGAGAAGCGCCACCGATTCGCCGCTGGTCCAGGACGTGTCGATCCCCAGAAACGGGACTAACGATCCCTCGTGATCGTACTCGTAATCCGACAGGACGCGAAACTGGGACCCGTCGTGGGGTCCGTTTTTCAGCGACACCAGATCCGTCAGCCCACCGAACACCACTCGCCTGTCAGATGTTTCATGCGGCTCGACGGGGCCAAACAGATTGTGCACTCCAGGGAGCTCCGCGAAGCCCCCGCGGGATTCCCCGATGACCTTCCCGCCGAATGGGACAGAGGGGCCCCCCATCATGCTGTCACGGAGCATCGACGCGAAATCATCGACCACCGCCTCGACGGCAGCGCTGGCTCGATCTCGTTGCCGGTCGGCGGCGATAATGTCCGCCTCGAAGTTGAGCGTGGCCAGAAGGGTGATACCGGTGACGAACAGGACCGCCAGCAGCGTCACCACCAAAACCAGCACCGAAGCGCGCCGCCGGTGAACGCACGACGGCCTGATAGCTGTCACGCTCCTGACACTGAATCCCATTTTCGTCTCGCGATCACGCATACTGGAAACCTGGTCCCACACCTTATGCTCGTTTCGACTCCAAATCCCCCAAAAGCCAAGGCGCTTCATCCACCCACCGGGGCGACGATCACGTGCCGCGTCGGCCGCTCCAACCGTCGCTCGCTGTCAAAAACATCTATGGTAATACGCAAAGCGGCGGGGAATATGTCTTCCGGGACGATCTCGGCCGTACCGGATTCGCCCGGACGGATTTGACGAAGCCGCGGCCCGAAACTCACAGTATTCGGGCGGACGTCCGAGGCAAGCTGCGGGGCAAACTCCAGGGCGAGTTCGTCGAATCCGTCCGGGTCGCCGGTTCGTCGTTCCTGAAGCCGCTGACCTAGAAATCGATCCGACAAGGAATAGGGCGGTAGCCCGTCCGGGTGTTCAGTTCGGTCGTCGAGCAGGCTGTTGAGATTGGCCTCCAGTTGCCCTGTGGCCGCGTCCTGGGCCACCTCCAGCTCGGCTAAGGGGTGCCCTGCGGGATCGTCCGGATCGAACCGCCCCGGGTCGAACCAGTAGACCTCCCGTGTGCCGTCCAGGCGTCCGGCCACAAAATCACTGCGCGGGTTGAGCATCCATTCGACTTTGAATGAGGCACAATTCGGCAGGAAGTAGTGGCCGAGTCGGTCGGCCAACGGCGCCGGCGAGGTTGGATCGAGCCAGCTACGCGAAAACGGGTCGTCCAGGGGGTCCTCGCCGTTGTGATAATAGAAGATTCTGGGCAGATACCAGGGCGAATCCGACCACGGAGTCTGAGCATGCTGGAGAAGGTTGAACCCTTCCACTACATCGTTCTCACTACGAAGGATCGAAGGATCGCCCAAATCCGGCGGGCGGTTTTGTGGATCGGGATTGGTCGGGAGAAGCAAAACACCCCGTCGGGCCAGATGCCATAGCTCAGCCTGGACCCGCGACACGGCGGTCGGTGAGGGGTAGTCCTTCTGGTCGGGAAACGCCGTCACACCCGGTTGGAAGTCATATTTGTCGTCCTTCCATACGTACTCGCCGAGTTCGGCATGGCCGTAGACCACCTGCTGCAGATTCGACGTCACACCCGGATAAACGTAGCTGGTGCCCTTGCGGGCGGTGAAGAACATGAGGATGTCAGCCCGGGGCTGAATCATGTTGTCGTCTGGATCCTCTCGGGCCGGATCGCTGAGGTGCTGATAACCGTCGGCGGGGTCGCCGTTGTTGTCCGCTTCCCTCCCTTGCCGCGTCCAGTAGGCATTGACCGGGTTGGCCTGAATCAGCATCACCGAGCCGGGTACCACGTTCTCCAGGTCCTCCCGAAGGGTCTGCTCGAAGGCCCGCAACGTCTGGCTGACGTCGATCAGGGCCCGTGCCTGCCCGGTGGACTGGATTGTGCGGTTGAACACCGTCCCGGCCAGCGAGAACATCAGCAAGAGGACCCCCATGGCCACGACCAGCTCGGCAAGCGAAAAGGCTCTCCGGCGGATCGAGCGGGTACAATTCAACCTTAACTTATTGTCGCAACGGCGCTTACGCATCACGGTTCCGATACAGAAAATGCCTTCCCGACGGTGCTCTCCGACACCGACCGATCCAATTGTTGCGTTTGCCAGGTGTCGGTAAAGCCTGCTTTGCCACTTGAGCCGATTCGATTTGAGCCCCGTCCGACGGCCTGTCTTCGGAGCGTGTAACGAAGCGGCAGCGCTTCACACGGGATCGTTTATCGGAACCCCGGAGATTATTCGGTCGGTGGGATCTTTAGGGCCTGCACTTCGATGTCGACGACGGGTTGCGAGCCTTCGAAGACCAGAATGTTCCCCTTGGCTCGCGTGGCTTGGACTGAGGGAGGGAAGATCCACACGGTGCGCAGCAGGTGCTGATAGGGGGCAAACTCGCACCCCACCCCGCATCTTGGGTCACCCATATCAAGGTTGATGTACTCGAGGAAGACCTCGCGGTCGAGGGTTAAATGGGCCTGCTCGGCATTGTCGCCGGTTACCCGGCGTTTCACGACGCGGTAGATTTCGCCGGTGATCTCGTCAATGAATCGCGTTCCGGTAGGGAACATCTGGCCCCACATGGTTAGTGCTTGCGGAGTGGCTGATAGCTCCGGCGGGGGCACCATGATTTCCGTCGGAATCCCCGTGGCGTTGGAGTCCCCGGTCACGGGGTCTTCTTTGTGCAAAAGCGTGGCTGGGAACTCAACCTGAACCCGCCAGGGCACGGGAAACATCACGTCGTCATCCGGCGGGCGAGTGGTTGGAACAACAGCTCCTCCCGCAAGGTTCGTAAGGTTGCAGGCATCGGGAACGGATGTGGGGTTCTGGCGTGCGTAGCGATACGTCGGATTAGGCCGCCGGAGAGTCACGAAGTAGACGTCGAATGCACGTATGTTACCGGTGGCGTCGAGGTCGTTAGGGTCTATCACTTCGCGAAGGCGGTGGAACACCGTCCAACAGAACCGGCGTGTTGCCAGGGCGTCGTCCCAGCGGCGTTTCTGAGCGTCGTCGGCATCGTTAGGGAGAATCTCGAGGGGCGGATAAACCCGCTGGTGGAAGCTGATCTGTTTTCTGAAAAACGAGCTTTCCACGAGTTCATCGGGAAGATCAAGGGCGTCGAGGGCGAGCTGCGGTGCTTGGATGTGCCAGGGGTCCTCGCTGAGGAACCGCCGGGGAGCTACCTGGATGTTTTCGAGGTTCAACGCGTGCACCCACGTGTCACCAATCTGTTCGTAGTAGTCCGGACAGGTCGAAATGGGCGTATCATCGCTCGGGTCGTCTGGGTCGTGGGGGTCGTACACCAGATCGCCGAGGAAGCTCGAGGCGTTGAAGGTAGGGCTGCTCACGCGAACCAGTGACTTGACTGTGGCATGTGCATTGGCGGTGACCGCCTTGTGAACCGTATATTCCCGGAGGATCCGGGCCTGGCTCCACCCCACAGGAAATATTGTTGCGACCATCACCATCCCCAGACCGAGGATGATGATGCCGATCATCAGCTCCATCAGTGAAAAAGCAGGCCGGTGGCGCTTAGAGTGCAGTGTGTGATGATTGTGGTGCCCAGTTGGGCGGCGAGGTGTTGGGGCGCGGAGAGCTTTCACGTCGTGGAAGACCGCGCGGGCTAAAGCCCGCGGCTCAGTGTCGGGAAAGACCGCGCGGGCTGAAGCCCGCGGCTCAGTGTTGGGAAAGACCGCGCGGGCTCCCGACTCTGTCGGAACAGGTTCCGCCCGCGGCTCGTTGTCGCCAAGAGCAGGCGGTAGATGTCCGGCAAGATCACTCACGCTTCTCGGTCTCCCCGACGGGGCCGCGTATCACCGCCCCGGTCCAACGACTCACATACAGGGGGCGACCCCTCTGGAGCACGAAGCTCCGTTTTTCAGGGACGGTCAGGTCGTTGAACAATGAATCGTCGTACACCAACAGTCCGTCAATGGAAGGGAAGTTGACGGCTACGTCCTGATCGTCGGTTACCAGGAACGGAATCGCTGTGCCGTCACCGGTGGGGTCGATGTCCTGCTCGTTGCCGTCTCTTAGATAGAACTTGGTCGTGGTGGGCGGTTTGGAGCCGCCGGGGCCTACATGCAATCCCGTTCGATCGCCAACCCGGTCTCCTTCCGCATCCGCGTCCTGAATGAGCACGTCGCGGTCTTGGATCAGTTGCCCGTCGGTGGAGAAGACCAGCGTGAAGAAGTTCCGATGCCGTTGGGTCTGATCCTCCGCCGGGTTGTTGAAATCGTTGTTGGCGAGTTCCTCCCCGCGGAAGACCTCCCACTCCTGCTGACCCTGCCCCGGTTCTATAACTACATACCGCGGCACGGCGCGTATCGGCGTGGGAAGGATCTGATCAGGTTGGCCTGTGATGACGAACACGTTCTGCCAGGCCGGGTCGTGTATGTTGTCCCGGTGTTGCTCGATGGTAACGAGGTGTTGGTTGCCTTCACCATCAACGAACGCCAGGAAACCGGTCTCCACTCCGTCCGCCTGCATGGCTTTTGCCCGGGCGGTCATCAACAAGCCCTGGATGGCATTGTCCGCCTGGGCCGTCTTGCGCTGACCCCATAGCGTACTTGCCGCCGGGAGAACCAGGCCCAGGATCACAAGGATGATCGCCACCACCACGACCATTTCGATCAGGGTGAAACCGGGCGACTTCCCAGGAGAAACCGTCGGAGCGGCGCACACGCTGCCGGGCTTCAGGACGGGAGTCCGCATCATGGAATCCCCCTGGCAAGCTTCTCCTTCAGAGTCGAGTCCACGTACACGTTGTCAGCATTGAGGTGATGATTGATCCGGTGCTCATCCTTATCCTTAAAGACCCAATCATCAACGAGCGAGGCCCCCTGTTCGTTATCCGAGACCTCCATGGCCTCCTTTGTAAGCTGCTCCTTTCCGTTGGGGCCGTAGGACATGATCACCGGCTGACCGCCGTTAAGCCGGATCATCACGGTCGACACCTCATTCCAACGTTCGTGGTTGCTGGAGCGCTCCGGCGAGCAATCCGGGCACCAGTTGCGCTGGGCGAAGTAGCTGATCGGTGTATGCCAATCATCAACGATGTAGCGGAGCTGATGGTCCTCGGTGCGATCCCAGTCGCCATTCTTATCTCGATCCAGGAACAGGATGGGGGCCGGCGGGTCCTTTGCAGGATCAGTTGGCGGGGATGCCCAATAGCGATCCTGAACACGCTCGAGGATGGATGCGGAGGCATCGCCCAACGTCTGAATTGCGACGACCATGGCAACCAGGTCCCGATGCTCCAGCGCTGCTTGGTGAGGCGGGAGCCCGCGGGTATGGAACTTCATGTGCGGGTAGGCGCCGCTGGGCGGCGGTGTCGGGACGATGCGTGCTCCGCCAACGGCGCGCGACCCGTCAGGACCGTCGGGAATCCCGCTCGGCGTGAAAACCTCGAGCTCATCGGGCGGATAGTAGCCGTACCGATCTTGATAGGCTTCATTACTCGCCAAGGTCGGCTGGGCGGTCTGCTCCCGGTGAAACTGTTCGACGGCATCCCGGACAATCGTCAGCACAGCCCGGGTGCCGGATATCTTTGCCTTAGTGATCAGGGTGGTGCTGGCGGCGACGACGGCACTGATCAAGACCGCGATGATCGCCATCACCACAAGCAGCTCGATTAGCGTAAATGCGGGCGATGATCGGGCAAGACCCATTGGAACTTCGCGCGGGCTCCCGACTCTGTCGGGACAGGTTCCGCCCGCAGCTCGTTTGGGCAACAGCTCATCCATGTCTAATCCGCTTTTCTGGTCCAATTGGTGGCGTCGTCGTCGGTTCCGTAGCGAGCGTCAGGCCCGGCGCTGATCAGCAGATAGGAATCCTTCCGCACTGGCGTGGGTCGTGCCTTAACGGATCGGTCACATATATAGCAGGCAAAGGAGTCCTCATAATCCTGGGTGGCGCATATTTCGTCGCACACTTGGGTAGTCAGCGGGGAGATGTTGACGAAGATGGTGTGATAGCGACCCTTGGTTTTCCCCGCCCCGAAGTCAAGCCCCTCTATTGCCAGAGTCCCGTCGTCGGTGCCGGTTATGATTCCGTTGTCTTCCTGTGAGTAGATACCCGACGCGTCTGCACTGGTGGTCATCCGCAAGCTGGCGCGGTTGGCCTTGTAGTACAGGATCGGTGTGCCCCACGGATCGACAAAGACGCGCTCGTCGCTGGCGATGTTTTTGGGGGGGCTATCGCAGTCAAGATTGAGAATCACGCCTCTGTCTACAAGGTCTCTGAAGGACTTGGCATTGTTCCTCATCTTCTCATCCACATAGCCGGCGCCGCCGTAGCGGGTGCGTTCCTCCTGTCCAGTAGTGGGATTGATATCGTAGGCCCCGCCGGATCCGGGTGGGTTCTTGAAGGTATCATTCCACCATTGACCGTCGCGGTCGAAATCGCGAAATCCAGGGGTCCCAAGTGAATCTGCCCCAATCATGGCGTGCACCAGTAGCTGTGCCCCGCAGATTCGAACCTCGTCACCCTGAGAGCCCTTGGGGTCTGCGATCAACTGGCGATCGGCGTCGTTGTCGCTGGCCGACGGCGGATAGGTCCCACTGAGATCCGCTTCACCACGGAACATTTCCAGACCGGTATCGAGGCCCCCGAACTGGGCAGCGACCTGGGTGTAGCGGGCCTTGTTCCGAACGGCGGGGAAAGCGGGAAGCAGGACCGCAACCAGCAGCCCGATGATCGCTATCACCACCAGAATCTCGATAAGCGTGAAAGCCCCGCGTGAGGCTGTCGTCCGACCGACGCTCATGGTTTACATCCTATGCTTGTGGTGAGCCGTGGGTTTTAACCCGCGCGGACATCCGGGCAGGCTAAAGCCTGCGGCTCGGGGTATCATCCGGTGAGGTCTTCCTAGTCCGGCCAGGGTGGCATGTTGGTGACATCATCGTTGGTCCCGTACAACCCGTCCGGCCCGGCGCTGATCAGCAGGTAGGAGTCGGCTTTGACCGGACGCAGGGGAACGTTGGGCGAGGTGTCCTGACCTATGGACTGGTAAAGCTTGCGGTCCACGATGTAGCGGGCAAAACTCTCTCGGAACTTGGGGTCAATAAGCTCCAGAGGGGTCAAGTCTGCACCTGAATAGGCGATTGCATGTGGGCGCTGCCGGGTTCCGAAGTTCCACCCGAGTATGCCCGGATTCTCCTTGTCCTCGCCCGCGACCTCCGCTTTGGTCCTGATACCAGTGAAGCCTTCGTTGTCCTCATGAAAGTAGAAGGGCATGCCCTCTTCCTGCGGCCCGCCGGTGTACTCTCTGTTTTCGTTTCGCCCGTCCCCCACCATATTGGTGACTTTTCCGTGCCTGTCGGCCACGTAGTAGAGGATGGGCTGATCGAAGGCGTCAACAATCACCGGAAGGGCCTTCATCTCTTCCCAATCCGGAAAGAACTTGCCCTCCTCCGGCTGACGGCCCGGAAGGTCTTTAGTAGCCTTGGTCGGCGTGCCGCCTGGGTCGAGGTACAGGGGCTGGCGCTGTTGGACGTAGAGGACACTGGCGTTCGGATCAAGCTCGTACCACAGCCATGGACGCTGATGAAGGTTATCGTTCTTCGGTACTGAGCTGCGCTTGACATAGCCCAGGTTGTCCACCCCCATGAGGATGGCCGGCAGCCAGTGGGCGCCGTAGACGACCGGCCTGGTGTCTGCGTCCCCGCGTGGAAAGGGGAATCGCCCCTCATAAAGCACATCGTTGCCAGCATATCCCGGGATTGGTGGGTGAGCGAAGGAGGGCGGATAGCCGTTGGTGAGCCGGAAATCAGCCTCGTTGTCGTTCTTGAACATTTCCATCCCGACCCGGACGGAGGTAAGGACCTTGGAGGTGGTGGCCTTTTTGGCGGCGTTTCGGGCGCTGTTTATAGACGGGATCAGAATGCCGATCAGCAAAGAGATGATGAAGATCACCGTAAGCAGTTCGACAAGCGAAAACGCCGTCCTCCTGGCGCCGGTCCGGGACCCGGGCCTACCACTAAAATGGTATGAATAGTTGAAGGTCATGGTGTTGTCATTCTCCTCACCGATGATCCGTCAGGGAAGGATTCGCCGGCTACGTCATCCGGTAAGGTGGTAACGCTCCTAGCCGCCGGAGACGGATGAGATCAGCTCTACGAGCGGCATAAACAGGGCAACGACGATAAATCCGACTGTTCCGCCGAGCACGGCAACCATCAAGGGCTCGATCAGCGACACCAGGCTGGCGACGGCGACGTCGATCTCCTCCTCGTAGTTGTCCGCCACTTTAAGGAGCATCTTGTCCAGCTCGCCGGTCTCCTCACCGACGTCGATCATGTTGGTGACCAGGCCGTCAACCACCTTTGCCGCCCGCAAGGGAGTAGCGAAGCTTTCGCCCTCGCGAATCGAGTCATGCACCTTGTCCAGTGCTCGGACGTACACTTCGTTCCCGGCGGTATCCCGGGTGATGGTGATGGCCTCGAGGATAGGCACACCCGCGCTAATCAACGTGCCCAGGGTACGAGTGAAGCGGGCCACGGCGTTCTTTTGCAGCAGGTTCCCAAAAACCGGCAGCTTGATCCCGACGACGTCGGTCACGTATCGCCCGCCCTTCGAAGAGCGGATCAGCTTGAACAACATGTAAACGACAAAGGGTCCGATCAGCACCACAGCCCAACCGGGAGGTTTGCCGTTCACGAACCATTCGGAGGTTCCTATCAACAGCAGTGTGGGGCCCGGAAGGGTCACGTCAAAGTCCCTGAAGATATCCTTGAACTTCGGAATGACCACGACCATGATGCCGGCGACGATCAAGAGGGAGAAGCTGATAACCACGACGGGGTAAATCATTGCCCCTTTGATCTTCTTTTTGACCTTCTCGGCCTTCTCCATGAAGTCGGCCAGTCGCTGGAGAATAACGTCCAACACGCCGCCGGCCTCGCCGGCGGCGACCATGTTCACGTACAGCCGATCGAAGGCCTTGGGGTGTCTTGCGCAGGCCTCAGAGAGCGTGGCCCCGCCCTCGATGTCTTCGGCAACAGCCCGCAGGATGTTCTTCATCAACCCCGGCTTTTGCTGCTCTTCCAGAATGTTCAGGCTGCGCAGGATGGGCAGCCCGGCGTCTTGAAGCGTGGAGAGCTGGCGGGTGGTCTGGGTGATGATTTTTCGACTGACGCGGCCTATCGAGAAGCCGGTGCCGCGCTTTTTCTTTGCGGTGGCAGCGATCCTGGCTTTGGCACCGCCCTTTTCGCGAATGCGGGTGGGGAAGTAGCCCAGGTTGCGGATCTTTGCCAGTGCATCCTCGCTGGAGAGGGCATCAACCTCGTCCTTGACCTCCTGCCCGGCCTGGTTCATTGCTTCGTATGCAAATGTGGGCATTACCGATCCCCTTCAACAGCATGTCGCCGCTAGCCGTGCTATGCATCTTCTTCGACGATCGTCTCCCGAACCACTTCGTCGAGTGAGGTGATCCCGTCGTAGATGGCCAGCAACCCGACGTCTCTAAGCGTTCTCATACCACCTTTGATGGCTTCGCGCCGCAGGACCACCGTAGCCGCCCGTTTCATGATCAATCCCCCAAGGTGGTCGTCAAGGATCATACTCTCGAACAGCCCAACACGGCCGTGATACCCGGTCTTGTTGCAGTAGTCGCACCCCTTGCCGTAATAGAACACCTTGTCACCGACTTCCTCGGGGCGGAGGTCCAACTCCATCAACTGCTTTTCAGTCGGATGGTACTCCGCCTTGCAGTGGGTGCAGATACGACGCACCAACCGCTGGGACACCACGGCCTCAAGTGTCGCCGTAATCAAGAACGGCTCCAGACCGAGGTCCAGCAAGCGCGCAATGGCAGACGGGGCGTCGTTCGTGTGCAGGGTCGTGAATACCAGGTGTCCGGTCAACGAGGCCTGCACGCTGATTTCAGCGGTTTCCAGGTCGCGTATCTCGCCGACCAGGATGATGTCCGGGTCCTGCCGCAAGAAGCTTCGCAGGGCCCTGGCGAAGGTCAGGCCGACCACCGGGCGAATCTGTGTCTGAATCAGACCGTCGATATCGTACTCCACGGGGTCCTCGGCAGTGAGGATTTTCACGTCCGTGGTGTTCAGTTCGGACAAGGCCGAGTACAGGGTGGTGGTCTTACCGCAACCGGTGGGGCCGGTATTGATGATGATTCCGTTGGGCTTGCGCAGCAACTGGCGAAAGGTGACCAGATCGTCGTCGCGCATGCCGATCTTCTCGATGCTAAGCTGTACATGGGAGCGGTCCAGGACCCGCAATACCACGCTCTCGCCGAACATGGTCGGGAGCACGGAGACACGCAGGTCAATGGGGGCACCTTTGACCAACAGCTCGATACGCCCGTCCTGCGGCATGCGCCGCTCGGCGATGTCCAGGTTGGCCATGACCTTGATGCGCGATGAGATGGCCAAGGCAACGTAACGCGGCGGCGGCACCATCTCGTACAGTACGCCGTCGATCCGGTAGCGCATCTTGAATTCATCTTCGAAAGGCTCGAAGTGTATGTCGCTGGCCTGGTCCTTGATCGCCTGCAGCAACACGAGGTTGAGCAGCTTCTTGACCGGGTTAAGGTCGGCGATCTCCTTGAGCTCGGCCAGGTCGATGCTGTCCCCGCGGCCCTCGAACCTGGCGAGGTCTTCATCATCGCTGAGCTCGCCGATCAGCCCGGCGATGGATTCCTGCTCCCCTTCGGGGTAGAAGCGGTCCAGGGCATTCTGCATATCGGTCGGGTTGGCGAGAAACGGCTTGATCCTGTAGCTCAGCAGGGTTTGGAGGTCGTCGGTAGCCCGAAAGTTGTCCGGGTTGTCTATGGCCAGCGACAGCACTTTGCCATCGGCACCCAGATCGAAGGGGATGACCCGGTAGGTCTGGGCCATCTGCGATGACATGATCCCCAAGACCTCCGGCGACACATCGACCTTGTTGAGGTCCACCGCCTCCATGCCGCTTTGGGCGGCCAGTGCAAAATTGAGATCATCCTCGGTGATGTACCCGAGCTCAACGAGAATGGCCCCAATCGGCCCGCGCCGTTCCTTTTGGATGTCCAGAGCTTCGAGGACCTGGCTGCGGCGCAGCTTGCCCATTTTGATGAGGATTCGCCCGAGCTGCCGACCGCGGAGCTGCTCGATGGGGGGCATTTTGCGGGGGCGCGCAGTCCGCGAGGCCGTTGCGGCCGATGAACCTTGCGAGGCGGGTGTCGAGTCGGTCATGATCTAAATACCGGGGTTTCCTCATCAACGCCTTTTTTGTCGGCCTCGAGGGCTTTTGCATCCATACCGCGGCGATGCGTATCGACCTTGTCCTGCATTTGTCCAGGGTGCCGGGAGCAGTCGATGCAGTCCTCGGAACTGATCAGGCCTTCTTCGTATAGCGTCCACAGATGCTCGTCGAGCAACTGCATGCCGTATTTCTTTCCGGTCTGAATAGCAGAGTCGATACGATAGGTCTTGTTCTCGCGGACCAAGTTGGCGATCGCCGGCGTAGTCACCATAAACTCGTAGGCGGCGACCATCCCCCGGGGGATGCGGGGCAGCAGCGCCTGGGACAACGTGGCGATCAGGTTGGTGGACAACTGCACACGAAGCTGTGATTGCTGCTCATGTGGAAACGCATCGATCATCCGGTTGATGGTTCCCTGACACCCGGTGGTGTGCAGGGTGCCGAACACCAGGTGGCCCGTTTCGGCGGCCCGAATGGCGGATTCGATGGTCTCCAGGTCGCGGAGCTCACCGACAAGGATCACATCCGGATCCTGTCGCAGGACACGGCGAAGGGCCTCGGAGAAGTTCGGCACGTCGGGGCCCACGGCGCGCTGGTTGACAATGCACATCTTGTGGTTGTGGTAATACTCGATCGGATCCTCGATGGTGACGATGTGCCGGTCCTGGGTCTCATTGACGTAGTCGATCATCGTTGCGAGAGTTGTCGTCTTGCCGCAACCAGTAGGACCGGTCACCAGAAACATTCCGCGAGGCCGACGACAAAGGGCCCGACATATCTTTGGAAGACCGATCTCTTCGAAAGTCAGGAGCTTAGACGGAATCAGCCGCAAGACGACGGCCACATTGCCCCTTTGCATGAAGACCGCCACCCGGAAGCGGGCCCCGTCACCGAACCCGAACCCGAAGTCCGTCCCCCCTTCCTCTGAGAGCTCCTGCTGATTCCGCTCCGGGGTGATCGACTTCATCAGGGCCACGGTGTCGTCGGGAGCGAGCACCTTGGTTTCCAGCGAGCGGAGGTGTCCCTCGAGGCGGATGACCGGCGGCCGGCCGACGGTCAGATGCAAGTCCGAGGCGTTTTGTCTAACCACGGTCTCCAAAAGGCGATCAATGTGTATAGTTGCCATACAATGGTTCCCTACAAGAGCTCTAGGCGACCATGACGCCCTCGGCCTGCGTGACGCGTAACAGGTCCTCAGGGGTGGTGACGCCGTTAAGGATCTTTGCCTTTCCGTCTTCAAGCAATGTGCGCATCCCGGCCGCCCGGGCGGCCGCCCGCAACTCACTGGTCGGTGCCAGATTGAACGCCAGGTCCCGCAACTGCGAGTTCATCGTTACCATCTCGAAAATGCCAATCCGGCCGCGGTAGCCGCTGTTGTTGCACCGCTTGCAACCTTTACCCTTCCAGACCGTCTTGCCGGCCAGTTCCTCCTCCGTGAAACCAAGTAGCTGAAGCGTGCGCCTGTCGGGATTCTCATCCACCACCTTGCACTCCGAGCAGATTACACGAATCAGGCGTTGTGCCATGATCGCCTGAATGGAGCTGGCCACCAAAAACGGTTTGATGCCCATATCGATAAGACGGGTAATGGCTGATGGGGCGTCGTTGGTGTGCAGCGTGCTGAAGACCAGGTGTCCGGTGAGGGCGGCCTGGATGGCCACCTCGCCCACCTCGCGGTCACGAATCTCACCGACCAGGATGATGTTGGGGGCCTGGCGAAGCATGGCCCTCAGAATCCTGGCAAAGGTCAGTTCGATCTCCTCCTTCACCTGGCACTGATTTATGCCCGTGAAGTTGTATTCGACGGGGTCCTCGGCGGTGATGATTTTCTTATCGGGCCGGTTCAGCTCTTGAAGCGCGGAATATAGCGTGGTTGTTTTGCCAGAGCCGGTTGGGCCGGTGACCAGAAAGATCCCGTTGGGGCGCTGAATGATCTTGGTGAACTTTTGATAGTCGTCCTCATCGAAACCAAGAGCCCCGAGACCGACATTGGCCGACTCGGGCCGCAGAATACGCAGCACGATGCTCTCCCCGTGGTAGGCCGGCAAGGCGCTGACACGAAAGTCGATGTTGCTTCCACCAACTCTCATCCTGATGCGGCCGTCTTGGGGGACGCGCTTCTCGGCGATGTCCATCCCGGCCATGATCTTATAGCGCGTGGTGACCGGGGCCTGCATGTTCTTGGGGATGTCGTCACGAACGTGGCAGACTCCGTCAACGCGATAGCGCACGCGGATGCGGTTGGCCATCGGCTCAATATGAATATCGCTTGCCCGCCCGTGGACCGCCTCGGTGATAATCAGGTTGATGAGCTTGATGATCGGAGCCTCAGCATCCTCACCCGCCACGGTGGCACGCCCGTCGTCCTTACCGTCATCCTCCTCCGGGGCTTCCTGGTCGATGCTGGCCATGGTTTGTGATAAGACGTCCCCCTCCGGATTGATGAATTTCTCGATGAAGCTTTTGACCTTGTTGACCGGTGCCAACGACGGGACGATCTCGCGGTTTAGCCGGAACCTCAGCAGGTCCAGGGTCTCTAAGTCGAGCGGGTCGGTGATGATGACCTTCAGGCGATCCCCACCCTCGGCCAGAGGGAGCACCAGGTAGTCTTCAATCAACTTGGAGGGAATCAGGTCCAGGGTCTGACGATCGACGGGATGATGGTCAAGGTCGATGTACTCCATTCCGAATTGACTGGCTAGCGCTTTGACAACATCGTCCTCGCTGCAGCGCTCCAACTCGACCAACGCCTCACCGATGCGTTTCCCGTGCTCCTGGGCATATTTCAAGGCCTCGGCCAAGGCCGACTCCTTGATAACCTCCCAACCGACCAGGATTTCGCCGAGCTTTTTCCGTTTCTTGGCCATTGCTGTTCAAGTCTTACAGCCGGACATTAAACGCAATCGAATATCTGAGCCGCGGGCTTTAGCCGGCGTCCTTGACAATTCAGGGCTCGCGAGGCGAGCGTGGCCAGGTGTGCTCCGCACAGCCTGGAACCAGCGGCTCGCACAGGCCCGCCGGTTCAGGCCTGTCCATATTGATTCTACAAGCAAAGTGGGCCCGCTTCAACCTCCACGGTCACCACTGTGGATGATCCCCGGGCGCCCACCGGGGCTCGCCTGCCCCTGCTGGACGTAGGCGAGACCAGGTTGGTCCGGACTGGCTGGCTGCATCACCACCCCGGCAAAACAGGCTGATCTCAACGGTTCCTCTTAGCTATGGAATGACGATCTCTTCTACATGACATTTTTCGGCTTGAGCTTCCCAGTCCTGCCAGCAGAACTCGACGGTGTAGATACCGGGAGCTAGATCGACAAGGGCTGCTTCCACATTGTAACAGCACAGGCAGAAGCACGGCATCGTGAGGACCTCTTGCTCTTGGAGCCTGAGTGTCGTCCCTTCGACGGACAAGGAGATGACAATATCGTCAAGGCAGCAGTTATACGTCGCGTTGCTGTGAAGCACGTGAAGCGTACTGGGTCCGACAGTGAGTTCGATCTGATCGTCACCGCACGGAGGATACCCACCAGACTGATCGTGCCCACCGCCGGACAGACATCCGCTGTTTGAATACCCTTCAATCCGTGGCTGCGGCTCAGGAATGACAATGTCTTCTATATGACACTGCTCTCCCCGGGTCTCCCAATCCTGCCAGCAGAACTCAACGGTGTAGGCGCCGGGACTTAAGTCGACGACCGCGGCTTCCACATCGTAACAACAGAGGCACCAACATGGGTCCGGGACGATCTCCTCCTCAGTGAGCCGGAGGACGGCACCCTCAACGGAAAGAGAGATGGCGATGTCGTCGACGCAGCAGTTGTAGGTGGCGTTTCTGTGGAGCACGTGAAGCGTACCTGGTCCGACGGTGAGTTCGATCTGATCCTCGCCGCATAGGGAGTACCCATCAAGCGGAAGATCATCGGTGCCCGGCAAGCATCCGCTGGCTGAATATTTGCCTATGCGTGGTGATGAGGAGTTGTGGAACATATGGAGATCGCCGAGATCTACATCATCGTCACCGTCGAGGTCCGCGACATCGCAGTCCAACAGCATGCCGCCGCCAGGCCCGGTCATGCAGGCGGCAAGAACGGAGAAATCGGCAAGATCCGCGTCTCCGTCGCGATCGAAATCTCCCGCCAGGCATGCGCTGCCGTAGGCGACGCTCACGCCGGCGGCCGCAGCCGCGCAGTCGTTCGCATAGGTCACACTGTCGCAGCCACAAACCAGGTCCCAGGCGCCCGGGCATCCGTGAGGCCGGGGTCGACTCGTGCCCGGCGCATCACACGTTTCCGGTGGGAGTTGACAATAGTCGTCTAGTTCACAATCGGCGTTGGACAGACACTCCTCGGCTGGCGACGATGGACCATGAATGGGGCCCATACCGGTTCCAACGTGTGCGTCCCAAGACTCTGAGAAGGAGTACAGCTCCGGCGGGGAGCCCTCGCGCCGGGTGTTCAGATCCCACCCGACATCCTCGCTTGACCAGGGATGGTCGTATCCGAATACGAAATACTCGACGGCTAAGGCCGGATCGTCAGTCCACCAGCGAGCGCTGCCTTCTGTCAGGCAGCGACACGGCCCTGGAGAGACCTCACCGTGCGGTGTCTTCAAACCACGGACGTGGCCCATAGTCCTTGGCTCTACGGTGAAGTTCCAGCCGGGCGGTGCCAGCACTCCGCCGTAGTGATCCGGATCCAGGTCACTGGTGCCTACCCTGAATTCGATCATCGGGTAGCTGACCGAATCGACTTGATATGCGTACTGCCGTGGTCCGCTCCCCCCGCTCTCCGTTCCGGTGCAGTAGACCAAAGGTGCATCGCCTTTCGCCGACGCACCCATGTACGTGAGACACAGGACAGCCGTGATTCGCAACGTTTTTCTCATTGTTGTACCCCTTTCAACTTGCATGCTGCGTATGCCAGGGACATACCTTGCCGGTAGACTCGCCGACCTGGTCAGCGGTCGGCGACCGCAAGCGACCCGGTACATCGCCCCTGGTTGTTGTGTACTTCACCGGTTGGAAACCGGTGCCACAGGGGTTAATGGGATAGGCTCTTAGCCGAAGCCTTGTCGGCGGTGACCTTGGCACAGACGAAAACCCGGCAGTGAAGCTATGTTGGCTGCGCGCTTCGCAGCCGAGGTTGGAAACGAACTGGTGTGTTGCGTGAGGTTTCCTACCCACGACGAGGCTCGCAATGGTAACCACGCCGGTCCGTCCAGATGGACAGCAACGCCCGCTTGTCCGTACCTGTGTCACGGGTTGAGACACACGGGCTTCAAATTAATTATACGCCCGCAAACAGTGTTGCGTCAAGACCGCCAAGGTGCAGGGTTGCATGACCGTTTATGCGGCGAGTTTTTGGCGATTCCGGCTGACGGCCGGTCCGTGAGGCCGTTGTTCGCGGAACCGCTCCGCCCGATCGTCCTCGCTGAGGTAGGCGGCGCGAATTTGCAGGTCCGCGTCGGTCAGTTTGACATGGGTCAGACAAGCTACAACACGAAAATGCCCTAGACTTCCTCGATCTCTTTGGCTTTTGCGGCGAGGACCGATTCGATTTGGTCTTCGTGCGTTTTGGTGAGCTTCTGGATGCGGTCTTTTAGATCCTTAGCCTGGTCTTCGCTGAGGCTCTTGTCTTTTTCGGCGGCATCGATGGTCTTGTTGGCGTCCCGGCGGGCGTTGCGGACGGATACCTTCTGCATCTCAGCCATCTTCTTGGCCTGCTGCACCAGTTGTTGGCGTCGCTCACCGGAGAGAGGTGGGATTGGGAGGCGAATGGCTTTGCCATCGTTCTTAGGGGCGATGCCGAGTTCGGAGGTCTGCAGACCCTTTTCAATATCCTTCAACGTGCCGGGGTCAAACGGCTTGACCAGCAATGTACTCGGGTCGGGCACGCTGATGGTTGCCAGTTCCCGCAGGTCCATCGTGCTGCCGTAGGAGGATACTTCGATCCTAATATGTTCAACCAGTCCTGGGTGGGCCCGACCGCTGCGTACGCCGCGCAGTTCCTGCTTGAGAAACTCGACGACCTTGGCCATCCTGGCCGAACACTCTTTCTCGATTGCAGGGGATGGCATTACGGGGTTCTCCACGCAGTCGCTATTCGCGTCGTCCGACGACCATGCCACAGTCGGTAAGGAGCAGCGTGCTGGAGCTTGTAGGCCCAACGTGCGGATCCGTTACCCGGCATCGATCAGCGTCCCCACCCCTTCGCCCAACACGACTGCACGCATGTTACCCGGTTTCTTCAGGCTCAGCACGATGATCGGAATGCCGCTTCGCTGGCAAAGATCAATCGCACTGACGTCCATTATGCCAAGCCGCCGGTCGATCACTTCGTTGTAAGTCAACCGCTCGATACGCGTGGCTGTTGGGTCAGTAACTGGATCGGCGCTATACACGCCGTCGACCTTCGTCGCCTTGAGCAGGACATCCGCCCGCACCTCGGAGGCCCGCAGTGCCGCACCGGTGTCCGTGGTGACAAACGGGTTTCCCGTCCCACTGGCGAAGATCACGACGCGCCTTTTTTCCAGATGGCGGATGGCCCGTCGCCGGATAAACGGCTCGCAGACCGTGTCGATGGCCAGGGCACTCTGGACCCGTGTGGGCACGCCCAGCGACTCCAGCGTATCCTGGACCGCCAGGGCGTTGACCACGGTGGCGAGCATGCCCATATAGTGGCCGGTGCTCTCCTCGATCGGCGAGTCCTTGGCAATCACGCTGCCGCGAACAAGGTTTCCCCCTCCCACAACCAGGCAGACCTGCACACCAAGGTCGGCGACCATCTTGACTTCCTTGGCGAGCCTTTGCAACTCCCGCCCGTCGATTCCCCCCGCGCCGGGTGCGCACAGCCCCTCACCGCTTATCTTCAATAGCACACGTCGATATTTCGTTTCGGCCATTAGGCGCCCGTGGGAAGTGGTTGAGACCAGCGGCGACCTGCAGGTCGTCCGGACGATCGGGCAGGCTAAAGGTCGCCACTGGCGAACGCTATACACCCACTTTCATGATGACCACGTCGGTGATCGCGTTGACCCCGGCTTGTTTGAGGACGTCGCCGACCTTCTTCTTGCCGTAGTCATCGGTCTTCACATGCAATTGCTCCATCAATACGCGCTCCGAGAAGAAGGCGTTGACCTTCCCGTCGGCGATCTTCGGGACGATCTGCTCGGGCTTGCCCTCCGCCTTGGCGATCTCGATGGCTTCACTCCGGACCCTCTCCACCTGCTCCTGGGGGACACCGGTGCGGTCGATGGCAAGCGGCTCGGTAAACAACGTGTGCATGCACAGGTCGGCGGCGATATTCTTGTCGGATTCCGGCTCCGCGTCCAGGGCCAGCAACACACCGCTCTTGCCGTCGTGATGCACGTACGAGGCCAGGTAGGATCCCTCGACCCGGCGGCATTGCCTCAAGTTCATCGCCTCGCGCAGTCTCCCGAACGTCTCGGTAAAGACCGCGTCGACCTCTGGATCCTTGCGGAGAGCGTCGGGATCCGGTTTGGCCTCCGAGCCGGCCGCCACCTTCCGGGCGATGCCGTCTGCCAGGCTTACAAACATCTCGTTCTTGGCGACCGGGGCAGTCTCACATTGCAGCTCGATGATCCCCCCGACCCTTTTGGCCTCGTCGATATAGACTCCGATCCGGCCCTCGCCCGTGGTACGCCCTGCGCGTTCCGCCATTTTCCCCTTGTGTTTCTTGCGGAGCCACCCCAAGGCCGCCTCGATGTCACCATTACACTCCGAAAGAGCCTCCTTGCACTCCATCATGGGGAGGGCGGTCCTCTCACGCAGGTTCTTAACCATCTGGGCTGGGATTGCTTTCATGCCGCGATACCTTACACCTTTCCTCTTCGACGGGCGTGGCCGATCCTACAGCGTCTTACCTTGGCGGTCCCTTCCGCCGTGACCAGCCATACACACGATTGACTTACCAAGAGGCCTATCGGACTGGCTGTGATCCACGCGAGAGACGCACGGCCAGGTTGCCACCGTATGCCTATGGGGATACTTCCGGTTCGGTCGTCGTTGCAGGCGTCAGCCCCGGGTCGGGGCCGTCCGGCGAGCCGGCGCCCGTCGTCGGCCCGGCGCCTTCCGCCGCAGAGACTGGCTCCTGCGCCAGCGCTTCGGCAGGACGGTCTTCGGGCGGCAGAGCCTCACCCGCCCGGGCGGTTGCCGGTCGCGCGGATCGACGCTGCAAGGCCCGTGTGTCCTTCTCCGTCTCGGACTCAGTGCGGGCCCTCAGACCCTCTTCAACGGCGTCGGCAAGATGACCCAGGATCGTCTCAATGGACCGCATGGCGTCGTCGTTGCCCGGAATGGGTACGTCGGCGTAGTCGGGATCGGAGTCCGTGTCTATCAGACAAACCGTAGCGATCCCCAGCTTCTTGGCCTCCCGGACCGCACTGCGCTCTCTATGTACGTCGATTACGATGACCGCCCCAGGAAGCTTGTCCATAGTCCGAATCCCCTCGAGATTCCGGCCGATCTTCCGTAGCTCGCGAGCACGCGAGGCGATCATTTTCTTGCTGTACTCTTGGGCGGTCCCGTCGGCTTCGGCCGTCTCCAGCTCCTCCAGTCGGCTGAGCCGACTTCGGATCGTCCGGAAGTTCGTTAGGGTTCCACCCAGCCAGCGCTCCACCACATAGGGCATACTCACGCGGGCTGCCTGCTGCCGGATGTGCTGCCGGGCCTGCCGCTTCGTACCGACAAACAAAACATCGTCACCACTTGCCACTACGTGAGCGATGTACTTTTTGGCTCGCAGCAGACCCTTGATTGTCTCGCGAATGTCAATGATGTGGATCGCGTTGCGCTTTCCGAAGATGTATGGGGACATCTTGGGATTCCAGCGGCTGGCGCGATGCCCATAGTGAATTCCTGCGTCAATAAGTTGACGTACTAACTCCGAGGCCAAACATCACCTCCAGACATAGTGCTCGACTAGGTCACAGACCGTACGACCAGAACCATTCAATTTACCACATTTCGAGCATTGATCAAGTCAGACCCTGCCGCTTCCCAAAACAGGCCCGGGATACGTCCGCCGCCTCCAAGGGCCCCACACCAGACCGTTGCACGCCGCATCGGACTCCTCCGCCGTGGCGGGACTCGGGCGCCTGCTTGCCCTGGGCCGGTCAGGGCGGGACGACCTCCTGGATGCCTGCCTCCATCAAGTAGGCACCGCAACCCCCCGGAGAAATGCTGCCGAGGTAAGCGGCTGCCCCATAATAGCTTACAATCATACAGCATAAAGTCGGTCAAGCCCCATGTTGACCGGGACCCCAGGTGCGCCGTAGCGTTTAGTCAACCAAGGCCGACAGACTGGCGCCAGTTGCTTGGCCCTAACCGGTGATGGTGCAAAGTACACAGCTTCCGGTGCAACGTCCTAAAAGCGAGTCAGACTTGGCAGCCCGCCATCCAATAGACCCCCGACGACCTCTGATATTCATCAGTGCAGCCGAGCCCAGCGCCGACCTGCACGGCGCGTCGCTGGTCCGCGCGAGCCTGAAGGTGTGTCCCGGCGCCCGGTTCGTGGGCGTCGCCGGGCCGAAGATGGTTGCGGCCGGGTGCGAGCCGATCTTCGACATGACCCGGCACTCCGCGATGCTTCTCGGCGCCATCCGAGCGGCTGGGCGTGCATGGGCGATGCTCAAGACCAGCGAGCGCTACTTGCGAGACTACCGCTGTGACGGCGCGGTGGTGATCGACTCACCTACCCTGCATCTGCCCCTTGCACGGCGGGCTCAGGCAGCAGGAGTGCCTGTGATGTACTATATCGCCCCGCAGATGTGGGCGTGGGGCACTTATCGGATCCGTAAGCTCCGCAACCGCGTTGATCGGGTGGCTGTCATCCTACCGTTTGAAGAGGATTTCTTCCGAAATCGAGGTATAAACGCAACCTACGTTGGCCATCCACTCGCCGATCGGTTAGCTGAGACATCGGTCGATCAGGGCGTGGTCAACGAGATCCGCAGTCGCGGCAGGCCCATGATCGCCTTACTCCCCGGTTCGCGTAAGCACGTCGTCAAAGCTGTGCTGCCCGGGCAGCTCAAAGCGGCTAAGCGAATAATAGCTGTAATCCCGGAGGCTACGTTCGGCGTCTCGGTGGCCAATCCACAGGTTGCATCTGTCATTGACGGGCTGCTGGCGCCCTGCCGCGTACCGGCCAGGCCCTACCCGGAGCACCACGCCGAGCTGATTCAAGCGGCCAACCTCGTGCTTGTTGTATCCGGAACAAGCACGCTTGAAGTCGCTTTTCACCGTCGATCGATGATCGTCATGTACAACAGTTCGCGGGTGCTCTATCACCTGGTCGGGCGGTGGATGGTCCATACCCCGTACCTGTCGCTACCCAACATTCTTGCCGGTCGGCAGATCGTTCCGGAGTTTATGCCCTATTACACTTCGAGCAGACCGATCGCCGAACGGGCCATCGAATTGTTGCGCTCGAACGAGCTGAGGGAGAAGATGCTCAGAGACCTGGAAGCAGTAACGGCACCACTGCGCGGCGGGCAAGCGTCGCAGCGGGCGGCGGCTATGCTGCTCGATATGGTTGGCCAATCATGACATCAGCGCCGCGAACGGCCGAGTGTCGCGATGAGACCTAGGGCAAGCAGGGCTGCTGACTCGAAACCGAGCGCCCCGCAGAGCCGCACACCGGTAACACGAGCGGGCGAGTCTTCCGGGGTCACAAGGCCAATCGAACGCGACGCGGTCGCCGCATTCAGCGAGCGCTGAAACGCCACCCCGTTGATGCCCGGCAGGCCTTGTTCGATGAAGTCCGCGAGATTCTCAAAGGGCCTGCCCAGTGCAGCGGCCACCCCGGTCCCTCCGGGGATATTGCGAACCCTGGCGGTCAGCTCAGCCCCGAGGATCAGCGGCTCGTCGGCCGTGACCGTATATGTATATGAGTGTTCTTGGGGCGGAATGGCCACGACGATCAGTGTTCCCTCACGCTCAACCCTTTTAAGAACGGAGATTGTGTCCTCGTCAACGCCCTCGTCGAGAAGATCGTCAAGGTCGACAATCTCAAAGCGGATCGGACCAGTCGCTGCTGACCGTACCTGATCCGCACCCTCTCCTGCTATCGTGAGCATTGTTTCAAAGAGGATCACGTTGGTGTCAGCCTCGGTGACGGTGACGCTTAACTCGCTGAGCATCTCGTCGAGGTTGCGCCCCGGTTCCGTCGACCAGAAAATGACTGCACCGCTCAGAAAGATCCGGCTTTCCACGGTTCTTGTGGTGCTGAGCCCGAAATCGATCTCCGGCTCGGCCAGCGGGTTTCCGGGTGTCGTGAACACCACGGTGCGCAATTCCTCTGTTGCGCTTATGACCGAATAAGCGACGGACTCGGCGTTCGAGTAACACCCCACCTCCATCGCGAACTCTTCTGGATTCGGCTGATCCAGACGGGTCGGGTCGGAGAACTCGCCGAAGGCCCGGCCCATCGACACCAATGCACCTTCCAGATCGGTCGAAGTGAGATTGCCCGACGCGATCAGCGGAAAGTTGGACAAGTCCAACGCCAGCTCCTCGGTGTCGCTGGTGACCGATCCGGGCACGCCGTCGATGAGCTCCTGTACCGTTGTCGCGACGGCTGCATCCGTACCGATGACCGCTGCCCAGGCCGGAATTGCTGACCCACAGATAACGACCGCTGCAATTCCCCCCAACCATAGGTGGATTCGCCGACTGTTTATCAACATCGTGATTACCCCCAAACAACCCCCATACACTGGTCAAATGTGGTTGACGCAGGCCGGTCGGGCAGACTGACCCGCTCTTAGCGACCCATAAATCCGCAGGCTATTGTACCAGATTTCCTCAGCCGGGTCGAGCGCCAAACGCGAGGAGGGCGCCCTACCGGGCGGCAACGGCGGCCTTGCAGCGGCAGACGCCCTACTTTATGCTGCCTGTACGTTCACCTACAGCGGATTGGGTGGCCCGCGTCTTCAGTCGCGGGGGATGGATTCGTCACGGTCGAGCGGGCGTCGGTTGATCGACGCGCGGTTGCCTGCGATCACCCTGAGCAGGATCGAATCCTATACCCCAGGTTTGAAAACCTGGGCCACCCAGGCTTGGTCGCGCTGAGCCTGGCGGAGAGGCTGCGGCACAGCGGGCACGAGATGACCTCGAGACAACGGAGAAACAGCGTGAGAACGTGCGGAAAGGCCCTGGCAGCTATCTCATTGATGTGGTTGTGGACTATGGGATCCACTGGGTGTGGGGGAAGCGCTGTAACGGATCTTGGGCCACTTGGCGGGTATAGCGGATATGATATCAACGAGCTTGGGCACGCCGTTGGCAACACCCAGAACGCAGACTCGAGGAGGCGGGCTTTTGTCTATGATGGTGATGTGCTGACGGATCTAGGACCCGCCGATGCTGTTTTTAGCGAAGCCTACGGAATCAATGACCAAGGCCAAGTCGTGGGTCGGGTCAGGCATGAATCAAATTCACCGATCGTTGCGTTTCTATGTGATCCTTCCGAGGGCATGCAAGACCTCGGCACGCTTGGCGGCGATTACAGCATCGCAGTTGGAATCAACAATTCAGGGCAAGTTGTTGGCTGGTCGGACCTCGCGGAGGATGACGAAGAAGACTGCGAGCCGGATAACATACTGTGCGGCGCATCTCATGCCTTTCTATGGGAAGACGGAACCATGACGGATCTAGGCACACTGGGAGGTTCCACGAGCCGAGCCCATGCCATCAACGAGGCTGGTCAGATCGTTGGGTGGGCCGAGACGGAAGAGGGATCCATGCGCGCTGTCCTCTGGCAAAGCGGAACTGTCACCGATCTCGGTATAGGAGGTTTGGCCCGCGGCATCAATGACTCGGGTGAGATCGTCGGTACGTTCTACTCGGAAGGCAAGGGGCACGCGTTCCTATACCGAGAGGGCGAAGTGACCAACCTCGGCATATCGGGATGGTTTGAGACCGGCGCCTACGGGATCAACAATCGCGGCCAGGTGGTCGGCTACTACACACCCAGCATTGTAACTAACACGCGCGCTTTTCTCTGGGAGGACGGTGAGTTTGTGGATGTCGATACCTTGAGTTCACCATTGTTCGGTTGGCAGTTCTATGATGCACGGGACATCAATGACACTGGTCAGATTGTAGGCACTGGGTCGCGTCCCTTCGGCGCAGGAGCGAGCGCGTTTATCCTCACGCTGCCTCCCAAGGAATGACCGGCTGGCAGGCGACAGAGTCCACGACAAGATTCTGCGAACGCCGGGTGCCACTGGTCCCGATGTACATCGGGATCCGCCAGTGTCTTCGATCCTCTCGCTCGTGCGAGATTCCTATCTCGCACGCACCGTTCGTAGGATTCCAATTCTGCGAGGTTGCGGGAAGGGATTCCCGCCAGAGTCGGTTTACGCGGGTTGTGATCAGACCAGCGCGCTGACATCGACGCCGAGGGCGCGGGCGATGCGCTTCAGCGTGCGGACGGTGGTGCGGTCGGGATTGCGTTCGATGCGTGATATCTGTGATTGGGGGAGGTTGAGCTTCTCGCCGAGCTGCTTCTGGGTTAATCCCTTGGCCTTACGGGCCTTGGCGATCCGCTCTGCGGCCAGTTCCAAGGCGAACTCGTCCGCGTCGACGAAGTCGTTGTCACCACTCTCGATTTGCGCGATGGCGTGCTGGACCATGCTGGCTTTGATGAGCTCCTCGTACTCGCCAATGGGCACAAGGACGTACGCTGTGCGACCGTTCTCGACGATGTAGGAGTGCTCCTGAGTGTTGCGGCGTGGGCTGGGACTCGGACGTGCACTGCGATGACTGCGTACTGTGGCTTTTCCTCTCCCGCTGCGTGCACCCTCTATGGTTCGTCGTCCCGTGGTCGATTTCCTGGCCGCTGTTGTGGGAGTCTTTGGCATTGTCGCACAAGTATCCGGTCTCTGGCCCGGTTCGTTTCGAAGACCGCGATGCAGCCCTCGAAGCGGAAAAACCGCAGCATGTATCGGCTGGCTTCCGGGTCGTGTATAGCCTCAGAGTGTGAGATCGCCTCGACCGACGAAGACCGGACCCCATTTAGTGTCTGAAAGAATGCATTCGCTTCCTCCTTGGTGCATCTAAACTTCAAAAAAAACTCCACATCCCGATGCAGCTGCACGTCCAGCATTGGCGTGCCTCCATCTGCCATACACCCGTCCACGTGACACCGGGGCGTCTCGCGTCCGAAGTAGCGTCCTCAATACAAACGGAAACCCTAACATCATCCAACCTCCGTTTCATCTCGACAGTAGTGAACATCTTTCTCATACAGTGTAAACAACACACAACATCCTCCGCTCATACATCCTGGGATAAGCGGGATGATCCGGGATCTCGCGTACTCCACTCGTGAACGTGCTGAGCACACCCTCCCTGCAAAGCAAACTAATCCCGCGGCCCGGACCCGACGTGGAGACGAGCTTGCACCTCCTTTCTGTTCCACGGCCGGGGGGGGGCTCGGCCTCTCTATTCGTATCTCATATATAGCATATATCAGATTTGATATGTGTCAAGGAAAATCTGTCGGCGGCGCCGATCGTTTTGCGAAAAAGGCGGTGATGGGGCGAGATCACCCTACGATCGGACAAGCTTGGTGTGGTCGGTGGTGCAAAAGTACCGTTGGGATCGACCCGATCCACCACGTCTATTGGGGATTGTCGATTGTTGGTCGGCTGTCTGCGGCCGGCACGGGAGCCGGGCGCTACAGTAGACCATTTGGAACGGTACTGACCCACCACGGCCGGCGGGGACGCCGGCCGCTACGGACGGGAGCCCGGCGCTACGGTAGGACGAGGCGGGTGTGCTCGGTGGTGCAGAAGCGGTCGGTCATGCCTGCGATGTAGTCGCAGATGACGCGGTCGATGCCCTGCTCGTCGATCCGGGCGGTGAAGCGCTTCGGAAGGGCGCCCGGGTCTGTGCGATAGGCCTTGAAGAGGGCGAGGACCATTTGCCGACCTTTTGCGTCCATCGCAGCCACCTCGGGGTGTCGGTAGACGTGCTCGATCAGGAAGCGCTCCAGCTCGGTCAGTCGTGCATCGGCCTCGGCGGACGGGGTGACCAGCGGCTCGTCCGTCGCCCGTACCTGTTCCAGAGTGCCGATAGAAGCCAAACGCCGGCGGGATGTCTCGATCACGTCTGTGAGAAGCGTATCGAGCATCTTATCGAGGACGATCCGGCGGACAGCGTGGATATGCTTCACATCGTCATTCGCTGCGATGTCTTCGTAAGCGTCCTGCCATAGGGGCACGTACCGTAGCTCGGTCAGGCCAACGAACTCGGCGCCGATGGCGTCTTCCAGATCGTGGCAGTTGTAGGCGATTCGATCCGCGATCGAGGCGATCTGAGCTTCGACGGAGGGGCGGGTCGGTAGGTCGTTGTGCGAAAGGCGACGATGCGGGGGTGCCTTGACGTCGGAATGTCCGCGCGGGCTCCCGATAGATCGGGATTCCATTCCGCCCGCGGTTCGGGCTTCGACGGTGTCCGAACGATCCGTTGTTGAGGCCGGGGTATCGTAGTGAGTCGCGTGGGCCAGCAGGCCGGCGCGGGTTTCCGCAGCCAGGTTCAAGCCGCGGAAGGCGGGGAAGGGATGCTCGAGATAGTCGACCACGCGGAGAGTGTGGACGTTGTGGTTGAATCCGCCGCAACTGGCCATGGCCTCGTTGAGGGCGGCCTCACCGGCATGGCCAAAAGGCGGGTGGCCCAGATCGTGAGCCAGAGTGATCGCTTCGGCCAGCAGCTCACTGGCTCGAAGAGCCACCGCGAGGCACCGGGCGATCTGAACCGCTTCGAGCGTATGGGTCAGTCGTGTGCGGAAGTGGTCGTGGTGCGAGGGTGCGAAGACCTGGGTCTTGCCCTCCAACCGTCGGAAAGCGGTGCTTTCGATGATGCGATGCCGATCGCGCTCGAAGGGGCTTCGCAAGGGATCGTCGGGCTCGGGGTGCGACCGTCCTCCGTAATCGCTGGAGCGAACAGCATAGGGTGCCAGGTAGTTTTGCGATGAATCCGCCACGGGTTCCTCGGGGCCGTTGGATGATTCAGCAATGGTCGCACCTCTGCGGGTCTCCGGAGGCCGGCAGGTGCCATTCACATGATACGTTCGACGCGGTCTCGAGGCACGTGGGGCTGCGCGGGCTCCCGATAGATTGGGATTCCATTCCGCCCGCGGCTCGGGTGGGTCACTGAGGTTGTTCTAAGGTCGCAAACCGGCTGCCTGGGCGTTTTTGACAAGCTGGACGCAGAGGGCGTCCAGCGAATCAGGGACGACCCGGCTGTCGCCGATCACGGCCATGAAGTTGGTGTCTCCAGACCATCGCGGGACGACATGGGCGTGAAGGTGCTCGGGCAGGCCGGCACCGGCGCATTGGCCGAGGTTGTACCCGATGTTGAAGCCGTGCGGCGAGAGGATTCCTCTCAAGATGGTGACGCCGTCACGGATGGCCCGGGTTATGTCGGCCAGCTCGTCCTCATTCAGATCTGCGAAGTCGCCTTTGTGCCGGGCGTGGGCGATCACCAAGTGACCGCTGGTGTACGGGAACCGGTTCATAACAACGAACGTGGACTTCGTTCGCCAGATGACACGGTTCTCGTTGTCGCGTTCGGGGTGTTCCCAATGATGACAGAGGAAGCAGCCGGTATCCTCGACCTCGTCACCGAGCGAGCGGATGTATTCCATCCGCCACGGCGCCCACAGATTCTTGTTAAAATCGGCCATAACAGCCTGTCACCCCCGGCGGTGCCAAGTGTATCGGCTGCGACTCGTTTCAACAAGATGAGGATTGTTGCATCGGGTGGTCCAGTGGTTAGACTCGGGACATTATGATGAGGCGGCTTGTGCGAGTGCAGGTTGTGGTGCTGCTGGTTTGCGGGTTCGGATTTACAGTGTGGACCGGGTGCAGCCGGGATGTGCGCCTGGCGGGTCGCAAGCTCCGCAGCGTGACGGTCAAGACGGTGACCCACTACGGCGTGAAGCTGGACGAGAAGGCGTCGCCGCAACAGGTGGCCTATGCGGTTCTGCGTGCAATCCGGGATGACTTCCTGGCCAAAAGCAGCGAGGAGCGCGAGGCCGCCCTGGACAGGCAATTCGATCTTTGCGCCGCCAATGTGATCGACGCTCGGAAGCGAGCCAAGATAAGCCGGGAGGAGCTGATCTATAACGTGGTCTACCGCTGGACGCCTACGGTGTCCCACTACTCGCACGATATCGAAACGGAGTGGGAAAAGGCCAGGGAACGCTTCGTGTTGCTGGGTCAAAGACCGGTTACGGGCTCCCAGAACGGTCAGACGGAGTGCCAGGTGTTGATGGAGGTCGATGATCCAGGCGGCGATCCCAACACTCGCGCGGTGCTGGTCGTTTTTCTCGTAAAGGACAGCGGGTTCTGGCGGGTGTCGCATCTCGGATTCAAGCCCGGCAGGCGCTCGATTGATTGAGGAAGTAAGAATGTCGAATTCGGAATAGCGAATGTGAGTAGCGCGTGCATCATTCATTCACTATTCGCCATTCTGCATTCGCTATTTGACACCCATCAATGGAACCGAAATCGATCACGATCAAAGGTGCCCGCGAGCACAACCTGCAAAATGTCTCGCTCAAACTGCCTCGCGGGAAGCTGATTTGCTTCACGGGTATTTCCGGTAGCGGTAAGAGCAGCTTCGCATTCGATACCCTGTTCGCGGAGGGGCAGCGGCGTTACCTGGAATCGCTCAGCTCGTACGCCCGGCAGTTCCTCGGGCAACTTGTCAAACCCGACGTCGATCAGATCACCGGGCTGAGCCCGGCGATCGCCATCCAACAGAAGAGCAGCGGGTGGAATCCGCGAAGCACGGTCGGGACGATCACCCAGATTCACGACTATCTTCGCGTGCTGTTTGCACGGGTTGGGCGGCAGCACTGCACAAGCTGCGACCAGCCGATCAGCGCCCAGACACGAGAGCAGATCATCGCAAGAATCCTGGAGCTGTCAGCAGGCACGAAGGTGCTGATTCTCGGTCCTGTGGTTCGCGGGCAGAAGGGCGAATACCACGATCTGTTCGAGGATATGATCCGGCAGGGGTATGCCCGGGCCCGGGTGGACGGTGAGGTCGTGGCCCTTTCGGAAGCGCCCAGGCTGGAGCGCAATATCCGACACAATATCGAGATCGTCGTGGACCGGCTGACCATCTCGCCGGCGGTTCGGTCGCGGTTGGCTGAAGCCGTCGAGAACGCATTGAGACTTGGCGATGGGACGCTCGTTGTGCAAGTGATGCCCACCGAAGGGGCCGCGGGCTTAAGTTCGCGCGGAGAAGGCAACCGAGCCGCGGGCGGAATGGAATCCCGATCTATCGGGAGCCCGCGCGGTGATATGAACGGAAGCGACGAAGGGCGGAAGCGAGTGGCATCCAGGACACGGGGCGCGCCTTTGCCGCGGGAGCCCCGCTCCAGAACGCAAGCGGGCGATCTGCTGTTGTCCTCGCATTACGCGTGCGCGCGTTGTGATCTGAGCTTCGAGCCGCCGTCGCCGCAGCTTTTCAGCTTCAACTCGCCGACGGGAATGTGCCTCACGTGCGACGGGCTCGGTACGACGTTTGACTTCGATCCTGATCTGCTGATTCCCGATCCTCGAAAGTCGTTTCTGCAGCTCGCGATCGCGCCTATGCGTACGAGGATCGGACGATGGCGGCGGCATATCTATCGCGGAGTGGCCAACCACGTGGGCTTCGATCTGAAGACGCCGTGGCATAAGCTGCCGGCCAGGGCAAAAAACGCGCTGCTGAACGGCCTGGGTGACACCCACATGACCTTTGAATGGCGCTGGCGCGGCGGGGTCTGGAGGCATGGCGGCACTTTCCGGGGCGTGATTGCGGAGCTTCGTGAGAAGCACCGTAAGGCCAAGGCCAATTTCGTCCGGGCGTACTACGAGAAGTACATGCGGAAAACTCAGTGTCCCGACTGTCGGGGGGCACGGCTCAATCCGCAGGCCCTAGCGGTGCGGTTGGGGCAGCTCAATATCAACGAGCTGTCTGCGTTGTCGATAGCGGAGGCCGGCCGGTTCTTAGAACGACTGAAGCTGGGTCCTACAGAGCAACGGATCGCCGAAGAGGTGCTCAAGGAGATCCGCGGCCGGCTCGGGTTTCTGTGCGATGTGGGGCTGGAATATCTGACGCTCGATCGGTCGGCGCCAACGCTGGCTGGCGGTGAGTCGCAGCGGATTCGTCTGGCCAGTCAGATCGGCGCAGGTCTTGTCGGGGTGCTTTATATCTTGGACGAGCCGAGCATCGGGCTTCACGCACGGGACAACAAGCGGTTGCTCGACTCATTGTGCCGTCTGCGTGACATGGGCAACACGGTAATCGTTGTCGAGCATGACGAGCAGACCATGCGCCGGGCTGACGAGATTGTGGACTTCGGCCCCGGCCCGGGGATTCGCGGAGGGAAGATCGTCGCCCACGGCGACATCGACAAGATCATCGCCTCCCGCCGCTCGATCACCGGCAAATACCTCCGTGGCGATGAGGAAATCGAAGTGCCGAAGAAACGTCGAAACGTCAAAACGTCGAAACGTCAGAATGTCCAAGAATGATGATGTCGAAATGTCAAAGCGTGAGCTTGTCGAAAAGCTTCAGCCCCATAGGGGCGCTGGCGCGTAGCCACGGGCGCGAGCCCGTGGGAAATGGAGGCCGGAGAAGGGACAAGCCCCGGAGGGGCGACACCTTGCACGCTGGGTGTGACGACGCGCGCCCGGTGCCACTGGTAAGCACCGGCTCACCCGTCGCCAGAGCCCAGGCATGCCTAGTGACCTCAGTAAGGTGGGTATGGGCCATCAAGGTTGCTCTACATGGGCACGAGCACGCGGCCCGAGAGGAACGATGACAGTGATGACACACGATGACGGCGAATTGAGGATTGAATCACCAACACAACAAGAACAAGACGCACTTGCCCATCAGGCATGGCGCCCCGTGTTCAGGTTGATCGACAGAACAGATCCAACAGGTGGTGGAAGTTGCGTGGCGATCAAGCTTGCAGACAAGGTCTTCCTGGCGACTGCTGCTCATCTTGTTAAAAGGGGACACGAGTATGAGATTGTTGTTCCCAACGCGCTCAACAACCCGACAGATCCCTTTGCAGCCACTTATCTTGACGCCGACTCAGATGTGGCAGCTCTGGAGGTGATGGAGGCCGACCGTCGTTTCTTCTTGCATAAGCATGTAGAGGAGACCTCCTTACTGACGCAACTACCGGGAGATCTGGAATACTCCTTGCTCGTCATTGGATTTCCGGGAGAGTACCTCGAATGCATTGGGCGCATTGCGTTGTCGGAAACCGATAGTGTGCTCATGGTCGCTGCGAATGCATTCTCACTGTCTGCGGAGCCGATGCCATTCGACGAATGGCCGAAACACGGGCTTGATCGTCCCAGCAATACACAGCGAGATTTGTTTCTCAAGTACGACCCGGAAGATAAGCTGCGGGTTCTTGGTGACAGTGACACGGGTGTGGTGCCACAGGCTGTGCACAAACCCGACGCCCCGATGCGGGGGATAAGCGGTGGCGCTGTGTGGCTCAAGTTGATCGGTAGGACTCCTAAGCGGCATCCGTCGCCTCGACTGGTTGGTCTTCAGGTCTCGGGGGGCAAAAGGGGCGGGTGGCTGCGCGCGACTTTGATTGATTGTTGGCTGGACCTTGTCCTGCGAAACTACCCTGACTTGACGGATGCAATCTCGCGGATCCGCAGCCAGGCAATCTGAGTGCGTGCCCAAAATGCACGGATAAGGCAGGCTCTCTCAGCTGAGACCGGAGGTTTTGATGACGCCTCATGACGAAGAAACAGCCGAACGTGGGGCGCGGCTGATCGGGATGATGAATGAGCGCCTGCGTTCGATAACGCCCCAGGAGCGTGACCGGACGATGCAGGTGCACCTGGCCCAGGCACGCGGCCCCGCTCGCAACGCGATGCTTCTGTGCGACATGATGGCCATGCTCTTGCGCGCGAGACAAACAGTGCAACCGGAGGAACGACAGGATGTCCGAAAACCCGATCGTTGAAGTCATCGCTGCCGTCGTGGAGGCATTGGGCCATGCCGGTGTCGATTACGCGATTACCGGCTCGGTGGCAAGCGGTCTGCACGGCGAGCCAATTACCACGCAGGATGTCGACCTGATCGTGCGAATGACGGCGGAACAGGCCAGGCAAGTAGCCGGTGCCCTCCCTCGGCGATTCTACTGCAACGAGGAGAGTCTGGTCGAGGCCGCACAAAGCTGCGGGTTTGTCAACGTGATCGACATGGACACAACACTCAAGGTGGACTTGTCTGTCGTATCGCCAACGCCTTTTCACACTAATGTCTTCCAGCGACGGCAGCACATGGAATTCGAATCCGGCGGACCAGGTTTCGACGTCGTATCCGCGGAAGACATAATCCTCATGAAACTGGTTTGGCGTAAGGAGAGCTGCTCGACCAAACAATGGGAAAACGCACTAGGTGTAGCACGCGTTAAGGGTGCGCGAATGGATTGGAAGTACCTCTTCGAGCAGGCAAAGAGCCTCGGGATCGAGGAAGACCTGATCAGACTTCGAGACGAGGCCGGGATATAGGGTAGATGGACCTGACATGAGGGGACGGAAACGCACATCCAAACGAGCGACGGTGATCGAGCAGACTCCGCTATCGCGTAGCGGCGGTTTGAGTACTGAGCGCGCATCGACACCGGCGACTCCGCGCGGGCTGAAGCCCGCGGCTCGCTACACAAGAGCGGACAACGCTACAGACCCGGCGTCGCCGCCCGAGAATGGCAAGGTGGCGTGGCTGACGGTCGTCGGCGCGCGGCAGAACAATCTGCGCAATATCAACGTTGAGATTCCGCTGGGGCGGTTTGTATGTGTGACCGGGGTTTCGGGGTCGGGAAAGAGTTCCCTGGTCAACGACATCATTCGAGAGACCCTGGCCCGTGATCTGAACGGGGCTGTGAAGGTCGATCCCGGCCTGCACGATCGGATCGAGGGGTCGGAGCATCTCGACAAGGTCATCGACATCGACCAGTCGCCGATCGGGCGTACGCCGCGGTCGAACCCGGCGACTTATATCAAGGTCTTCGACGAAATCCGCGGGCTGTACGCCAGGCTTCCCGATTCGAGGGTCCGCGGCTACAAGCCCGGCCGGTTCAGCTTCAACGTTCACACCGGCCGGGCCGGCGGTGGGCGATGCGAGGCCTGTGAGGGGAACGGCAGTAACAAAATGGAGATGGATTTCCTCGCCGATGTCTGGGTGACCTGCCCGGTCTGCGAGGGGAAACGCTTCAACCGGGAAACGCTGCAAATCTCGTATAAGGGTAAGAGCATTACCAACGTGCTCGATATGGACGTTCAGCAAGCCCTCGAGCATTTCGAAAACGTCCCGAGAATCGCCGCAATGCTAGGCACGCTGCACAACGTCGGGCTTGACTACCTGAAGCTGGGTCAACCATCGCCGACCCTCTCCGGCGGCGAGGCGCAGCGGATCAAGCTGGCCCGCGAGCTGGTCAAGAAATCCACGGGTAAGACGCTGTATCTACTCGATGAACCGACAACCGGTTTGCACTTCGCCGACATCAAGCGGCTGCTGGCAGTCCTGCACCGTTTTGTCGACCAAGGCAACAGCGTAATCGTCATCGAGCACAACCTCGACGTCATCAAGACGGCCGATTGGGTGATCGATCTGGGGCCGGAAGGCGGCGACGGCGGCGGTCGAATCGTTGTGGCCGGAACGCCCGAGCGGGTCGCACGGTCGAAGCGGTCGTACACAGGAGAAGTGTTGCACGAGGTGCTGGATGGTCAGAGGGGAAAACGTCAAAACGTCAAAACGTCGAAAAGTCTAAACGTCGAACCCGGGAGATACAGCGGGCGGCGGAAGGATGTGATACAGGTCGTTGGGGCTAAGCAGCATAATTTGAAGGACATTGACGTTGAGGTACCGCGAGGTCGGATGAACCTTTGCTGCGGGCCCAGCGGGAGCGGGAAGAGCAGCTTTGCCATCGATACGGTCTACACGGAGGGGCAGCGCCGCTATGTGGAATCGCTCAGCGCTTACGCGCGGCAGTTTTTGAGCCGTCTGCAACCGCCGCGCGTTGACCACGTATACGGGCTGTCGCCGTCCATCTGCATCGAGCAAAAGACGGCCAGCAAGTCGCCGCGGTCCACCGTCGGAACGGTCACCGAGATCTACGATTATATGCGTGTGCTGTGGGCTCGGATCGGTCAACCCTATTGCCCTAAGTGCAAGATCCCGATCGGTACGCAGACAAGCGATGAGATCGTGGACAGAGTGTTGGCACTGGGCGAGGGGCGGAAGGTTATCCTGCTGGCACCGATTGAGCCGAGCGGACAGGAATCCTATGAGCACCTGTTCAAGCGGGAGCGTGCCAACGGGTATGCGCGTGTCCGGGTTGACGGAGTAGTGCATTCGCTGAATGAGCAGATCAACATTGATGCCAAACGCCGACATGACGTCGAACTGGTCGTTGATCGGATCGTGGTCCGCAAAACGCAAAAGGCACGCATTACCGACAGCGTGGAGCAGGCGCTGGCTGTCGGCAATGGGGTGATGACTGCCCAGATTACGTCCCATGCCTCCGCCGAACGAGCCGCGGGTCTGAGGCGGCGGGGAGGTCCGCGCAGGCTGAAGCCTGCGGCTCGGGAGAGTGAGTATCGGTTCTCACAGCATCATTCTTGCGAGCGGTGCGGGCGAAGCTATGAGGAGCCGACGCCGCATCATTTCTCCTTCAATAGCCGGATGGGCTGGTGCGAGGCCTGCGAGGGACTTGGTGTGCAGCAGGGCGCCAGCCCGGCTGCGATCGTGATTCATCCCACGCAGTCTATTGCGGGTGGCGCGATCGCCGGATGGGGCGTGCTGCAACCTGGGTCCAAGCTTGGTGCTATCGCATCCGCCCTGGCGGATCACGTCGGGTTCGATTTGAGCACGCCCTGGAACAAGCTTGCCGAGGCACAGCGGCTCGCCTTCCTGCACGGATGCGGCGACGAGTGGATTGCCGTAACCCAAAAACATGGATCAACCGAGCCGCAGACTTTAGCCTGCGCGAATCCTGCCGAGCCGCAGGTTTCAGCCCGCGCAGATCCTGCCGAGCCGCAGGCTTTAGCCTGCGCGGCGCGGCCGGGCGTCCTGCGCTTCAAATGGAAGGGGTTTTTCCCGGCTATTAACCGGGCGACCCGTTCGAGTTGGCAGTATCGCAAGCGGCTCGAAGACCTGGTCACGGATGTACCGTGTGACGCGTGCGCCGGGGGCCGGCTCAAGCCCGAGTCTGCGGCAATACGCGCGGGCGACAAGACAATCCACGAGGTGTGCCTGTGGCCGTTGGATCGGACCCTGCAATGGTTTGAGAATATCGAGGTGTCATCGCGCGAGCGCAAGATCGCCGGCGAGTTGCTGCACGAGATCACCTCGCGGCTTAGGTTTCTTGTCGAGGTCGGTCTCGATTACGTGACCCTGCATCGGACGGCCTCGACCCTCTCGGGTGGGGAGTCGCAGCGGATTCAGCTTGCCTCGCAGATCGGTACGGGGCTGACCGGGGTCCTCTATGTGCTGGATGAGCCGACCATCGGGCTGCACCCGCGCGACAACAAACGCCTGATAAAGGCGCTGAAGCGGCTGCGCGACCTGGGCAACACGCTGATGGTGGTCGAGCACGATCGAGAGGTGATCGACGCGGCGGACCACGTGCTGGATTTCGGGCCGGGGGCGGGGGCGCTGGGCGGCAGGATAACCGCCGCAGGAACGCCTAAACGGATACGCACCAGCCGGGCGTCATTGACCGGAAGGTATCTTGCGTCGAAGGAAGCGATCGGGGTTCCCGCCAACCGTCGCAGCGTTGATGGGGCTCTAAGGTGGCTTACCATCCACGGGGCGCGGGAGAACAACTTGAAGGAGATCGAAGTCGCGTTTCCCCTCGGGCGGTTCACCTGTGTCACCGGCGTGTCAGGGAGCGGAAAGAGTTCACTGGTTTCGTCGATCCTCTACCAAGCACTTGCGGCGAGAATCCACCGGGCTCGGGTGGTGCCCGGCGGTCACGATCATATCGGCGGCATCGAGAACGTCGACAAGGTGATCAACGTGGACCAGACACCGATCGGCAACAGCCCCACGAGCAACCCGGCCACCTATACCGGGGTTTTCGATGCGATCCGGGAGCTGTTCGCCAAGCTGCCGCTGAGCAAGATCCGAGGGTACACGCCGAATCGATTCAGTTTCAACCGGCAGGGCGGGCGCTGCGAGGCGTGCGAGGGCATGGGGCAGCGCTGCATCGAGATGCACTTTTTGCCGGACGTGTGGATCGAGTGTGAAAGCTGCCGCGGCAGGCGCTATGTGACGGAAACGCTCGAGGTTCGCTATCGCGGCAAGAGCATCGCGGATGTTCTGAGCATGCGCGTATCCGAGGCCCTGTTGCTGTTCCAGAACGTGCCCAAGGTCCGAAAGATGCTTCAGACGCTCGACGACGTCGGTCTGGGGTACGTGCAATTAGGGCAGCCTGCCCCAACGCTGTCGGCCGGGGAAGCACAGCGCGTCAAGCTCGCGGCGGAGCTGGGTAGGCCGTCGACCGGCAAGACACTGTATATCCTCGACGAGCCGACTACAGGTCTGCACTTCGACGACCTCAAGAAACTCCTTGGTGTATTGCACCGGCTTGTTGACCTGGGGAACACCTGTATATGCATTGAGCACAACCTTGATGTCATCAAGACGGCGGACTGGGTGATTGATCTGGGGCCTGAGGCGGGCGACGCAGGGGGCATGATTGTAGTTGAAGGCTCCCCGGAGGAGGTGGCCCGGACAAAAGATTCTTACACGGGTGCCTTTCTTGCACCTGTGCTTGCCGCCGGGCCTGCCGAGGAAAGAACTGTTCACCGATCCGGTTCCGCTGACACCACTGAGGTTCTAGACGTGGGGGCGGTCGACCTCGGTGGGGATGTGGAGATGCCCTGGGAGCGCGACGGGCAAACATGGCATACCGTGGAACATCTCGACAGCAAGGGGCAGCCGATCGAATGGGACCCGCAGATGCTGATCTGGCTTGTCGAAACGATGGAATCGGCAGGGGCGTTTGCGCCTACGGATTGGAATCATCGCACTCGGATCGAGATTAAAGCACCGGGGAGCAAACCGTGGTTCTGTCACATACTAAGCGGCGGCAAGGACCTGCTGGAGGTCGCGATTCGGGTACCCGAAACGACGTTCAACGCCCCCAAGTTGCGTCGTAGGCTTGCGATCAAGACGCTGGACGAACGTACCGACCTGCCGATCTATGGTCAGTGGAATCGCGTGCGCCGGCGGACGCTGACCGGCGGCTGGGAAGAATGGCGTTTGTACCTTCGGGATTTCAAGGATGTCTCCAAGTCAGCGTTCCGTTCATTCGTAAAGACCGCTGTCGGGGCCTATTTCACGCACCTCGCCGAAACGGAAGCCGATCCGGAAAAGGCCGAGCCTTGGGCCATCAATGGTCGGCAGTGGCACTTATCTCAGCAGTCGATATCCAAGCGCCACGTGATCCGTTGGAAACCGGCGCTGCTGTTGGCGCTTGTCGGGCGGTTCAAGTCGATGCAGCCGGATCTGGAGACCTTTTGGGGGAGCAAGACGGCTGTGCAACTTTCCATCCCGGGTGAAAGGCCGTGGGCCGCCAAGATCGTAACCAACATCGGACGAGCATTGCGCGTCGAACTGCGGGCACCGAAGGGCGCCTTGACGCCCACGCAGATCGATCGGCTGGGCGAGGATACGCAGATCAAATCGCAGGACGAGTGTGATCGGATCGTCTTTTGGATCCGGTCGCTCGGTCAGAACAATTCCAGGCAGTTGTTGGACGTGTGGCGTCGGTGTCGCCCCCTTGACATAGAGGAAAGACTGCAAAAGGTATGAGCGCCCTGATCCCCAACCGGTTCCTGTTCGACTTCGAGTTTCCGCTGCATTACCGCTCAATGCTGCCGGTGATCGACGGTGATGTTGGGGATTGGGCGGACGACGATCTTCTGCCGAAGCTTGCGGAGCTTGACTGCCGCGAGGAGTATGCAGACGTATGGGCCTGTTGGAACGAGACAGGCTTGTGCATTGCATGTCGGGTGGCCGACAAGAGGAAGCCCCTACGGTGCGATCCGGGCAGTTTCTGGACGGGCGACAATCTCCGTGTGTGCACCGACATGCGCGACGCGAGGACCAACAAGCGAGCGACGCGGTTCTGTCAGCAGTTTTTCTTCCTACCGACCGGTGGCGGCCCCGGCAAGGAAGATCCGGTCGCCGGAGTGAACAAGATCAAGCGGGCACGCGAAGACGCACAGCCGGTCCCCATCGGGCGTATTGCGGTCGCTTCCTGTGTTACCCGGTCGGGGTACACGCTCGAGGCCCACATTCCGGTGGTGTGCCTGAGCGGGTTCGATCCGGCCGAGCATCCCCGGATCGGGTTCTACTACATCTTGGAGGATGGTGACCACGGACAGCAGTACCTGACCGTCGGCGACGATCTGTACTGGTATGTCGATCCTTCCACGTGGGCGACGGCGGTTCTGCAACGCCAAAAGGTCGGGAAGTCAAAATCTGGGAGTTCCAGAACGTGAGGGCTGGTCGGCGGGTAGTGGATCAGTTTGGACGAACCTGACGTTTGCCGATTGACCGCTCGGGACGTATACTTGGTGTATGCCTGAGCGTTCAAGAAAGAAGAAACCAGGGCCCAAGGACCTGAACGAGCTAGCCAAGTCCATCGTGGACAGGGGCACGTCTGACGACCAGCGCGACAACGAAACGGAAGACACGTCGGGGAAGAATCCAGCAGCCGTAGCCCTTGGTCGGCTCGGGGGCAAAAAGGGCGGGCCGGCGCGAGCAGAGAGGCTTACGCCGGAACAGCGCGCAGATATTTCTCGAAGGGCCGCTAAGGCTCGGTGGGCTCGTCACAAGAAACAAGATCAGGCCAAAGATCGCTAGGCTTAATCCCGAGCCCGGCAGCAAGTTTCTCTACGCTACGGCGCTGTGGATGGCAACTGCGATTGAGCATCATAGAGATCGCCGGTTGCTGCACGCCTGTTTTCTCCGCCAGTTCGCTTTGGCTTATTCCTTGGGCATCCATTGCTGCTTTTAGCCGAGCCGAGAAGCTCTCCTGCCGTTCGTCAAAACGGCGTATTTCATCTTTGAATTCTTCCGATTCCCGAAGACCGATTTTCCGGAGGTCTTCAATATCGATGCCAAGCCCTCCGTTGTGCGAGACTGGGAATAGGGCCTCGCTAAGTGTTGCGAGAGCAGCCTCCTGGTCGTCTGGGTCCGCGCTGGCGTCATTTATGATTATGCACATATCACGAATTACTGCCTGGACCTCATCCGACGCCTCCAAGTAGGCGCGAAAGACTTTAGCAAACACATCACTCATGACACGTTCAGCTTGCAGCGTTTCGGGTGCGGTGGTAGTCATAATCGTTAAACCTCTTATTCAAATTCGCGGTATTTGTAGAATCTCTCAACGACAAGCGTCCGACGCGCTTTGAACGTCTTGTAATTAGCTGTCGTCCAATCGTCTCCTTTCTTCGGAAGAACTGCTAATATCCAAATAATTGGCAACGGAATTCTGACATTCGGATCGCCACGGAAGAAGACGATCCGAATGTTGTCATGTCCTCCGATTGTGTCGTCGATCCTTAGCTCTCCAATGTCCAGAGATCGCAAAGCACGTATCCAGGACCAATCGAGGTCCAGTAGGACTCCGCGGTCATCGCTCGGGCTCTTCTGAGGCCAGAAGCGCAGCTTGAGAGCTTGGCTGCGAACTTCGATCTTGTGTCTGGTTCGTGGAAACCACTTTCGAACATCGCTCCATGCCGGCCGAAAAACCCGCACACGGTAGTTGCCATCTAGGGGCATGCTGACTCCATCCTTGTATCAGCCCTCCTCCCTAGTAGAGTATCACATAATTCGGCTCCCTTCAACCTGTAGAATCACAAAAAATGTGATAATACTCTTGACTTTGCCTGACCGGTCAAGCATAATCAGTCATTATGAACCAGCTAAGCACAGAGCGACGCACGGTAATTGTGGCATCCCTCGTTGAGGGCAACTCGATCCGGCGACTGTCCGAATGGCGGGCGCTGCCAAGAACACGGTAGTCAAGCTCCTACGAGACGTTGGGATAGCATGTGCGAACGTTCACGATCGCATGGTCCGCGGGCTCCGACCGGAGCGGATTCAATGCGATGTAATCTGGTGGTTCTGCTATGCCAAAGCTAAGAACGTCCCCCCTGATCGCCAAGGCGCGTTTGGCTAAGGTGACGTGTGGACTTCGGTCGCAATCGACGCTGACAGCAGGGTGGCGGTTGCGTACCGCGTGGATCGTCGGAACGCTTCCGCAGCCCGTGAATTCGTGCTCGACGTGGCGGATCGGGTGCTGACCGGTGTCCAGTTGACTACGGACGGGCATCGTACGTATTTGGACGCTGTCGAGAATGCGTTCGGGGCCGAGGCTGACTTTGCCCAGTTGGTGAAGCTCTACGGACCGGACGGGAGCAAAAACGGCTGTGAGCGGAAGTACAGCCCCGGAGAGTGCAACGGATCAAAGAGTGTGGCTCAGATCGGCGTGCCGGCGCGGCAGCACGTGTCGACGTCCTGCGTCGAACGTCAGAACCTAACGATGGGGATGTCCATGCGTCGTTTTATGACGAACGCGTTCGGCAAGAAGGCCGAGAATCTGGTGTACGCGGTGGCCCTGCGCTTCTTCTACCACAACTTCTGCCGAAAGCACCAGACCTTCGGTGAGACACCCGCCCAGGCTGGTGGTCTTGCGCATCATCGGTGGTCGATCGAGGGACTTCTGGGGTTATTGTGTTGAAAATGACCCGCTGCCGGTCGGCGGCTTCTGTTTGCCCATGAGCGGCGGATGGATACAATGCCGGGGCGCTGGGCTCGTGGGCGAGCCCGAGCGTTGAATCCGAACGTTTTACACGAATGTGTGGAAGATGCTTGATATGGGTGGTTTCTTGACCTCTATGGAGTTTCTCAGCCAGATTGCGTCGATCATCAGTGTGGTTCTGACCTTCCTGGTGGGCGATTTGATCGCTAACCTGTTCGCAGGGCTCTAGCGGGTGCGGGAATAAGGTCAGCCCAACGGCCCGTCAGGCCCTATGGGACACGTGTCGCACCAGTTGCCTGGGCGTGAGGCCGGGGGCACGACAGGGTGGGCCAGCGGCGGCCTCGGCGTGGGAATTGTTGCCAAATCTGCTTGACGCTTTCTGCCGATGTGATATATTAAACTCAGGGTGTGATTTGAGGCGGCTTTGCGTCCCCCGGTCGCGAGTGGTCGTCTAGGATTTCGCTTGGTAAAGCGGTTCAAGGCGTGATGACGCGCACAGCATGATAGCCTGCAGTTTCGCGTACGGCTCCGGTTGGCCTGGGCGAGCGGCTTGTGTGTGTGATCAAGCCTTGTTCCGCTTTTTGTTTGGTGACGCGGCTGCGCGATTCGGCGGCGGCCATTGTCCGTTTGGAGATCCCGCTTCTGAAAGTCAAACTGCCTGACGGTGATACTTTGCAAGTCGCAGACGGTGCGACCACTGCCGACGTGGCCGGTATGATCAGCCCGAGCTTGGCTCGCTCGGCGATCGCCGGACGTATAAACCACGGCGAAGAGAGCGAGATCATCGACTTGCTGAGCCCACTTCCCGGCGATTGCAGTCTGACCATTCTCACGGCATCGGACAAGAATCCCGACAGCCTGTACGTCCTCCGCCATAGCGCCGCGCATGTAATGGCGGAGGCAGTCTGCAGGCTCTTCCCGGAGACTAAGCTGGTTTACGGGCCGTCTCTGGAAGACGGCTTCTACTACGACATAGACCTGCCGCAACCGATCTCCGTAGAGGACTTCCCGCGAATCGAAGCGGAGATGTCCCTCATCATCAAGGAGGACCGTCCGTTCCGCCGGTATGAGCTGCCCCGCGAAGAGGGGATGGCGAAGCTCCGCGATGAGGGCAGCCGGTACAAGATCGACAATGCCGAGCGGGCGGAAGGGGACATGCTGAGCTTCTATGTGACCGGAGAGCGACGCGGTCAAGACTTCGAGGATCTGTGTCGCGGGCCGCACATCCCAAGAACGGGGCTGATTAGAGCGTTCAAGGTCCGGCAGGTCAGCCGGTCATATTATCGCGGTGACATCAACGACCGCCCGCTGCAGCGGATCTACGGCACGGCGTTTTTCGAGAAGTCCTCGCTGGATGAACACTTAAAGCGGCTCGAAGAGGCCAAACGGCGCGACCACCGGGTCATCGGCAGGGAGCTCGACTTGTTTGCGACCAGCGAGCAGGTGGGCACCGGCCTTGTGCTGTGGATGCCCAAGGGCACGATCATCCGGACAGAGATTCAGAAGTACCTCACCGAAGAGATGATCAAGCTCGGCTATGACATGGTGATCTCGCCTCAGATTGGTCAGCTCGATCTGTTTCGCACCAGTGGGCATTACCCTTACTACGAGGATTCGCAATACCCGGCCATGTTCGAGACCGATCGTGGCAAGGCGATTCAAAGCGCGCTGCAGCTTGCTCAGCACGTTCGGGCCCGTGGCGGTTCCGTAACTGACAAGCAGCACAGCGCCATTGTTGCGATGGTGACGGCGATTCAGGAGGCCTGGGGGCCGATTGAGGGACTCCGCCCCGAGTTGCCGCTCGATAAGCTGGTGGAGAACCTTTACGCCGCTCTGTCGACTGAGCAGGGATACCTGCTTAGGCCGATGAACTGCCCCCACCACATTCGTATTTATGCGTCGCGCCCGCGAAGCTACCGTGAGCTTCCAGTCCGGCTTGGCGAGTTCGGCATGGTGTACCGTTTCGAGCAGAGTGGTGAGGTCAGCGGGATGATTCGGGCTCGCGGCTTCACGCAGGATGACGCCCACCTGTTCTGCACCGCAGATCAACTGCACATTGAGCTGCTCACTACGGTGAACCTCACCCGGCAGGTGCTCGAAGTAGCGCTGGGAATGAAGGACTACCGCGTGCGTGTGGGATTGCGCGATGCGTCGAGTGACAAGTGGGTGGGTTCGGCGGAGAGCTGGCACAAGGCCGAGACGGCGATTCGTGCCGCTGCCCGGGAAAGCGGCGTGGAGTATACCGAAGAGCGGGGTGAAGCCGCATTCTACGGTCCCAAGATCGATTTCATCGTGAGAGACTGTATCGGCCGGAGTTGGCAGCTCGGTACGGTGCAGGTTGATTACAACCTGCCGGAGCGTTTTGAGTTGAGCTACATTGGCCCGGACAACGCAGCGCACACGCCCATCATGATCCACCGAGCGCCGTTCGGAAGCATGGAACGCTTCGTCGGGATTCTGATCGAGCACTTTGCCGGCGCTTTTCCCCTATGGTTGTCGCCCGTTCAGGTGGGCGTAGTTACGGTCAGCGAAAAGAGCGAAGCGTACGCGAAGGCTGTCCACGACACGCTGAAAAACGCAGCCCTTCGCGCGGAGCTGGATGTCAGCAGCGAGAAAATCGGCCCCAAGAAGCACCGCTTCCGGGCCGCGAAGGTCAATTACATTCTGGTGGTGGGTGAGAGGGAAGCGGCTGAGCGGACTGTAAACGTAAACGATCGGGACGGTCTCACGTTAGGAAACATGACATTGGAGCGGTTCATAGAGGCTTGTCGCGAAGAGATAAACACCAAAGGGCGCAGCGGCGTAGCTGCGCAAGGTTAGTGGTGATTCCGGAATGGCGAAGAGCGAGTTGGAAGCAGTCAGCAACGGCCAGCCCACCTCGGTGGCGTTCGCTTCGCTGCCGGCTCTTCGGCGTTCACGTTTCTTGAAAGGTAACAGATCATCGCCAAGGCGCTGCGTCTCAATGAGCAGATCCGCGTAACACCGGTACGCGTGATTGATCAGGATCAGCGGCAGAGGGGCATCCTTCCCGCCCACGAAGCCCTGGGTCTGGCGCGAGAGGCGGGACTCGACCTGGTTGAGGTGTCGCCCATGGAACGACCGCCGGTCTGCCGCATCATGGATTACGGCAAATTCAAGTACGAGAAAAAGAAGCGGCAGAAGCACGCGGCGGGCGGCCATGTCGTCGTTCTGAAGGAAATCCGGCTTCGCCCCAAAACGGACGCCCACGACCGCCTCGTCAAAATGAATCGGGCCAAACAGTTTCTGGCAGACGGGCACAAGGTGCAGTTTACCATGCTGTTCCGCGGGCGCGAGCGAGTCCACCGACAACGGGCCATCGAGGCATTTAACGCCATCGTTGAGGAACTCGGTGAAGCCGTGAAGGTGGAGCGATACCCTGCGATGGAAGGGCGCCGGATGACGATGGTGGTGGTCCCAGTCAAACAACGAAAGAAACCGGCGGCCGGAAACGCCCAGCAGACACCGAGTTTATCCGCGGCGCAGCCTACTCCTGAGCCGGAGCCCGATAGTCAGGTCACTCGAAAGACCGGAGCATAGCCGGCGTCGTTGCGGCCCCTTTGCGTGTTGCGGTATGGATGCTGGTGCCTGCTGCATTGGCGTTGGGCACCTCAGGGGTCTCTTCCTGCGGCTTGGCACGGTGAGATCTGCGGCGCATTTGCCGTGCAGGCTGGTCTAGTTCTGGCTGGGGCATCGTTGTCGGGCGGGGTTGCAGCAGGCGTCAGTTGGCTCTAGGCTGTCGTCGAAAGCCTTTAGCTGGGTTGAATCACGCGTGATGTACCACAGGTTCAGTTGAAAAGGGGAGGACGGATGAGTCGAGCAGAATTGGTGCCACCGCATGGCGGACGGTTGATGGACCGCACCGGCGCGTCGAAGGCGGCAACGGATCCCGCAGTGTCGATCACGCTGACGGCGTATCAGCAGTGTGACTTCGAGATGATTGCGATGGGGGCGATGAGCCCCTTGGAAGGGTTCATGGGCGAGGCAGATTACCACAGCGTCTGTGACCGGATGACACTCACGGATGGAACGATCTGGCCCATCCCGATCACATGCGCGGTAGACCAGGCCACGGCCGATAAAGTGGGCGCGGGCGATCGCGTGGCGTTAAACGACGATATGGGCTGGCTGCTTGGCTACATGAACGTTGCGGAGAAGTACAAGCAGGACAAGCCCAAGCAAGCCGCCAAGGTGTTCGGCACGGAAGACCAAGCCCATCCCAGTGTCAAGGTGCTCATGGAAGGCGGGGAGACGTGCCTGGCCGGCGAGATTGACGTGGTGACGCTGCGTCACAATCCCATGTTCGTGGAACACCGCCTTACTCCCACACAAACGCGAGCGGAGTTTCAGAGGCGCGGCTGGAAAACGGTGGCGGCGTTTCAGACCCGCAACCCGATCCACCGGGCCCATGAATATCTGACCAAGTGTGCCCAGGAAATCACCGACGGCCTGCTGGTTCATCCCCTTATGGGAGCGACGAAAGGCGGCGACATCGCTCCCGAGGTGCGGATGAAGTGTTACCGGGTGTTGATCGAGAAGTACTACCACCCGGAGCACACCATGCTCTCGATCATGCCCGCGGCGATGCGCTATGGCGGCCCACGCGAAGCCATTCTGCACGCGATCTATCGCCAGAATTATGGGTGCAGCCACTTCATCGTGGGCCGCGATCATGCCGGGGTCGGCACCTACTACGGCACCTTCGAGGCCCAGGAGATCTTCGACACGCTGCCGGAAGGGAGCTTGAAGATCGTTCCGCTCAAGTTCGAGCACGCGGCCTGGTCGAAGATGGCCGGAGGCATGGTCAGTGGGAAGACCTTCCCCAGGATCGAAGGAGACCAGATCTTTCTTTCAGGCACCAAACTTCGAGAAATGCTCAAGCGTGGCGAGCACCCGCCAGTTGAGTTCACCCGCCCGGAAATCGCCGATATTCTGATCGAAGCAATGAAGGACGAATGACTGAGGCAGAATTGGGGATTGGCGATTGCGGATTGTCGATTGGGGATTGCTGATCGTCGATTGTCGATTGAGATGTCTGGTGCCTGAGGTTGTGCAGTCCCCGACGTGTCATCCCCATTATCCAATCGGCAATCCGCAATCCAACAGGTGCTACACCGGTGAGTTCGACGTTTCAGGATAGAGGATCGGTTTCGACGCCGACGGTGCCCGAAGGACTGGTTGATATGATGCGGGGCATGTGCGTACCGGTCATAATCACCCACGTCGTCCCTGACGCGGATGCCCTGGGGGGAATGTTCGCCACTGCGATTGCCTGGTCCTCGGATACGTGTCACCCTAAGGTGTCGCTGCCCGAGGGCTCACTGTCGCAGCGGCTTAGCTTCCTGTTCGACTGGGCCAAGGTCACCGTGGCGACACCGGACGACTTTGCGGCGGCCGATGGGTTTGTCGTTCTGGACACCGCCAAAAAGGGACGATGCAACCTCGCGAAGACATTGAAGAGAACGGATTGGTCAGCGGGTCGACCGGTCATCAACATCGATCACCACAGAACCAATACGCGATTCGGTGAGGTGAATTGGGTGGTGGACGACGCGGGGAGCACCTGCGAGCTTGTTTACCATTTGTTGCGGGCGGCGGGCCGGCCGGTCAGCCCGATTACAGCGTCGTTGCTCTACGCCGGGATTCAAACCGATACCATCGGCTTCTCCCTGGGAACGGCGAGCGTGTCCGCACTGGCGACGGCCGCAGATCTCGTGGCCTGCGGGGCCGACGTGGCTGAGCTCGGCGAACGGCTTTGCCGCAGTCAGAGCAAGAGTGAATTTGATCTGCTGAGAGTCATTTACGCGAATACCAGGCTTCGTGCCGATGGACAGTTGGCATACAGCTCAGCCAGTTATGAAGAGATACATGGGGCGGGCTGCACGGCGGCGGACATTGACGACCAGATAACCGTGCCCCGGTCCCTGAACGGTGTGCGGCTGGCAATGCTTTTTACAGAAGGTAACCACGGGAAGACGCGGATTAATTTCCGCAGCTCGGGCAATGTTACGGTCGTAGAACTGGCGGCTGAGTTCAATGGGGGCGGTCACGGACAGGCGGCCGGATCTGTGCTCGATTGCGTCTTGGAAAAAGCGATTCACAAGGTGGTTCCGCGGGCGGTCGAGCATCTGAAGAAGTTTCCGTCTTGATCGTTACGGATGAGGGGATCCCGGCCGGTCGCATGTTTCAGGTCGCGCGGATGGCACCTAGCCGCGAGTTTTCACCCGCGCGGAATACCGCACAGGCTGAAGCCCGCGGCTCCTAAATGGTGACACGGTTAACCTCGAGGAAGAAAACATAGTGAGCTCGATCGAAAAGGTGGCCGTCATCGGACTGGACTGTGCTGAACCGTCGTTGATGTTCGATAAATGGGTAGACGACCTGCCGAACACCAAGCGGCTAATGGAGGCGGGCACTTACGGAGATCTGACCAGTTGCATACCGCCGATCACCGTGCCGGCCTGGAGCTGCATGGCCGCCAGCAAGGACCCCGGCACGCTGGGCATCTACGGGTTCCGCAATCGCGCCGATCACTCGTATGACAAGCTCAGCATTGCAACGTCGCTGGCCGTCAAGGAACCGCGCATCTGGGATATCCTCAGCACCTATGGCAAGCAGTCCACCGTGGTGGGCTTCCCAGGCACCTATCCCATTGTAAGGCCGATCAACGGCCATATGATCACCAGCTTTCTCACGCCCGATACGACTGACCCGAAAATCACCTGGACGCATCCACCGGCCCTGAAAAACGAGATCAACAAGCTGGTCGGCGAATACATGGTTGACGTCAAAGGTTTCCGGACGGATGACAAGAAGTGGCTGCTCGAGCAGATCTACCTGCTGAATGACAAGTGCTTCCGTGTGGCCCGGTATCTGCTTAATAACAAGCCGTGGGATTTATTCTGGATGGTCGACATGGGAGTGGACCGTATTCACCACGGCTTTTGGTCGTCCATGGATGAGTCCCACCATCGATACGAACCGGGAAACGAGTTCGAAAGCGCTGTCTTTGATTATTACAAGCATATAGACGAGCAGATCGGCAAGACGCTGGAGTGCATCGATCTCGACAAGACGGCCGTCTGGGTGGTCAGCGATCACGGCTGCAAGGGTATGGTCGGCGGCTGCATGTTTAACCAATGGCTGATGAACGAAGGTTATTTGCACTTTGTGGAGCCGGTCGAACCCGACCAGAAGTTCGCTGTCAAGGATATCGACTGGTCCGGGACAACAGCATGGGGAGAAGGCGGCTACTACGGCCGGCTGTTTATCAACGTCGAGGGCCGGGAGCCGAACGGTAAGGTAAAACGCACTCACTACGAATCCTTCCGCAATGAGTTGGTTGAGAAGATCGAGGCCATCAAGGATCACGAGGGAAACCTGATGGGTAACAAGTGCTACAAGCCGGAGGAGATCTACGACAAGGTTAACGGCGTGTCGCCGGATCTGGTTGTGATCTTTGGCGATCTTCGCTGGCGGTCTGTGGGTACGGTCGGCAGCAACAGTATCCACACTTTCGAGAATGACACCGGTCCCGACGATGCCAATCACGCTCAGGAGGGGATGTACCTCTATTCTCACCCATCCTTACCGGCCCGCGGCCGCGTCGATAGCCCGACACTGTACGACGTCGCACCGACAATTCTCACCCAACTCGGCCTGCCCATCCCGGGCGGCATGAAGGGCAAGCCCCTGTAGTAACGCCCTGATGCGGTAATCACCCCGGACTCATTCACATAGTCAGGGTTCACCGATCTGTCATAGGAAGCTGCATGATGGTGGGTCTACTTGGCCGTGTGTTATAGGTGCGAAGGTAGTGTTGCAGTTTGGGTGTCTCAGGATAGTGCTCCGACGCCGAGTATGGGTAGCCGGACATACCGTGGAAGGGCAAGGGGGTTACGGTCTCGGAGAACTTGGTGTTCAAATCGCCGTCTTTGACCCAGCCATCGGCATAGAAGACAAAATCCCGCACCCAGCCGGCGGGCAACGCAGGCAGAGAGGCGGCGTCAAAGCGCAGCGATAATTCATCGCCCGGGCCGAAGATAACATACATGTCATCGGGGTTGGCTAATAGTGAGGTCACGTCACCATAACGCGTGAAGAAACCCGCGGGCGGGTTCCACGATCCCGTCGGACTCACGCTCGCGTAGTCGAACCGTTCGTAGCCGTGGGCATCGCGGGTCATCCTGGAGAAGCCGCGGTAATGCAAATCTGCATCCATGACGGGCAACTCGGTTATGCGGCAGCGGTCGGCCTGGTCCCTCGTCGAAACAAAGATTCGATCAAAGTAGACCCGCATGTTCGTGGATAAGCGGACGTGGTAATCGTCGCTGGGAAAAAGGCCGGTCAAATCCACCGGCACGACAATGCCCTTGCTGGTCGGCAGGCCGACGGACTCGATTGCGGTGCGCCAGCTCCCCTGATCGTTGCGGACTTCCAGTGATAGAGGCGTCAGTTGGAAACGCGGATCCTGGCCAATGGCCATCCCCACACTTGACTCTGGCCAGTAAATCCAACTGTCCAGAAAAAGCACGATTTGCCCGGCTCCCGACAGATCACCGAGATCAAGCGTAAGGGCGTGGGGTTCGGCCAGCCCGTCGTACTGCCGCACTAGCGGGAAAGTTGGAAACCGACCATCTCGCTCCAGAATCAGCTCAAGTACGTCAACACCACGGTGGTCAACCGCTAAGACCGGTGCCCGCTGTTCCGCCACGGCGAAGAGCTTGTCCTCCGGCGGTGGAGAGCTGAACATCTCATTGGGAATAACCTCGAGTTCGGCAGGGTGATCCACAACGCGCAACGTAATCTGATCCGCATAGGTGATCTCTCGCAACTCCTCAGTGAGTCGCAACTGGTAGGCTCCATCCTTGGCGACGAGCTGGTGTGATTTAATCTTGGTCAGCTCGGTGTTATCGAGCGGGTAATAGACCCCGGGTGCCATGGGTACACCCAGCGGCCCGATGCCGAGAATCTCGTTGACCAGCTCGAACCTGCTACCATTGTAGGAGTATAGAAAGGCACACGAAGCCGACACTTTGACATACTGTTCAATCGTGAGGACATCGTTGATCGAAGGACGAATGACGTTCTGGGCCTGCCCGTTGGGCCACACTACGCGCACCACGTTCAGCTTCTTTAGATTACCAATCCCGAAGTGTACGGGCCCCTCGCAAACGGTCTGTCTCTGATAATGCCCACCGGATGAGATCTCCACACTAGCTCCATAGGCGCTTCTATTTACCTTTTTGCCAACCAGGCGCACATTGAGCCAGTTCGCCGGTTTGGAATCGTCGTTTCTCAAGAGCACTGGGCCACGACCGCGTGTTTGCAGAACTATGTCCACATCTCCGTCGCCATCCACGTCGCCTGTGGCAATATCGGCGATCCGGCCCCACGAGGTATTGAGCCCGACCGGCTCTGAAATGTCCATGAAACGGCCTGCACCCGCGCCAGCCAGCAGGATGAGTGATCCGCCGTCGGCGGCCAACAACAGGACGTCAGACCAGCCATCGTTGTTATAATCGAAGACCTGAATCCGTCCCACCCCAGCTCCGGTCAACACTTCCGGCAATGGGATGGCCTCACCTTGGAAGTGTGCACGCCCGTCATTCGTATAAAGATAGAGTCTCTTCCCGACGGCAACCAGCAGATCGGGCTTGCCATCCCTGTTGAAATCACCTTCCGCCACCGCCCGGGCCTCCCCGTCGATAGACGGAGAAAATAAACCGCCATTAGTGAACTTGCCCATGCGGGCGTTAAGAAAAAGCCGCGAGGCGGTATCAGCATTGCTGATGAAGAGATCAATATCGCTGTCCGCATCGAAGTCGGCGAAAAGGGCATCCTGGGTTTGAGCACAGCCGGCAAGTAGTCCTGCTTCATCGGTCTGGTCGGTAAATGTGCCGTTGCCGTTGTTGCGCAGGAGGGTGTTGAGCTCACCACGAAGATCGCTGGGAAACGAGAACTGCTCCACCTCTGTGGGGGGAGTCAGATCCAGGTGATTCCCCACAAAAATGTCCAAATCATTGTCGTGGTCATAGTCGAAGAATGACACTGTGCGCCCAAACTGCGGCTCATCCACGCGGGCTGATTTCGAGACGTCTTCAAACGTACCGTCACCCTTGTTGTGATAGAGCACATTCGGACCGTAGTTGGCAACGTACAGGTCGAGGTGACCGTCATTGTCGTAATCGCCGAAGACAGCATCCAACCCCATCCGGTTGTCACCTACACCGGCCGATTCGGTAATGTCCACGTAGCGTCCGTTGCCCTCATTGCGAAACAATCGGTTGCCGGAAGTCTGCGGGCTAGGTGTGCAGTTGACGATGTAAATGTCCAAGTTGGTGTCACCATCATAGTCAGCCAGCGATACAGCCCCCCCGACTAACGGCACGTAACGATCCCGGATCTCAGCTTCGTTGTAGTCAGCCCGATTGAAATGCTCCGGCGTCGGTGCCAGCGGCGCTGATGGCTTAATTCCAACGTCCAGACCGGAGGCTCTCGTCGCATCTACAAACCGGCTCGTCCCTATGGGGCAAGGCACCAGGTCCTTGGTCAAACGCGGAGCTTGGATGATATAGGTGTACTTGCTGCGCTCCAGAGCCTCGGCGGTCTTGTCCGCCTCGTCAACCGTATCCTTGACGAGGTCAAAAACCTCCCGATGGCGTTTGGCATCGTCGATCTTACCAAGCCGCCGGTACAACGTGATTAGTTGGTAGTGGGAGCTGGGATGCTGCGGGGTAATCTCAACGGCACGTTTAAAGGCGCTGACTGCGTCCTCATAACGCTGCAGGAACTTATAGCATACTCCAAGGTTGTAATAGGCGCCCATACATTTTGGATCGCGAGCGCTAACGTGCTTGAGGCTTTCGATCGCCTTCTCATATTCGCCCCGACGTTTTTGCGCGATGCCCTGAATGTAGTAGACGCCAAGGAGATCCGGATTGAGCACCCGGGCTTGATCAAGCATGTGGAGCGACTCTTCGTACTCGGCCGCGCGCATCATGACCAGTGCCAGGTTGAAGTGGTCTATGGCTGAATCGGGAAGCAACTCTATGCAGCGTCGGAATTCCTCGGTGGACTCTGCGAACTTGTCGTTCTCATAATAGGCCTTGCCGATCAGACGTCGGGCATCCAGCTCGGCGTTGATAGCTTCGCTACGTGGCTCTGCCAGAACCGTCGGACTTGCCCAACAAAGAGCAACCAGGGCGAAGGCTACCGTCCTTGCCAACCATCTGGTACCGCGCACAGATTGCTGCTCGCAGTTCGTCATTCGCTGGTTTTGCTCTTTTCTGTGGGGCTGGTCCCTCAAGCTGTTTCTCTAATCTACCCACACGCTCGCAAGGTCGGTGTCGACAGGATCGTCCAGTCCGCGCAACTGCCTGATGTGCTCGATCAACTCCTGCTTGTCTTCAGATTTATTATAGAGCTCCAGACGGACCTTAAGCTCTTCCGAGTTCGGATACTCTACGAGCCCCTGCTGCCATGTCTGCCGAGCACTGGCCAGGTTCTTATCGAAACCCTCCTCGCGATTTTTCACATAGGAGTCTCCCAGACCCACGTAACCCAAGGCAAAGAAATCGCGCTGTTTCACAGCCGGCAGGGCCTTCTGCATGGCGATCAACTCCGTGAAGTCCTTAATGGCCAACGGAGCGTGGTTCAGCTTGCGGGGCCAGTGCAGGTGATTCATGCCCCGAATGAACTTGGCCGTCCAGCAGTCGGGGTCGATCTCCAGGATAACGTCGAGCTCCGCGAGGGACTTGTTCGACAACTTACCCTGACTGACAATCCCCAGCTTGGGATATGGCATTTTATCAACGTAAGCCAACGCCTTGTTCAGCCGGGGAATGATTGAATCGGGGTGTGTCTCAACAAGATCTTCAAAGAAGCGAATCGACCGGTCGAAGTAAACGTGGCCGTACAGGCGAATCAACGTACGATAGGCATTGGAATACAACAAAGCGTCAGGATCGAGATGGATCGCCTTCTCCAGCTCACTCAAGGCCGCGCCGCGCCGGCCACGCCTGTCCAGCAAGAGGGAAAACTCATAGCGCTTCTCCGGGTCGGCGGGATCGTTCTGGACAGCCTGCTTCAACCTCACATACTCTTTCTTGAAGGCCGCCTGCTCCTCCCAAGTAAGCTGCGGTTCCTCCTCGGTGACATTTGCCGCAGCCTCGGCCGTCTTTTCCTCGCGTTCGACCTCCCGCCTTCGGGCTTCGATCTGGGCCTCTTTGAAGCGTTTACGCTCCTCGAGGAAGGACTGCGGCGTGTTCTCAGTGTATTTGAGGAGTTGATTTGGCTTGACATTCTCGAACCGCTCCACATAGCCGGTGGGCCAGCGAATCTCAATACGGTCGATAGTCTTGCGCTGCCCGAGGCCGAAGTGCAGTCGATACGGACACTGGCTGTGGTCGCCATTGCCGCCATTGACCTCACGGATCTGCGAAACCCCCTCAGAAACCACTGTCACTCGCGTCCCAATGGCATCGCGGTTGCAATGGGTACCGGCAAGCTCCACCTGTAGCCAATTGTTCTTGTTGCCGATGTCGTTGCGATAGAGCACACTGTCCTGACCCTGATTGGAAATGTAGACATCCAGGTCCCCGTCGTTATCGAAATCAGCAATAGCCAGCCCTCGACCGTCACCTGTGTCGGCAAGTCCGAGCTGCTCAGCCACCTCGGTAAAGACCTCGTTTCCCTCGTTGCGCCATACGCGGGACGGCTCATAACCGGCGAAGGACTTGTCGGCCAACTCAGGCCACATCTGCGCATCGCGCGGGTTAAAACCGGGTTTGGTGACCTCAATCGCCAGATCCGCGAAGTATTCATAAGACCGATCCCCGGAGATGTATCCATTGGCCACTATTATGTCCAGGTCGCCGTCGTTATCATAATCCCAGAACCGCCCGGCCCAGCACCACCCGGCGTCGTACACATTGGTCTCGAAGGACACATCACTGAATGTCTTGTCCCCCATGTTGCGATAGAGCTGGTTGCCTTCCTTGACGTACTCCTTCGTCCAAATATTGGTGATGTACAAATCGAGCCAGCCGTCGTTGTTGTAATCGCCGAACTCGACGTTCATCCCCTTGTGAGTGTCCCAGCCAATGGCGTCGTCGGTCACATTGCTGAAGGTGCCGTCGGCGTTCACACGATAGACACGGTCCTGTCCGAAGTCGTTGGCCAACACAAGGTCCTGGTCACCGTCATTGTCATAGTCGCCGGCGCCGACATCAAGTGTCCAGCCGGTATCATCGATCTTGAGTTCCTTACTGGCGTCGGTGAAAGTGTCGTCACCGTTATTGCGATAAAGGACATTAGGCCCCGCGTCGCGGGCCGTCTCGAAGTCCTCGTGCATCTGGTGGGCGTCCTTCAGACTCCACAGATGGACGTTGCGAAAGTAGTTGCCGACGTACAGGTCCAGGTGGCTGTCATCATTGTAGTCGAACCAGATAGCTGCATTGCCGTTCCCCCTGTCGCCCACGCCGGCCTCATCGGTCACGTCCGTGAACGTCCCGTCGCCGTTGCTGCGATAGAGGATGTTCCATCCCCATTTGACGATGTATAGATCAAGGTGGCCGTCGTTGTTGTAGTCTCCCCAGACGGCGTCCATGCTGGTGCCGCGATTCTGATATACATTCAGTCTCTTCTCGCTCTTTATGACGGAATAGATCTGCCCGGGATCGATGATTCGCCATTTGCGTCCCGGCTGCACAACAGAGACGGCCCCGTCCCCGGAGAGGGAAATGCCGTGAGCTGAAAGCGTCTGCACAAGCCGATCGGAGATGGTGCGATTGTCCAGCTCCTTCTGAAACGCGGCGTCAATGCCGAACAACAGGACTTGGTCATTGGACCGGGCTACACCCGCTGCCTCCCCCACGTCGACGAATGTGGCGTCCCCGTTGTTACGGAAGAGTCTGTTCGGTTGATTCAGTTGTGAGTTGGTCACATACAGGTCGATGTCACCGTCATTGTCGTAGTCAGCCGCCGCAGCGGAGGCGCCCACCGACGCCATCCACGCCATGATGCGGTTCAGCTTCATGTCCAGGACGGGTTTGTGATGACGGTGTCGGACGCCCGCGCGATCGGTGATGTCCACGAACGCCTTGCCGGTTGCCTTGGCCTTGGGCTTTTGTTCCGTCGTGGGCGACGCATCTGCGAAACCGCCCAGGATTACGCCCATCAGCCAGAGAGAAAGGAGGATCCCTGGGCTGCTGACCTGACACCTGTTCATGTTTCATACCCCTCTTAGGTCGCTGGCACCGCCCGCCACGCAACCGCTACCAGTTCCCTTGACTGGCAACAAGTAAGGTCCTAGGTTGACCGGCAATTTAGGTTATTGACCTTTGGTGCGGACGTCAAGCTACACTTGCCGCCGAGGGTAAGCGTTGTGCGCTCATACTTTCGCTTGGTCACATCACGGCCGGTTCCCGTGTTGGTCATTGCGGCCACCGTAGGCTTCGCGGCCGGCGCATTCATGCTCCGGTTGACCCGAGAGACCAGCCCGGACGCATTCATCCCCGAGGACCATCCGGCCCTGGTCCTGAAGCGACAGGTCGATGAGTCATTCGGACTCCGGGAGCCGATCGCTATCGGCGTGTTCCGGGACCGACCCGGCGGGATCTTCAACCCCGACACCCTCAGGCTGATCCGGAACCTCACCCAGGCCATCCAGCAGCTTCCGGACATCGACCCCGATGACGTGCTCAGCATCGCTACCGAGTCGGGGGTCTACTTCGAGGACGGCGAGCCCGGTTTCGAGCGGTTGATGCGAAGCATTCCCGAGGACCCCGAGGGTCTCGAGGCACTCAAGAGCGATATCCTCGGCTACGAGCTGTACGAAGGAACACTGGTCTCGGCGGACGGCTCTGCCGCCACCATTCTGATCCAGCCGGAAGACGAAGGGCGTGCCGACGCACTCTACCGCGGGTTGGTCCGCCTAATGGGCGATCCGGCCATCACCGAGCAGATCGTACGAGATGAACGTCTGGTCGTCGCAGGCGAGGCCGCGGTGAGAGCTCACATGGGGGTGGCCGTCTCCGACGACGCCCTGCGCATGAACTTCATCTGCCCGGTGGTGATGGCCGTGCTCATCGTGCTGGCCTACCGGACCGTTCGGGGGACAGTCCTGCCGCTAAGTGTGATCGGCGGGGCCTCGGCCCTGGCCCTGGGGTCGATGGCTGCATTCGGCGTACCGATCTACATCGTCACCAACGGCATCTTCGTAATCATCATGGCCCTGGGTGTGGCCGACTCGTTACATCTGCTGGGCCAGTATTACGAAGAGCAGCTCCGTCTGGCCGATCGGAGCAGGCAGGAGGTGGTCGTCGATGCGTGCATGGCCCTGTGGTACCCGTTGTTGGTGACCACTCTGACGGATATTGCCGGCTTCTTCGCCCTCTATCTGGTCGGGAGGATGCCGCCGATCAAGTTCTTCGGATTGTTTACCTGTGTCGGGGTGCTCGGGGCGCTCATCTACTCGTATGCGGTCGTGCCCGCAGGACTGATGATCGTACCGCTCAGAACAAGCGGGGCCTTTCTCAAACGCAAGACCGGCGCCCGACGATCTGGAAGCCTGGACGCCATCGGGACGATGTTGGGCAAACTTGGAGCATTCACCTTTCACCGCCGGTGGATCGTGCTCGCCGTCGGAGCCCTGCTGATGGTTATCATCGGCTGGGGTGCCTCGAAGGTCACCATCAACGATGCCCGGATCCTGGCTTTCAAAGATCACCACCCCATCTCCCGGGCCACCGCGGCCTTGAACGAACGTTTCGACGGCACCAGCCAGTTGAACATCGTGGTGACCGCAACTGAAAAGGGCGCCATGCTTCGGGCCGACGTGTTGCGCAGAATCGAAGCGTTGGAAGCGTTTACCGAGTCGCTTCCCCATGTCGGTGGGACTCACTCGCTGGTCGGATGGGTCAAGCGTGCCCATCAGAAGATGCACGAGGAAGACCCAGCCTATTACGCCATCCCCGACGATCCCTTGGACACGCGGTTTTATCTTGACGTACTGTCGGATTCCCGCACTTCACCAATGGCCCGTCTGCTGCACGAGGTCGCCGACAAGAGCTACACCCATGCCAACCTGATTGTCCGGATGAAGAGTAGCCAGTTCATCCATCAGCGCGAAGTTATAAAGCCGCTGGAAAGGTATTTGACTGAAGAGTTCAACGATGAGTTGCTTCACGCCAGGCTGGCCGGGCGTGTTAATCTTGACTATCACTGGCTGAAAATGGTCCGTACGACCCATCTCAATAGTGTGGTCTTCTCGGTCGGGTGTGTGCTGCTGTTGACCGGTCTGATGTTCCGTTCCGTCGTCGCGGGGCTGTTGTGCACGTTGACCGTCGGATTGGCCGTGCTGGTGAACTACGCCATTATGGGGTTTAGTGATATTCCATTGGGTGTCGGCACGTCCATGTTTGCAAGTATCGCCATCGGCGCGGGTGTCAATTTCCCGATCCACATTCTCGATCGGCTGCGGATAAACCTTCGAGCACCTGGGGCGAACCCCGGCGACGTGTTCTCCAACACGCTGGCGTTTACCGGAAGGGCCCTGTTCTTTACGGCATTTGTCGTGGCCGTCGGGTTTTTGCTGCTATGCGTCTCGGAGTTTCGCACGCTGGTCCGTTTCGGCCTGCTGATCGGCGTCGGCATGATCGTCAGCTTCCTTGCCAGCGTCACCATCCTGCCAGCCATCGTCGCAGCCTTCAAACCCCGCTTCGTATGGGGCAACCGCGGAAACGAATCACGCCTGCCGCGGTAGACGCTTTCTCAGCATAAGGGCTTGCGCGAGCTATGCTTTGTGAGGGCTTTTCAGAAGCAGGTCGCGGAAGGATTCGTACTCCGTCGAGATGGTCTCGTACGTTTCCGGGCGGTTCTCGAGACCGGCTAGCGACGGAGGCGTGTCGGGATCGATTCCCAGTATGGCACGGATCTCTTCGGGGAACTTGGCCGGGTGTGCCGTCTCAACTGAAACCGACAACGTATTGTCACTCTCTGTGTTATCGCGAAAGTAGTGCTCCAGGCCGGCCCAGCCGACTGCGCCGTGCGGTTCCAGAATCAAGCCGTAGCGATCATATGCATCTTTGATCGAGGTTCGGGTTTCGTCGTCGCTGATGCTGACGGCGTACAGGTCGCGGCGCAGGCAGTCGAGATCGGGTTGCTCGTGGACATTGCCGACCTCGTCCATTCGCCCGCCGTACACGTCCACCAGGCGGGCCAGGTTGGACGGATGCCCGACGTTCATGGCGTTGGATATGCAGACCCGCGAGGGGACGATCTTCCGATATCGCCCCGTGTGCAGGAAAGCCGGCACCTCGTCGTTGGCGTTGGTGGCGATCACCAGCCGCTCTATGGGTAAGCCCATTCGTTTGGCGATCACCGCTCCCATCATGTTTCCGAAGTTGCCCGAGGGTACGCAAATCACGATGGGCTCTTGGGCGGCGGCGTCTGCGAGCTTGACATAGACATAGACGTAGTAGACGGCTTGGGGCAGCAGCCGGCCGATGTTGATCGAATTGGCCGACGTGAGGCGGAGGCCGGAAAGATCCGGGTCGGCAAACGCCCGCTTTACCATAGCCTGGCAATCGTCGAACTTGCCCTCGACGCCGAAGGTGGTCACGTTCCCCCCGATCGTGGTCATCTGCTTGCGCTGGCGGGCGGAAACCTCCTTGATGGGAAACAGCACCACGACGCTGACACCCTCGACACCGTAATATGCGTGGGCGACGGCGCTGCCCGTATCACCCGAAGTGGCCGTGAGGATGAGAAGCCCACCACCCTCGGTCCGCATGAGCACGCCCATTAGCCGGGCCATCATGCGGGCGGCGAAATCCTTGAATGAGGCGGTGGGACCGCGGTCCAGCCGCATCAGGTGGCGTCGCCCGGTAACATGTTCGAGCGGCACCTCGAAGTCGTATGCGTCCTCGCACAGTGACTTCAATGTGGCATCATCGACCATGCCGACCGTGAACCGCCGCAACATCGTGTGAGCGATCACAGGGTAGCTCTTGTCCGCAAGCGCCCCGAGGTCATCTGCAGAAAGCGGCGGGAATCGATCGGGCATGAACAGGCCGCGGTCGGGGGCCTGGCCTTGCAGCAACGCCTCACGAAGCACAACCGTCGGTGTGTCCCGATTGGTGCTGTAGTAACGAACCGGTTCGTCCATGTGGTTAACCGTTACTTCGTCGGCCGCGGGGGTTTTCGACCGGCCGCGGCGGATCGCCTATCCTTCCGACCTTGGCTCTACGCCGGTAGATCGTAGCAGTCAGCGTTCCAGGCGCAAACCCCTCGGAGACGGGCACACTGGCAAACCGGTTTTACCGGCGCTCCACCAGAAGCCGCGAGAGAGCCCACGCCAAAAAGCCGCTCCCGCCGTCGGGATGCGCCGAATCGGGCCCAAAGGCCCCCAGTGCGGTCGGGAATCCGCCGGGCGCCATTGCCGGACAACAGGCCGATCGTGTATACTGATCCTGCCCGGCGGGGAGATACCGCGGGCTTTTACAGGAGAATGCCCATGTTTGGCGGTGAAGAAATCGAAATCACACCGGGGATGCAACGGTACATCGATCGCAACAACGAGTATCTCGCCAAGCGGGCCAAGTACATCCGCGACGTGGTCAAGAAGTGGAAGTTCGACACCATTGCGGTCCACGGGCTCTATTCCGTCGAGGAGGCGATCGAGGACTACCAGGGCGCCATCATCGAGCCCATCTTCATGAGCGCGTCGCAGGCCTACCGCGACTCGGATGAGCTGGCCGCGGCCCTGGCCTACCTGATCCCCACCTGGTGCTACTCGCGCATCGCCAACCCCTCGACCTACTATTACGAGTGGGCGCTCGCATTGCTGGAGGGCTACGGCTTTGACGGCGAGACCTCATGCTGCTCGACGTCTTCGGGCATGGCGGCGATCATGACGGCCGTCCAGCCGTTTTTGGTGCACACCAAGCACCACGTCCACGAGCCGCGGAACTTCCTGGCCACCGCCCAGTGCTACGGCGGCACCTTCCAGCAGTTCAACGTCCGTTTGATGCAGGAGCGCGACATCGAGTGCCGCTGGGTCGAGGATCCCACCGACATCGACCAATGGGCTTCCAAGATCGATGGGAACACGCGCTTTCTGTATGGCGAGTTGCCCAGCAACCCCCAACTGGGGTTCTTCGACGTTGCGGCGGTGGCGGACCTGGCCCACAGCCATAACCTCCCTCTGATCTGTGACTCGACCGTGGCTACGCCTGCCCTTCTGCGTCCGATCTGCCACGGCGCTGACATCGTGGTGCAGTCCGCCTCCAAGACTCTGACCGCAAGCGGTTTTGGGATAGCCGGTGCGGTGATCGCTCGCAAGGACCTGATGACCAACATCGACAACGACGATCTCAAGAAGGATTTCGCCCTTTACATCAAGTACCTGCCCAACCGGGATTACGGCCCGAACCTCCACCCCATGCAGGCCATTATGACCTTAAATGACATGCGGACCCTGCGTTCCAAGATGGACCTGCTCAGCCGCAACACTATGAAGGTGGCTGAGTTTCTCCAGGGCCATCCGCAAGTGGAGAGCGTCGGTTATCTCGGGCTGCCCCACCATCCGCTGCACGAGCTGGCCAGTAAGTACATGTGGCTGGTGGACGCGGAGCACGACGAGCAGTACGGCAAGCCGGTCAACCGCTACGGGCACCTGATGTCCTTCTGCGTCAAGGGCGGAGCAAAGCCGGCCCGCAAGTTCTTCGATGGTCTGCAACGGATCTGGCGGGCCACCGACCTGGGCCGGATCAAGAGCGTGGCCACCATCCCGGCTATCTCCACCCATCAACAGCAGGGCGAGGAGGGCCGTAGACTGGCCCATGTCCCGCCGAACATGGTCCGGCTCTGCGTGGGCGCCGAGCATCCCGACGACATCATCGCCGACCTCGACCAGGCGCTACACAAGATTAAATCGCGGCGCGCGGTGGGGGCCAGCAAACCCGCGCCGGTCTCCTGACCCTCCGTTGAAGGACTATCGGGCCTGGGATTTGCTACCACACTCTCCAATTCCATTGCAGGCGTACCCTGCCGGCCTCATAGTCGAGGGGAATAGCCGTATACTTGGAGTGTCACGCACTATCCAGAGTTGGCGCGTAGAATAACGGAGTTGGGTGATGAGACCTATTGTCAGATTCCTGGGGGATGAACTGGTACGGAACATCGTCGCCGAGGCCCGGAGCGTCCTGTGCACGCTCGGAGTCGAGATCCGCAACAACGGTATCCTCTCCATGCTATCGGATCACGGCGCCAGGGTCGATGCCGAAAAGGGCCGTGCCTTTTTTACCCATGATGTCATCGACAACGCTCTGGATGCCGCTCCCGGGCGGTTCCGCCTATATGACGTGCTCGGGCGCGAAACACACGATTGCTCCGGGGATAATGTCTATTTCACGCCCGGCTCCGCAGCCATAACCATCCTCGATGGCAACACGAACAAGATTCGTACGCCGACATCACAAGATTATATCAACTACGTGAAAGTCGTGAGCCAGCTCGACAACATCGCATCGCAAAGTACGGCGCTTGTTCCGGGCGATGTACATCCAAATATCTCCGACAGCTACAGGCTATACCTTAGTCTCATGTTCTGCGATAAGCCGGTTGTCACCGGCGCCTTTACCATCGACTCCTTCAACGTCATGAAGGATCTACAGCTTGCCGTACGAGGAACGAGGGAGAACTTGAAGGAGAAGCCTCTTGCCGTATTCTCCTGCTGTCCGACTGCGCCCTTGAAATGGAGTGACGTCACATCACAGAACGTCGTTGACTGCGCCTTGTATTCCATTCCCGTAGAATACATATCCATGCCGCTGTCCGGATTTGTGGCCCCGGTCACGCTGGTTGGTACACTGGTGCAACACACCGCCGAGACCATAAGTGGGATAGTCATAAGCCAGCTCACCAATCCCGGCACGCCGGTCCTCTATGGAGGCTCGCCGGCCGTCTTTGACGTCCGCTATGAGACCACGCCGATGGGCGCCGTGGAAACAATGATGATCGACTGCGCCTATAATGAGATTGGCAAACACCTGGGTCTACCCACCCAGGCATACATAGGACTGAGTGATGCCAAGCAACTCGACGCCCAAGCCGGTCTGGAATCGTCCATGGGGGCTACGCTGGCCGCTCTGGCCGGTATCAATAACATATCAGGTCCGGGAATGCTGGACTTTGAAAGCTGCCTGAGCCTCGAAAAGCTCGTCGTGGACAATGAAATATGCGGCATGGCCTTGCGCCTTGTAAAGGGGATAGAACCTAAGGAGGACTTTCCGGCCCTTCCGAGATTCGAGGAGCTCCTCAAAGAGCAGCACCTGCTGATATCCAAACACACACGCCGGTATCTCAAGGAAGAACACTATCTGCCCGGGCCGACGATTGACCGGGCCAACCGATCGCGCTGGGAGCAGGAAGGCGGACTCACCCTTGGTGAGCGGGCCCACGCGGAGGTAGAGAGATACCTGGCCAATTATCAACCTTCATCGTTGTCCGAAGATATCCAAGCGGAATTGACAAGACTCATGAACACTGAGGCCGCCCGTTATGGAATGGACGGCCTTCCACACAGCAATCTATGACCGAGATCATCACATTCTCAGCCGAAGAAGCTGCACCGGACAGAAATGCTGTCTTCGAGGGTCAGGGTATACCTGCAGGGGCGGTTGTCACACAAGACACCGAAGACTTATACAACACGGCGCGCGATGTGCTTTCGGACAGCGCTGCGCCGGTCGCCATGTTTGCGGAAATATCCAAGGCGGATTTCGCCGTTGTCTACCGCGGAGTAGGGTTCAACGAGCCGAGCACACCCGTCAAGGATATTTCTGCCCGGGCCGAACAGCTAGCCCTGTTTGCACTCACGTTAGGCAAGTCAATAAGTGAGAAAATCACGGAGCGTTTCGAGGCGGGCGACTTCGCAACGGCCAGCATGCTGGACTCTGCGGCCTCCGCAGCGGCCGACAGGCTCGCTGGTATCGTTGAACCGCGCTTTCTTGAGTATCTCCTATCCAGAGAACTGGCTACGCCTTCCACAACAGTATTGGGCTATAGCCCCGGTTATTGTGGCTGGCACATGAGCGGCCAGGAGAAGCTCTTCGAGTTTCTTCAACCTGGACGGATCGGAATTTCGTTGACGGAGAGTTTTCTGATGCAGCCGTTGAAATCGATTTCCGGCGTCCTTATTGCGGGTCCCGCTGACATCCACAGATTCGCCAATTCCTATCCGCTCTGCTCTCTCTGCGAGACCCAGAGCTGCCGAAAGAGGATACGGGCATTACCGGAAACATGAAGTACTGACGACACACAGAAGGAATCGATATGGATATACTCACGCGGATTTCGGACACCCTAATCGGCGGTGACGATGAGAACGTTGCCCGGCTTACCCGGCAGGCGATTGATCAGGGCATCCCGGCCAAGGACATTCTGGATAGAGGACTCATTGGCGGGATGAATACCGTCGGTGAAAGATTCAAAGTGCATGAGATCTTCCTGCCGGAGGTGCTTCTGTCGGCAAGAGCCATGCACGCCGGGTTGGATGAAATCAAGCCCTTGTTGATCCGGGACGGGGTCCCATCGCGCGGCAAGGTAATCATCGGTTCGGTACAGGGTGATTTGCACGACATTGGCAAGAACCTTGTCGGAATAATGCTGAAAGGCGCCGCCTTCGAGGTGATCGATCTCGGCAACGACGTAGCCCCGGAGAGTTTTGTGGAGACGGCAACAAGGGAGAACGCCGTGATAATCGGCATGTCCGCGCTGCTCACGACGACAATGCCGATGATGGGCTCAGTCGTCAACCTCGTCAGGGAGCAGGGTCTCGGCGACCGTTTGAAGATCATAATCGGCGGAGCCCCCGTCTCCGAAGAGTATGCCCGCCAGATTGGTGCCGATGCGTACGGCTTTGACGCGGCCAATGCGGTCGACCGTGTGAAAAGTCTTGTAGGTGTGAACTGAGATGAAGCAGCTTCTTGAGCGACTTACCACCGGAGAAATCTTGGTTGCAGATGGAGCAATGGGGACACTCCTTTTCCATAAAGGGCTCAAGCCCGGTGACTGTCCTGAGTCTGTTAATCTTGCCAGGCCGGAGATTATGGAAGAAATCGCCGGCTCATATCTGGCTGCCGGCGCAGACATAGTCCAGACCAACACCTTCGGGGGATCTTCGCTGAAACTCGCTGCATATGCTCTGGGTGAAGCCGCGGAAGAGATAAACCGAAATGCCGTCACTGCAGTTCGAAAAGTAGTCGGTGAGCGTGCCTACGTGTCCGGGTCGTGCGGTCCGACCGGCAAGATATTGAAGCCCTACGGAGATGCCGACCCCGAGGAACTCTACGACAGTTTCCACAAACAGATCCAGGCGCTGGTCAGTGCCGGGGCCGACTGTGTATGCGTCGAGACTATGGTGGATGTCAAGGAGGCGACATTGGCTGTCAGGGCCGCGAAGGAGGTTTCCTCAGGTACTCCCGTGATGGCCACAATGACATTTGATGCCACCGCAAGGGGCTTCTACACGATAATGGGCGTGGATATCAAACAGGCTGCATCCGGGCTCGAAGAAGCCGGGGCGGATGTTGTCGGCTCCAACTGTGGCAATGGCATTGAGAACATGATCAAGATCGCCAGAGAGTTTCGAGAGTGTACCGGCCTACCTCTTATTATTCAGTCTAATGCCGGCATGCCGGAGACCAAGGATGGTGCAACAGTATACAGGGAAACACCTGAGTTCATGGCCGATAGAGCCGCCGAACTGATTGATACAGGTGTGTCGATCATTGGGGGCTGTTGTGGAACCACTCCGAAGCACACTGCTGCCATGCGGAAGATGGTCGATACGCTCACAAAACGTTAACGATGGATGTGTCTATGAGCGGTGTTTACGCACAGACTGATGGACAAGCCGGCTTGAGGCCACGTGTCGCCGGACAAGATCAACTTGCAGGTCTACAAGGAGGCACATCAAGGTGATCGGCAATTTCGCCCTCATCATCGGCGCTATGAGGTGCGGTACCACCAGCCTGTTCAGCTACCTGGCCCAACATCCACAGGTATCGCCATCAACGCCTAAAGAGCCGGATTTCTTCGCCAACGACGGCAACTGGGGCAAAGGATTTGAATGGTATCAAACACTGTGGGACTGGGACCCGCACAAACATACCATTGCACTCGAAGCATCCACGAACTATACGAAAATACCCGGATTACCCAACGCTGCCGAGCGCATTGCGAAGGTCAAAGCGGATTTCCGTTTCATCTATGTGCTACGCGACCCGATCGAGCGAATTGAGTCTCAATATGCGCACGCAGTTGTGCACGGAAAGGCGGCGATACCGGAAGGCGGCGAGGGAGAACTGCGTACTCACTGGATTGCGGTCTCCAAGTATGCCATGCAAATCGCGGAATACTACGTCCGATTCCCGTCGGACCGGATCTTGCTCCTGGACTTTGACGATCTTAAAAAGGAACCGGACGCGGTCGTGAAACGCGTATGCCGGTTTCTCGACATTGACCCTTCTTCATCCCTGGCCGGCGTGGGCACGGTTCACAACCCGAGCAAACGCGATCATCCGTTGTACGTCGCCCTTAAGCGCAGCTCACTGGCTTGTTCGGTCGCCAAGCTGCTCCCGCTCAGCATCAAGCAGAGCCTGCGCAATCGCCTGGCCCGGAAGCTCGACGTGGATATCAGGCTCTCGGAATCTCAGCGGGCGTTTGCCCTGCGTGAGCTTCAAGAGGACATGAAGAGGCTGAGCGAGGAGTACGGCTTCGACGTGTCACGCTGGTGTCGGCCACAGGCAGGCGCGGAGGACCCGCAAGGAACCCGCACCCGATAAAACGTTCTCAAACCTCAGTTACCAGGGCATCTGCAACGGCGTGACCGCCGCAATCCGATTGACGGGCATCTTCGATCGCGCCGGAGGAGCCATCCGAGAAATCCAGGCCAGACGACTTCGGGAACCAACGGCCCCGTAAGGGCATCCAAGTACTTGAGCCGCCCACACGGGTTACTGGGAATCACAGGTGTGGACACAGAGGCGGGTGCGCCAACACGCTACTGTAAAACCGTTCCCCGAGCGCGTTTTGGCCTGAAAGCGTGCGCGAGAACATGGGTGGCACTGGTCCCGATGTATATCGGGACCCGCCAGTATTCCTTCGTCAGGCATGCATAGCACTGGCAGCAAGCTGCCAGTGGCACCACACGCGCTCTAAGAAAACGGTGGCTCGTGCGTAGTAGAATATAGACGAACGACCGGGCATTGAAGAAGTCCGGGTTTCGTGACCGGCGGGCAAGAGTTCACCTTGGGATGCCCATTCTCGCCGGGTGGATCGGCTGGAGCGGAGATATCCGACGCCATGCATCCGATCAGGCTAGCCTGGATCAGGTCGATCCTCAACGAGTATGAGGGTCCGCTGATGCGGTACGCCGCGCGGATCACCGGTGACGTCGACCGGGCCCGCGACGTGGTGCAGGAGACCTTCCTGCGCCTCTGCTCGGAAGATCCGGCTCAAGTGGACGGACGTGTCCCTCAATGGCTGTTTACCGTCTGCCGCAGCCGGGCATTGGACGTGCGAAGGAAGGACAGTCGCATGCAAGCTCTGACCGAAGCCCAGATGCAAAAGCGGAAGAGCCCGGATCGTGGTCCGGCAAAGACTGCCGAAAGTCGGGAGGCATCCGGCCGGGTGCTGCAGGTGCTGGCCCTGCTGCCGGAAAACCAGCAGGAGGTCATTCGACTTCGGTTCCAAAGCGGCCTGAGCTACAAAGACATCGCGAGTGTTACGGACCTCAGTGTTTCCAACGTCGGTTACCTGATTCACACCGCGATAAAGACGATCCGGGAAAAGCTGAACCTGAGCCGCGGGCTTTAGCCCGCGCGGACAGCCGAACGCAGGCGAGCGTAAAGAGGAATCGTGCCACCGCGCAGGCTAAAGCCTGCGGCTCGGATGGAATTAACACGCAAAGGAAAATGCCATGAGCATTGACCCCAACGATCCGAAACTGACCGCCTACGCTCTGGGCGAACTTGATGACACCGAGCGTGCCGAGGTAGAAGCACAATTGAAGGAATCCGAGGCCGCCCGTCAAACGGTCAACGAGATCCGCAAGACCGCCGCATTATTGACCAGGGAACTCAAGGCCGAACCTGCGCTAGCCCTATCCGACGACCAGCGGAACGCCATCGAAGCCAAGGCAGAGCAGGTCTACGGGGGAGGCAAGAAGCCAGCGCCGGTGAAACGCTTCAGCCTACGGCGTTGGTGGATCCCCACCAGCGTGGCCGCTTCGCTGCTGATCGTCGGATTCGTCGGTTACATGCAACTTGGCGGATTGTCCAGAGCGCGCGAACTAAGCCCGCGGCTGCGGGCACGCCTAGACACGGAAAAGCAACTCCAGGGCCAGCGCTTGGCGGATGCGTCGCGCGCCACGAGCCCAGCATCTCGACGCCGCCGAGAGCTAAGGCCTGTCGGCAACGTCCGGCTGGAAGTATCCGCGTCTGCAGGGCCTTCCGAGGAGCGTTTGGCTGCCCTGGGGTATGTTGGAGGCACCGTTGCAGCAGACGACGCTTACTATTTGCCGTGGTCGGCCATAGAGTCTGGCGAAGGATGGAACCATAAATACTCCATTTCGGGGCCAGCCTGCAACACGGAAGACTATGACTATATTGTCGAGAACCCGTTTCTGGCTGTGGTGCACAATCCGCTGTCGACGTTCTCGATAGACGTGGATACGGCCTCCTATGCCAACATCCGGCGATTCCTGAACCAGGGTAGGCTGCCGCCGCCGGGGGCGGTGCGAATCGAGGAGATGGTCAATTACTTCGACTATGACTATCCTCTGCCGGCCGGCGATGATCCCTTCTCCGTCAATGTCGAGGTGGCCGACTGCCCGTGGAAGGCCGATCACATTCTCGCCCGGATCTGCATCAAGGGTCAGGAGTTCGAGCCGGACGAGCGCCCGCCGGCCAATCTCGTGTTCCTGATCGATGTCTCCGGCTCGATGCGGCCGGCCAACAAGCTCCCACTGCTGAAAGAGGCCATGGAGATGCTCGTCGATCAGCTCGCCTACGACGACTCCGTGGCCATCGTGGTCTACGCCGGTGCATCGGGTCTCGTGCTGCCGTCAACGCCGTGCGAGGACAAAGGTGCGATCCTCTCGGCCCTGGATCGACTTCAGTCCGGCGGCTCAACCAACGGCGGGGCGGGAATTCAGCTTGCTTACGACACGGCCGTTGACAACTTCATTGAGGGCGGCGTCAACCGGGTCCTCCTGGCCACCGACGGCGACTTCAACGTTGGGACCACCAGCCAGAGCGAGCTGGTCCGTATGATCGAGGAGAAGGCTAAGAGCGGTGTGTTCCTGAGCGTGCTCGGCTTTGGCATGGGTAACTATAAGGACTCGATGCTGGAGAAGCTGGCCGACAAGGGCAACGGCAACTACGCCTACATCGACACGGCCAACGAAGCCCGAAAGGTGCTGGTCGAGCAGATCGGCGGGACGCTGGTGACCATTGCCAAGGACGTCAAGATTCAGATCGAGTTCAACCCGGCCGAGGTGAACGCGTATCGCCTGATCGGGTATGAGAACCGTATGCTGCGAGCCGAAGACTTCAACGACGATACCAAGGACGCCGGCGAGATAGGCGCGGGCCACACCGTAACGGCCTTCTATGAGATCGTACCTGCAGGGGTGGAGATCGATCTGCCCGACGTTGATCCACTGAAGTACCAGCCCGCAGTAGCCGAGACGTTTTCGGTTGAGGAATCACGGCGCGGGCCAAAGCCCGCGGCTCAGGGTGGTGAGCTGATGACGGTCAAGCTGCGCTACAAGGAGCCGGACGGCGACACCAGTAAGCTGATTGAGATGCCGGTGACCGACGCCGGTCTGACACTGAACGACATGTCCGATGATTTCGTGTTCGCCGCCTCGGTGGCCTCTTTCGGCATGCTCCTGCGCGGCTCCGAGCACAGCGGCGATTTCACATACCAGGCCGTGCTGGAGATGGCCCAGGCATCAATCGGCGAGGACCCCTTCGGCTACCGCACCGAGTTCGTCAACCTGGTCCAACGCGCCACAGAGCTACAGCCCGAGTAGCGGTAGACGCAGCGCTGCCGTAGCCGCCGGCGCCCCCGCCGAATGTAGCGTCCGGCGCCCCCGCCGGACGTAGCCTGCCTGAAGGTCCAGCCGCCTGCTGTTGATCGGAGTCTCTCTACCTCGACAGTGCCACGGCGTCGACTTTGGTCACCCGGACGATTTCTTCGACGGTGGTGGTTCCTTTGACCACCTTGGTCCAGCCGTCCTCGCGCATCAGTTTCAGGCCGTTCGCTCGGGCCGCGTTCTGAATGTCAGTGGCCGACTTGCGTTGCAGGATCATCTCCCGGATCTCGTCACCGACCGGCAGCAACTCGAAGATTCCCAGCCGGCCGCGGTAGCCGGTATGGCGGCATTCCCGACAGCCCGCGCCGCGGTAGAGCTTCTGCCCCGGTTCCAACTTGAAATCGGACGGAATGTCGACCGGCTCAGGCGTGTATTCCTCGCGGCACGACGTGCAGATTCGCCGTACCAGTCGCTGGGCAAGCACGCCGCTGATGGCACTGGAGACCAAAAACGGTTCCACCCCCATATCGAGCAGACGCGTCGTGGCCGTTACCGCGTCGTTGGTGTGCAATGTGCTGAAGACCAGATGACCGGTAAGTGACGCATTGATGGCCACCTCAGCCGTCTCCAGGTCACGAATCTCGCCGACCAGGATTACATCCGGGTCGTGCCGCAGGAAGGAACGCAACCCGGAGGCGAACGTAAGCCCGATGTGCGGTTTGATCTGCACCTGTTGGATTCCGTCGAGGTAGTACTCGATCGGGTCCTCGATCGTGAGAATCTTGATGGTGTCGTTCTTGATGGAGTTCAGGGCAGCGTACAGTGTTGTGGTCTTGCCGGAGCCGGTCGGACCGGTAACCAGCACGATCCCATACGGCTGTTTGATCAGATGCTCGACGCCCTCGTGGGCTTCGTCGATGAGCCCGAGTTCGCGGAGAGCCAACATCGCAGACTGCTTGTCGAGGATACGCATGACCACCGCGCCGCCGAACGCAGTGGGAATGATGCTGATCCGCAGGTCGATGTCGCGGTTCTCAGCCTTGATCTTGAAGCCCCCGTCTTGGGGCAGCCGCTTCTCGGCGATGTTGAGATTGGAGAGAATCTTTATGCGGCTGACGATCGCAGCGTGAAACCGGCGGATCTCGGGTGGGACGTTGGTCGTATGAAGCACACCGTCGACACGGTAGCGGATTTTCAGGTCATCTTCGTATGGTTCGATGTGAATATCGCTGGCCCGGTCGCGGATGGCCTCGAGGAGAATCTCATTGACCAGCTTGACCACCGTCGCCTCCTGGGCCTGCTCGATCAGGTCGGCGTTATCCGCATCGACCTCACTGACGACCTCGACGGCGGACTGGCCGATCATCGCCTCCACGGTGTGCCCGCCGACGCCGAAGTGCTCCTTGATAACCCGAGATATCTCCTCGCTGGTCGCCAGAACCGTCTCGATCTTCGCACCCATCAGCATGCGAAGTTCGTCGAAGGCGTAGAGATTGAACGGGTTGCTGGTGGCCACCCGGATCGTGCCATCGTGACGATCGATGGGGATCACACGATCGCGATGGACAACCTTCGAGGGAGTCTGTTTGAGTAGCTCGGTGTCGATGGCCACATCGGACAGGTCGATCAGCGGGATGGCCAACTCCTCGCTGTAGACCTGAAGGTAGTCGCGTTCCTTGATCAGCCCTAGGCGGACCAGACAATGCTCGATCCGCTCGGAGGGCTTCCGGGCCGCCGTCGCCTGCTCGAGCTGAGCAGCCGTGATTATCCCACGTTTAAGGAGAACTTCGCCGAGGCTCACTGCTTCCGATCCGTCGCATTCGGGCTCGCTGCTTCAGGCGGGCCAGGGGCCGTCGTCCGACAGGCCTAGTCCGCGCATACTACATCCCTCTCTTATACACATGATCGGGTAAGCGGACTCATTTAGGATTGTAAACCTTAACCGGCGTTTTGGAAAGAGGTTACAGCCGCCTGGCGGGTCCGATACGGGTGCCGGTGGCGCTTGTTTCGGACGCCAACCCATCGTATCGTCGTATCGCCGCGTGTAACGGCAATTGGGGTCCACGCGGAGCACCCGGATGATCACCAATATACCCGGTGGGCCTGGGCGATAGGACGGGTTGGACGGATCGACGTTATGAGCAACTCTGCGAGCATCGAGTCACGCTATCAGGCCTGCCTGGCGAAGCTACGGAAGAGGGGCCAGGAACACGTCCTGCGCTGGTGGGACGACCTGGGCCCGGCCGATCGCGAGCACCTGCTGACCGATATCGAGTCCATCCCGTGGGAGATCCTGGATAGGTTAATCCGTTCGCACGTCCTCATAAGACCCGACCACACCGTTCCGCGGGATTTGAGTCCGCCCACGGTCTACAAGCAGCCGCCCACGCCAGGGCAACGAGCGTTGTATGACCAAGCGGTTCGGCTAGGTCGAGATTTGATCCGGACGGGAAAGGTGGCTGCACTTACCGTCGCCGGTGGCCAAGGAACACGCCTGGGATTCGACGGCCCCAAAGGTGCCCTCGAGGTGACGCCGGTCGGCGGCAAGACGCTCTTTGAACTCTTTGCGGAGACAATCAAAGCCGCCCGCCGCTGCTACGACAGCCCCATCCCTTGGTACATTATGACCAGCCCGGCCAACCATGAGCAGACGGCCGAATATCTCAAATCGCGCGACTTCTTCGGCCTCCCCGAAACGGATGTGATCCTGTTCCGTCAGGGCATGCTCCCGGCGTTCGATTTCCAGGGGCGGCTTCTGCTTGCACGCAAACACCGGCTGGCTTTGGCACCCGACGGTCACGGCGGCTCGCTCAAGGCCCTGGTCGCAAGCGGTGCACTAAGCGACCTGTGCACACGCGGCATCGAGATCATCACCTATTTCCAGGTCGATAATCCGCTTGTCAAACCGTTCGACCCGCTCTTTATCGGATTGCACGCCAAGACGGGCTCGGAGATGTCGACCAAGGTTACGCCGAAGGCCGATGACTTGGAGCGCGTCGGCAACGTGTGCGTCCACGACGGCAAGGTTGTTGTCATCGAGTACTTCGACTTGCCCGACGAATTGGCCCACGCCAGAAACCAGGATGGCAGCCGCAAGTTCGACGCCGGCAACCCGGCTATCCATCTGCTCAACGTCGACTTCGTCGATCGGGTCGTCGCCCGATCATTCCAGATGCCGTTCCGCCGTGCGGACAAGGCCGTCGCCTATGTCGACCAGACCGGCTCGCTACAAGAGCCGACCGCTCCAAACGCCGTCAAGCTGGAGGCATTCATTTTTGATGTGCTGCCGCTGGCTGCAAACCCGCTGTTGCTCGAGGTGGACCGTGCCGAGGAGTTCTCCCCGGTAAAAAACGCCACCGGTGTCGATTCGCTTGAATCATCAAAGCGCGACCAGAATGCCCGGGCATGTCGCTGGCTGGAATCAGCCGGTGTCACCGTCCCACGCAAGCCCGATGGTCAACCTGATGTCACTATAGCAATCTCACCCTCCTTCGCCCTTGACGCCGAAGACGTCAAAGAAAGTCGCCATCAGGTACCCGTCCTGAAACCCGGCGGCGCGGTCTACATCGAGTAGGGTACAATTCGCTCGTGCGAGATTCCTATCTCGCACGCACTGTTCGCAGGATTCCAATTATGCAGGGTTGCGGGAAAGGATTCCCGCCAGAGTCGGTGCGAGAACCGATTCTCGCACCAGCAGCGCTACTAAACTCACCGGGCGTCCTGTGTCGACGCGTCAAATGTACCGCCAACCCAATCCTGCACAAGTGCCATCGCCAGCATCACGGCGTGGTCCAGACCCATATCAGTATCGATTACCACTGGGAGGTGATTGTCGATGTGGTACGCGATTGCCGGTGGGGCAAGCAGCGAGATAAACGCAATCAACAATCTCAGGCGACAGCGCATAACAACTCTCCAACCAGGTCCAAACGTTCCGCGCCTACACCGTGCAGATGTCGCGGCGTGCGAAGATCATCGCGCCGGCTGTCCACAGAATGGCACTGACGGCTATCAGCACAAGCATATCCTTGACCGGCCAAGCGGTTTCGCGCAGAATTAGCAACGGCCGGTAGTAGTTCTGAAGGCTCAGAAACGCAATGCTCTTGGCGGGACCCCAGAATTGGGCCAGGGAGTTCAGCAAGAATGATGCCAGAACGATACCGAAGACGATCCCCACCGCTCGGCCGCGCCGATCACTCAGCGACGACACCAGATAAGCCACCGACCCGACTGCGACGTAAAGGCAGTACAGGTTGATAACGACAATGATCAGTTGGCCTGGGGCAAGTGGGGCTTGAGGACCCGACAACCAGCCTCCGATCAGATTGCCCAGCAACCCTATGGCGACGAGCACCAAACCGGAGACTAGCCACACCACTGATTCAAGCGCGTAGACGCGCGTCCGCGAGATCGGTAGTCCAAACAGCACATCGATGGTTCCGTGATCGACCTCGCCCGCGGGCATGCGGGTGCAAAACGCAATCCCCTGAGCCCAGACCAGTGCCAGTACAACAGGGTGGACCCAGGCGATCGAAGCAATGACACCCGGGTCGATCGTGCTACCGACCTCCGTACCCAGCAGGCCCTTGAACATCCCTTGTATGAAATCCAACTGCAGCCATCGACCGGACAGTGCTTCGTTGAACTTCGGGAGGATGTAGGCCAGCAGAGCCTCGAGGCCCGCCATGGCCAGTGCAAAGAGCAATGTGGCTAGCCAAACCTCGTGTATCGTTTTGGCAATCAAACCCCGAGTCACATGCCGGGCTCCAACTCGTAGTATTGCTGAAACAGCCTGGTGAGATCGGGTTGCCCGATGGACAGGTCCTCGATCGGTTGGCCTGCGCTCCACCGCACCAGCTCCATCACCGGGCCTGCGAGGCTGGCATACCACTGCCGGTCCCGCCGTTCATACACGTCCAGGAACGCTGGAACGGTGATTTCGTCGAGCTTGGCGGTCTCCAACCAACGCATTGTCACAACTCGCCTGGCCCGGGCCCGCAGGGCCTCCAGCGTTTCGTCCGCCACCAGCTTCCCTTCTCGGAGAATAGCCGCCCGGTCGCATAATTGCTCAACTTCGCTGAGGGTATGGCTGGAGAAAAAGACGGTGTGACCGGCCGACGCCAGGTCGCGAAGGTGCTGATACAGCTTGTCCTGCATGAGTGGATCGAGCGACGCGGTCGGCTCATCGAGGATGAGCAGTCTAGGGCGATGAGCGAGGGCGAGTATCAACCCCAGCTTCTGGCGCATTCCCCGCGACATGCGGCGCACATTGAGGTCCGGTTCAAGGCCGAACTCCGCGGCCAGTTCGCCACCCGTCTTGGTCAGGTCGCGTCCGCGCACACGCCCGAAGATTTGTAGGGCCACCCTGCAAGTGAGCCATGGATAGAGCCGCAGGTCGCCCGGCAGGTAGCCGACATCGGTTTTCACCCGGTGGCTGGCCCGCCAGCAATCCAGGCCAAAAACGCGGGCACCACCCTCGCTGGGTCTGAGGAGCCCCACGAGCACCCGGATTGTGGTTGTCTTCCCCGAGCCGTTGGGACCCAGGAACCCGAACAACATCCCCTCGGGCACGCTGAGGTTCAAACCCTCGATCCCCATCCGGCGGCCATACCGCTTGGTCAGTTGTTCGGTGACAATAACGCTCACCGTATGTCCTTGCTGTAGCAAATGGGAGATCCGCCGCCGTAGTTCGGTTAACCGCAGCAAGTGGACGACGGCAAATAGCAGTTGCCCTCACACCGCACAGGGCAACCTCTACGTGCACAGAAATACATGCGTGCCACGATACGCCCGTCTGCGATCAGTGGCAAGATAACGACATCGGATTCATTAAGCGATAAACAGTGCCGCCCGCGCAATGTAAGCCTCAAGCCGCCCACCGAGGACATGTCCTGCGTCCAAGGCAAACGCTCGTACATACCCCGTTAACATGGTTCTCGCCGGGTAGAAAGACCTTGGCAACGCGGACCTCGGACCTGTGCTGTCCGTATCGCTGGAACTGCATATTCCCGTGACCGGCGCCGATCGCCCCGCCGCTCACGCGACAGTGATCGTCACTCACGTCAAGGCTTGTCCTTCGAAGGCCCGTCATCGGGGACGGAGGCTGGCGACCTCAGTCCGTCTGGGGCGTTGCGATCATCGCGCCGTGCCCCGACGGGTCCGCCGGGAGCGGCGACTGTTTCGAGGGGCTGTGGTTCTTCCTCTTCTTCGTACAGTTTGCGCTGCACGAACGCCTTGAGTCTCGGCCCCTCGGGATGCTCGTGTGTGTACATGTCCTTGGGCATCTTCCCTGCAAGCCAAGCAGGGTTCATCGGATAGACCATCGGGCCAAACATCGTCGAATAGCCGTGCCAGACGAGGATGGCCAGTGTGGCAAGCCACGCCTCGTAGTAATGAATGACCAGGACCACGTCTAGGACGCCCTTGGGCAGATTCCACCGTTCGACGAAGTAATTGTCGAACCACAGCAGGACGCCGGTGATGGTCATGATGACCGCTCCCCAGATAAGCGCCCAATATTCGCACTTCTCCATGTAGCTGAACCGGCCGAACCGGGGTTTGCCCTCACGAACGCCAAGGAAGTACAGGGCGCTCTGCTTGATATGAACCAGATCGCGCGGGGACGCCAACATGTCTCTGAACCACCGCCTGCCCCGCCGCGTGCCGAAATACCCCATATGCCACAAGCAACAGATCACGAAGATGACCGCGGCAATGCGATGAACCAGTCCGCGGATAAGGAAGCCCTCGCCTCCGCCCCACCCGAATAGAAGCCGGACCCACCACGCCTCGGAAAACCGCAGCGAAAAGCCCGAAATAACCAGCACGATGAACGAAATGGCAAGCACCCAGTGCTGCATCGTTTCATTGACGGTCATTCGGACTACGAGGGGCTTTTGCCCCATGATCTTGATATGGCGGAACCAGTCGCCGAGGCAATGCAGGGCCATCAGCCCGATGGTGATACTGATCAGCCAGTAGTAGAATACCGTAAAGAAGCGGGGCCACCCCGTTTTGATCCCCGCAGCGGTCTCGTGAATCGGGACACTGGCAAGTTCGGCCGTGATCCCGGGGTGGCAATGACCGCAGGTCTCTCGCAGGTTATTGGGGTGAATGGACGCCGTCGGATCGGTATGCTTGAGGATACGGTGGGCGCCATGACATGATGCGCAGTTGGCGACGTTGACGTCTCCGGCCTTGGACTTAAGACCATGATAGCTGTCGATGTAGGTGCGCAATCGACCGGGCTCGATGCCGTACTTCTCATTAAGCACGGCGGATTCGTGGCACGGCGCGCAGGTTTCCTCAGCCACGCGGGCGGCGCTGACCGGCGATCGGGGATCATCCGGCGAAATGATCCCATGCTCGCCGTGACAGTGAGTACATACCGGTGAATCCACCGCGCCACGGTGGACAAGCTGGCCGTGGATCCCATCCCAGTAATCCTGAGTGACAGATTTGTGACACTGACCGCAGGTGTCCGGAATGTTGAAATGGTGGATTGTCGATTCGGGATCGGCGGGACTCAGGATGCGATGAGCCGTCTGGTTTCCTTCAGCGTCCGTAGCCGAGTGGCAATCGTTGCAGGTGGCCTCGACGTACAGCCCCATTCTGCTCGCCTGCCCGTGAACGCTACTTTCGTATAGTCTCAAAGGTTCGCCGCGCAAGAATTCGTGTCTCTTGACCAGGTCCACGTTAGTGTGGCAGGATCGGCAGGTGCTCGGCACATTGATGTGATGGACATGCGATTGTCTGTCGGACGAGGGCAAGATTTCATGGGCCCCATGACAGCTCCAGCACCTGGGAAGATCCGGATCCTTTCCCACCTGCAATCGACCGTGCTTTTCATAGATCTCGGCCTCCTCCTCGTGGCACTCGCCGCAGTTTACCGGCGCGACGGTGTCACCGTGCGGTCGAGGAGATTCGGGAGCCAACTGCTCCATCGAGATGGATTCGTGGCAGTCCGTGCAGTCGATAGTGCTGTGAATGGAACCGGCCAAAAGCTCATACGGTGCGCCCGGAAGCTTCCTATCCGCTGTACCGTCGTGGCAGTCCGCACAGCTTTGAGGCGGCGAATCCTGGGCGTGTGCAGAGCCGGCCAGACTCACCGCGCTCAGCGCGAAGTATACAGCAAACGATATAGCTGGTCTCATAAGCACTCTCCTTGGCGCTGCGAAACAGGTTGAACTGTTCCGGCGTCGGAACCGGGCTGCCGGTACGGGTATTAACCGCCGGCGTGGGATCATCTTCCTACCGATAGGTGAACAGCATCGCATAAATAATCAGGGCAACCAGCGCGAACCCAATGGCCAGTGCCGTAAAGCCAAACACCCTAACCCACAGCGTGAAGCCCGGCGAAGCTGGCTCTGTCAGGTGCTTCTCCAGCTCACCGTTAGCAGTCAAGTCATCGTACAATCGGGGCTTATCCTGCTTCAACTCCTGCACCGTCATCCGTCCGGTGAAAATCACAGGATCCATCGGGAACTTCTCCGGGCGGAAATGGGTGTTGAAAAAGTGCACCGTAAAGATGAACCCGGTCGCTAGAAGCGCCTCGTCACTGTGCACAATCGTAGCCACATTAATCCACCAACCGGGGATGAAACGAGTGAATGCTTCCGGGAACCACAAGCACAGGCCAGTGATCCCAATGATGGCCACACCCCAGAAAACGGCGAAGTAGTCGAATTTCTCCCAATAGGTCCAGCGCCCATACTGCGGACGCGGTCCGAGACCCAGGAACCACTTCAGCGTGTACGTAAATTCCCTAATATCGGACAGCCTGGGCAGAATCGTATCCGGCCCAAAGAAGTACTCCCTCACCGTCCTATCGCTCTTGAAGAACTTACGGGCCACGTTCCCAAGATGTGCGAAGAAATACCCAAATGTCACGATCGCACAGATTCGGTGAATCCAGCCAGCTGTGTCGGTCCCACCCAAGATTCTGAACAGCACCTGTGCCCACTGCGTGTACGAAAACTTCAGCATCATTCCGGTAATTGCCAAGCCAAAGAAGCTCAAGATTACCGTAAGGTGCAGTTTGCGCTGAAAAGGTGTGAATCGCACGAATTCCCTCGCACCGGGTTTCGCGGTGGCTAGCGTGGCGGTATGCTCTTTCCGCAGCTTCCAGGACCGCGGAAGCCAGGCCAGTGTATGTATCCAGAAGAAGCCAAAGGTGCCCACCAACAGCCCCGTCATGCCCCAAAAGGCGTAGAACAAGACGGGATACTTGTCTGGGTCATGGTGCGTGGCATGAGTAAGGTACCCCGCGAACTGACGATGTGAACCTTCATGACATTTGCCACACGTCTCGACGATGTTATTGCGGTGCAAGGTAGAACGCGGGTCGGTCGGCCGGTAAATCGCATGAGCGTCGTGGCAGTCGTAGCACTTCGCCCGCGTTGTGTCCCCCAGCTTGGATGCTTTCCCGTGATAAGTCTTGAAGTACGTCTCGGCAACCTCCTTGTGACACTGCCCGCATTGCTCCATTATCCCGAGCTTGAAGGCGGGCATGTCCGTACGAGCTACGGTGTGTGCCGAGTGGCAGTCGTCGCAATGCGGCAGCTCCGGCATCCCGCGCACCCGCCGGCTGTCGTAATCCGGGTTTCCCTCCACTGAGTGAATGCTCCGTTGATACTGCTCGTAGATACCGTCGTGGCATTGGCCACACGTAGCAGCGATGTTCTGTTTGCTGACCGTCGATTCAGGGTCGCTTCGGGGAAGCTCCTTGTGGGCTGAATGACAATCCGTGCAGGTCGCCGTTACGGTCAGACCGCTCTCGAGCAGCCCCTTCCCGTGGATGCTCATGGTGTAGTGTTCGATGATCTTCTCTTCTGGGCCGAAATAACGGACGGCGGCCTTCTCACCCTCACGATGGCACTTCGCGCAGAGCCGCGGAATATTCCGGCTGTGCGTGAGCGACTCGCGTATGATGGCCGCGAGTAGCGCCGGAGCGTCAGGAGGAATATCGGGTTCAAGCACACCATGCCGCCCATGACAGTCGGTACAATGCGGAGCATTGGGGTCTCCGGCAGCGTGCAACTGCCCGTGCCGGCCTCGATCATAGTCGGTCCCCTCTTCCGTGTGGCACACGGCACAATTAACCGGGCCGGTGATCGTCTTACAGGAACGCTCCTTGGACGGCTGCACCCCGGTGTGGCATTGTGCGCAGGAGACATTCTCCCGACCATGGACTGACCGCGCATGCTCGTCCACATCAACATACAGCAAACGGCCGTCACCGCTTGCCACGAGAGTCGAGTCACTGTGACACCGCAGGCAGTCGGAGTTGCTCATCAGTGTGTCGTAGAAGACCTTCCGAGCTTCGTGTGGCAAATGGCACTCCACGCAGATGGGTACTACGCGCCTGCCCTGTTCAGTCTTCTCCCATAACTCACCGGCGATCACCTTGCGATGGACCTCTTCAATCAGGCCGTGACACTGCATGCATGTTTCCCGTACCCTGTCCTGGTGGATAGTCGACTCAGGATCGGTGTGCGGGCGAACATTATGCCCCGTGTGGCAACTCGTGCAGACCGCCGTGACAACCAGGCCCTGCTTGAACAGACCCTCGCCGTGAATGCTCTGTTTGTACCGCTGGACAATCTGCTCCTGGGGAATGTCGTGGGTGCGTTCGACCTCGGCGCCTTCGGCATGACATTGAGCGCACATCTGTGGAATGTTGAAGGGTGAGATTGCGGAATCTGGGGCCTTCAAGGGAAGGATATAGTGCTTGCCGTGGCAATCCTGACACAGGGGTGCATCCTTGTCGCCAGCCTCCGCTCTCTGCCCGTGCGTACTGGCCCAGAACGCCGCAATGGGACCGTCTTCGTCCTCGTGACACTCACCGCAGTTGACCCGCTCAAGCCCGGTTAGGTGCGGCCACTCCTCAACACCATCAAGTTCTTCGTGGCAGTCGGTACACTCCAAATCGGAATGCACACTCTGCGCGAAGCGCTCCGTGTCAACATGAAGTGACACATCGTGACCGTCCCGCTCAACTTTCAGGCCGGGGCTGCTGTGACATTGGAGACAGTCGGGATTGTCTTGTCCGTTTGCAGGCAGCACCAAAAGCAGGAACGCCACCCAAGCAACGACTGTGAAAGGTGCTCGGCTGGTTACCACCTTGTATCGCATCTTCTGTGGGTACGCCACTGTCAGAAGACCACAGCCATCATCCAGGCCGCGGCTCCTCGGCCGTCAGTCATTAGAATTCATAGACTGAGCCGGCTCCCTCTGGCTCGGGCTTTCCGGTTCATTTGGCGCGAATCTGTCCGGCCCTATCCGCGTGGACAGCTGAGTCGTAATCGCTCGGATCGCCTCCGGGGTAGACTCCGAAGTCGATTCTTGACCAGGCACCACAGGGCCGAGAGCAATGCTCGCCAGGGCGTTCATCAATCCGCCGACGCTCATCGGCTGAACCTTGATCCGCTCAACTCTCGCCGGACCGGGCATCGTTCCAGCCTTTCCGAATCGGCTGACGGTCCGTCCCGCCCTGCCCACTCGCCGGGGCGTCAGCCAGAACCCAGTGTCTGAGCACTGGCGACAGGGCCGGGACGCTTGACCGGGAAAACGATACCTTCCTCTTCGTCGTGGCACTCTTCGCAACTCGGAGGACGGTCAAACTTACGGTCGACGTGGCAATCCTCGCAGTCGATCTCCACGTGGGCCTCGTCCAACTGCTGTCCGGTTACGGCGTGGTCGAACGTGTCCGGGCTCCAGGCACTGTGGCAGGCGTTGCACTCGCGATCGAGCTTGACAAAGCGCACTTCCTCGTGGCACACACGGCAACTCTTGTCTTCATGATAGGGGCTGAGCGGCCATCCCGTGGTAATATGGTCAAATGACGGAGGTTCGGGCTCGCCCTCCAGCCAATGGCAGTGGTCGCATCTCTCGGGACTCTCCATGTCGTGGCAATGGGCGCAAGGGTCGTGATGCTCCTCGAGCGTCTTGACCTTGACCTCTTCTGCCTTTGCTTGGTCTTCGTGGCACCGCATACAATTGTCCTCGTGGTGGCACTCCGCACAGCTAAACCCGAATCGGTGAATGTGTTCCTTGTGACGAAAGGTGACATTCGTCCCAGCCACGTACTTGTATTTGGTCTGATAGGTCTTGATCTCCGGCTCCGGAATGGGCGGGTGCATCCGCCCCATAATGTCGTCTTTGGTCGGAATCCCCGTCATTCCGAACTCTCGACCGCGCCCGGCCTTCGGCGGGTGGCATACCTCGCAGGCGGTTTCGTGGCTCCACTCTCGGTGGCAGGCCAGACACTGCCGGTGATAGGCGGCCTTCAGGCTGGGCTTACGCATATCCTCGCGCACCGGAGAGACTTCGTGGCAGCTCTTGCACTCGGGATGTTCAGCGCCCTCGGGTGTAAAATGGTGGCATACCGTACACCCACGGGTCATCTCCGCCATGTCGGCGTGCCCCTTATGGTCGAACGGGACCGGCAAATAGAGTTCTTCCAACTCGTTTAGGATTACCAAATCGGGGACGCGTTTCTTGAATGCCTCGGCCATTGCAGCGGCTTCGGCACGATTGCACCCTCGGAGGCACAGGTTCTCCGGCGATGGGTTGTCGCACGTGTGGCAGGAGCCGCACGGTCCCCCGTGATCCGGCAAGCGCAGGGCGGGGTCCTGGGCGGGCGCCAGTGTGGCAAGGGCCCCGCCCAACAATGTGGCCACTAGGGTCCTCAGCGATCTCAGCATTGAGCAGCCCTCCGGTTTCTGGCAGTGACTCATCGGCGCTCCGGCGTAACAAACCGCCAGAACAGGATGAACGCCACCATAAAGACGACCGCGATCACGTACTCGATCGCTTTCGTCTCCATCATGTACTCTTGTAAAGTCTGCATTCGCAGGCACCTCTCGACTCTGCGGTCTAATGCTCCACGCCGTACCGCGGGTCATCACGGAGCACCGGCATCCGGTTGACCATCCAGCGGAAGGTGAGCAGGCCCACCGTAACGACCGTTATGGTCACGGCAAACTCCGTCCAGCGAGGGAAGTAACGCTCCGCCTGGTTCCACTGGAACGTGATTATGGAGACGTTGAGCCGGTTGAGCACAATGCCCAGAACGGTCAGGACGCTCGTAAAGCGCACCAGCGAAGCGCTTTGTATCCGGACCGCATGAGCGAAGAGGAGGCAGGGCAACAGCACGAAACCGAAGACCTCCGCCAGGAACCAGAACCCGTGGGGAGTAATCAAAAGGTCCCAGTGTTGCCCGTGGGCGACACCGAGCCACTTCAGGCAGAAGTACGTAAACAGGACAACAGAGGCGGCCTTGCCCAAACCGATCACCAACCGGTCGACGTGAGCCGGGTCGTGGCCGGCCACCTGGTCATGGAAGATTCGATGCGAAAGCATGCTCTCCACGATGACCATTGCAAGCCCCGCAGCGACGGCGGACACGAAGAAAAACACCGGGATAAACGGCGAGTACCACAGGGGATGCACCTTACCCGGGGCCAGGAGAAATAGGGCCCCCAGCGCCGACTGGTGCAGTGTCGACAAGATGACACCGAAGATCGTGGCCCCGATGGTCAGTCTAGCAGCCCACTTGCGCAGCGTTTTGGCGTTGATCCATTCAAAAATGGCCGGACAGAACTCCACAAACTGGACCGTAAGGTAAAGCGCCACGTGCCAGCCGACCAGGAACATCACCGACGTGACACCGAACGAAACAAACATCGGGTAGGGAAGCCGCCACGGCCGACCAAGGTCATAGCAAAGACCGACCACGACAAAGAAATATCCCAATAACCCTGTAAGGATCGCCGGACGGACCAGCGGGCGGTAGTCTTTCAGTCCAAACAGGTGCACTGCAGAGCCGAGGACGAAGCCGCCCGCAGCCAGGGCCACGCCGCATAGGACGTCGAAACCAATCCACAGTCCCCAGGGATTGTTGTTTGTAAGATTGGTGGTGGCTCCCAGCCCCTTGGTGAACCGGATCCATGTGATCGGAAGGCCGACGCAAAGGATGATCAACGCCACCGCGTTGAAGGGAGTGAGCAGCCCCTTCGCATACTCGCCCAGGGACTGCCCCATGAACAGCTTGTCCGCCACCCAGGACCACGAGATGGCGGGTGCTGCGACGAGTGCGCTGGGGCCGGGGTTGTCCGCAGGGCCCTTCGGAGGTTCTTCGACCACAGCAAGCTGTGGCGGGTCATCCGGATCGGGCGATGGTCTCGGCTCATCGACCGTGGTCACGGACGACGGGTCGCCCCCACCAGGAACCTGCCTCGGACTGTCGAGTTGGGCCGACTCCTCCCGACGTTTCGTGAAAGCGTAGCAACCGATAAACAGCGCCGGCCAGATGGTCAACACCAGTGGTACTGCGGAGAGGAAGCCCTTGGTCAGCTCCGGATAAGGGGTCGTTCCAAGGTCAGTCCGAAAACCGAGCTCCCCGAACGGCTTGGGTGAAATGTACAGCCAGCAAGTTCCCCCGGCCTCGGTCTCACCGTAGATGTGATCCACGTACCTGGCAGGGTCATGTAGGATCTTTGCCCGGGCAAAAGCGATAAGGTCCTTCCGTTTGCCGAACGTGATGGCCTCCTCGGGACACATCTTTGCGCAGCCCGGAATATCTCCCTCTTTGGTGAACCGGTCGAAGCACATGGTGCACTTCCTGACCACGGGGGTATATGGATTGTCGAACGTGTAGGAGGGAACGTAGAAGGGGCAAGCGATCATGCAATAACGGCAGCCTATGCAGACGTCTTCATTGTACAGCACGGGACCCTCAGGGGTCTTCCGGAAGGCTGCAACGAGACAGGCCGATGCACAGGCCGGCTCGTTACAATGCATACATTGCTTCTTGACGTATACGGGGTTCACGCCCGGTTCAGGTGACGGATATTCGTTGACCACCGTGAACCACTCGTTACCGGTTCTCCTCATCTGCTGGAAAACCGACTTATCTTCATAGGCTTCGATCGGCTGATTGGGCTGGCCGTTGGCCTCCTTGCAGGCCCACTCGCACTTCCGGCACCCCACGCAAAGGCTGAGGTCCGTCAGCATCCCCATCCATTCGTCCGAAATCCTCTGCACGGGTACCGCCTCAACGGTCTCGGTTCCCGCGATGCTGGCGGCGCCGGCCGCCCCGGCCAGCTTGAGGAAGTCCCGTCGATTCGTGCTCATCAAACTTTCACCCTTGTATGTTGATTGCGCGCAGCGCGGCCGCACCTCACCTCACCCACCAGGACGGTTTCCTGCCTTCGTCCGGGTTTCACAGGCCTACGACCGCAGGCGTTACGTCACCTCGGACCGCTGGGACCCCAATGGGCTCTAGAATCCATGTACGCATGGTATACATACGCCATACGCGTATACAATCGGCATGCCATGCCCACCGGACCATCGAGTATTCTTGCGGCCAGGGTCAAAGTCTGCGACTTTGAGTGCAACGGAGCCGGCCGCCTTGTAAAAAGGCGGCGCCGCGCCCGCGCAGTAAGAGAATCTGGGGGAATTGGCTCGCAGAGACAACCCCGCGGTCCGGAACGGCCCGCCAAAACCCGGCTTGAGGCCGCGAGGCGCTCTTTCCGCGAAAGGGGCGCACAAACAACACCTAAGCACCAAGCCGCGCGCATAACTCCCATGCTTGGTCGACGGACGACCTTACGTTATGCGACGAAACATGACCCTCGCGCCCGGTTTCGTTAGCCCGTTAAGCTCTCGGGCTCCTCGCACCTCGGTAAGCACCTCGCCTACAGGCCCCGACACACGGCGAGTCAGTCAGCCTGGAAGCAGTCAGGGCGCCCGGAACCACAACGGCTCCCGGGGCCCGGCAGTGTATGTCCACTCGCTACGTCCCCGACCAGCCACGCCTGGCTGTGCTGCCCTCAATGAGCACTCACGGTTGACAAGCCGCAGGACTACAGATCGTCGAGGCCGGTATGGCAGACGCTGCAGTCTCTGGTACCATCGTCGTTCCGATCGTCGTGGCAGAACCAGCACCCGGTATCCGGGTTATGCATGGCGTCTTTCAGCACGGGTATGCCGCCCACGACCTCGTCTCGGTTGTGGCAGGTGTCGCAGCCGGTATCCAACCCTGCTCCTTCGTGATGGCACTGCGTACACCCAATCACCTGGTCAAATCTGTGGAAGTCGTGGTCGAATTCCGCGGTCTCGTAGACCTGCTCATTCACCACGCACTCACCCGTTCCCGTATCGCAGAATTCACCTTCTTCGCAGTCGTCGTCCGAGGTGCAGCCGGTTGGCGCCAGTTCACACTCACCCGTATCCACGTTGCAGACCTCTCCATCATCGCAGTCATCGTCTGAGGTGCAGGGTACGGCCGGCTCCCCGCACTGTCCGGTGGTCAGGTTGCAGACCTGATCACCGGGACAATCCGCGTCCGTCGTGCAGGGCGGTACCGGGGGAAACGGGCAACCCGTGCCGAAGAACATCAGACCGACGCAAAGCATACAGATCGCCGCTGAAACGACCGCAGCTTTGAGTTTTGCAGCGGAATTCTCCATCAGTTGAGCTCCTTGATTCTTCATCCAAGATTGAAACATCATGCACAAACTTCCAACGGTGACAGGTTCTTGCCCTGGGCGATCACGTCAAGATGGGCTGCGGTGAGCAGCTCCAACCCGACATAAACCCGCCCGGAAATCCGGTCACCGTCAATAACCTTGATATAGCGATGACAGCTCTTGCAAAAATCGATGCGCAATTCCGGTTCGTCGGAGGTAAACAAGTACTTGGCGTCACCGTCTTTCGTCGAACCACAGGCAGGGCACTTGAGCGCCGGGACGGCCCAACGCGAGGCGCAAAACGAGCAATGCATGAAACGCCGGGGGGCGGCGGTAATGCCTTCCTGACCAGTCTGCCCCTTGCAATACTCCACCAGTCCTGGGACGCCGCCGCACACCGGACAGCAAAACCGTCTCCACTCCTCGAGATGATCCTGCAGCAGCCAACTCTCGGCTACCAGCTCCCAGTGCGGGAAGGTGACCGCTCGAGACAACGTAGCCAACACCGACTCGTCGATTCCGATCTTGCGGCTGGCATCTGCGACCAACTCCCACCGCTCGGGGCGCTGCTCCAAAAGCCAGGAAGCCGGCGCAAAGTCACCGGTCTTCTCGGCATGATCGATCTTCTCGACGGCTTCGCGCAGGACCTCGTTGCCCCGGCGAAAGACCTCCTTCATCTCCGTCCACAGGTCCAGCAACGATTGCGGCTTGACGCCCGGGTCGTAGCGCTGGATCAGCGGCGTGCCCTTGCGCAAAGATTCGCGCACTTGCTCAGCGCCCAGCTCCTCAGGATGAACCACCAGCCGATCCCGCCACTCGATCTGGCAGCGGAATACGGTGAGATAGAAGTCGAGCATCTCCCTGTAGGCGGGGCGGGCCTTGAGGATGGCCTCGGCCCGCCGGTTCAACGCCTTCAGGGCTGATCGATCGTTCCTGCCTGACGAGGCCGGTTTGCCCATCGCCTGGTCCCTCAACCTTCCCGTGTGGAGAGGATGTAGTAGCTGGCCGGATCCGCCAAGAGAAGCAGCAGACGCACATCCCGTTTGTCCAGGATCGTGGCGTTCGGAAATCCGTCCGCTTTCACTTCCTCCAGCCGGGCCTCGGCCGTCGCGAGGATCTCATCGCGGTCGCCGAACGTCAGGGCGTCGGTGGGGCAGGCCTTCACGCAAGCCGGAAGCTCACCGTTGTGCACTCGATCGTAACACATGACGCACTTGTATAGCCGTCCGTCCGGCCCCTGGCGGGGGTTATCGAACGGGCAGGCCAACCGGATCTTGCTGTAAGATTCGTCCTTCGTGCCTTCATTGAATATGACGGCCCCGGTCTCGGCGTCAATCGTGATCGAGCCTTCATGTTCGGCCGCCTGCTTGCACGGCGCATCGATGCAGTGACGGCAGGAATTCCGCAAGAAGTCCCAGGCCAGCGTGCCGTCGGGCCGCTCCGTTTCCTTGAAACGGATAAGCGCCCAGCAGCACCAAGCCAAATCGTGCGGATTCTCGTACGTCCCGCGGTTCGTAGTATGCACGGTGTCCAGTTCGTTCCACTGTTTACACGCCACCTGGCAGGACCGGCAAGCGATGCACTTGGTCGTATCGCACAGGTACGATTTTCCGTTCGACGGACCGGGTGCGATTATTTCCTGTGCCATGGTTTAGGCCTCCTTCTCAATATCGACCATAAAGGCCTTGCTTTCGGGAATGCGCGTATTCGGGTCGCCCACGTTGGGGGTTAGGAGATTCCCGCTCGTTACGCGCGTGCTGTCCATAGCGGGAGCCACCCAACCGAAGCACCAGGGCACGCCGACCTGATGAACCGTTTGCCCTTGAATGGTGAACGGTTTGAAGCGTTTGGTGACGATGGCCACCGCCTGCACTCCGTCGGTTTCGCGAGCGCTTTTGACGAGCACACGGTCACCGTTGGCGATACCCTTCTCCGCGGCCAGTTCCTCGGACATCTCGACGAACATCTCCGGCTGAAGCTCGTTGAGCCATGGAGTCCAGCGGGTCATCACGCCGGTCTGCCAGTGTTCGGTTAGCCGGTAGCTGGAGCAGACAATCGGATACTCCGTACCGCCCGGTGTGGCTACGGCGTTCATCTCCTCGGCTGGAGGTACATAAACCGCAGGGTTGAGCCGTTGGGCGTGCCCCATCGGATTGGCGGCAAGCGGTGACTCGAGCGGCTCGTAGTGCTCGGGCACCGGGCCGTCCTTCATCGGGCCGAAGATCTGGCCCACGCCATGCTGCCGCATGATGAACGGCAGGTAGGTTCCCTCCCTGTAGTTGCCGTCGGCATCCTTCAAAGGCACCGCGCCACCGTCGGGCACGTCGCCCTCCCATCTCTCACCAGTCCATGCGATCACCCTACGGCTCTCGTTCCAGGGAGTCCCCAGGACATCCACGCTTGCGCGGTTATAGATGATCCGCCGGTTGATCGGCCAGCACCAGGCCCACTCGGAGTTCAGACCGATCGGATCCGTTGCCGGATCGGAAGCAATCCGACGGGCCATGTTGTTGCCGTCCTCGTTGTAAGACTGGCAGTACAACCAGTTGCCCGAGGAGGTCGTCCCGTCTTCCGCGAGCAGGGTGAACTTTTCAACCAACCCGGTGGGATTACCCTCTTCATCGAGGTTGTATCCATTGATCTCCTTGGCCAGCATGACCGACGGGATATCCGGGCCATCGAAATAGTCCCACTTGAGCCCCAAGATCGAATCGGGGAACGTCGCAGCGCTGTCGGCTTCGTAGAGTGCCTTAACTGCCAGGAACAGCTCGTTCATGATCTCCGAGTCGGGCTTGGCCTTTTGATTCTCATCGTCGGGATTAACCGGCGGATCGACGGCCTTATAGCGCCACTGTGCCCATCGGCCGGAGTTGGTGATGCTGCCCTCCTTCTCGACCGAAGCGGCACACGGCAGCTCGAACACCTCAGTATTGATGTCGGCGGGGTTCATACCGGGCCCGCGCCAGAACTCGGCCGTCTCGGTCGGGTAAATGTTGACGCAGACCAGCCAGTCGAGCTTGGCCATGGCCTGCCGCACCTTGTTGGCGTTGCCGCTGCTGCACGCGGGGTTCTGGCCCCAGGCGAACATGCCCTTGACGGTCCCATTGTACATGGCATCGAACAGCGGCTGCCAGGCGTAGTTCACCCCGACGTCGATCTTCGGCAGCCAGTCGTAGCGGAAGTCGTTGTCAGGATTGGCGGCCGTACCGTACATGCTCTTGAGGAAGCTGGCCATGTACAGGGGTGTCTTCTTCCACCAGTTAAGGCTGCGCGGCTCACCCGTCGTCAGTGGGCGAGCCGACTCGTTGTACGTGGCAAGGTCGGTCCAGTTGTCCTGCGGGGTCTTCAGATATCCCGGCAGGATGTGGAACAGCAGGCAGTGGTCCGTGGAGCCCTGTACGTTCGATTCGCCGCGAAGTGCGTTGACGCCGCCGCCGGCCACGCCGATGTTCCCCAGCAGAAGCTGGATAATCGACATGGTGCGGATGTTCTGGGCGCCTACCGTGTGCTGCGTCCAGCCCATGGCGTACATGATCGTGCCAGCCTTGTCGGGCTGGTAGCAGTTGTCCACGTAAGCCTGATACACCTCCAGCAGCTTCTCCTGCGGCGTGCCGGTGATGCCGGAAACCATCTCCAGCGTGTAGCGCGAGTAGTGCGTCTTGAGAAACTGGTATACACAGTTCGGGTCGTCCAGCGACCATTTGCCGTCGCCATCCACGGACTTGAGGATCTCACCGGCCCCGTCGGTCTGAAACGCCCAGGCGCCCTGGTCGTAAGTGTTGCCGGTTAAGCCGCTGAACACCCCGTCATCGAAGGAGAACTTGGTGCGATCCAGCAGGAAGCTGGCGTTGGTGTATTCCTTGACGTACTCGGTCTGGATGTGTTCCGTTCCGCCAATACCGCCGAGGATGTAGTTGATCATCCCGCCCAAGAAAGCGATGTCCGTGCCGCTGCGAAGCGGGGCGTAGATGTCCGCCACCGCGGACGTACGTGTGAAGCGCGGGTCCACGCTGATGAGCTTGGCCCCGCTTTCCCGCGCCCTATTCACCCATCGCATGGAGATAGGATGGTTCTCCGCCGCGTTGGACCCCATGACGATGATGACATCGCTGTTGCCGATGTCGATCCAGTGATTGGTCATGGCACCCCGCCCGAACGAAGTCGCCAAACTGGCGACAGTGGCGGAGTGTCAGTTCCGGGCCTGGTGTTCTATGTATACCAGGCCAAGTGCCCGCAGGAACTTCTGGTAAAGCCAGCACTCCTCATTGTCCAACGCCGCGCTGCCCAGTGATCCGATGCCCGTCGTTCGATTGACCGTGTTGCCCTCGGCATTGGTGGTCTCGAACGTCGCATCGCGCGCGGTCTTGATGCGCTCCGCGATCATCGGGATGGCTTCCTCCCATGTCAGCTCCTGCCATTCCGTGGCCCCCGCGGCCCGATAGCGCACCGTCGTGAGGCGGTTTTCATTGTTGGCCATCTGATACAACGAGGACCCCTTCGAGCACGCCGTTCCCTGGTTGATCGGGTGCTCTGAGTCGCCCTCGATGTTGATGACCTTACCCCCCGAGGAGTGCACCACGAACCCGCAGCCCACGGCGCAGTATGGGCAGATGGTCCAGGTTTGGGTGGCCTCCTCGAGGTTCTTGCGCAGCTCCGCTGCGTGGGCCTCGACCGGGTACAGCGCGAAGCCCATCCCGGTGATGGCCACCCCCGCGGTGACCGCGGAGGTTTTTAGGAATTCTCTCCGTGTCAACAACATTGGTACCTCCTAATATCTAAACTGGTCCATGAAAACACACGCTAATCGGCCAGTACGAATTCAAGGCCTGTAAACGCTAGTGGCGGTTCTTCCGTCGTATGGACTACGACAGGCGACGCCCCGATCAGCCGAACTGCGTGTCGTACCCTCCGATGGACGACACCGGGACAAGTGCGCTCGTAAACGAGCCGTTCGGTACCGACAACCGCGCCTACCTAATCCACTTTGCTTTTGCCTAGAGCAAGCGGCGCACCAAACGCAATGCCAAAAAGACAGAACAATCCCGACGGCCGGAGCTGGGATCAGTCGCAACTGAAAAACTCAAGGAAACTGGCCTGGTCCGCACCGATCCTAGGCGCATTTTTATTGAGCGACTTCCGCGCAAGCCGCTTCACGCGCCCCCTCTCCGGTCAGGTGTCAGTATGGACGCCCACCGCAATCTCGTCAACCCCAAAATCCTCGAAGCCTGTGACAGCAAGGATCCTGCCTACTTTCGGGTGTCGGGGGCAATGGGGCCACCGAAGGCGGGTTTGAAGCGGGTCTAGAACCGTGCATCCCCCTGGTGGCGTGATATCATACCGAAAATGAGATTCAGCCTCAGCCAGTTCGCCCTGCCCAAGGTGGAAGAGAAACAGTGCTGACCCGGATTACCGTTCTGGAGAAGGAACAACGGCCAGCACGCTACTCAGAATCTCGGAAACGATGGGACTTGTCCTGCTGCCGTCTGGTGGATGCGCTGCTCCGCACCCTGTCGCACAGCAAGCTGTCGCGCAAGGCAAGAAGTATGTCATCCTGGTCGGGCACGGGGGCGATCCGTTCTCGCTTTTGGCGGAATGGACCCTGCCGCGTTAGAGTATAGCCGGTAGCGAGTAATGTCCGGCGGGAAAGGCCGGTCACGCGTTTTGGATACCGGTCCGGTGGAATCGATGCAGCCCGATCGTCTGACCAACGAACCGAATGACGAACTGGACGGCGTCTCCCCGGAAAAGGAAGCCGAAGCCACGGAGCAGACCATCGAGTGGGCAATCCGTCGCTATCACAAGGTTCAAGGCCCAAGCGCCGTCAACGACAAGGTCGTCCGCGAGCAGCGCATCGAGCTGGTGATTAATGGAGTTCCGCTCCTGGCCATGCTGGCTTTGCCTCGTGATGTCGAGGCCCTGGCCGTGGGTTTTCTCGTCTCCGAAGGGCTGTGGCGTGATCGCATTAGGCTACCTGAGGTCCATTTCGACGCTCAGGCCGGCAAGGTGATGTGCGTCGGCCGCTTCGACGAGGACGCCGTAGAGACCATTCACCGCCGGTGGACTTTTGGCACGGGATGCGGCGGTGGAGGAACCGCTCGGGATCTATCGCTGTTGGACGAATGTCGCCCCATCGATAGCCGGTTTTCCGTGCGGGTTTCCCAACTGGTGGCGCTTGGCCGCGAGTTTCGCCAACAAAGTGTCCTTTATCGCATGACCGGCGGGGTGCATGCCTGTGGCATTTGCGACACTGACAGGCTTCTACTATTCGCCGAGGACATAGGCCGGCATAACGCCTTCGACAAGGTGGCCGGTATGGCATTGCAGCGCGGGTTGGATCTGTCTGACAAGATCGCAGTGACGACTGGTCGGCTCTCAGCGGAGATAGTGGCCAAGGTCATCGCCCACGGCTTGCCGGTGTTGGCATCGTCCTCGGCCCCAACGGCAATGGCCCTACAGTGGTCCCGCCGCTTCGGGTTGACGCTGGTAGGCTTTTTGCGTGGGGGGCGTATGAACGTCTACACCGGCTATCAGCGCGTGGCCGCTGACGATGGATGAGTCCTCAGCTCTTAGCCGTCGGCAGACTGTCTGGGCGCTTGCTGAAAACCTGCGTTACCGGCTGCCGGCTGATAGCTGATAGATGACGGTTGATGACTTCTTCACGAACCATACTGTCAGTGATTGGCCCGTGCTCAGGCTGTGGGAAGACTTTGTTCGTAACCCATCTGCTTCGGCACATTGAGCGACTGAGCTGCTTGAAGATCAGCCCGGCCTATGATTGGCCGGAGGATTCCGAAGGTGGGCAGGTAGTTGGAGAAGACTTCTATTTAGAAGACTCGGCCCACCTCAATCGCCCCGGCAAAGACACCGCCGTGTACCTGGCAGCCGGGGCCGAAGGCGTGCAAAGGCTTAGACACCGTCGAAAGGGCTTGGGACCGGGCCTTGCTGCCGCGCTGGAACGTCTCCCACCCGACATTCCTATCGTGCTGGAGAGTTCCAGCGCCGTCCGGTTGATAAAGCCGGTGGCCGTGGTCCTGGTCGTCCGCCCAGCCCTCCACGAAATGAAGGCCGCCACAAGGGATGTCCTCACCTTTGTGACCGATTTGTTGATAAACGCGTCAGAGGATGAGCACTCGGCCGCTGCCGAAGCTGAGCGGCTTTGCGCGGATTTTCCCTTGCTTCAGCCGCAATACACCTTCTCAGCCGATCTCATTTCCGAGCCACCACCCGGCAAGATGCTGACCCGCTTGCGGGCCCTACTTACAATGGACTGACGAAGCCGTGAGTCTGCATGATCAGATCGTCCGGCACCGTGGCTCGGTGGAGTCCTTCGAGTTCTTTAGGGCGCGGTGGCGCGGCGGGTGCCACGGCCAAGCGTAGCGCCGCCATGTAGACTGACGTTCAAGCGAACCATGCCGGCGCCTTGGGCTTGAGCATGCTGCCCGATCAGCGGCGATGCTGCGTTTCCAGGGTTCTCATGGGTCGCGTGTCGCGTCGCCATCGGTGATTCCGAGTGGATCGTAGCCCGCTATCTGAAAGGGCGAGAGACGCCACAGACCGCCCAGTGCATCGTAGTACGGCTCGGTGATGGCACGCTTGATGGTGGCCTCGTCGCATCGCAGCGGATCATAAGTGATGCGGGCCTTGGCGGCGCCGGGATCAGGCCACGCTTCCAGCCTGATATAGCCTGGAATCTCGAACACGTCGTCACGCTCAAGGTAGTACATCAGCAAGTTGGCGTTGCCGCGGCAGGCAAGATTGTGGATTCTCAGTTCAGCGGTAGCCGTCGTTGCGGGCTCCCGACCGCGCGTCTTGGCGAACGATGGCAGCGGGAACAGATAACTCGCGGCTACGGCCGTTGCCGTGCAAAAGAGCAGAACGGCGATCAGGATCCCCACCGGCCACCGGCGTCCTACCCATCCGGGCGGTCCCCAGCTCACGACTCCGGTTTCTCCGGCGGGGCACGCCTCGACGCAACTCAGGCACGAAAGGCATCGTGCGGCTGTCACCTGCCGGACGTTGTGAACCGGAATCGCCATCGGACAGGCGATCGCACACTTGCCGCAGTCGACGCAGGCCTCCTCGTTGCGTGTGATGCGTGTAAACCCGAAACGCGAAAAAGGATTGAGTACGGCCGCCAGCGGACAAAGCCAGCGGCAGAACGGCAGGACAACAATCAGCGATCCGGCGATGATTCCGCCGCTCACAACGTACGCCCAGAAGGTAATGTCCTCGCCGTGTCGGCTGATCAGGGCGTAACACGGGCCAAACCCTCTGAACACCAACTCAGCGGACTTGTAGGTGAAGTACAGAATGATCGCCACAAGCGGGTACTTCAGGAGAGACAACGTCCGATCAAGCTTGTGGGGAAGCCTTACCGGCCTGACACCTAACCGGGCGGCGCCTTGTTGGAGCCACTCCGAGATGGTGCCGATCGGACACATGTATCCGCAGAATGCCCGGCGAAGTGCCAACGTCATGACCAGGACGCCCGCCAGGATGTAGAAGTTCGAGACCGCGAGAGAGCACGTCAGGTTGCCCTCGGTGACGTACGTATGGAGCGCCTCGACGCCGCCAAACGGACACCACCGCTCGGCGTTGCCCCGAAACACGAAGACGCCGGCAACCGTCAAAGTCAAAAAGCCGAATTGGACGACTCGTCGCGCAGTTATCATGCCAGCCCAGGTAGGTCGCTTGCGGGTGGTTGCTCGGTGGTCAGTGATTGCCCCGGCGACTCCGTGCCACGTCATCGCCCACTACGGCATACTCTTCTATTCCTTTCCGCTCCCGCAGCCGCACTTGGCTCGCCTCGGGCAGTTGCCGCACGCCGGACCTTTGCTGCACTTGGACTCCTCGATGGTGGACTGGGTCTTAAGGGCTTCGGAGAAATCAGCGCTGCTCGTAAGCGCGGTAAAATCCTTGCAGTCTTTGGCTTCGGCTTTGAGCGAGTCAAGCCGGCTGGGAGGCGTGAGTCCAAAGGACCGGGTCAATGCCTCGAGCGACCCTTGCGAGTCACCGGTCAGTGCGCGCAGACAGGCGAGTTCATAGAAGACACGTGGGCCCGCGTCGTTCTCGACGTTCACCATTCGCGCAATTGCCTTCGCCTCATCGATCCGTCCCTGGCGGGCGAGCGCAAGCCCCAGAAGAACGCTCGTTCGTGGGTTTGCATCCTCCTTGCCCAGACCGCCGAGGACCTCAACGGCCTCGGCGTTCTTGCCCAGGGCGAGGAGGGTCTCAGCCAGCATGACGGCAGAGTCCGGCGCGAGGTGCTGCTGGTGAATCTTCCGGTCCAAGGGCAGGGACTCGGAGTAGACTCTGTGGTTGTAGTAGAACGTGCGAAGTGCCCGCGCCATCGACATCCACTGATCCGGGTCCTGCTCCTTCTCGATCCCTTCCCGCATCCGGATGACCTGGCGAAGCATGCCAAAGGTCTGCTGGTACTCCTGGTTGCTCGCGTCGGTCCTGGCGGCCGTTCTGAACGCCTGCAACGCTTCGTCGAACTTGACCTCGGCGAGTAACGCCTTACCGTCCGTGAACACTCTCGCCGCGTCTTCTGCCGGCCCTGCCAAGACAGGCACGCACGCCAGCGCAACGCACCCAATCAGAAACTCCACGACTACTTTGTGCCGCATCAAATGATCTCCTTAGAAAGTCCCCTTCCTCCGCCGGCCCCACGGGGGCTTCGGCGCCTTCGGTCGGACCCAGGTTCGGGCCGCACCCGGCCTTGTGTGGATCTGTACAATCCTCGAGGTCAGGTCCTACGTGATAATCGTAACAAATTCCGCACCGTAGGGCCAACAGCCAGGGAGCTAACACTGCGAATCTGGCCGACTCCCCCCGGACCATGACCCGGCCCAGGCCGCAGGTGCGTCCAATTGTCGCCTCCCCGGGCCTGAAAACCCGCTGAAATCGGCGCCGAGACGTGTGGCACCCAAGCAAACGGCATCCGTGGAATGCAGTCTGCTCGCGCGTCCGGCAGGCGGCGAAAAAGTGCTTTCGCAAATCCAACACCAAGATGTTTACGTCGGGGTCCTTCGCCGCTTTGCTGCGTAAGGATCCAGTGATAAACGCCAACTGGAACGGCTATGGCAAGCTCGTGGCCGTGAGCGATGTTGGCAGCGCTTGCAGCACTGCGGCCATCGGGAAATGGCGCCCCGGACATTGTGTCTTGCCCGTGACGGCGCCGTGGGTCGTCACCCGCGACGGTGGGATTCGACAAGTGTGACAAAGGAACCGTAGCAGTTGCTCAAGCGATTTGAGCTGTCCGGCGGTCGGCTTAGTCTTGTTGAAGTTGCCCACCAGGCATATTCCGATACCGTGCTCGTTGTAGTAATTGCTGGGCGTTTTGCAGTGAGCGCCGTGTTTCTGTTTGTGCCAACGTGATCCCGCCTCGACGTATCCGTCAGGCGTATCCGTCCCGTTGCCAATCACAAAATGATACCCGAGCTCATCCCAGCCGTTCCTGGACCTGTGGTGTTTGTCGAACGTCCTGGCCCCGCCGACAGCCGTCGCGCTATGGTGCAGCACAATGGTCGTCCATCGCGTGCTGATTGGCCGCCTGTACGGGTTCCACGACCGATCATAGTGGAGCGGGGTTCCGTCGGCCTGGCGGAGGGAAGCCCGACGAGGAGATGCGGGGTCAGGTTGTGGGCGAACCGAGTAGACTGGGTAGAGCGATGTTGACGGCTGCACCGGGGCGTCGGATACGCACGCAACTCCGCAGGCACCAAGAAGCGAAGTCGCAAAAATGAATCGCCGCACGCATGGACCCCCGAAAACCGGCAGCCTGTCAGGAAAGAACCCAAAACCTCCGCCAAGGTTATCGGTCAAGACCCCCCTTGGCGTCAAGGAAAAAGACGGCACCGCCGTCGCGCGGCGCGGCAGTACACCGCGTCTGTCCGCGATCAACGGTCCACGGCGGCTGTGAATATCGGAACAAGCTCAACTGCCTTCAGCGCCCAGACGATACCGATTTTAGACGAACGTGCCCGAAATGGGGACGGAATGACTGATGCCGCTGCACCGGCAAGCGGAGACGATTGACATGGCTCCCCGGACGATAGTGCTCAGGCAACATGAGCCCAGAGATTCGCTCGCCGAGGACCTGCAACGGTGGAAGGAGATGGTGCGAAGGCTTCCTGCGGTGCGCGTCGAAAAGGTGGTGATGATGCGTGCCGCGTTACGTAGTAATTCGTACGACGACGAGCACATCCTCGGGCACACGGTCGCTCAACTGAGCAACGACATTGGCATGTTGTGCCGTCGGGAATTGATGGAAGGCCACGGCAGCGACCGACCCAACGTACCTAACGGCGTATAACCTGCGCCCTATGCTCGGGAGCGCTGCGTTTCCGGGCTTTCCAGATAGAGGATCCGGCCGCACACCTTGCAGACTTGCAGTTCGTCACGCGTCTGCAGCGCATTGACCACCTCGAGCGTTACCGTGATGTTGCAACCTGAACAGATGTATTCGTCTCTCTTGGGGTGCAGCTTGGCAATGGGAACCATTGCCTCACCGTCAAGGTGCTCGGCGACACGAGTGAAGCTGGCCAGGGCGCTGGGCGGGACCCTCTCTGCGCACTCCTCGCGATCGGCCCTCAGGCCGTCATGCTGCGGTTGGCATTCAGCGTCGTAACCACGGAACGCCTCTTCGGCACGTGTGACGTCTTCCAGCAATCGAGCTTTTTCAGCTTCGATCGTAGCAGCCTCGTTCTTGAGGTTTTGAACCAGATCCATCAGTTGGAGAATCTCTGTTTCCATCTTGGCATTATCGGCCTTTTCGGTGTTCATCGCGGTGAGGATGGCCGCGTATTCTCTGTTCGTTTTGGCCCTGTTTAGTAGCTGGCGATGCCGGTTGATTAAATCTTCGCGGGAGCTGGCCTCAAGTTGGAGGGTATCGAGTCTGACCTGACGCTCGCGGATGGTCTGGCGGTTCTGTTGGGATTTCTCTTCGGCGGTTTTGACCTGACGTTTGTAGTACTCGACGCGGCGTGCCTTGGCATCTCTCTTGCGTCGGATGTCGGCAAGTTGTAATTCGACGGCTTGTAAGCGGTGCAGCGCTTCCAGCGTTTCACCCATTCACGGCTCCGTTGGCCAAGCTGGCCACCTTGCTCGGCTCGCCACCATCGGACGAGCGATCCCATCTATTATGCCCCAACTCGAGGCTCGATGCAAGGGCGGAATATAAGTTCGATGGGGTGCATCCCAAAAAAGGTGGCAAGCCGCATATGGTGTGGCACAGTCTCGCGCAGCGAGGCCGTGGGCTGACCCTTGCATGGCCTGTCCCGCCTGCGGCGGGTCAGACCGTGCCTCCCCCGATGGGCTGCACCCGACGGGTGTGACAGTCCGCGGTGGCCGTGGACGAACGACCGGTTCGATCGGCTGCTTCCTCGCAGCGCAACGAAGGTTCTTGACAGTGGCGGTGGCGCTTCCCCGGACCACTCGCCTGTTCCTCAGGACGACCCGGCTTGTCGCCCAAATGTGCCAAGTTGGCGTCAAGTTCATCCCGTGACGCCTTGGTGTCCGCGGAGGCACCGGCCGTCCATAGAGGGCCACGCACGACGGGTGCATCCCGAAGTCACCGATCTGCGGACCGAATCCGGGCTTGTCGAATGGCCGGTTGTGGTGCAATATGTCTAGCAGCACGAAGGTGACAGCGGCCAACCGCCGGCGAGTCATTTCGGCATGCAAAGGTGGGCAAGTAGGAGCTGTCGGCGGGCACACGGGATTGAATATCTTCATCGATTCCGGGTTGGTATCGCTGCACCCGGACGGGAAAGGCGGTTTACGGCAGGCGGCCTTTGAAACTTCACGAGACAAGTTCATCGGATGGGGGTTCGATCAGAACAAGCTCAGCGGGCCGGTGGAGTCACACTTGCCGCTGGCGCTCGGACCATTGAGCCAGTCGAAGCTGATGGTCCTTCCCGGAAAGGTCGGCGATAGGGACTTCGGCAGCGTTCGCATTGACGGTCTGCTGAGCCACGCGTTTCTCAAACAATATACCTGGACCTTGGATTTCGTAGAGCGGGACTACGTCTTTTCGTCGAAATCTGATTAAACTCCGCTGTCCAAATGTTCCGCGCAGGTGGCAGACGGGATGCCGACTACTTGAAGAGTTCTCTCCGCTGCCGCGAACTTCCAGCGCGTCGTGCAAGGTCATCGAACTGGTCACGCGGTTGAACGGAGCCCGCCAGAGTGGTTCACTTCGGGCTCCCAAACCGGCCCACGCCGTTTACGCTGCACACCTTCCGTCAGAGCAGCGGCCAGGACCACGCGGGCAACGGAACGCCCGGGCACGTGCTGCAGAAGCTGATGGGACATGCTTCGATCATGACCATCAGGTAGTCCTACCTGTGGGTCGGCGACGCCAACGAACGTGAGGCGACGGGCCGCTACGGGAGGCTGCTGGCGGGACCGGACTCCGGGTTGGATTCTGGCGACGAAACTGACGCTAAAATGACGTCGGACGGCTTGAGGAGGTGGCGAGGATAGTCATTGACAGGCTGGAGTGTCTGATCTCTAATAGTCCACCGCATCGGGGCGATTAGCTCAGTCGGCTAGAGCGCCTGCTCGACACGCAGGAGGTCACAGGTTCAAGTCCTGTATCGCCCATTGACATAACCCTTTTGCTCGCAACGACTTACGCTTCGGCGTAGGGTGCAGGATTCCACCGACAAGCCCCAAAAGTGTCACCGCTGTGTCTCCGAGTGAAGGAATCACACCACGTCTTTAGTCCTGCGGTTCCTATCGAACAGGTGGTTCATGGCCTCAGCAGCCGCCTGCTCGTTGGCATCGGTGGCCTTTTGATAGAACTGCATGGTCACCCGGGTATTGCTGTGGCCGAGCAGCCTGGCCAGGGTTCGGGGTGGTGTGCCGGCATCAGCGTGGTTTTGGGCAAAGCTCTTGCGGAACGTGTGCAGCGTAAACGGGGCGGTTAACTCAACGCCTGCTTTGCGGAGGTACGCCTTCGTATCTCGCAGGAGGTTGTTCGTCATGTTCCGGTTCTGCCAGGGGCGCCAAGCATGGCCACCCCACGGCTGGTGTTCCCGGCATAATTGCCAATACTCCTGAACACGTCGGAACCGCTCCGGCGTCAGTACCAGGAATCCGCCAGATTTGAACGATTGCCGCATGGCCTCGGTCAGGTCCGGGACCGCCGCCTCAGGGATGGGCACAGTGCGCTCCTTACTCTCTACGGATTGTCCTTCAGCCTTGACTGTAAACGGAGGCAGGCCCTCCGTTGGCGCACGGTTCACAACGCGCACACGCCGGCGCGCTAGGTCTACGGTGGCAGCCATCATGTTCCAGGCTTCGCCCGGCCTAAGACCGGCGCCGTACATCAGCCAGTAGCACGCCCGTTGGCGCACGCTTGGGACCGCTGCCAGCAACATCACGAACTCGTCTGCGGTTAGGTGATGCCACGGGCGGCCCTTCGGGTTGATCTTTAGCGCTGAGTTGCCACGAACATGCGATCCGCTGAACGGGTTGCGGTCGATGTAGCCCCACTGAACAGCTGCACCGAAGATGGCCCGGCAGTGGATCAGGTGGCGAGCCTTGGACCAGCTCGACAGCTCACCCGGGCGGCCGTCTCGACGCTTACGAGTAGCCAAAAAGGCCTCCGCGTAGCGCTGCTGGATGGTACGCACCTTGCGCGTGCAGCCGAAGTATTCGAGTAGCTGGTTCGTGGTGTTGCCATAGCCGATCTGCGAAGCGTAACTCAAGCCGGCCAGGCGGGCTTCCTCGAACTCGGCAAGCAGGCGACCCAAGGTTACGTCGATAGGCAGGTCCTGTGGCACACCCTCGTCGAGTTGATGCTGCTTCTCGATCAAGAAGGCCTTAGCATCCCGGCTTTGCCGGAACGATCGCCCGGAGCGTTTCTGCTTGCCGGTGTCGGGGTCGGGCTCGCCGTACCAACGGACCACCCAAGGGCTCCTGCGATTTGGCTCATTCAGTAACAGCACCCGAGTGATCATAACATGCCCCTTCGCAGGCCATTTCCGGCGCCTCCGCCACTTCTAGCCCATCCCGCTTGCTTCAGGCCCGCCAGCAAGCCGAAATCGCCTGTGTCGGCCTCCTGGCATTGCACCCAGCTGTGCCATGCCCCGACGATCGCTCTTCTCACGCCGGGATGCAAGTCGAATCGTCCAGAAAGTGTCATAAAAGTGACACTTATCTTCGATCCCGGTGTCAGGCTTTGTCATCGCTGCTTGCTACGTCTTGTGCGATTCCTGCTGGTTCGAGCCGTTGTGGACCGCGAGGCCACGAAGTCCAGCATGTCGTCCGCCCTAAACCGCCGTTCCCGCCCGATCCGGATGGTCGCCAGCTCGTGAGCGTGGACGTAGCGTTCAACGGTCTCCACGGAGCACCGCAACACGGCAGCCACCTCTTCCGTGGTCATGACCAACGGCAACGGCTGAAGCGGCGTGGACATCACGGCTTGGTGCCCCCCTCCAGTGGTGCTGTTTCGGCATCAGATTCGATTCGCGCATCTAGAGAGAGTGGGCGTGCGCGAATCGAATTCTCGCTGCGGCTGTATCGGAACGGGTCGTTCTTCCTGCCCTCGCCCGATGCGATCCACAAGCTGGTGGATGCGCCGTGCTTCAGGTCGCTCTGAAGCAACCGTTTGCTCGGGCGAGGCACGGAGTCGTCGGGCCAAGCATCGAGTATCTCGTCCGCCTTGAACCCTGGTTCCGTGGCTGGCAGCAAGTTGCTGATCACTGCTAGGCGGTCCGACTGCCTGGCGTCGGCCTTCGTGCCGATTGTCCGGTATTCGTCATCCGTAAGCTCAAGGACTACTTCCGGAGTTGTCTCATCGAATCTTGAGTAGGCCGTTAGCACCCTTCTGCGGTCCTCGCGGTTCTTCGGATTCAGGCGGCGCAGTTCGATGATGACGTCCACGAAGCCGGGCAGAGCGCCAGATCCGCGAGCCGCCTGCCCTTCCCCGGCGTCACCCTTACGCGGGTGGTGTACGAGTAGCACACCTGCGCCAAGCTCGGTGATCGCGTGCAAGGGCTGTAGGGCTGCGATGACTTTAGATGCGTCGTTCTCGTCGGAGACCGGCCAGCACACCGCGACTGTATCGAACACGATTATTGTGTACCCGTCCCTGCGAACCAATGCGGCCAAGTAGGCAACGAACTCGCGCCACTCCTCCCCGGTCGGTCGCCCGAGGAACGGTCGGCACAACAACGCGACGTGGTCACCGATGCCCAGATCGTCTCGTCGTCGGGCCCACAGGCCACGGCTCTCCTCGCTTACGACCAGGATTTGCCCCTCGCTCACCGCCCCAGCCAGATCTCCCCCAGCACCAAAGGCGCGCAGCAAGTGGCTGAGCAGCGTAGTCTTGCCTGCCTTCCACAGACCCGTCAGCAAGGTGATGTGGTCCACCGCAAGGTAGCCGTCCCAGAGCCAGGTGATCGAGACACCGTCCCCTAGCTGGGAGAGAGGCACGGGCTCGGGGAATTCGATTCGCGCACGCTCACTTTCTTTAGGAGCGCGAATCGAATTCTCAGCCGAAACCAGCTCGGGTGTGTGGTCGGCGAGGTGCTCGATGTGCCGCCCAATATCGAGATTCTCGGTCGAGTCCCGCAGATCAACATAATCCGCCAAATCACCTCCCTCGGGCAGGCCGGGTATGGTCACGAGTCTGACGGTGGCGCGTGGCTTGAGGCCGCCCAGGATTCCGGCTACCACTTCCACGTACCGCCGACCGGCCGCATCGTTGTCCGGCAGAGCAATGACTTCCTTCCCGGCCAGCGGGAACCAGTCGGTCCGCTGAGGTGCATTGGCTCCGTGGGCAGACGTTGTAGCTGTTAGCCCAATCTGTTTCGCCGCGTCGGCGCACTTCTCGCCCTCGACTAGACAGACCCGGTGGGCCTTGGCAAGGTCAAGTAGGCCGTACAGTGGCCACGGCCCTGAGGGGGCGCCAACGACCCATCCGTTGCCGTCGTGGTGGATTGGCCGGTACTCCTTCGATCCGCTTTGCCTGTCTAATCGGACCACGCGGAAGGCTTCGCGACCGTCGGCATAGCGGTACACCCAAGTGCCCGCCTCAGCACCGCCGAGAGTCCGGCTCAGGGCCCTTATGGCTGCCTCTGCAGATGGATAGACAGGGCTGGTGCTCCGTAGTCTTGAGGTGGCGGCAGTGGTGCTGTCGGCTTGCGGCCAGAGGCCACGTTCGCGCAACGCCGACAGCACTGTATCCTGGGGGCATCCAGCATGGCAGTGAACCAGAACGGTCCCGTTCTGCTCGGCGATCGACAAGCTGGGTTCGTGGTCGTCATGTGCCGGGCAGCGCGCCAGCCACCCGCGGCCGTTGCGTTTTGCCCCAAGTGCGCGGACCAGCGTCGATAGCAGTTCTCCTGGGACAGTCACGGCTCACCTGCCTTATCGGGGCCGTTACCCGAGATTGGGCCCACTTCGGCCCCCCAGCAGGTCCAGCCCTCGCGCTGGCCGCGGGCGAAGACTTCGAGATAGGGTCCCGGACTGCAGGATTCGACGAGTCCGTAAAACTCGAGCGGTTTGCTGGAATGGCCGTGCGGTCCGCGCGGCGCTTGGAACCAGGTGCCGACATCCTGACGCCTGAGGGGCTGCGAACCCTTGACGCCGAACATGATGTGCTCTGTACTGCCGCGGAAGTAAGCACCCATACCATAATGGGCCTTGCACCACGTGAGCATTGTCGAATACCTGAATCCCCAGCCCTCAAGGAGTGACTTGCCGCCAAATACCGTGCGGTTCGTGACCCACAAGTAAATGTGGCAATCCTCATCGGCGTAGTCACCAATAGGCAATCGCGCGATTTCGTCCAAAGGCATCGTGGCGTAGAGTGGGCTAGCGCGGCCATACAGGCCCTCGTCTTCTCCGTCACCCTCATCATGGGGCCAGGGCGGATCGATCGTGATCGCTGCGAACTTCGCCTCGCCGAGCGCCTGTTCCAAGGTGCACGCAGAATCAACAAGCCTCTGATTCTCATCACGTCGCGCGTGCCGCACCTGCTCCTTCTGCTCGCGGCGGACCTGCTGCAAGGTTGCGTCACCTTCGTGAATCCTGCGTTGCTCCTCCGCCGACAAGGCCGCATAGGCGTCCGCCTGGGCAAGACGCCATTCGGCCGTCTTCGGGTCGACGCCCAACTCTCCCGCAACATCCCTAATTGTTAGGGAAGTACTGTCGTTCCTCGCACCCCGCCCGCGGCGGACGCCGCGTAGGGCGAGCAGTTGGCTGAACACGTTGCCCCACCGAATGGGATCCAAATGCCGGCGCGCCAAGTTGATTTTCAGGACGTGTTCCCGCTTGTCCTCTTCGCAGTCGAACTGACGGACGATCGTCTCATACGGGATACCCAAGCGGCCCGCGATCTGGGCCCGGTGGTGCCCGTCGAGGATATTCCCGGTTTCATCGACTTCCACTGGTACTAGGACGCCCCGCTGCTGGATGTCAGCCTCCAGGGCCGCGTACTCCTCTGGGCGGAGTTTTCCAAGCAGCTGGTATCTCTCAGCCATTGGCCGCCTCCTTAGTCCTCCGACGGGCGTCAATGGCATTCAACTCGTGGCGGACCATCGCCACTACGTCCCGGCCGAACAGTCTGAGAGTGCCGGCGCGTGCAGCCGGGCGGATATGCGGGCGCGTGGCCAGCACATGCAGCACACGGTGGAGCGGCTCGTCCAGCTCCGTTGCAATCACTCCGGGAGTAATTAACTTGGGAGCGGATTCAGTTGCCATCACGTAAACACCTCAACTTCATGAGGGCATCATTGCCCTCTGAAAGAAGGCAAGTGTTCACGTGAACGGCTAAATGATGCGGGTTTCGGTGGGATTTTCGGGGGTGTGCGCGTTCATGAACGCTTACCGTGAACGCGCGCGCTGGCAGGCCCGGCGCTGGTCAGCCCGCACGTCTGACTCCTGCTCGGCGATTAGCTCGTTCAGTACGGCCTGCCGTTGCGGGTCAACCTCGGTCTGTTGTGCTGTATCGTCCACGGTGACGCCGGTCAGCGCGGTCTCCCGGGGCTTGCCCGTCCGCTCGGCTTCGTGCTCCGCCTTGCGTGCTTTGAGAAACGTCGAGTCTTTGATCGCGTTGCTAACGCTGGAAGGTGAGCATTTGAGACTCCGCGCTAATGGCCTTAGGCCGTGGTAGCCGTGCCGCCTGACAACCTGCTCGGCCCTCTTGCGCAACTCTTCTCGGGTTGTGCCGGGCTTGCCAGCACCCTTCCCGCGGCGTCTGCCGTTTAAGCCACACAGCAGAATGTCGATCCCATACACGGACGCCATGAACACATCACTAAGCTCACTACAAAAGTAGTCTGGCAGCTCCTGGGCCCATTTGTGAAAGGGCTCATGGGAGTGACCAAACATCTCGCTGATCGCCCTTAGCTGCGCAGTGTCGTACGGGAAAGTCGTACAGCCGGTACGTTTGCGGTCCCATATCAGTTTCGTGGTCTTGAGAGGAGATCCAGGCCGTCGTTGCCACCCCAGCTCAAACAGCGTCCAAAGCCACCGGGTGCGGTCGGTTCTCACAGAGAGCGTTTCTCTGGGAAATCGTTGGCCAGCGGGGGGAGACTGGCCCAACAGCGCCCGGCCGGCATCGTTCGCCGACCTCCAAAACAAGTACACACCGGCAGGCTCGCCGATGTAGTACTCGCGTCGCCACGTACAACGTTCGGGAGTGTCTGCTTGCTCGTAGGCCGCAAAGCCCCCGTTGACAAACCTGCCCTCAGGGGCTTCTCGTGGGGTTTCCGCCAGCCTGTCGCGTTGGCCGGGGCCAGCATGAATGAGCACACAGCGCACGCCGGTGTATTGCTGTGCACCCGATTCAAATCGGCTTCGCAGTGTGCTCAGTGTAGTCCGCCAAAGCTCGTTCGACATATGTACTTACTCCCACTGGGAGGCGCTGAGCGGGTTCGCGAGTAGAGCGAGTTGCATCCCGTCTGATTGGCGAGCATCAGCCGCGTTCCTGGCTACTGTGTCGGTCTCCTCAGCGTATCGTTGGATCTAAACCCACTCAAGGCGGAGCTTCAATCGGTTAAAGCGGTTGTAACCGATGATTCCTTGCCGCTGGAGCCGGCCAACCACGATCCCCGGCGCTATGCCAACTGATTTGGCAAACTCCTCGATCGCTGCCCAGCTCCTGAGCCGGTTCAATTCTGCGGCCCGCTGTGGTGGGATCAGATAGTCCGCCGCAAAGCGGTCCGCTCTCTTATCTCGCTCGTCGCTGGACTTACCATTGTCGATGAACACCTGTTTCTTGCCATCATTGAGGATATGACCCGCCTCGTGGAAGAACGAGAACCAGAACTGATCGTTGCTCTTGTAGCGCAGGCTGAGCAGAATCATGGCCTTGTTCGGCGTTAGCCATTGTGTTGCTCCGCTTGCTGGGGCGCCCCTGATTTCCGGCACAAGGACAACAGCCACGCCAGCAGCGGCACATAGCTTCTTCATTTCAGGCACGAACGCTTCCGGCAGCTCAATAGTCAGGCACCGGATTTCAGCCAGAGCCACCCTGAACTTACTCTTATCGAACGGCTGGTACTTTGTTACCTGGGCTTCCAATTCACCCAGGCGCAGCCACGTGGCCATGGCTCCGGGCAGACCTTTGAATGCCGGCGACTTGCGCAAGGAAAACTTCGGGCTACCCCAAAGCCCTTTCCAAGCGCTCACGCTGGCTACACCGAAGAAACGCAGGACTTCCCGCAGCAGCAGCGCCTTATCTCGGTGCCTCTCGATCTTCCCTCGCTTGATGAGCTCTGCCGTGGGAATCCCCTTAAGCCATGCAAGATCCTTCTCCAGCCGCTTCTTCTCCTCCAGCCGAACCAACTGCTCCCTGTAGTTGCTCTCGAGGTTGTTCCACATTCGCGCGGATACTCCCGTGACCCGTTCCAGGAGGTTCGCCGTGTCGTAGGTTATGGGTGCCTTGCCTTTCATCATCAGGTTGACGTGTTTGGCTGATAGCCCTGTACGGGTTGCCAGCTCGCGTTGATCCATACCCAGGGCATCGATGGTCTCTTCGAGTGTCCGGCCGGGAGCGACGGCGTAATCCGGTTCGAACGGGTATCGTTTTGCGCTCCCCGTCCTTGTGTTGCCCATGATTACCTCCTCATCGGCCGTGATAGTCCACGACCTCGATCACGAGGACGCGGGTCACTTTCGTCCAGTCCAGCCCGCCATCTGGCTTGGCGGGCACGGGATCATGATCAGCCCGGAAGATCAGCCGCTTAGGATGAACCAAGTCAACGGCCAGTTGCCCCTTCCGGGCTCCGGAAAGCTCATGGCAGCGGGCAGCAGGCAGTTGCCTGACGTCATCGAGGGTGTCGGCGGCTGTGAGTTCGCTCAACCGCTGCTGGAGAATCCTGGCCATCCGGGGACCGTACTTTGCCTGCATCTCCTTGGGCGAGTTGCAGATCTTCTGCATCTTCCATGATGAGAAGCTTACCTCCATGGTCCAAGTTCCGCCATTATAATATACGAGCTTGGTAAACCTTTTTCAAGGACTTTCTGGCGGGAGGTCCATCTGGGTCCAGCTCGGCATCGGCCCTGGTGGTTGAAGCACCCTACTACGGTCGGGCCGGCGGGGCATGGCCTTCGCGCGGCGCGTAAACGAGATAGGAGACGGCCAAGTCAATGTCGACGTCGGGGTAGCCTTTCTGCGAGCTTTTGCTCTTCGGTACTTTCTTCTCCTTGCGCAGCACGCCGTGCCTCGTCGTTGCCTTGGGACTGCTGGCTCTTGGCCGCACTTCGTACAGAGTCTGTGCTTGCCGCGCAGCGCCGGCTTCTTGACCTCAGCCGCCATCCAGCACCTGTGGCATACCTTGCACTACGACCTGTCTCTCTGTCTCTGAATTGCAGGGGCGCAGCGCACACAATGCATACAGGGGAAAATCCTGGAGATCCTGTTTTTCTTGATGGAGCACGTGCCGGCAAACCTCGTCGCCATCGTGTGCACGGGGTTTGGCGTATCGGGCGATGGCGTCGAGGAAGTGCATATTCCCTTGGATTAAAAGGTGGCTCTTGGCGAGTCGCGTCTTCGGGGCAGATTTCATCGCCGTGGCTGACAAGGGCCAGCAGCTTCGCGACAGGATTCGGCGAAGGCCCACGCTCGGAGACTGCCGGTGAGAACGAAATGGCTGGGAGCCATGCGGACGCTCAGGCGGCAACAGGTCGGCCCAGATTCACGCATAGCCGCATGTTGGCGCGAATCTGGGCAAGATAGCCGGGGCGTCCTGACAAGGGAGACGTATAGGTGTCACACCACTGAATTTTTGAGTTTTCCCCCCGCCCCTCATTGACAACGCCCGTAACGTTACCATAGTGTGACTTTCACTTGTTTGATGCGTCAGTTTAGGCAGGCGCACCGGGCGCGAGAGGAACTTGACGCCCAACAATTCAGGCGTCAAGTCGGGCCGGAACCTGCTGCACACCGCTATAACTGGCAGCTACTCATGAAGGAACTGGTTGTGCGCGGTGGCTGGAGAACGCGGATATCTTCGCTCGGACGCGAAGTTGGCTGCGCTCGGACGGCCCTGTTAACGCATGTACTTGCAATGATAACGCTGGGTTCAACCGATCGGCAGACGGGTTCGTTGCTCGCGCTCCCCGCCCGAGATAATTCGTCGAAAACTGTGAGCGCTAAACCTTCGGCCTGCGTTATAGATAGAGGGCGAGTTGTGCGCGTTCGAAAAACAACGACCCGGATAACAGAAAAGGAGGGGTGACTAAGGGAGCATAGAAAAAAGCGAGGACGAGCCGGTACTTCGTGGGTAACGTCACACCGGCCCGCCCCGAGTGTCATGGCGGCGGGCGCGAGAAGCGCCCGTCGCCCGACCCTTTCAGTCTAGTCTCCCCATCCCTGAGAGTCAACAAGAAGGCGTGCCACCGGGGACGGTGATTGAACCGCGCGCAGCCGAGGTTCGCCGTATACGTGGTACGCGATGTTGAGCGGGTGCTGCAAGCGCAATTATCGGGTGTGCGGCAGGTAGGACGTGAGGGTAAACGCAGTTTGTTACGGCTGACTGAATTGGAGTATGGTCAAGATTGAATGAAAGGAACACTGCCATGAGAAGAAAAACGATTGTAGGACTTACCAGTTTGATGGGCCTGACGCTGTGCGTTGGGCCGGCGTGGGCGGCGGATATCAATGTGCCCGGCGACTACACCACGATCCAAGACGCGATTGACGCCGCCGACCCGGGCGACGCGATCCACGTCGAGCCGGGGACGTACACAGAGGACTTGGTCTTCGCGGTCGGGAAAGATGACCTGGAACTGGTCGGGGACGAATCGGATCTCACTGTAACGATCATCAAGGGTGTGGTAAACGCCGACGTGTCCCTGTGGCCACTGGCGGTTCCGAACATCGACGTCCTGGCTGACGGGGTCGAGATTCACGGTTTCACGATCCAGGGACCGGACCCCGAAACCGACACGTACGCAAGCGGAATCCTGATCGGCGGCGACGACGCCAACATCCACCACAATGCGTTCCAGGTTACCAACGCGAGCACCCTGGATGAGATCTCCCAGGGAATTGTGACATACCGGGATGCAAACAACCCGACGGGCGGAGACGTCGACGGGCTGAACATCCACGACAACAGTTTCGAGCCGTGGGGCGATGGGACCGCCGGCTATGAGGCAATCTTCATCAACCATGCCTCTTTAGATCCAGACCCAGCCGGCACGGTCACGATCGCGGACAACGAGTTTGGTGGTATGTTGCTGCGTGCGATTACCACTGAACGATCGAATACTTCGATCACTGGCAACACGGTGTCAACGACGCTGGATCCCGGTCTGCCTGGTGGCTATCAGGGAATCAACGTGCGGGACTTTGGTGGGCGCGAACAGAAGGACGTGACCGTGACGGGCAACACGCTCGGCGGCACTTCGGGTTTCGGCCAGGCCCTACGGGTCGGGCTTAACAACACGCAGACGATGAGCAACATCACCGTCACGGGTAACGATTTCGTGTGCTGTAATGATATCCAGGTGCAGGACTCGGCCGAGATCTTGAACATTCAGGACGTGCTGGACAACAACACGTTCGACAAGGCCGTGGTTGTCAGCGGATCGTCGTTCCTTCACACCATCTGGACTAGCATCCAAGACGGTATCGATGAGGCCTCAGCCGACGATACTGTCATGGTCCTGTCGGGAACCTACGTAGAGGACCTGGTCATACCGGCGGGCAAGGACAATCTGGAGTTGGTCGGCGCGGGCGGTGCGACGATCAAGGGCGTCGATACCCTACCGTGGGCTAACTTTCCCCTAGCGGATCCCAACATTGAGATCCTGGCAAACGGTGTCAAGCTTCACGGCTTCACCATCGAGAGCCCGGACGTGCCGGACGGGGACTATTCAAGCGGCATCGTACTGAACGGCACGGACATAGAGATTTACGATAACGACTTCGTGCAGATCGCCGCCGGTGACGGAGGGGGTGTCGTGATCCAGACATACCGAGACGACGTTCTCGGATTCGACAGCAACGTCGATCGTCTGAACATCCATGACAACACCTTCAGCGGCAATCCCGGCGGCGGCTACGATGCGGTCTTCATCAATCACCAGGGGGCAGCCGTGGGCGACTATGTGACCGTGGAGGACAATGCGTTCTCCGGGAAGGCCTACCGCGCCGTCACGACCGAGCGTTCAAAGACGAAGATCATCGACAACACGATTCAGACGAGCCTTGCTGGCGCGGGCCAGGGCATCCTCGTCATGGACTTCTCCAATCGGGACCAGGAGGACGTGACAGTCCAGGATAACGTGGTCACGAGCACATCGAGCTTCGCCCAGGGCCTGAAGGTCGGGTCTTCGGGCGGCCAGTTGATGACCGATATCTCCGTTACGAGCAATGTCTTTGACGGGAACGAAGTGGGGATTGTGTTCCGTGCCCTGAAATCAGGATCAACGGTAACGGTTGTGGACAATCGGATCATCAACAGCACCGGCAGCAGTTCCGGGATTCATATCCTATCGGGTACTGATGTTGACGGGATGACCGTCGCGTATAACAGCATCGCCGGCAACGCCGGATTCGGTATCAACAACGAGAGCGCTGGGATGCTCAACGCCGAGAACAACTGGTGGGGCGCTCCGAGCGGTCCGTTGGATCATAGTGGAACCGTTGAGGTGGTTTGGCCGGACGACTGTGTAGATCCTGCTGATGAAAAAAACGAAGAAGGTTGTCTTGGTTTGGGGGATGAGGTCAGCGAGAACGTGGACTACTGCCCGTGGCTGATGGGCGGTATCGGCAACTGCGACTGTGACCAGTATAAGGACTATGAGGAGAACTATGCCTGGTGGGACTACTGCCGTCGGTACCCTGGAAACGAGCCGTGCGAATGCCTTGATCCCATTGATTTGGATAGAGACGGTGTTCCGGACGACTGTGACAGCGACGTGCCACCCGATTCCTGTTGTGATCCGATAACCGGTGAAACCTGCCCGCTCGATGACGGTATCGAGTGTACCGATGACATATGTTCCGATCCCGACGGCGTTCACGGAACGTGCGTCCACACGCCGATACACGCCTACTGCGACGACGAGAACGAGTGTACGGAAGACACATGCGATCCAACTGACCCTGCCGCCGATCCAGTAACCGGTTGCGTGTTTACACCTGTACCGGGTCGCGAGTGCGATGACGAGAACGCCTGTACTACGGATGATACGTGCGACGATACGGGCGCGTGCATCGGTGGCCCGCCGCGGGATTGCGATGATCAGAATGTGTGCACGGATGATTCGTGCGACCCGACTACGGGCTGCGTGTACGTGAACAACACCGATCCGTGCGACGATGGCGATGTGTGCACGACGAACGACACGTGCTCAGACGGCGCATGTGTCGGTGGCCCACCGCTGGATTGCGATGATCAGA
>JAUWWQ010000027.1 GCA_030616775.1 Planctomycetota bacterium
CCAGGATGTGAATGAGCAGGTTAAAGGCATGGTATCCTGCAACCTTCAGCTCACCGAAGGCATAGTTGATCGCCAGGGACAGATCGAGCACCGGCCGTCTGCCGGACAGCGCCTCCCACGGTGGCCAAAGCTCGCCAATGCGTGCGTTGTGGATAATGTATCGTTTATCATCGAAGACGAATGCACCGTCGAAGCTGTTGAAATACACGGCCACGGTAGCAACAATGATCAAAGCGGGGAGCAACGTGCGTGCAGCGGGCCCGCGAGCTGGCGTGTCTGACGTTCTGCCCAGTTCCTTCCTCGAACTCATAGCTTCCTCTGCCTACCCATCCCGCCAAACGCATGGCTGGGGTAAGATTCTGGCCAGCCGACTTCGGATACTCATACGGGGTAGCAACGGCCCGGTATCGGAAGAACGCCAACGCACTCCGATAACCTCATATCTCAGGTTACTCTGCGTTCGTCGATTTTGAATATTATGGCCGGGCGTGTTTCTCCCGCTGTGCCCATTTCTCTTCGGCTTCCGGCGGGCGGACGTAGGTCGGGACGAGTGCTCGGCGATCGGTAAACTCGCCAACACTCGCCCGCCTCACGCCGAGGCGGTAAACGGTCCCGGCCCGAGGCGGGTAAACCGCCTCAGGGAGGATTTCCAGGCCGGACGCCTCCACGGCCGCTCGATGATAAAGAACGCCTTCCCCGAGCACCGCACACGATCCACTCTGGGCGCCCTGCCTGGCCAGGAACCGCGCAGGATCCGTTTCAACGGGAGCGGTCACAGCCATGTATCGATCATTTCGCCGCACGAACGCAGCCGTGTAAACCCGACCCCGTTTCGCATCGAGTATGACGACCACTCGATTGGGCGGCATCTGAGCTTCGAGGGCGTTTTGGGCGATGACCTCCAGAGTTGGGACAGCGATCAGGCTTGTACCGCTCGTCAGACCGATCATCCGGGCGACGGTGATGCTGATGCGCAATCCGGTGAAACTCCCGGGGCCACTCGATACGAAGATTCTGCGGACAGACGAAGGGTCGACAGCGTGAGCCTTGCAGAGCGCATCCACGGCTGGAAGGAGCTCGACCGCATGCCTCCTTCTGCCCGTCAATTCTCGGGCCTCGAGCACTTCGTCACCGCGTCCCAGGGCGACGCCGCCTAGCGCGCTGGAGGTTTCAAACGCAAGCCCGTAGACACATTCGAGTTCGGGTGCGGACATCATGGTCCGGTCAATGATACAGCTTTTCACATGCTTTGGTACTACACAACGCGCCGGAGACCGAATGTTCTACCGGTTGCGCTGTAACCTCACCAACGTTGGACCATAAGGGTCGGGCCAAGCTGGACCTCTGTTTGCGGTAGGAACCACAACGTTGGCGTTAAGGGCAGCCTCGTGTCGACTGATGCCATCAGCCGCCTGTTCTTGCGAGGGGAAGCGACCCATTGACGACGGGCTACATCAGGCATAGAGTCATCTACTTGCGCAGCCGTTCGGGCGACGGGAGTGGTGCGAGCCTTCACCAAATCCGTCGTGCGGCGATGGCAAGGTTGGAATCAGCGTGTTTGCGATTATTTCCGACATCCACGGCAACCTCGAAGCATTGGAAACGGTGCTTGCGGATATCGACCGGCGGTCGATCAAGAAGGTTCACTGCCTCGGGGACGTGGTCGGTTACGGAGCCAATCCAAAACAATGCCTTGATCTTGTCATTGATCGCTGCGATCTGTGCCTTTGCGGCAACCACGACCAGGCCGTGTTTTACGAACCGAACAACTTCAATGTCGGTGCCGAGCGCGCCGCTTATTGGACCCGTCAGGTTCTGGAGGATGAGCCAAACAAGGCCAAGCGTGACCGCCGCTGGGAGGTATTGGGCCAGTTGCCACTGTGGCACGAAGCCGACGGGTTACTGATGGTACACGCTTCGCCTCGTCGGCCGGTCAACGAGTATCTGTTCCCCGAGGACGTATATACCAACCCCGGCAAAATACTCGATAATTTCAAACGGCTTGAAGATCATCATGTGGCCAGTGTAGTCGGGCACACACACGTGCCCGGTGTGTTCCTGGACGATCCTTGTTTCGATCCGCCTGACGAACTGCCGGATATCGGCATCTATTCGATAACCTCTGACGAAAAGGCCATCATCAATGTCGGCAGCGTCGGCCAGCCGCGAGATCGAGATCCGAGGCTTTGCTATACGATCTTCTATGAGAAAGGCGAATACCCCGAAGGGTACGACCCGCCCGAAGTCGCGGAGCATGAATACTGTATTACGATGGAGTACGTGCGGCTCGAGTATGACATCGAAAAGGCCGCCCGGAAGATCTACGATACGCCGGAGCTAGATGATTTTCTGGGGACGCGCCTCTTCGAGGGTCGATAGCGGGCGTCTTCCCGGCACTGTTAGTAGAGGATGTTACCTGCGAACGCGTCCCGTTGCCTTCCGCACGACGCAACACTTATGGTCAAACACCTTGCTGATTTGGTTTGGATCTAATGGATAAGAACGATACGCTTCGCAATCTCCTGATCAGCGTCAGTATCTTCCTCCTCGTGCTGTGGATCTGGCCGAGGCTGCTCCCGCCACCGCCTCAGCAGACATACTCATCGACAACCGGTCAGGCCGCAGGCCCGGTCGCCCAACCGGTAGATCCCGGAATTGTGCAGCCTGAGCCGCACGAAGATGCAGGCGAAACAGGCATACAGGATGAAGCCAGTGCCGGTTTTGCGTTTCTGGAAGCAGACAATGAGCAGACGCTGGCGATGGGATCGGGGCCTGCGGAGGGGATCGACAAAGAGGTACCGAGCCCATATCGCATGCGGCTGACACTGTCGAACGTGGGCGCGTCCGTTGAGAGCGCCACGATGACCGATCACGCCGAAGATCTCGGGAGTGACCAGCGCTATATACTCTTGTCCACGATAGAGCGAGATGACGGGCGGCGTTTTCGCTCCCTGGCGATTGAACAGATCAATGTTGACGGTATTGACCTTCCCCTCCATGACAAGAAGTGGCACGCAGAGCCGGTGAAAACGACCGACCAGGACCAGAGTGCCCTCTTCTGGATCGAGATTCAGCAAGACGGTGCCCCGGCGCTGAAACTCACCCGCACCTTCATGCTCCCCAAGCAAGAGAGGGAATCCGGTCGGCATGATCTACAGTCCGAAATCAGGGTGGAGAATCTCTCAGACCAATCTCATCGTGTAATCATCACATATCGGGGGGGGCTCGGTATACGACGAGCAGGGCTTCGAATGGATGACCGCTTCATCGACTGGGGTGTTCACGATGGCACCCATGTGGTGGGAAATCGGGAGGGACAAGGGGTAGTCACCAAGAGCCCCGGGCATCCGGTCGTACTCTTTGTGCCATCGGCGGCCGAACCCAACACTGTGTTCTCCTGGGCGGCGACGGCCAACACCTATTTCACCTGCACGATTGCACCGCTTGGCCGCGACGGACACGGAAACGCCAAATACCTGGCGGAAGTGTCCGCGCTGGATGCCGATGGGGACGCCCTCAGCAACGACGACGCCACCTTGCGTCTGGTCACCAGGGCGGAAGCCCTCGGCCCGGGTAGTGCACTGATCTACCCCGCTGACATCTACCTCGGCGAAAAAGACGGTGACGTATTTCGCGAGGTGCCCGAGTACCTGGAACGGAACTACTACTATCAGGTCGCTCAGGCCTACCCGTGGTGCACCTTCGCCTGGCTGGTCGAGCTGATGGTCTTGTTGCTCAACGGCCTGTTTTGGATGGTGCGTGACTTCGGCGTGGCCATTATCATCCTCGTGCTCATCGTGCGTGCCCTACTGCATCCGATCACCAAGAAGGGGCAGGTGAACATGGTGCGGATGCAGCAACGAATGGGTGATTTCGCGCCGAAAGTCGAGGAGCTGAAGAAGAAATTCGCCAACGACAAGGCCCGCCTGCAACAGGAGACCATGAAGCTCTACCGGGAGCACGGGATCAATCCAACCACCCAGTTCCTGACCTGCCTGCCCATGGTCATTCAACTGCCCATCTGGGTGGCGCTGTGGATCAGCCTGAGCAACAACATCCTGATGCGGCATGAGCCGTTTCACTTCACCTGGATTCATGACTTGACCGCACCGGATGCATTGTATACATTCCCTGCGCCGATCGTCGTGCCTTTCTTCGGATGGGAGCTCCCTGCGTTCAACCTGTTGCCGATCCTATTGGGCATCTTCATGTACCTGCAGCAGAAGCTTCAGCCCAAACCGAAGCCTAATCCCAATGCCACCGATCAGCAGCGGCAGCAGCAGGAGATGATGCAGAAGATGATGCCGCTTATGAGTGTCATGATGCTCGTCCTCTTCTATAAGGCCCCCAGCGGACTGACGCTCTATATTATGAGCAGCTCGCTCTTTGGCGTGATAGAGCAGCACTGGATTCGCAAGCACATCAAACAGCGGGAGGCAACCGGTACACTGGTCCGGAAGGCTCAAAAGGACGATGTCCGGTTGCGACCGCGCAAAAAGCTGTCCATCTTCCAGAAGCTCCAGAAGATGGCCGAGGATGCTCAGAAAACCCAGGCCAAGAAGGCGGCGAAGAGCAAGTCCCGTCGCTAAGGTATTCTCGTTTTTGCCGTAGCGACCGGACCCATCGCTGGACCGAGAATCCCTCGCTGGACCGAGAATCCCTCGCTGGACCGAGAATCCCTTCTCGGTCCCGAGGGACGTGCCGATCGCTGGACCGAGAATCCCTTCTCGGTCCCAAGGGACGTGCCGATCGCTGGACCGAGAATCCCTTCTCGGTCCCAAGGGACGTGCCGAGAAAGGATTCTCGGCACAGCAGAGTTCGGTTCTGTCAGCCGGTCGCACTCTCTCAGAGTACTTCGACGCACGCGAGCAGTGCCGGACAGTTGTCCTCCCAGCAGCGTTTGGGGGAATGATGTGAGGGAAGTTCCAGCGTAATTGTGGGGATGTTCCGCTCGAGGCCGGCCCATGTGCCGATGCTACCGGGCGTTCCATAGCCAATCGAGCATGTTACCGGGTAGCCGTTGATGCGGCTCATAGTCGCGGCGACAGCTCTTCCGGGTCCGTCATAGTTGTTGCATTGGCGATGCCCGTCGATCGAATGGACGGTGACGATCCGGATCGGCGGGTAGCGTTTCACCACCCTGATTACCGTGCGCGTTTCTGGTTCGCTGGCCGGCTCGGTACCGCCGAACATGCGGCTTCGTCTCGACGTCCGAGCCCAGTTCTTCGTCGGGAAGTTGCGGTTGATATCCACCTGATTGGCGTTGCGCCGCTTTCGTCGTTCGTAGCCGTCAGGGTTTACGACCGGCAGGACGACCCACCGCACGTTGGAGGCCGCAGGGGGGTCGGTCGTCAGAAGTTCGATCAGCCGTCGCGCCAGGAATACGCTCTTGGGTTCGTCGCCGTGGAAGCCGCCGAAGACCAGGATGGTAGGCCGGCCCCGCTTCCCACGGACATAGGCTTCGATTGGCCGCCCTTCAACAGATCTTCCTACTCTCACGAGAAGAATTCTATCCCGCGCACAGAAAACGCCGACCCGACAGTCGGCGTTGCCCTAATCACATTACCTGGTGGCACCGCTTCAAGAACCCTCGAACCGCTCAGAGCCTTTAAGTGGTGACCTTCTCCCTCTGAGAGAACCGCGTGCGAAGCCGCGAGGTCCGCGACGTCGACCGCCGCGTTGTGGAGACATCGGTGGCTGCGCGGGCCTTAGCCTCGCTCGGTGAGGCGAAGAAACTGCCAAGACGGCGAATGCGTTCCTGCCGGCGGCGGATGAGTGTACCCAATGTCAGCCGCTTCAGATCGTTCAGGGCGGCCACAACGTATTTTTCGAGACCCGCGGCCACCTTCTCCGGATCCCGATGGGCACCGCCTACAGGCTCCGGGATGATCTCGTCGATCATGTCCAATTTGGCCAGCTCACGGGCGGTGAGTCGCAGCGCCTCGGCGGCGTGCTTGCGCTGCTCCGCCGTCTTCCACAGAATTGCCGCGCAGCCCTCCGGCGAGATGACCGAGTAGAACGCATGCTGAAATATGGCCACCCGGTCGCCAACGCCGATACCCAGGGCGCCGCCGCTGCCGCCCTCACCGATCACCACGCAGACGATCGGCGTGCGCAAGCGGGCCATCTCCATAAGGTTCGTCGCGATCGCATAGGCGATACCGCGCTCCTCCGAACCAATTCCCGGGTATGCTCCCTGGGTGTCGATCAGGCAAACGACCGGCAGGCCGTACTTCTCGGCGAGCTTCATCTTCTGAAGTGCCTTACGATACCCTTCCGGGTGGGCGCAGCCGAAATTACAGGCGATCCGCTCCTTGACCTCCTTGCCCTTGTTGTGCCCGATGAACATCACTTTGTGACCGCCAATTCGGGCAAAGCCGCTGATGATGGCCTTGTCGTCGGCGAAAGCCCGATCGCCGTGGAGTTCGCAGAAGTCACGAAACACCATGCGAAGATAATCGGTCGACAGGGGCCGCTTCGGATGCCGGGCGACGAGCACCGTCTCCCACGGCGTCAAGCTGCTGTACAGCCGCTTTAAGGTTGTCTTGAAACGGGTGCGTTGTTGGCGGATGTCGGCCGCATGATCACGTCCGGTCTCGCGCTGCTCGCGCTCCATCTCTTCGATATCGTGCTGGATGCGGACGAGCGGCTTCTCGAATTCGAGGAAACCACCTACCGCCGCTGCGGCTCCGCCGGCCGACATAACTGTCGGTTCGATGCTCATAGTGTTGCTCACACGATCAACTGGCCCATCTGCTTGCGTGAGGACGTAGCACCTGCGCCAACAGTGCCTACTGAGAGCCAGTGTATTCCACTGATCGGCCTAGGGCAAGCAATTTCGCCAACCTTACCGCCTGCCATGGGTAGCTAGTGTTACAGAACCACGCCATACAAACGTCTGTAACCTACTGAAAGACATAGGGTTATGGTTGTCAGTGGGGCGCCTGTGGTCGGGGCGATGTAGCCTCCTGCACACACATCAGGTCTTGCACACGCTGGACGATTTCGGCCAATTCCTCCACTGCGGCCTCGGCCCCAACACTGTGAAACGCGATCCGGGCAAGCAGGGTGTCCACATCCCGCATGACGGCTCGCTTCTGGTCAGCGAGTGGATCCATCCGTACATCAAAGCGCACAGTGGCGTGGTCGAGTGGGTCGAGCTGGAAGGCGGCTGAGATCTTCTTGTAGCGGCGCATGATCGCGCCGGCCATCGCGCCCGCGACGCGCTCCTCGCCCGGGTAAACCTGCTTGATACCCTTGGCAACCGCCCCGATCCGAAAGACTACTTGACCGAGCCAAACCTGGTGGGAGCCGGGGATCACCCGGCCATCGGGCATGAGCTGTTGGGCAATCCGATCGAATTGGCCCGACGCAATCAGCTCTGCTACCGGTTTAACACGCTCGGCCTCGCTGGTGTACGACGACGGTTCCGATGCCTCAGCCACACACTTATCTGGGGTCTCCTCCGGTGTCGTGCCGACGATCACCTCGGGACTCGGCTCCACATCCGGACCGGTCATCGCGTCGCTTTCGCGCGTCGTTGTGTCGGCGTGCACGTCCATCTTCCCTACTTCAACAGGGGAGGCACCCGGCATGGCAGTCTGATCTGGGGGAGCCGGCGTAGCCTGTGACGGTTTGCCGACCACCGAAGGTGCGTCACGGTTCTCCCGAGGGGGGACGGCGCGAAGTGTAATCTGGATTTCGGTCCGTTGCGGGCCGGTTCTTCGTCCCGGCGGAGCATTCTCATAGATCTCGGTCACAGGCCCGGCAGCCACATACCCGTGGGCTTGAATCCACTCACGGACCACTGGGTAATCCAGCCGAGGTGCCGAGGAGCGTCCCTCAACCACCATGTAGGCTACTAGCTCCCGACTGCGTTGAATGCTCTTGAAGGGCGGTTCAGGCCGGCAACTGTCCTTGGCGACAAACCCGACCTGGGCACGAAGCGACCCTTGGCCGGCACCCAGCGGGTCGCTCAGGTAACGCACGAACATGGGTCCGAGTTGGGCATGTTCGAGCATATACTCCCGGACCCGTGCCAGCACCGGGCCTACTGCCCAATAGGGTCCACGATGCTCGACGAATACAATCTGCACGGGGTCAGTACGTTTCACGGCGACTGTCGGCTCTGCAGGCGCCGCTGTCGACCTGGCCGGAGCCGCTTCCAAACGTCCGCCACATTCAGGGACGGGCACCATCCCCCAAGCGATCAGCCATAGAATTACGAGCGCGTACATGTCTTGCCTTCCTCGAAGGGTTGTTACCAAAGACAGCCTGCTGGGTTGCAGTTTCAGGTCCAGTTAATCGCCTTGGCTGAAAAGTCAAGCAGGCCACGCAGACCAAGCAGTCGGCATGGGTCTCGCGCGTAAACGGGATTTCACCGACGCGCAGCGGTTAATCCTACCCTCCGGGCATACCCAATCAGGCGGTTGGGCCAGCCAAGCAATGTGTTGAATCTTCCACATTTATCGCCCCGTCAACCAGGCCGACATCCACGGTACGAAGCGCGCACACGACAGGATACGGGTGCTACTTGCCCTAAGCCCGGTGAATCTTCCAGGGGGCTAGTTAAAAGCCAGAAGAAGGCAAATGGGCGTGATCGGCCGACTTAGACTGTTGCATACATCCGGCTTCCTCACTGTGATGGCTGTCACAACATTGGCTGTCGCCCAAGAACACCACCCTCAAAGGCAAGAGGACCGCACACCCGTCACCGAGCCAAAATCTGTCTCTGAACCGCCATTCGACGAGGCCCGCTCTGACGGCTCGGAGGATCTTTCCGAACTGAGCCTCGAAGAACTTATGAACATCGAGGTCGTTGTCACAGCCGCCAGGCGCGAACAGAAGATCACGACAGTCCCTTACGCGGTTAGCGTCATCACCGCCGAGGACATCCGGTGGTCGGGAGCCCGCTCGATTCCCGACGCGCTACGCCTTGCACCTGGCGTCGATGTCGCCGACTTATCGTTCGGCAATGCGGCAGTATCCCCCCGAGGGCTCCACGGCTTTCTCGCCAACCAGACACTTGTCCTTGTTGATGGTAGGCAGATATTTGACTCCATCTTCGGCGGAACGCTGTGGGGCAGCTGGCCGTTCCAACTTGAAGATGTCGATCGCATCGAGGTTATTCGCGGCCCCGGCGGTGTTACCTGGGGGGCGAACGCCGTTAACGGGGTCATCAACATTATCACCAAGGACCCGGCTGATCAGCTTGGCCTGAGCTTGAGTTCCACGGGCGGGTCGCGAGGCACGTTCAAACAGCACGCTGGGTATGGTTTCCAGGATAAGTGCATGCGGGTGCGCATCTCCGGGGAATACGAAGCCAGCGATGGTTTTCGACGGGGTGGGTCCTTCTTTCGCAGACTTGAGGACGACTACAAAGCCGGGCGTATCGGCGTGTACGCCATCTTTGAGCGAGGACCTGACGATATGGTGACTCTCTCCGCGGGGAATGCCCTGGTGGATGGCGGCTATCCCCCGCCTCCGTCGGGTCTACTCGGAAGACGTCGCAACTCGGGTTCACAGGCGTCTTTTATCCTCGGAACCTGGAGTCACAAGATCAGCCCAGATGATCACTTCGATCTGACCGCATTCGTCAACGACTTTCAGATGTCCAACGGAGTTCCTTCAATCGACTATCGTTACCAACAGTTTGCGCTCCAGTTCAGTCACACACTCAAATCCACAGAGGCGCATATTCGCACATGGGGGATCGACAGCCGAGTCGATCTCGTCGATACAACCAACGCCGACCCCTTCATGCTTCGGCGGGACAGAATCAGCACCGCAGTCATCGGCGCCTACCTCCACGACGAATGGCGGTTCGCGCCCAAGTGGTCCTTCAACCTCGGGGCGCGAATCGATTACGACTCCTACGGCGGCTTCGAACCGAGCGGGCGCGTTTCGCTTTCCCACGAGGTGTCGGACGATTCGTTCGTCTACCTAGCCGCCTCGCGCTCTTTTTCGATGCCTCCAGCCGCGGCTCGATTCCTCAACACGCCACTCGCTGGCGGACTTGGACGCGTGACAGCTGATCGGGACATACGCCCGTCAGTTCTGTACGCATACGAGCTAGGCTACCGGGGACGCTTCTCTAATCGTCTTACTGCATCTCTCAATCTTTACTGGCACGAATACAAGAACCAGGCAACGGTCAGACGCAGGCTCGGACCACCGGGCCTCCTACGGGCCGACTACGACGATCGCGGTGCGGCATCGATGTATGGTGCCGAACTGGACTTGGAATTCGCAGCCACCCGAGACCTGACTCTCCTTGGAAACTACACCTTCCAGAATATAGACTGGAGGTCGCGAGCACCGTTCCACGAGAGGGAGCTCATCTCGCCCCCCAAAAACAAGTTCATGCTCGGCGCCCGCTATAGCCCAACCGATAGCCTTAACTTATCCGGCCATCTGTACTACGTTGATGCGGTATCTGCTCCCAATCCTGCGAATCCTTTCATGCCCCGGCGGATACATCCCTACTTGCGACTTGATCTATTCGGCGAATACGAGTTTTGGGACGACCAAGCGTCGATCGCCATCGGCGTGAAGAACCTTCTTGACACCGCTCACTACGAAGGAGGTTCGATCTTCATAAACGATGCAGAAACTCCCCGAATGGTATTTGCGGAGTTTCGCCTGTGGATCAAGTGACGGCTTGGTGAGAGCGCACGATGAGTTTCGGACGACCATCAAGTGATAGGGGCAATATGACCCTGGCGCATGTACAGGAACGCAGCATGAGGCGCGGTCATATCAAGTTGGTGCTGCTGATCGCCGCCGGGGTCATGCCCCTTTTAGGTCACACGGCCATACCCCAGGTTATTGACGAGGGGAAAGCGGCCAAGGTAAAGGCGGCTTACATCTACAACTTTGGCAAGTTTGTTACCTGGCCCGATGCAGCCTTTGAAAACGAGGCCGCTCCAGTCGTCATCGGGGTCATTGGGCCGGAGTCATTTGTAGACATCCTGGATGATACGGTTTGGGGAAAGACGGTCCGGGGACGCAAGCTACTTGTCAAGCGTGTGAAGTTCGAGAAAGGTAAAATAGTCGACGGCGTGAGGAGCTGTCATATTCTCTATATCAGTTCCTCCGAGCGCGATCGTGCGGAGGCCATCTTAAGAGCACTCGACAAAGCAAGCGTTCTAACTGTAGGGGATGAAGAAAGCTTTGCCAGTAACGGCGGGATGATAGGGCTTGCACTGCGGGAAGGGAGAATTGTCTTTTACGTGAATCATCAAGTAGTAAAAGACGCGGAACTGAAACTCAGCGCCAGACTCTTGAAGCTGGCCAGGCTTGTCAGGTCTCACAAGAGGCCCAAGGTATCCACCTAGTCGGAGTAACGGAGAGGATGTTGTGGTTTAGGGACCTGTCGTTTGGGACGAAGATAGTCCTTTACTCGACGTTGGCGAGTGCGGTAGCTCTATGCCTGCTGGCGGGAAGTACCAATGTATACCACGCAGTTGACCACAGGAGGGAGGTGGTGCGCAGTCTCACAATACAGGCCGATGTCCTGGCCGTAAACAGCACGGCCACCTTGACGTTTGATGATCCAAGCGCTGCGGAGGAGAGCTTGCGCGGGCTCAAGGCCGAACCACACATTGTCCACGCCTGCATTCATGACAAGAACGGTGAACCATTTGCGCACTACTGGCGTAATGGTAAGCGTGAACCGCGGCCGTACGTGCTTGAGGAGCCGGGCCATCGTTTTGAGGGCAATTCCCTGATTATGTTCCGTCCCATCGAGCTCGATGGCGAACGGATTGGCACTATTCACATAAAGTATGAGCTGAGCGCATTGTATGCGCATCTAAAGCGCCAGGCCGCCATCGTAGGGTTTGCGATGCTGCTGTCGTTAGGGGCGGCATTCCTTCTGTCGGCCAGGCTCCAAGGTACGCTTGTCAGACCGGTCACCGAATTGGCCATGACTGCTAAGACTGTCTCCCAGGAGAAAGACTACTCAGTCAGAGCCGTACGGTACGGGCAGGATGAACTGGGCAGACTGACAGATGCCTTCAATGAGATGCTTGGGAAGATCCAGGACCGTGACACTGCCCTACAACGAGCCCGCGAGGGACTGGAGGTCCGAGTTCGCGAGAGAACGGCAGATCTCACAAAGGCCAATGAAAACCTACTGGGCGAGATCACCGAACGCAAGCAAGCGGAGCAGAAGCTCGAGGAGCTTCACAAGCAATTGTTGGACACGTCCCGGCAGGCGGGAATGGCGGAGATTGCCAGTGGTGTATTGCACAACGTGGGCAATGTACTTACCAGCGCCAGCGTGTCGGTCTGGCTGGCAGCCGAAAAGACACGCAAGTCCAGAGTGTCGGGCCTGGCTAAGGCAACGGAGCTGATGTCCCAACACGCCGATGACTTGGGAACCTTTATCACTGCTGACGAAAAGGGCAAGCAGTTGTCCGCCTACTTGATCAAGCTGGCTGAACACCTGACTGCTGAACAGGCGGCCGTACTCGAGGAACTCGCATCGCTCCAGAGCAACATCGACCACATCAAGAGCATCATCAGCATGCAGCAGTCTTACACCGGAGTCTCAGGCGTAGTCGAGCCGGTGACCATCTCCAACTTGCTTGAGGATGTGTTGAAAATGAACGTAGTTTCGTTCGAGCACCACAGGATACAGGTTGTGCAGGATTACGGCGAGATGCCTCCGCCGGTACTCGATAAGCACAAGCTGCTGCAAATCCTGGTGAACCTGGTCAAAAATGCCAAAGACGCCCTGGTTGAGAGCAACGCCACGGACAGGCGGCTTACGTTGTGCACCAGGGCAAGCGAGGAGGACCGCCTGCAAATCAAGGTCATTGACAACGGTGTGGGCATATCCGAGGCCAACCTGACGCGTATCTTCGCATCGGGATTCACGACCAAGAAGGATGGACATGGCTTTGGGTTACACAGCAGTGCTCTTATGGCTATAGAGGCGGGGGGATCATTAACGTGTTCCAGTGACGGGTTGGGCAAGGGGGCGACGTTCACACTCGAACTGCCGCTCCGAGTTGCGGAGGTTTCGCGATGAAAGCTGCCAGCGGAGATATGAACAGGCGGATCCTGGTGATCGATGACAACCGGGCGATCCAGGAAGACTACCGGAAGATCCTCGGGGCGAGCAGCGCCGGAACTGCCGACCTCAACAAGGCGGAAGCGGTACTGTTTGATTGCGACCCGACGGTAATAGACACTGACATCTTCGAGATCGAGTCGGCGGGGCAGGGCCGGGAGGGGCTGGAACTGGTCCGCAAGGCCACCCGGATCGGGCGCCCTTACGCGATGGCATTTGTCGACGTTCGTATGCCTCCCGGTTGGGACGGTGTTGAGACTATCAGCCGTCTATGGCAGGAAGACACAGCCCTTCAGGTTGTAATCTGCACCGCCTATTCCGACTACTCCTGGGAGGAGATCACCCGCAAGTTGGGTAAGGCTGACGGTCTGCTCATTCTCAAAAAGCCGTTCGACAGTATAGAGATCCGCCAACTGGCATCCGCATTGACTGCGAAATGGGACCTTGCCCGACGCGCCCGGCTAACACTGAACGAGCTGGACCGCCTGGTCGAAGCGCGGACCCGCGAGGTTATGCGAGCCCGCGATGAACTGCAAGAGGTAAATAGGGAGCTTGCCGCTGCCAGGGACGCCGCCGATGCTGCAAACAAAGCTAAGAGCGAGTTCCTGGCCAACATGAGCCACGAAATCCGCACACCCATGACCGCCATCCTGGGGTACGCCGAGCAACTTCTTCACGGGCAACTGTCGGAGTCGGACAACCTCAACGCCCTCCACAGCATCCGGCGCAGCGGCGAACATCTCCTGCAAATCATCAACGACGTCCTGGACATCTCCAAGATCGAAGCCGGCAGGCTTGAAGCCGAACGCATCGGCACCTCCTTGTTTCAACTCGTGAGGCAGGTTCAATCGCTAATGCAATCTCGCGCTGATGCAAAGAATTTGCAGTTTCTCGTCGAGTACGACAGCGCGATTCCGGCAACGATTCAGACCAACCCGACGCGTCTGCGACAGATTCTCATCAACCTGATCGGCAATGCCATCAAGTTTACCGACCAGGGCAGCGTCCGATTGCAGACCCGTCTGCTGGACGACGACCCGGCAAATCCCATGCTCGAGTTCGACGTGATCGACTCCGGTATTGGCATGACCGCGGAGCAGGTCGCCAGGCTTTTCCAGCCGTTCACCCAGGCCGATTCCTCGACTAAGCGCAAGTTCGGCGGCACCGGGCTGGGGTTGACTATCAGTAAACGATTGGCCCAGATGCTCGGTGGAGACATCGCCGTCGACAGTAAACCCGGGAAGGGTAGTACGTTTCGCGTGACAATCGCAACCGGACCGCTTGACGGCGTTGAGCTGATCGAGCATCCGCCGGAAAGGGCGCCGAGCGGGGCTCCAACCACGGGCCCCGCCTCGCGCGGCTCCAAGCACGCCATAAGACCTAGTCCATCCGAGGAGAAACTGGATTGCCGCGTATTGTTGGCTGAGGACAGCCCTGATAATCAGCGGCTGTTTTCGCTGCTCCTCGAACAAGCCGGTGCGCAAGTCACCACCACTGAGAATGGCAAGATCGCCGTGGAAAAAGCGCTGGCCGCTGACCTGCAAGTACGAGGGGACGAATCACAACGCCATTTCGATGTGATCCTGATGGACATGCAAATGCCGGTGATGGACGGCTACGAGGCTGCGCGCACGCTGCGCGAGCGAGGGTACAGCGGCCCGATTATCGCGCTCACCGCCCACGCCATGGCCGGCGACCGCGACAAGTGTATGAGTGCCGGCTGCAACGATTACCTCACGAAGCCAATCGAGCGCGGCAAGCTCATCGCCGTGGTAAGGGCCCACACTAGAGCGCCGGCTGTGCAACCTTCGTAGGGCACCGCGGTCAGCCAGTCCTGGGCGGTGCCGATCACCTTCTCAGCCACGGGCAATGCCTTGGGGGTGGACGGCGTCCTTGCCCGTCCTTTCGGAGAATTAACCTCGTGCGGGGCTTAGCTGCTCGGGCGGGTCTCTTCTTCGCTACCCGTGGCGTCGGCAAGGCCGGCGGACAGACGCGATGAGAGTCGCTGGTAGAGGTACGAAGCGAAGAGCAGCAGAACGCCCAGCACCATAAAGGAGATGATCCGGTAGACCATCTCCAAGTGTCCCAAGTCGAAGATGAACACTTTGGCCACAGTAACGGCAAACAGGCCCAGCGCCATGTGACGGAGCAGGGCCACTTGCCGCAGGAAACCCAGCATAAGTACAAGCGTGGCGTTGAGACTCCAGAAAACCGAGAGCACGACGTGCATTGCCAACCTGGGGTCTGCGAAACGATGGCGGAATTCCTCGAAGCTAAAAACCCGGCAGATCTCGAAGGTCGGTACCCAGATGATCAGGAGGGTAGCGGCCACGAGCAGAGCCTTGAGCATCTCAGGGGTAAACACCCATGTACGGCCCTTCAGCGCTGCACGGCGATACTGCCGGTAGCCCAACAGGGCCACACCGATTACCAGTATGCCGACGAGGAACGTGCGGTTGGTCCCGACGCCGGCTAGCTCGCGCCAAAAACCCGCTACGGCGAACGAGAGCGTGTCGACGACCATCATCTTGATCATCACTACCCACGTAAGCGCCAGTGCATAGCCCGATAGAGCTGGACGATAAGAGCGCACCAACAGCCACAGGGCAGCGGCGTTCAGAGCCCAATATGCGGTGATGAACACTCCCTGTGCGTGAGCGGCGGCCTGGAAATGATCGACGATAGAGGATTCGAAGCGAAACGCCCGGTGGACTTCGAACGTGCCGGTCCAGGTGATCACCAACGCCACCGCGACCGTTACCACAGGGCCCACGCCAATCACCTCCAGGGCTTGCTTGCCGGGCTCCGGCCACCGGTCCGCCATCGGCCTTACCAGCCCGCCAAGCGCTGCCACCATAGCACCCGTCACAACCGCACGGTTTAGCACAAGCCCGTCGATCGTCTCCCAAGACCCGAGGGCCGCCGCGTGAAAGGTGTCCCATGTGATGAACTTCACTAACACCGCGAACATGAGTGCCACAGCCATGGGTCGGGCCGCCGCAACGCGCAGTGCCAACACCCACCAGGCCACGCCCAGTCCAAGCCACCACCACGATGCCAGGTATCGTTCCCACTGGGCGGAAAAGATTCCCAACAACATGCAGGTGCCAAAGATTGTAAGAAGGATCGACAGTGTCAGATCGCCCTCGGGCACAGTCCGACGCACGGAGAGCAGCACCGCGCCCGCGTAGCCACACAACCCCACAAACACGAAGCAGACGATAATCCACGACAGATGCCATTGCCCGAGGGTGAGCAAGACTTGTGTCAGCGGCTCGTCATAATAGTCGAAGATCAGAAGATGGGCGGCCGCTGCCAACAGGATTCCCGTACCCTTCACGCGCACCCAGACGCTATCCACCCGCCGGCAGAACCACAACGTCACGACGGCTTGTACCGCCCAGCTCAGGCTGACCATGTACCGGTCGAACTGCATGGGGGCAGCCAGAGCAAGCATTGCCGCCCCGCTTAGCCAAAGGGACATGCGAGCCGGCGCCGCCAGGGAGTGCCCGCCACAAAGACGCCATGCCGCAAGCCATTGCAAGCCCGCCGTCGAGACGGCAAACAGCCCCATCCACTGTGGAACTGCGTTGCCCAGGAGGAAATAAATCGCGGCGAAGAAGACCGCGTTATTGGCGTGAATAATGTATCCGATAAACCGCGGCCACTCGGTCGACCGCCGCAGCAGGCTGACGATTGCTTCGGTGTGGAAGAGCAGGTAGAACGCCAGGACGAACCCGGCGGTCTGCCACATTGCTGCTTCCTGGTAGAACCTGATGTACCAGCCGCTGAATAGGATCAGCGTGCCCAGCCAGGAGAGCATGCGGAGAACGTCCCAGCGGCGAATCGACGCGCAGATCAGAAAGCCGAGATCAATCGCCAGCACGTAGGTGAGCAGCTCGATCTGTTGGTTGCGGCCGGTGCTCAGCACGAGAGGCGTCGCAAACCCACCGATCACTCCCAGGATAGCCACCGGCAAGACCCGGCCGTGCACAGAGATCAGCACTGACAGAGCTGTCACGCCTATGTAGAGAACGAAGGCGGTCTGTGTGCCGATCAGGTTGTAAAAGCCGTGGGCACCGTAGATGGCCAGATAGAGAATGCACACGCCGCCGCCTAGTAGTCCTGCTGCGAACGTGCGCATTGCACGGTGCAGGCTATACTCGCCGAGCCCGACCATGATCAGGCCAACCGCTCCGGCGAGCACGATCCGCATAGCCGGGCTGATCCAGCCCTGGTCGAAGGAATACTTGGCGAAGAAGGCCACTGCCAGGAACAGGATGATGGCACCGGCTCGATTGAGCCAGGTACCGCCGATGCGCAGCTCCATTCCACCGGCCTGACCGATGGCCTCGTCGGCGGGTTCGCTCTCGCCGGACACCAGCCTGTGCGCGAGTTCGCTGATGTCCTTGGGCTTGGTTCCAGGGGCTTTGCGGCCGGCGGGCGTAGGTATGAAGACATGACTTGGCTCGACAGGTAGTGCAAACGGCGGGGCTTCTGATGGTTCGACCGGCCGGTGCTGGGGCCCGGTATCCGGAACCGGTATCACCGGCGACGTAGGCGGCGTGGTGGGGCGTTCTGGCGGTGGTGGGCCTGCTGCTTGGGATTCCAGGGCATCGCGGATTGCTTCAAGGCCGTCAATCCGCTCGCGAAGGGCCTTCAATTCCTCATGCAGCCGGGCGCAGGTTTCCTGCAGGGCCTGTACTTCTTCGTCGAACCAGGCATCTGACATCGGACACCTGCCTATGTTATGCACGCGGAACCGACGCCGAACCGGCATCTTAGGTCCAAGTGTAGCCGGGCCCCAAGGAAAGTAAACGATAATTGTGGGAGTCTGCGCCGATGCAGATATCGTCGGCCCCGTACCTAGCCCACGCGAAGCGCTGGCTGTGCAACCTTCGTAGGGCACCGCAGCCGATCCTGCCCTCCCTGAGCTGGCTACTGCTTCGACCACACCTGGTCGGGCAGTGACCACCCGCACCGATTTGTGACATAGTCCCGCCGGACGGCGGCCTATTCCTTCATGCGATGTGCGGTTACCATCGGTCGCGGTGTCACCCAGTGGGGCTGCTAATCAGGATATTACATAGGGGAAACTACCGTGCAGGACGACACGACGACCGTAGCCAAGCTGATTAAGCTTGTCGATGACTTCGTGGCCGAGCGGTGTTGGGAGCCTTTTCACGACCCCAAGAACTTGTCCTGTTCGATCGCAATCGAGGCTGCGGAGTTGATGGAACACTTCCAATGGCTTCGTAGTGACCAGCTCGATACGGTTCGCCAGGACCCCCAGGCCATGCCCCAAATCCGCGAGGAGCTCGCCGATATCATGGCCTATGTGCTCTCGTTTGCCAGTACCATGGGGATCGACGTGTCCTCCGCCCTGGAAGAGAAATTGCGCAAAAACGCACTGAAGTACCCCGCAGAGAAATTCCGCGGTCGGTTCCGTTAGACTGTGCCCTTCAGAGCCGCGGGCGTGTGGCATACCTGCCCAAACTAAGACCTGCGACTGGCGTGCAGGCTTTCGGCTTCCTGCTGCAGCTTGGCGACAACCGCATGCCACCGGCTGGTGACTTCGGGAAATTCGTATTGCAGCAGGTCGGCCAAAAGGACATGGTCCCGGTCCTGCAGGGCTTCCTTGACTTGTAATAGGGTTTCTTTGGGCTTACTGATCAACTCGATCAACGGTTGCTCGTTGGCCGTTGCCTGTTCAGGGTCGAGTTGCAGCATCTCGATCGACTTGCCCACGGCTTCATGAATCTGCTGCCAGACACGCAAACATTCACCGAGCGTCTCGGCGGCCTCGACGGTTTTGCCTTCCATAAAAAGCTCCGCAGAGCGGCGACACGCTTCCTCTGTTTCCGTCAGGCAGCTTGACGCCTGGGCCATGGCGTCGATTACCAGTGTCCCTCTTGTACCAGTGAACACTTCAAGACGCTCAACGGATGATGTGGGTTTTCGCAACGTATCGGCCATTGCGTCGGCAGGTACATCCCGCCCGTCACAGCGCACGCCGATTACCACGCAGTCCGGCTTGCCCAGGTGTGCTTGTACCTGGCAAAGGGCATCTTCAATGGTACCGCTACCGACGAAAGCCTCCTCCACCTGGTTGTCGTCGACAAACACTTCCACGTTGCTCTCCTACGCATGTCCCGGCAGGGCACTCCGGCAAACACACTTGCTGGTAGCACGCAAAACGCCTGGAAATTGCCCACCACACAGGTCCCAAACCCAGTATCGGCTCAGCAGCGGCGTTCACCATAGCCTGACCGGGTCTTGCCTCGTCTATTCCTCTTCAAGCTTCTCGGCGTTCGTCCTAAAGGGCGGTGGAATCTTCCAGTCGCCCAGAACGGCGACCATGTCGGTGACACCCAATGGCCTGGGTAGGGCATACAGCTCGCCGTACCGCACCCCGACGGCGCCTCCTTCGGCCCCCGCACCCGACCGCACATAATGTTCCAGGCCGGCGAACCGCTCGCCCTCGAACTGCGATTTATAGCATCTAATGGCTTCGATCTTCTGGTCAATGGTATCAGTGATGTCGACTACGAACTGGGCATGCCAATGGGGAATTTCGGCAGCAAAGCGCACCGGCCGATACACGAGATGATCAACGCGGAACGACTCGGTGTCACCGAACCGGTCGTCCCATTTGGTTAGCTGAGAGTAAAACCGTGCGGCTTCGGTAATCAATTGTGCCTGGTAATGATCGGGTGAGGCTGCGGGTGTCTTGCCGGCCATGCCTACCAGGATCTTCGGCCGGTACCGCCGCAACACGGTGGCCAACGCATACCTTGTCCGCGGCTCGTCCGTCAGCACCCGGTTGGGCAAGCCGAGCATTTCACAGACTTGGGCACCAAGGATCTCGGCAGCTGCCCGCATCTCCTTCGTGCGTATTTCCGGTGTGCCGCGCGGAGTCGGCTCCCCGTCGGTCATATGCACCATCCCCACCCGGTAACCAAGCTTGACCAGCTTGGCGATGGTCCCACCCGTGCCGATCTCAAGATCGTCCGGATGCGGGGCAGTAAAAACAATATCGAGCTGTGCGTCAGCCATGCAGTGAGTTTTCTCCTCGTACCGGCCGCTGAAACGTCACAAGTATAGTCAACAGCGAGGGTTGCGACAAGCAGGTCGAGTGGCCGCCGGCTCTTTCGGTGCATGAGCGCGGCGCGGTTCAGGTGGAATCTAGACCCAGCCACTGGCGTGCCCGCACCGGGGCGGTTAAAAACACCACGTATGACGCGACATGAAATGCAGGATTCCGACCGGGAAGAGGTCGCCGAATTCGTCGAGCGCCATTGGCATAGCAGGCTAGTGATAAGCCGGGGGCGCTCCTTCTATCCTCACAAGGAACGGGGGTTTATCGAACGTCGTCAAGGCATGATCGTCGGTCTGCTGACCTACCGCATCGACGACGATGCTATGCAGCTTTTGACTCTCAACAGCACGTTGGAAGGGCATGGCATAGGCTCCTCGTTAATGCTCGACGCCATCGAGAGAGCCCGTAAGCAAAAGTGCAAGCGAATCTGGCTGGCAACCACCAACGACACCCTCCGGGCCATCGGTTTTTACCAGCGCCTCGGCTTCCGTATGGTGGAGCTCAACCTCGGAGCTGTAGATGAGGCCCGCAAAGTCAAGCCCCAGATTCCCGAAGTCGGTGAACGCGGTGTCCCGATCCACGACGAGATCGTCATGGAGCTGCTGCTCGAACCGTACCTGGAGCGTGGCTAGTACCTCGTTTCGTAAGTCGTGATTCATCCGCAAACCCCCCAGATCACCATGAAAAGCGGTCCTGGCGCTATCCTCAGAGGGGACATAACCGCTCAAAAAGGGGTTTGTACGAGAGAATCAACCTTAGACTGGGCAAGTAGTGTCCTGGCAGAACGCCGCCACCGGACGAAAGGAGCTTGGGTGATGTTTTCGCGACCCGCGGTTTGGATCGTCGGGGCCATTGTTTGCTCGACGTCCGCGACGACACCGGCTGGTCCAAAGGAAATCAGACTCGATCCAACGGGCATGCGCATCACGGAGAGCGTGCGCATCGTTCCCCGCGTCTACGAGCTGACCGACCGGAACGATCAGGGCGCGGTGATGATCGTGGGCGACGACCTGACCGTCGATTTCCAAGGAGCCACATTGGCGGGCAGCCCGGCCGGTACCGAGCCCGATGCTTTTGCCGGGCGGGGCATCGCGATCCACGGCCGCAATGTAACACTCAACAACGCCAAGGTACGGGGCTACAAAGTCGGCATCTTCGCGGAGGATTCTCCCGGCGTCACAATTAGCGGATGCGATGTGTCGGGCAACTACCGGCAGCGGCTCAACAGCACCGTTGAACGCGAAGATCTGTCGGATTGGCTTTACGGGCATGAAAACGATGCCAACGAGTGGCTCCGTTACGGCGCCGGCATATACCTGTTTCGATGTCCCGGCGCGACGGTGCGGGATTCCCGGGGGCGCAACGGCCAGAACGGGATCTGTGTTGTTCGGTGCAATCGGGCACGCATAGTCGACAACAACATGTCGTTCATGAGCGGATGGGGACTGGCCATGTGGCGGTCGAGCGAATGTGAAGTGTTCAACAACAAGTTCGACTGGTGCATGCGGGGATACAGCCACGGGGTCTATTCCCGCGGACAGGATTCGGCCGGGATACTTGCCTACGAACAGTGCAACAGGAACTTGTTCGCCTATAACAGCGCGACGCACAGTGGCGACGGCTTCTTCCTGTACGCGGGAAACGAAACCCTCAAGAAGACCGGCCGCGGCGGCTGCAACGGGAACATCCTTTACCGAAACGATTTCTCGCATGCAGCAGCCAATGGCATCGAGGCCACTTTCTCCGACGGGAACATCTTCATCGAAAACATTCTTGACGAGTGCACTCACGGGGTGTGGGCCGGCTACTCATATAACACAATCATCGAGAACAATACCATCCGCAACTGCGCCAACGGCATATCGATCGAACACGGGCACAATAATCGAATTGCGGGCAACACCGTGAGTGACACGGGAATGGGTGTTCACCTGTGGTGGGACGACGACGAGGATCTCTTGGAGTCTGTGTTTGGCAGAGCACAGAAGCGCTGCCCGTCAAGAGAAAACAGCGTCATCGCTAACCGGTTTGAGCGCGTAAAGACCGCCATTCGCCTGGCGGACGATGCGGACAGCCTTGTGGCCGGAAACAGTATGACGCAGGTCGATGTGTCGGTGGATTTGCAACGCAACTGGGAGGGCGTCCGGCTTGGTCTACCCGAGGCACGGGGCGCCTCACTCGATAGCCAAGGGCGCGGTGGGATATCCGTGATCAGACAGCCGCTGGACGTGACCGAGTGGACACCGCTCGATATCGTCGGGCGCGAGCCGCGTCTGTTGGCCAGGCGAGGGAAGCAGAACACCTTCCTGCCGGAAGGAGCCCGGCGCGGACGACGGTACATCTTCGTCGATGAGTGGGGGCCGTACGATTTCAGCGACGTGCGACTGTTCCCATCAAGAGTCCTTGGTGGGCCCCGAGCCGCGATTCAAGTGCTCGGACCGGATTCGAGGTACCGGGTCACGAACGTGGCCGGTCAGGTGAAGGTGACGCCGATGAGCGGACGACTACCGGAGAAACTCACGGTCCAAGCGGCCGAGCCGGGCTTGCATCGGTTCGCCATCGAGATCAAGGTTGACGATCAGACGCTGCGCGCGACGGGGGCACTGCTCAGTGCGGAATGGCTGGTGGAATTCTATGCCTGGTCGGAGGCCGACGACCCGCGCAATGGCACCGAGGCCTGGCGTCGAATCATGGGCTCGGCTCCGCTCGATCGGGTCACGGTGCCCGCCATCGACTTTACGTGGTATTCACGGCCCCCTTCCGACAAGGTGCCACAGGACCACTTCGCCACAGTGGCCACGAGCAAGGTGCATTTGCCGACGGGGGCGTATCATGTCCAGACCGTCTCCGATGACGGGGTTCGCGTCCTGGTTGACGACCAGCCGGTGATTGACAACTGGACCCGGCACGCACCCACGCCGGATGAAGCCATAGTAAGACTCAAGAGCGGCGAGCACAGAATCCGGATCGAGCACTTCGAAATCGACGGGCACGCTCAGCTCCAGTTCTGGATGGAGCCCGCGGCGCGGTGACGAGGAGGGCTCCGGTGTCAGGCCGAGGCTGACAGATGCAGGCGCGGGCTTGAGACACAACCCACCAGGACGTAGACAATACGGCGAGGTCTTGCGATACTGCGGCAAGTGGCTCAAACGCCTTCGAGTGGGCTCGTAACTTGTCCGCATCTGGGTCACAGTGTCCGCTTTGAAGACGGGCTTGGCATTCGACGCACTGCAGCACGCGCAGCGTAAGGCCTGCAACCGGCCAGGTTGGCGTTCAAGAAACTGACAGGAAGGACGACTAAGAACATGAGTATCCTCGTCGACGGCGAAACCAAGGTCATCTGCCAGGGAATCACGGGAAAGGCCGGGGCGTTCCACACGGCTCGCTGCCTGGAGTACGGAACCAAAGTGGTCGGTGGCGTGTCTCCCGGTAAAGGTGGGACCCAATCCGAGCACGGTCTTCCGGTGTTTAACACGTGTCACGATGCGATTGCAGCGACCGGAGCGGACGTGTCGATGATCTTCGTGCCTGCGCCCTTCGCGGTCGACGCCGGTATGGAAGCGGCGGACGCTGGCTGTTCGCTTATCGTGCTGATCACCGAGGGCATCCCTACGCTGGACATGGTTCGTCTGCGCAAATACTTGGATGAGAAGGGTGTGCTTATGGTCGGGCCCAACTGTCCGGGTGTAATCACGCCGGGGAATTGCAAGGTGGGGATCATGCCCGGCTACATCCACAAACCGTGGGAGGACGGGTGTAAGTGCGTCGGGATCATATCGCGAAGCGGTACCCTGACTTATGAAGCGGTGTGGCAGTGCACAACCCGTGGGATCGCACAATCGACGTGCGTGGGCATCGGCGGCGACCCGGTCAAGGGGCTGAATTTCGTCGAGCTGCTGGAGATGTTCGAAAACGACGGGCAAACCGACGCGATGATCATAATCGGCGAGATTGGCGGCACTGACGAGGAGGAAGCCGCCAAGTACATCGAGCGACACGTGACCAAGCCTGTGGTAGCGTTCATCGCCGGTCGGACTGCACCGCCCGGAAAGCGCATGGGTCATGCCGGTGCGATCATCAGCGGAGGCGAGGGGACTGCGGCATCGAAGATCGCCGCGATGAAGGAGGCCGGCGTCGCCGTGGCCGAATCGCCTGCGGCCATAGGCGAGACCGTGGCCGGGCTACTCTAGTGCCGTTTCCAGTTGGAGGATCTCCCCCGGTTTGACGATCCACGCTCCAGGTCCGCAGTTCGCGAGCACCATGCTCAGTCAATCGTGCGGGCAGGTTCCTGGCATAGACTTCCATGGATGAAACACCCGATCCAATCCGTGACGGTCCGGCACCCGCAGCACGACCGGCAACGAGCGATATACCTCTGGCAAGGCCGATCACGCTCACTTACCGCGCAGTCCTCCGCCTCGCTGATGAACTGCTTCTTCTAACCAGCACGAGGGGTGCGGCCTGGGTGGACGTAGCAGCGGTGATCCTCCTCATGCTCTTGCTCGAGCTGTTTATGGGGATGGCGATGGCCGTCATCGTCGGAATCCCGTACGCCCCACAGGATCTTGGCACGGACGCCGCCGAAGCGGCGTTGGCTCGGATCTTGCTGGTGCCTACGCTGTTGGTCCGGGCGGCAGGCTCGATCCTGATCATAGCGGTGATTCTTCGATACCGCCGCCAATCGGTAAGATCAGTGGGGTTCCGACGGGGTAAGCTGGCGCTCAACGTATTGATTGGTATCGGTGCCGTGGCGGTGGCCTTCGGCCTTAGTGTGGTAACTAACTTGCTGCTCTGGTTGGCTTGGCCGGAATTGCCTGATCAGATGGAGGAGAATGCCAGACGCATCTTGGACATGGTGCCGAAGTTACACCCGTTGGGGTTCGCCGGCGTGGCTGTGATGATCGGCATCTACGAGGAGCTGCTTTTTCGGGGATTCCTCATGACGCGACTGAGGCGTGCCAGTGGAAGCTGGATCGTTGCGGTTCTGATTAGCACCGCGATCTTCACGGCGTTGCACGCCCTGGATCAGATGCCGGCGGCGCTTGTACCGATTACGATCTTATCTGTCGTGTTTAGTGTGGCGACGATCTGGCGTCGTTCGATCGTACCGGCCATTATCGCCCACACGCTGTGGAACTTCTGTCAGTTCCTGTATCTTTACGCCGTTCCGGAGGATGCATGGACGTAACGGTAGCAGAGGGAAGGTCGCCAGCACTAATTCGCCGGGCAACACCGGGGGACTACAATGAGATAGCCCAGGTCTGGTCAGCAAGCGGACTCAGCGTTCGCCTCCACGGTCGTGAGAGCCAACAGGCCTTCTGCCGACAGCTCGAGCAGTTTCCCGACCTCTATCTGGTGGCCACCGACGGTGACCGCATTATCGGCGTTGTCCTGGGTTCTCACGATCATCGCAAGGGCTGGATCAACCGACTTGCGGTTCTTCCCGAGTATCGAGGTCATGGTATAGGCACGGTGCTGGTATCGGCCTGTGACGCTGCGATTCGCACCCACGGAATCGAGATCGTGGCTGCACTGATCGAACCGGACAACGCCGTTTCCTACGCGGTTTTCGAGAAACTGGGCTACTGTACGGACGTCGAGGTCCGGTATTACCGGAAGCTGAGCCATCCGGATGCGTAGCCACTGCGACCACAAGCGCAGATCGTCAGGAGGGGTAAGGTCCCAGGCAACGCCCGCCATCCGGGCGTCGTGCAAGAGCAAGAGCATGTTTACACCTGCAACCAACCGGGTATACTGCGTGTGCTCACGCTGGGACCAGTTAACACATCCCGGTCTTTGCCTCATGCCGCTCCCCGGCGGCTGGTTAGGAGTGCAGCGCTCCGTACCGGGCGGACTGGGCGTTATATAGGTTGGCAAACAGGCATGCAGAAGCACCCAGAACTTCCTCAAGCATTCGCAGATCTCGGTATTGAGGTTCGGTTCCTCAAAGCCTTGGCGAAGATGCAGTTCGTCGAGCCCACCGACGTGCAGGACAGGATGATTCCGCAGGCGCTGACCGGGCGGGACCTCCTGGGCCAGGCACGCACCGGGACCGGCAAAACGGCGGCTTTCGGATTGCCCATCCTTCAACGGTTGGACCCCGCCGGGCGGCTCCAAGCTATTTGCCTGGCCCCGACGCGGGAGCTGGCGGTCCAGGTTTCGGGTGAGCTGAAGCGACTCGCGGAATTCGCAAATCTACACGTGGTAACGGTGTACGGTGGGCAGAAGATCGCCACCCAACTGCACCAACTGGGCCGCAGGCCGCATTTCGTTGTGGGCACCCCCGGGCGGGTGATGGATTTCATGCGTCGCGGGGTGCTGAAGATCGACAACGTACGATTTGTCGTCCTTGACGAGGTCGATCGGATGCTGGACATCGGCTTTCGGGACGACATCAAGACCATCCTCAGCCGCGTCACCGGCGAGCACCAGACGATCTTCGTGTCCGCGACCATCGACGCGGAGATCAAGCGACTTGCCGGGCGTTACATGAAGGACCCCATGGACATCGATGTGTCACGGGACAGGCTGACGGTCGAAGAGGTGGATCAATCGTACGTAACGGTTGAAGGCCGGCAGAAGTTCCAGCTTCTCAAACTGGTCCTGAGGCAGGATAACCCTCCGGTGGCTATTGTCTTCTGTAACACCAAGGCGTCGACCCGCAAGCTTGCGAGGAAGCTCTACGACATGGGCATGAATGCCAAGGAGATTCACGGTGACCTGATCCAGCGTAAGCGCGACCGCGTCATGGAGCGGTTCCGCAAGCACCAGATCAGAGTGCTTGTGGCCACGGACCTGGCCGCCCGGGGGATCGACGTAAGCAGCATCTCCCACATTATCAACTACGACATCCCTGCTGATCCGGGGGCATACGTCCACCGCATCGGGCGTACGGCCCGGATGGGCGCAACAGGTTTCGCCATTACTTTCGTCACCCGGGAACAGGGCAAGGAGCTGACCAACATCGAGATGCTGATCAATCAGGAGATTCCTCACCGCAAGGTGGAGGGCTTTGTTCCCGCGCCTCCTGACGAGGAACCGTCGGAACAGGTGGAGGCCTCTCCACTGTCTCGCTTGGAGGCACCTGTGTTCAGCACTGGCGGCACCGCGCCAGCCAAACTTCCTCCCAAAACGCTCGGGAGCCGATTCCGAACGGCGCGCAGACGGCGGCGTCTGTAAACCACCCGTCAAATTCAAAGCGCCATGAACAACGCTGACCAGACCCCCGACAATGAGGCATCAGCCGCTGGTGCTGTTAATGACGACCTTGCGCCCGGGATGCAGGTGAATCAACATCGCATCAACAAGCGGCTGGTCGGGCGCCGGCTGGACAAGTACCTTCAGGGCCGCTACCCGCGTATCTCGCGGACGATCTTGCAGCGTTACATCAAGCAGGGATTGGTGACGGTCAACGGCCTGCCGACCAAGCCCAGTTATGAGCCGGCGGCAGGTGACCTGGTGGAGATCACTCTCCCACCGCCCCCACCCAGCGAACTGGTTCCCCAGGATATCCCCCTGGACATCATCTACGAAGACGAGTGGCTGCTGGCGATCAACAAGCCGGAAGGGATTGTCTGCCATCCGGCGTGGCCCACGCAAACCAACACTATTGCCAATGCGGTGGCGTTCCACGCAAAGAAGCTAAGCCGTGGCAGCGATCCATTTCGCCCTGGTATCATGCATCGACTCGACAAGAACACTACCGGCGTCATGCTGATCGCCAAGACCGACGAAGCCCACTGGCGCATCGCCCTGCAGTTCGAACGGCGCACGATGCGCAAGGAGTACTTCGCTATCTGCGAGGGACAGATCGCCCTCGATGGGGACATCATCAACAAGCCGCTGGCCCCGCACCCGTCAACCACGCAGCGAATGATCCTGCCTGCCGCGAGTCCGCCGCGCCAGGCCATGTTCAAAGAGGCCATTACCGAATACCACGTCGTCAAGCGCTATCGCGGATACAGCACTGTTGAGTTGTACCCCAAGACCGGTCGCACGCATCAGCTCCGCGTACACATGTCATCCATCGGTCATCCTATGGTGGGCGACAAGCTGTACGGCGGCCGGCCGGTCAGTGAGATGGACCTGGCCGGCACCGGCAGCACCGAACCGATCATTGAACACCAGGCCCTTCACGCCCGGCGGCTACGCCTCATGCACCCCATCGCCGAGAAACCGCTGGAGCTTCAGGCCCCGTTGCCGTCCCGAATACAACGCATCGTCGAGCTGCTCGACAAGCACCGCGAACTGTAGGGACCGGCGGTCGTCGATTAGCTTACGGGAAACCTCTACGACGGGTGATGAGTCACCGCGGCATCGGCTCCAACCGGATCGCCCGGCTCAAACGCGTGGACGGGATCGTTGACCAGCCGTCTTGCCGACGTGCCGGTGAGCCGATCCAAGTACCTGTAAAGCTCATCGCCGGAGAAGCCGGCGAGAAAGTCCGGGTTTGCAGTCGGATTGAGCCTTCTAATTGCCTCGATGGTGTCACTCTTTGTCATCATTGTAGACCACTCCGTCTCGACTTGACGGCAATTACCAACATGGCCCCGTATCGACATGACCGCCGACAGTGCTTGAAGCTGATCTGCCGCGCAAGGGTGGCAGTAAAAGCGCAGGGTTTGCGCTTTGCCCACGCGATAATTGCAGGGATTGTTACTGATCTCACGTTAGCTTTCTCAGGTAAGCGATCGCGAGGTTTTGCCGCAGCCGGTTTTGCGCTATCGGCGTGCCACAAATTGCGGGAGCTGGTGCGAATTTTTTTTCGCCGGCTTACGGTAAAGGCCTGCGGTTGACCTATCCGGGTGGTCGGAGATACTATGACGATCTATGGCGATTCGTTTTCAGTGTAGCTCCTGCTCGCAACCCATTGAGGTCGATGACGAATGGGCCTCGAAAGCGGTTGCATGTCCTTATTGTCGAACGACGATCACCGCGCCGGCCGAGTCGACCATCGCTAACCTGAGCGAGGTTCCCATGGCATCGCCACTGGCAACGGGACAGGCCGTGCCGACCCAAACGCCATCGTCCGTTTACGTCGAAGCTTCGCTGGCCCATCATCCAAATCGAATCGCGATAGTGTCGTTCGCACTGGCCTGTGGTGAGGTGCTGCTGCTCATCGCGATGCAGTGGATCATGGCGTCGCACCGGCTGGAGGCCGAGGAATTTGTGAACTCGATGGAGTCCGCCACCAGTCTGACCAAGATGGTGGAGGCTCAAAGTGAGTTCTTCAAGGCCCGCGGCGGCATACCGCGCTGGATGATCGCTATTATGGCCTTGGAGGTTGTGGCGGGGTTGAACTGGGTTGCGATGGTCGTTTGCGGGATTATCGGCGTGCGCAGGCCTAACCATCGAAGGCTGGCGATAACCGCTCTGGTCGTAGCAGGGCTGGTACCGATAGTCTTCTGCTGCGGAGGGCTGTTCCTGGGCCCCAGCGCCTGATCGTTACGAGACCTTCTCGGATGCGTTTTCTTCGGCGGGTATTGGGGGTGTGCGTTTCGGCCTGGGAGCTTCGGGTACCAGAAGCGTAATCCCGCACTTGGTGCAGCGTACCCGCTTACCACGCACACGATCGGGCACGCAAAGAAGCGCCCGACACGTAAGCCGCGGGCATATCAGCGTTACGGGCATGGTTTGTTCTAAGACCTTGTCGGTTCGTTTACATCCCGGGCCGGTAGATGCTAAGCACACCGCTTCTAGTATCGACAACGTCAAGCACCCGTTTTAAGGGCGCCTGCTGCCTGAGAGATAACCTACGATATGGGATCGACGCCGCTACGCTGATTCGCGGCGCCTACGGGGCCTCCGTGGAAGGAGGCGGTCCCGACCCCCAACGACTGCCTCGGTGACCACTTTCTTTCCGGACCCGGCGTGCTCCGGTAATTCGTACATGGGTTCGAGCATGAGCTCCTCCATCACGGCCCGTAGCCCGCGAGCACCCATTTCGCGCCCGAGAGCCTTTTCCGCTACAGCACGGAGTGCTTCGGGGACGAATTCCAGCTCGCATCGCTCATACTCGAAGAACTTCTGATATTGTTTGACCAGTGCGTTTCTGGGCTCAGTGAGAATACGCATCAGGATATCCACATCCAACGGGTCGAGCGTCGTAATCACCGGAACCCGCCCGACAAGCTCGGGGATCATGCCATATTCGACCAGATCCTCCGGTATGACCCGGGCCAGCGTCTCGCCCTCCTCCTTGGTCACGTTTGCCCGTTCGCCCTCGTTGGAGAATCCAATGGCGCTGTGTCCCAGGCGCCGCTTAATGATATCCGTGAGCCCGACGAACGTGCCGCCGCACATGAACAGGATGTTCGTGGTGTCCATCTGGATGTACTGCTGCTCAGGATGCTTGCGACCGCCCTGTGGCGGGATGTTGGAGATCGTCCCTTCGAGCATCTTCAAAAGACTTTGCTGCACTCCCTCGCCGGATACATCCCGGGTGATGCTGACGTTATGGGATGTCCTCCCGATCTTGTCGATCTCGTCGATGTAGATGATACCCCGCTGGGCCACCTCCAGGTCGTACTCGGCACTTTGCAAAAGTCGCAGCAGAATGTTCTCTACGTCCTCCCCTACGTAGCCGGCTTCTGTCAATGTTGTGGCATCGCCGATTGCGAAGGGCACGTTCAACAGGCGGGCCAGCGTCTTGGCAAGTAGCGTCTTGCCGGATCCGGTCGGCCCGACGATCAGCACGTTGGACTTGTCGATCTCCACATCGTCGCCATCGCCGACGTCGACGTGCTGGAGCCGCTTGTAGTGATTGTGCACCGCCACGGCGAGGGTGCGTTTGGCCCGCTTCTGGCCGATGACGTACTGGCTCAGGAAGTCGTGAATCTCGCGGGGCGAAGGGATCTCACGGACCACGGCGCGCGAGGTCGACGCCCTTCGGATCTCCTGTTTGATGATGTTGTGGCAGAGCTCAACGCAGGATTTGCAGATGAAGACGTCTTTGGGTCCCTCGACCATCGGGCCGGCGTCCCGCTGACCCTTGCCGCAGAAGCTGCACGTACTGGTCCGCCGTACCCGCGTTCCGCCGTCACCGCCCCCGCCTCGCACTGTCGGCATGGCTTGCTCCTAAGAGTTCCTTGGCTCCAACAGCCTTCACATCGGCCCAGTAGACGCCGATGCGCTCATATCGTCACGATTCACGGGCTTGCTGAAATACACTATCAGGCACAGCTTGCTCGTTCGGTCGGACGCCGCTTGTGTGACCTCGCACGGCCTTGTGATACAGCGTCTCATACTCGGCCGGGGTCAGGGCACGTATCCTAGCTATTCCAACTTGAGGATTCAACCAGGTCGCCGGCGAGCTGGGCAGCCACGTCATATCGTAGGCACGAGTATCACCGCTTTCCACGCATTTTTTGGCTGTGAGTTATGTGAGGCGGATTGGCGCTCCTTCCACCTTGTCACTCACGTGAATGGGCAGCTCAACAACAAAGGTACTGCCCTTGCCCGCCTCGCTGTCAAGCTGAATGTGGCCGCCAAGCAACTGCACCAGCTCCCTGGTGATCGCCAGCCCCAATCCGGTCCCTTCGTGCTCTCGGGTTTGGGATGCGTCGAGCTGGCGGAAGACGTCAAAGATCACGTTGCGTTGATCCTCCGGGATTCCCGGTCCGGTGTCGCGCACGCTAAGTCGCACGAAGGCGTCTTGGTTGCGCTCGACCGCAAGAGACACGGTGCCGCCCGTGGGGGTGAACTTCACGGCGTTGCTCAGCAGGTTGTAGAGAATCTGCTTGATCTTGCCGGAATCGCTCCGGCATCGGGGTAGGTCTTTAGCCTGTTCCAAGGTGATGCTCTGGTTCCGCTTGTCGGCGAGCGGGCGAACGAAGTCGATCAGATCCTGGCAGAGCTCAGTGATAGAGAACTCCGACAGGTGAAGCTCCATCTTGCCAGCTTCAATCTTTGCCAGATCGAGCAGGTCGTTGATGATATCCAGGAGGTTGCGGCCGCTGGCGAGGATGTTTTGGGAATACCGTGCCAGTCGCTTTCGATCCGCGTCCGGGTTCCCCCACGCATCGCGCAACAGTTCCGCAAACCCGATGATGGACACCAGCGGGGTGCGGAGTTCGTGGGTGACGTTGGCGAGGAATTCGCCTTTGACCCGGTTGGACTCGTAGAGCGCGACGTTGGTCTCCGCCAGTTCGCCGAGCCGGATGTCCAGCGACCGATTGATCTTCTGTTGCTCCTCTTGAGCGGCCTTAATGTGCGTGAGCATGTCGTTAAGGGCATCCGACAGCTCCTCGAACTCGTCTCCACTTTGGATAGACGATCTGACGCTGATGTCACCCGTTGTCACCTTCTCAGCGACACGACGCAGTCTGAGAACCGGCGAGAGCACCAGACGCTGGGCCACCAGGTAGAAAACCAGGATGGCGAGCACGGCGCCGCTCGCACCGGCCAGCACGGTTACTACGGAGTTCCACACCCCGGCGGCCTGGGGAGTGGGTAGGCGGACATCAATGATCCCGCGCAGCATGCTTGGATGCGGATCCGTCTGGGTGCCGCGGATGGCCATTGCGAACCTGAACAGCCGCCCGTCGTCCTGGATTCGCCAGTAGTAGCGTTGGTCCGGATTGCTGCGCAGCCGGTTGATGGCGTCCCGTTGAAAGCCCGGGCCTACTGTGAGGCCACAGCGCACCAGTCGAGGCTGCTGAGGTGGCAGCCCGGTTTCCCGCACCAGCATCGGCCAGCTTTGATCCAGTTGCCGTTGCGCTGCGTTCCAATCCGGCTCGTGGAGGTCGATGGCCTGGTAAGCAGCCAAGGCAACCTGCTTTGCCTGTACCAGCATGGCCTGCTCGTTCAGCGCGGTCATTTGCGACCAGGGGAAGATCAGCGTGACCGCGATGATCAAAAGAACAGCCGCGCCGAACAGTAGACTGATCTTCCGGGCGAGCGAAATCCGAAGCCATCTTCGCGGTAGCATGTGATTAGTCTACATTATTTTCCAGTCCGCGTTTACCTTGAAGGAATCGACCGATCCAGCCGAGCCGAATCGGCTCTGGGCAGCTACAATTGTACCTAGTGGCTACGCACCTGCACGGCAACTTCGAGATTGCGTTTGGCCGGCGTCGACCGGGGCGCGGCCAGCCAAGGGTCTGGACCAAGCTAGTTGTTGGGGCGGCGGTTTTGGCCCTGGCCGGCCGGGCGCACGGCATACCGCCGGAGCTGCTCGAGACGGTTCCATCCGACGTCGTCGCGGCCTACTTCGTAAACGGGGCTGACTCCGCTCGAAGCCCTGGGCAGATCGGGCACACCCTGGAGCTGGCTGCCTTTCTCGCCGACCAGGCCCATCGCGTGGGTTTGCTGTCCACACTCGATGCCGGCACTCGGATGTGGCTCGATACCCTTGCTGCTGCATCGGTAGTTCTGACATACCCGCACGCAGTGGTGCTGTTCGAGATTAGCGCAGCGGCCCGCCCCGACGGAGGTCACCAACTCGCCGGGCTGAGTGCCGCTCTCACACGCTAAACAGATACTGTTGGACTACCCCCTCGTCAGTGCTCTTCGTTGAGTAACTCAAGCGCTTCTAGGGCGCAACGCTGTATGGAGGCTGGGCAACCGGGGTCGTCGGCCCGCCAGGTATACACCTTCACCGGTCCCGATTGGGCGATTAACCTGCGCTCTGACAGCATAGGTAGGGCCTCTTCCGGTGCGATTCGGAGGAGTCTGTCTTCAAGCCCTAATTTTCCCAACATTCTAACGATTGCGCACCCCACGGGCGGGTGGTATCCAGCGCCCCCCCACGCCAGACGGAAAGGTCGATCCAACGAAGCATACGAAGGGTAAATATGGATTGGTCTGGCGTCCAATCCCCACTCACGGGGCTCTGCGTCTTCCGGTAGGCTCATTCGTAACCTCCCAGAGAGCTGCCACATTACGCTGGGGAACCTATCCCCTACCTCGTACTCAGTCACCCCGAGCACGGACAACTCGAAGCTCACATCGAACGGAGCGGTTTCCTCCTCGACTACCTCGTACCCAGCAGACCTCAAGGTGCAGCAAGCGGTCTCTCTGAGCATATTTCGTAACCGTCGATTTGCGGCCGGTGGAGTCAAAACAAAGTCGTCCATCGACATGACGAAGCGAACGGTCCTTGCTTGTGACAACGCCTCGGAGAATTTCGCATTGATTCGGACGAGCTGCTCCATACGCCGTCTCGCTCTCTCGGCAAGATCGCTACGAGGATAGTCTTTGATAAACCTCTCATACGCTGAGATCGTATCCACTGCCGTAGCGTCTCGGAAACGCATCTGTGCACACCCAAGAACGAGAGCTAGGGCGATCATGGCAAGTGCAAGCAGGAGACACTTGTTCCTCATCTGAATTCCCTTTCCTAAAGTGACCGGTTGGTGCGCTAGACTACTCCACGCTTGCCTGGGCATGTCCTCCCCTTGGCTCTAAGAGCGTCGAGGCGGGATTTTGGCCTGCAGGGACCCAACTCGATCACCGCCGCGCAAGTCGCCGGTGACCAAGGCACGCTCCTCCATTAGCCGTTCCATGGTGACGGATCGCACCCGGGCGACACTGGCCGCCACAACAACCATGAACCAAAGTCCCTCAGTAACCTTTTTAAGTCTATTACGATCAAGTACAGCGACGGCACGGCTACCAGTGTCAGAACGGTGGCGAACATAAGACCGGCAGCGAGCGAGATGCCCATGGGAATCAGGAACTTCGCCTGGAATGAGGTCTCCAACAGTAATGGCCCCATGCCCAGAACCGTCGTCACGGATGTAAGCAGAATCGGTCTAAGCCGGCTCTTGCCGCCCTCAATGACGGCCTCGCGCAGAGGCACCCCGGCGGCTACACTCCGGTTGATGAAGGTTACGAGAATCATCGAGTCGTTCACCACAACGCCTGTCAGGGCGACGATTCCAAGCATAGACGCGATGGTCAGCGGATAGCCCATTATGAAGTGTCCCACAACGGCCCCGATGAGTCCGAAGGGTATAATCGCCATAACGATCAGAGGTTGTACATAGCTGCGAAACAGGCCCGCCAAGATCACGAAAATCAGCAGCAGGGCGATCACGAAGCTATGCCTGAGCGAACCGAACGACTTGGCCATCTCGAGCCTCTGGCCGCCGTACTCCAGCTCGATCCCCGGGTACCGCCGCTTGATATCAGGGAATGCCTGGGACAACTCCGTCATCACCTGATTAGAGTTGGTGACAGCCTCCTCTACATCCGCCGTTACCGTGACCGTCCGCTGCTGATTGGTACGCTTGATCGATGCATACCCGGTTCCCTCGGTCAACCGGGCAACCTCCGTAAACGGAACCAGGTCGCCGGACGGTGTGGCCACACGCATCGACTCGATGTCGTAGATCCGCTTCCTATACTCAGGCGGATAGCGGACCATGATCTTGACGTCCTCGCGTTCGCGCTGGACCTTCCGGGCCTCAAAACCGTAGAACGCGGATCGGACCTGAGTTGCCAATAACCGTGTGGTCAAACCCAGGGCCCGGGCGGATTCAAACAGCTCGATCTGAACCTCCGGGCGCCCGGCGTCAAAATCATCCCCTATGTCGACCACGCCGTCGAACTCGGCCAGCCGCCGTTTGATCTCGCCGGCTACCGCTATCAGATCTTCGAGACGCTCCCCGCTGACCTCCAGATGAATGGCCGTGCCGCCGGGCCCGCCGTGAACAGAGGTGAAGTGCAGTGTGTCGACCCCGGGTATGTCGGTGCTCTTCGCCCGCAGATCCTGAAGGATTTCCTCGCTGCTGAATTCGCGCTGTTCAGCGGGAGACAGCTCGACAAAGATCTGGCCCAGATGCGACTGCGGCGGAGAGATTGTCCCGTCGTCGCTGACCTGCAGCCCGATCAGCGTGTAGACCATCTTGACTTCCTCACGACCCAGGGCGGCTTGCTCGACGACCTCTGCAGCCGCACGGGTGTTATCGACGGGTGCTGCCAGCTCCATCTTCACGTTGGCAATGATTGTTTCCGCATCCATCTTCTGCAGGAAGACAATGGGCACATGGTTGCCAAAGACCGCCCCCATTGCGACAAGCATGCAGGAGCACAGAGCCCCTACGGTCACGTAGCGATATGAGGTGGCCACGCGCAGCACTCGCTCGTAGTAGGTCCGCAAGCGAGGCATGAGATAATCCTGCTCGGCGGCGCGTATACGGTCCACCGCCGAGCGTACACGCTTCCGGCTGGGCCGACCGACCGTTGCCTCGCCGGACGGCCGTGGGCGCAAGGTGTGGGCCAGGTGGGACGGTAGAATCGTGAGCGCCTCGACCAGCGAGACCAGGAGTGCCACACAGGCAACCACCGGCAACACACCCATCCAATCCCCAATCTGCCCCTCGATGAACCTTAACGGGATAAACGCGACGATTGTCGTGATGATGGCGCAGACCACGGGCCAGGTAACCGCTTCGGTCCCGGAAATGGCGGCCAGCTTGGGCTCGACGCCCTGCTCCACTTTGGAGTAGACGTGTTCGGACACGATGATGGCATCGTCCACGAGCAACCCCAGCACGATGATCAGACCGCCCATGGTGATCAGGTTCAGACTCAGCCCGATCAGCTTCATGCAGATCAGTGATCCAGTGATGGCCAAAATCAGCCCCATCATCACCCACACAGCGACCCGCCAGTGCAGAAACACCAGCAGCGAGAGGAACACCAACATCAAGCCCCACAAGCCGTTGCGCTTGAGCAGGTCCAGCCGACCCTCGATAAACAGGGACAGGTCCCCGTGAGCGACAATGCCGATGCCCGGCGGATACGGGTCGTCCTTCGCTTTCCGGTAGGTATCCCCGATGGGATCGCGGCCGGAAAGCCGTGCCAGCAGCCGATCAGTCCGCGGGCGTTCCAGCGGCTTACCCATTCCCCCGGCGACCAAGGCCCGAACCAGACCGGCAATCTTCAGGGCGTCCTGCTCCGGCGTCTTGTATACTGTGACACTCACTGCGGGCAGGCCATTGAACCTGCCCGTCACCTCGACATCCTCAAACCCGTCGACAATCGTGGCCACGTCGCGGAGCCGGACTACGCGGCCGGCGGTGTCACTGCGGATCACGATATCGTAAAGCTCCTCACCGCGGTCCTTTTCTCCCAGCGTGCGGACGGCGACGTTGGCTCTCGAGGTACGCACTTGCCCGCCGGGCAGGTCCAGGTTGCTCGCGGCGATTGCCTCGGCGACCTCCATGAACGACAGGCCGAACTTTACAAGCCTGTCCGGTCTCACCTCGACGCTGATTTCATCCTTGCGCGTGCCGCTTAAGGTCACGTCGCTTATCTCGGGCAGGGCAAGGATATCGTTGCGGAGCCGGTCTCCCAGTGTCTTGAGCGTACGATCATCCACGTCGCCGTAGAGTGACACGCTAATGACCGGGAATCGGGGCTCGAACTTCGATACCCGAGTCTCCAGGGCGTCTTCCGGGAAGTCTTCGGTGGGGATGGCGTCGACTGCCGACTTGACGTCGTTGACCGCCCGGTCCATGGCCTCGAAACGGCTTCGCATCTCGACCAGGATAGTGCTGAGACCCTCGGTAATGAGCGAACGGGTCTTCTCGACACCCTCGATGTCTTTGATCTGCTCTTCGATCTTGAGGGTAATGCCCTTTTCAACCTCGGCGGGCGTGGCGCCGGGATAGGGCGTCATGATCATGATGCGATTGGGCCTTGATTCGGGAAACATGGCCCGAACCAGTGTGAGGCCGCTGTAGATGCCGCCCACCAGGATGGTCACCATAAACAGATTGACCAGTACGGGATTGTGTACGCTGAAACGCGGTAAGGACGTCATGGCGACGAATCCAGGCTGCTTTGCTGCGAAGGCTCAGGAGGACTCGAAGCCGCCGACAGCGCCGCACGAACCCGAACCGGCGAACCGTCCGCCAATTGATCTAGATGTGAGAGAATTACTCGATCACCGCTGCGCAAGTCACCGGCTACCAGGGCGCGCTCCTCTATGAACCGCTTTATGGTGACGGACCGCACCTGGGCGACATTGGCCTCTACAATGAAAACCTGACCGTTGCGGTATGCACGGCGCGGCACCAGTATGGCACCCGGATACACAGGCCCGCGCACCTCAGCCCGAACGAATCGGCCCGGTACCAGCGGCTGAGTCGAATTTGTGTTGTCCACGATCACGTACACGGCAAAAGTACGCGTCTGCTCGTCGGCAACGGGCGCAATTCTGGCCACCTCACCTCGCCATAGCGTGCCGGCCATGCTTTCGGATTCGATCCGGCACGGCGCTCCCACGCGTACCCGGTTGTACACCGCGCCTGGTAGTTGGATGGGGATCTCCACGCGCGAGGCATCAATCAAGGTCAACACCGGCAATCCGGGAGAAACGTGGTCACCGACGTCGACCAGAAGGGATTGAATCCGCCCGGTCCACGGAGCCCTGATCTCACACCGGTGGACGTTCAACTGGGCAAGAGCGGCCTGGGCTTCGATACTCCGCTTGGACGCCGTGAGCCGAGCTTGCCGCGGGATTGTCTTTGCCGCCTCTCGCTGATAGCCCTGCAACACGCGTCGAGCCCGCTGATAGGCCAGGTTGGCAAAGTCGTATTCCTTCCTGGCAGCAAGCCCGCGTTCGAGAAGGCCGGCCAACCGCGTTTTCTCGTCTTGGGCGACTTGCAACTCCTTTTCGGCCGTTCTGGCAAGTTGCTCCAGATTGCGGGCCTCGACGGCCAGTTCGTCGAGAGCCGCCTGTTCGGCCTCGGCGAGCGCTTTGACCTGCTCCAACGCGTGGCGGTACTGACGGTCATCGAGGCGAATGAGCACTTGATCCTTGGCGACTGGCGAACCGGCTCGAATCCCATCGACACGTTCCACGACCGTGGCGGCCACCTCCGCAGCCAGGTTGGCGCTTCGGATGGCCTGGGCACTGCCGTACCCCATGAACCGTTCGACCACGTCCTCCGCCTGAACAATGACCGCCTCCACCAACGGCGGCAAAGTGGCGGCCTCCCGGCGCGGCGGCTCCTCGGACAGAGCCAACAACACCGCCGCTAAGGCCGCGCCCACGGCCATCATTACAACAATCAGGACTATGGAACGGAAAAGCTTCGGTTTCCCCGGCCGGGGAAGCCGCTCTGCAGTCGGTTCAGCCATCACACGGGTCGATCGTCAGGCCAGCCACTTATACAAGAACCTCTAGCGCCCTGGCACCGCTTCTAGCGGCGACCTGGCGACAGTCTTGCCGGCTGTTTGGTACAGCGCTCCTCAACCCTCACCGGGCCTCGCGAGCTAACGAGGCAATCGGTAGTGGTTCATTTTACCCCCACTGAGCGGCTTTCGCCACCGCTGGAATATTGACAGGATATTGCTGGCCGGGTACGTGCTGTCCTAATTTGATGTTTTGTCCGTGCTTGCGACCTTGGTTGTGCTCGCCCATTTCGCCGGACGCTTGAATACATGCCCCTCGTGCTCGAATTGGTCTGGAAGCTGGCTCTTCCCGATGTCGTGACGATTGATGTGCTTGTAGGACGTGGCAACAGCCATCAGCTCGTTCAGAATTCGCTTGGGTGGAAACGCAACTATGACGGGAAGTTTGAGTTCGTTGACGACTACGCGAATCGCGGGCGCCACGTCTGCATCGCCCGTCACCATCATTGCGATGTCAAACTCCGTACGAAAGGCGTCGCATAATAGCTGAGTGGCCAGATGTACGTCCGAGGCTTTCTCTTCAGGTTTCGACCATTTAGCACCGCACGAACGGCAGACCGCAGGGCGTAGCTTGTACTTGCCCTCAAATATCTTGACCCCCGTGGAAGCCAGAGCATCGATGTATTCAGATTGCCGCTTACGGCTCAGTTCTTGACCCTTGAAGCCAGGATCGGATGTACGCTTTAGGTTGAGAATCCTAGCTGTAACATACTTGACCGCCGCCACCTGTGCGGTTTTGGGACACAACCTTCGCACCAATACGCCCAGATCGAGCCAAAACAGGGCACGCATCCCTGCGTCGCGCATCCCACGGTACAGGTTGAATCCGTCGACGTATGCGATCAGGCGGTTCGACATCCGAAAATCTACCAAATAGGGTGTTGCAATCTGCCGACTGGTGTTGTATACTTTGTAGTTAACCTCCCCGGAGATAGCATCTCCGGGCTCGATCACCCGCCTTTTTGGCGGGTGTTTCGCTTTATAGGCCCAAAGCTACAGCATCCGTCGGCAAATCTCGGGATCGCCAGCCATCTGAGCGCTAGGCGTTGTCATCATCCCCAGAATCAACTTCTGGCATCGGCTCTGAGGCAGAGCGGGGCCGCACACAACGGCCAATCTTCCGCTGGAGGATTTTGAGCCAGTCTTTAACGTCATCAAAACTCGCTTCGCTGAGGATCGTCGGCCATTGTATGACGATCTGGCCTTCGTCAAGAGCAAAGATGTCTTGTTTAATCATTCCTTCCACGACGGCCTGTTTCTTCACGGAAGGGACTAGCGGTCCTAATACCTCAAGAATGCCGTTTCCCTGCTTCTCCTCGCCGTAACTAAGCCCTTCGTCTTCCTCAATTGTATCAGTGTTTTGGACATTGGCAAACGCAATTGTGTCACGGAATCGGCAAATAACGCCATCGACAACATCCTCGTTAAAACGGTTCTGTTCTCGTTCCCAGACCAAGTAGTTCTTGACCACATCATCGGAAGGAAGCCCGGCCTCTCGGTATTTCGACCACAGTTCGGAGTGAATCGGGGGGCTCAGGGCAGCGTCACGGAGCCGCTGGGGACGGTCTGGAGCGTGGCGAACAATGCGCTCTCCCGCCTCGGTAACCGACAACTTTCGGTCATCTCCTCGGCCCTCTACCCGGATCAGCCCGTACGATTTTAGGGCCGCTGTACACTGATTCCCAGCAGCACTTCCCCGCTTGTAGCCCCATCGCTCGTGAGCGATCAGGATTGGCACAGGGTGACGCCTGTCGTGGCTGTAGAGGGCCTCTGTGTGCCCCACCGCAACTTGAAGGTCCACAAATGGGTAGTTCGGACTCCTAGCCCTCTTCTTGGCTTTCCCGGCCTCAGCCATTCTACACCTCACTTCCTATACCTAGATGATACACCATAAAGCTGAGATGGGCAAGGGGAAACATGGCCATTTTTATGGCTTTCCTATTGACCCGACGGCTCAGCCGGTGTAAAATAAAGGCAGACGATCAGACATCGCTTACTTAGGAGGCTCGTTATGTTGAGATTAGCGGCTGTCCCCGCCGGAGGCCGGGTCGTCGGCTGGCGGGGACCACGATGCGAGATCAGTCCCAGGAATGAGCTTGGCGGCGTTTCCTGGGGCAAGGCGGCCCACCTTTTTGATAAAGGCCCCGTCCGCGGCGGCAACCGCAAACGGGGCAGGAACCGTGCGATCGAGCCGCACAGTCCACCACTGAAAGTATACGGCTCATCGCACCCAGAAACAAGGGAGCAGAGCCGTGAATACTCTCAAAACCTCCAAGCGAGCCGCTATCATTGCTGCACTGGTCGAGGACAACTCAATCCGCGCCACCTGCCGCATGGTCGGCGTTGCCAAGAATACCGTCCTCAAACTGCTTGTGGACGTGGGCCGGGCATGCCGCGCATATCAGCGCAAACACCTCCGAAACCTGCCCTGTAGGCGCCTGCAATGCGATGAAATCTGGACCTTCGTCTACGCCAAGGCCAGGAACGTCCCGCCAGCCAAGCTATTCGAGCCCGGCGTAGGCGACGCATGGACCTGGGTAGCAATCGACGCCGTTGCCGAGTTCCGCCAGGCCGTCACCATCGCTCCTGACAACGCTGTCGCCCACTATAACCTCAGTGTAGCGCTGTCCAAGCTCGGGCGGACTGAGGAGGCCGCCGCCGAGTACCGCGAGGCTGTCCGACTGCAACAGGCCAATAACGCAGCGCGTCGGACTCGAGAGCAAAGCGACAGGCCGGGCCGACCCGAAGATCAGCCATAACAACAAGTCCGCGCTTCGTCCGGGTCTGAGCCGACGGACCCCACAACGGCGGCTACTCGGGGCATAAGATGGTCGTGGCCAAGCGTGCCGGACAAGGACCCCTTGACGTACGCTGCGGCACTGACAGAGGTGACTGCTTTCTGTGTTCAGTCAGTGCCAGTCCAGTGTCAGAAAGCTGCACTTGCGGCACCCCATCATGCGAAGTCAACCAAGCTCGCAAGTAACCGTACGGGTCTAAACGGCTTGCGGCATCCCGGAAGAGCCGGAGCGATACGACCCAGTCCCGGCCTGTGGCAGTGAAGACCTGTTCAAAGACCTCCAGATCAAGATTATACCTTCGAACGCCGAGCATCCAGGCATTGTTTGCCGGGAGATTCCGGACCCAGTCGTAACGTTCAGGCCAGTTCATCAGGTGCTGGACCTCAGCGGCAAACCGATCACGACCGGCCTGATAGACTGCCTCGCGCCCGGCGATCTTGTCCTCGGTGGACAAATCAGACGAGTAGAACGCATCCAGGTCATTGAATTGTGTCAGCATGAAATCGGTGTACCGATCACTATCTTCGAAAAGCCCGATCGCTTCCTGGACGAGTTCGGGGTGATCAGGATATCGATCGGCCAGGTATTCAACCGCCCCGGTTCGCCCATAAAACGTGGCCAGGCTCTCGTTGAAGGAAGCATCGTTGGGGCGCCAGATCGTGCTGTGCAACAACTCGTGAAAAATCGTCTCGACGATGTGGATCTCGGACCGCTCCAGCAAGGGAGACAAAACAAGATTCGGAATAAACCCGATCCCACTGTAGGCTTCAATCTCGTACATGAAAACGTCGAGCCCTTCCCCGGCAAGCTGGTCAAACTTGGTATCCGCGGCCGCACGGTCGAAAAAGCCCAGATACGGAACCGTCCCGACTATGGGGAACCGCCAAAGACGCGGCTCGAACGCATCCTTTCGGCAGGCAGACACGTTGAAGGCTACAGGCTTGCCTCCAGAATCGTAGAACTTCGTGAAGTTGTTCTCAGCGTTAAGGCCCATGACATCGCGGGCGTAAGTACGGGCATCCTGGATGGCCTCCAGCTTGGCCACCTGGTCTTCGGTCAGGTTGCCGTCTCGAATTGCTACCCCGATGGGCACGCTGCGCCATAGCAACTTTATTTGCCCTGCGGCCGCTGGAATAAGATATGCGAAATCGACACCGCATCCGCCAACCAGCGCGTTACCGGTGAGCAGCACAATGGCCAACGCCATTGTGATGTCCAGACTCTGCGTCGCCGACCGACGAATGCTCCGGTTGTTCATCGCGTCACTATTCTCCAGCCACATGATTGCGGTTTCCGGCCATCCAGGCAAGGGCGGACGATCCACTCACCACCCCGTGTCGTAAGCCGGCTACCCGGTCCGGTACGCTGTTCTTCGCGGTGAGCATCAGAATCGAAACCTCACCGCCACCCGCTCTCAAATTTGCCGCCTTTTACTACCGTGTTTCGCAAATCTCGAGACTATCTAAGCCGCATGCTTTCCCGGCGCGCCGGGACCAGAGGCACCCCCGGACACGCACACTGCCAACGAGTTGGCAGTCCCACCGATCCGATGAACTGAGCTTGCCTAGAGCGTTATCGGTTTTTGTGTAGCGTCACCCCTTGTGGGTGACGCAAATTCGGGGCGGGCGCCGCCCACAAGGGACGGCGCTACAGCTGATACGCAAAATCCGAGTCTGCTCTAGCCGCCCAAAAGCCTCCGCCAGAGGTCGCCCAACCACAACATCAAGTCGTACAAGGAAAATCCTAGCTTTTGAGTAATCGCCTCAAACAGGGTCCGTGGTGGCCGCACGAATGTCAGACCAAATACGCAAGCGTTTCTGAAGAATGCTATCGTAGCGATGAACATCTTACTGCTCTGTTAGCCCTTGCGGATGTCGTGGAGCGTCAATTTGCCGGAGGATGTGTCGAGAGTTGCGACGGTTTTGCGGCGGGCGTGGCGGAGGGCGCCGGGGTTGATGATGCGCGTGTAGCCGCGGCGGTCATCGCGGGCGACGTGCGTATGGCCGTGAAGGATGTAGTCTACGTCGAGCATGCGGATGGCCCGATTGAAGCCGTGTTCGTGCCCGTGGAAGACGGCGAAAGCCTTGCCATCCAGCGATAGTCGGACCGGGACTGCATTCGGCGGTTGGATACCAACAGTCCGTAGATAGGCAAACAGGCCGCTATCCGGCAAGTCCATGTTGCCCCACACGAACGTGCAGGGCTTCCCGACAAGTTCGTCAAATACCTCGATCCCGCCGATGTCACCGCAGTGAATCACATGGGCCACGCCAAGTTTGTCGAATAGTCGCATCGCCTGGCGTACCGCCAGGAATTGGCCATGACTGTCCGAGATAATACCGATCAGCACGTAAGAACACCGCGTACCGCACAACCTGAGCTTAAGCTATCGCGGTGGATAACCCCAGTAAAGCCTCGGGTGTTCCCAAATGATGTCTCCCCGCTTGAAGTCGCGCTCGGTGACCAGATCGCCGGTCTTGCAGTTTCCAACCGCGCCGGTCAGGTACAGCACGTTGGCATAGTCGCCGTGAAACTTGCCGGCATGGCCGCCGCGGAAGTCCCGCTGATACATGGTGGCGACGCTGCGCGGCGTGCCGGCTGGCGAATTCGGGTAGATATCGAACATGAACACGGTGTTGGGATGGCGTTTGAACATCCTCGCCGGCTGCGACTTCGCCCCAAGATCCAAGAAATCCGGCGTATCGCGAGAGGGATTCTCCTCGGTCCCCAGCCCGTCAAGAACTTGGTTCATGCCATAGTGGAACTGATTCTTCCCGCTCCCGCTCTTGTAAGCGGCTGTCAAGTTCTTGGACGGGCAGATCCAAACGTGAATGTTGGGAAGCTCGCGGATAGCCTCATTAGCGCCCTCGAGATCCTTGTACGGCGGCAAGCCAAGGTACGGGGGAAGTTCGTTGTACCACGTCCCGGGTCTTTGAATGCCGTTGCCAAGGTAGGTACCCTCCGTCGGAAGGTAGTCACCGTGTTCGTCCCGGTAGTATTGTAGCGCGGCACCCCACTGGCGCTGGTTGTTCGCACAGACTACCCGTCGAGCGCGTTCGCGTGCACTGTTCAAACTTGGCACCAGTAGGGCCAGCAAAAACAGGATGAGGGCGCACACCACCAACACTTCCGGTAGTGAGACCGCGGGCTTGTAATAGCGCCCGTGGCAGACAACTGTCGCTATACACCGGCGGGACATTGTAAGCACCAAGTCAGCGACGATGACCGGACCGGAACTCGGTCATCGCCAACCCTCTTAAGACCAGCACCTAGAGCATGTTACCGTCCGGGCAAACGGAAGAGTAGGCCCGACGCGCCATCAGCATGGTGCCGAGGCCCGCAGCGAGAGTGTCACGGCCGCCGCGAGATCATCGCTCAGGATTGCAGTCGCGGTCTCTCATACCCGGTCGGGCACCGTGACGCGGGAACCTCAACGCGTCCGGTACTCGATAGAGGCGCAGATTTGATCAAACAGACGGTATGTTTCCGGGCTGATCCGGCCCCCGCGAACACTTATAGACAACGCGTAGGCATCACCATGCTCTAGCGCCACCGCACGCACCAAGACATCTATGACCGGCTCCCAGACCTCCACCGCGTCGAGCGGCCCGAGCTTCCTGTCAAACCAGGTAAAACGGGCCGTCCCCACGGGAGGTATGCCCAGGCCGAAATGGGCACCCAGCACGTGCTCACACACCTCCCGAGCGCTTCCCGCTGTTGTATCTTCCAGGCGGTACACCACCAGTATGGCCACACCCTCCGGCTTCGTGGAGCCGTAGAACTGGTATGCCGGCCCAAGCCCGGAAAGACCGAACTCGCCGCTGAATCGTCTCGGGGGCCGGAATGATACCGACCACCCTTCAGGCTCGACCCTGGACCCCAGCGTATCGCCCGACCGTGCCCAGGTCATCGCTACGGCCAGAAAAGAAGCCAGCAAGAGCAGCAGGATCGAGGCGACCAAGGCCCGGCGAGGAACGACCGGCTTCTCGATACTGTAGACCTCGATGACCATAGGTCCAATGTAGCGCGGGAACACTTAGGCCACAACCGTTGACGCTGGGAAGCATATTCAATAGAAGGGGGAACCACCTGCGATTCGCAGGACTCGGCACAACTTTGGATGGCAGTCCGTGGTGGAGGCTTCCGGTCTCGCGTTTCCGTGGGAGCACTGGACAGCGTGGCAAAACACGAATTCAAGAGCGATTTCCGGAGGTTTTTCCTCCGTGGGTTGGGTGCATTGGTCCCCACCCTCCTGACCATCGCCATCATTGTCTGGGCTTTTCGGCTGGTCAACGACAATGTGGGGGTACAAATCACCAAGGGTATGCTGCACCTGTGCTCATGGCTTCGCGACCAGCCCGCCCCGTGGTTGGTCGATCCTTCAGCGCCGGCGAAAGATGCGCTCCGATACGGCACACCACTTGACGAATGGAACGAGCGAGGCCAGCAACTCACAATTGAGTACAGTATCATCCAAAACTATAAACTCATACAGGAAGAAATCGCACCGGGCCGGGACCCACAGGTCGTTGCCGAGGCTCGGAAGGCGAGAAACGAGGCGTTGTGGAGGATCGCTTTCGCCAAATACCGTCTGCACCTCCTCGGTTTCATAATCGCGATCATTCTCGTATACTTCGTGGGCTTTTTTCTCGCCAGTTTCATTGGTCGGACGTCCTGGCGAGCGGCGGAGGGCCTGCTCTATCGGATACCGCTTATCCGGGCGATCTATCCGAACGTTAAGCAGGTCACGGATTTAGTGTTGTCGGAGCGCTCCGTGGAGTTCTCCGGCGTAGTGGCGGTGGAATACCCTCGCAAGGGAATCTGGTCGGTCGGCCTTAGCACCGGCGGACCGATCAAGCAGGTTCAGCAGCGAGTGACGAATGACCTGGTGAGCGTGTTTATCCCGAGTTCACCTACGCCGATTACGGGTTATGTAATTCAGGTGCCCCGGGAAGACATAATCGATTTGAACATGACGATCGATGAGGGGCTGCGGTTCACCATCAGCGGTGGTGTGATCAAGCCGGAAGCTGCACTGCCGGGGCTGTCACCGGCGGACGAAAAGGAGTGAGGCCGCCTCGCGGCACTGGTTCGGGGTAGGCGGTAGTGGCCGCCCGAATCGGGAGGTTTACAGGTGCAGATTCGTATAGCAGGACGCCATGTGGAGGTCACAGACGACGTTCGGGATTACGTTGAAAGCAAGGTGGCCAAACTGCCCAGGTTCTACGACCGCATCCACGAGGTCGAAGTGGTGCTCGATCATGAATCTGAGCAGTTTACCGCCGAAATGATTGTACGGGCGGATCGCAAGCACACGTTCGTCGCGCGGGAAACCGGACCCGATACGTTCGCGTTGATCGACATGGTGATCGAAAAGCTCGAACGGCAGTTGATCAGGCACAAAGAGAAGAACCGCAACCGCAAGCACGATGGAAAAAGCGACCGTGCCAACAAGGGGTAGCTGTCAGGAAGGCGCTATCGGTACCGCGTGAGATGTTGGGGCGGCGAGGATCGTGGGGACCACGGAAGTTGACATGAAGCTTTCTGATTTGATTTGTGCGCCAGCGATAGTCCCGGAACTTCAGGCCACGGACCGCAACAGCGTGATTCGCGAGCTGATTCAGTCGTTGGCTGACCACGGTGCCATTAAATCGGAACACGTGGAGACGGCCGCGCGGGCCACGATAGCCCGCGAAAATCAAGGCAGTACCGGCTTCGGCAAAGGAGTCGCGGTTCCGCACGTGAAGCACCATTGCATTGAGAAGATGACCGCGACAATTGGCCGGTCGAGCCACGGGGTGGATTTCGCAGCATTGGATCGGGCGCCGGTCTACACGATCGTGATGTTGCTCAGCCCCACATCGGCTCCGGAAGAGCATCTCGCGGCCATGGAAAAGATCTTCCGCTGCCTGCAACGTGAGAACTTCCGGCGCTTCCTGCGACAGGCTGAAACACGTGAGGCGCTCGTCGAACTCATAACGGAAGCGGACGACTTTCAGAACGAATAGCGTCGTTCGTTAACGACCGTCCGTGTTGATTCGATCGATCCGCCGCGAGAGGTAGACCGCGATTGACCGACACTCAGAGTGAGGCTGTGCGCGACGTAACGGTCCTCAATAAGGAAGGTCTTCACGCCCGTCCAGTGATGTACTTTGTGGACCTGGCGTCGAAGTACAATTCAAAAGTGTCGGTCACAAATATCTCTCGAGGGGAAGAGAAGGTCGATGGGAAGAGCGCCATGGAGATGATGCTGCTCGAGGCCACACAGGGCTGTGTTCTTAGGATCGAAGCTTGCGGCGAGGATGCTCGTGAGGCGGTCGATGCACTGGCTGCTCTTGTCGGCACAGGCTTCAACACGAAGACAGTTCACCAGCCCGAGTGAAGAACCGTGTGGAGTATGAGACGATGCAGAGAGATTCGCGGCGCCGGGGCGGCATTCTCCGGACAACTGACATCTGGTCCGGGGCTGACGCAACGTCCGACCACGGCGCCGCCCCCACACGTGTACTAGGTTGAGGTACCCAGCCCAGATGGAGATTCTTCGCGGCATTTCGGTCACACCGGGCGTCGCCATCGGCGAAGCGGTAATCCTCGAGGCTGAGGACTACCGCATCCCCTACCGAACCGTGCCGGAAGACCAGGTTGCCGCCGAGCTGGCCCGTCTGGAAGCGGCGTTTACACAATCCATCGAGGAACTCGGCAAGCAACGTGATTACCTCAACACGCACTTGGGCCGCGAGGCCGCCAACGTGTTCGTGTGGCACATCGGAGTTCTCACCGACGAGCAACTCCGAAAGAGCATTGAATCGTTGGTTTTTGAGAAGCACGCTGCCGCGGCCTACGCCACCAGCACGGTCATGCGGAACTATCAGCGCCGATTCATGCAGATGAGCGATCCTTTGCTGGTCGAGCGCGTGCGGGACGTGCAAGACATCGAACGGCGTCTGCTTCGGAGTATTCTCGGTGAAGGACGCGAAGACCTGGCTCACTTGACAAAGCCGGTAATTCTCATTGCCCACGATCTGACTCCCACACAAACGGCCCATCTGTCCGAAACTAAGGTCATGGGAGTGGCACTGGACGCGGGGGCGGCGACATCGCATACCGCCATACTTCTGCGTTCGTGGGGTCGGCCGGGAGTGCTCGGCCTAAACGACGTGTCCACGCGAATCAGTGGCGGTGACCTGGTCGTGGTCGACGGCTCAAACCAGCTCGTGATTGCCAACCCCAACGAAGCGACGTTGGAGGAATATCGTGGCCGGGAAGCCGCCTATATCCGGCTGTTCGACAAGCTCAGCGAACTTAAGGACCTGCCGTCGGTGACGCGCGACGATCAGCGCGTGTATCTGTGCAGCAACATCGAGTTTCCTAACGAAGCCAAAGTCGGTACCGACAAGGGATCGGACGGTATCGGTCTGTACCGGACCGAGTTTCTGTACATGCGCCCGGAGGGGGCGCCTTCCGAGGACGAGCAGTACGAAGCCTATCGCCAAGTCATTCTCGGGGCGGAGGGGCGCCCGGTGACCATTCGCACGTTTGATCTCGGGGCCGACAAGTACACCCAGCAGAGAAGCTACGAACAGGAACGCAACCCCATGCTGGGTCTGCGCTCGATCCGCTATAGCCTGCAGAACCTGGATATGTTCAAGACTCAGTTGCGGGCGATCCTGCGTGCCTCCGTACTCGGCGACGTCCGGTTGATGGTCCCGCTGATCGTCAGCTTGATGGAATTCCGCCAGGCGAAGATGGCCCTCCACGATGCCATGGAGGATTTGGAGGAGGTGGGTATCTCGTGCAACGGAAAGATGAAGATGGGGATGATGCTGGAGACACCCGCAGCCGCCATTCAGGTCAAGGAGTTCTGCCGCGAGGTGGATTTCATCAGCATCGGAACCAACGACCTGATTCAATACCTGCTGGCCGTTGATCGAGGCAACGAGCGTGTGTCGCAGTATTACACCGCATCGAATCCCGCACTGCTGCGCGCCCTTCGCGATGTGGTTCGGGCGTGCACGCAGGCCGGGGTCGAGTGTAGCCTTTGTGGTGAGATGGCGGGCCAACCGCTATACACAATGTTCCTGCTAGGTATCGGCCTGAGGAACTTGTCCATGGCGCCTGCCAACATCCCGGAGGTCAAGAAACTGATCCGCCTGGTCTCTTCCACGCAGGCCCAGCGCGTCGCCCGGCGGGCCCTGAGCTTCGAAACGGAAAGACAAGTAACCAACTACTTACGAGATGAGACGAGGAAAGTGCTGCCTGAGGATCCGATCTAATAGTGTGACGTGGACCTCGCGGCGGCTTACTAAACCGTGCTGCCTGCTTGATGCAAGCCAGAGAAATTCAGCAAGTAATGGGATGCTCGCAGACACGTGAAGCACCCGGCCCGGGTGAACGGCAACGATGGGTGTTCACCTACAGTGTGGATGGTGACCTGCGATTCCTGTCGCATCGTGATACACTGCGGATGTTCCACCGTGCCTTGGCGAGAGCGGCGCTGCCGGTTCGATACACCGAGGGCTTTAACCCGCATCCGCGAGTATCAATTCCGCTGCCGCTTCCGGTCGGGTTGGCGTCGGATGCCGAGTCGATCGTTGTCGAGTTCGACCAACTCGCAGACGGCGAAGCGGCGCTATGTGAGCTAGACCAGCAGTTGCCGGCAGGCATCAATATGACAGGTGCCCGACGCCTCAGGCCGCACGAGCGACTCCAGCCCGCCCTGGCGCGCTATCGTCTTGACCTGGGTGACGGGTTTAGTATAGATGTCGAGTCGCGCATCCGCCAGATTCTGGAGGCCGTATCTCTGAAAGTCGAACGGGCCAGCCGGAAGGACGGGCAGGTGCGGGCCATTGATGTGCGGCCCTATCTTGCGGACATGCATGCTGACGGCAACAACGTCGAGTTTGTACTTCGCATCAGTGGTGGCCGCACAGCGAAGCCCGCGGAGATCGCACAGACTTTGGGGTTCGACCCGGGCTCGATTAACCATCGAATCCGGCGTTTGGAGGTGCAGTGGGAGCAGACAATCAACAGGCATACGCATTCATGACCGGCGATAAGACTCGAATTCCCCGGAGACGCAAGAGGGTGGTCAGACGCAAGAAGAAGACCACCATCCCCGGCAGCTCCGCCGGTACGGATACAGGAGGTCCGTCCGACGCGACGCCCGCAGTTCCTGCAGCCAGGCAGGTGGATGTTGCCGACGTGACAACGATGTCACCCGCGGCAGACGAGGGCGGCTCTGTCCACGCAGTCAAAAGAACGACACGCAGGCGTTCCAGACGAAGTGCCAAGTCTTCACGTAAGAAGACGGGTAGTATGGTCGGTGCCGCTTCAGCCGATGCGAGCAGCGAGACCGCACCAGCCAAGATTGAAAAGAAAGCAGCCCCCCGCGCCGCCTCTCGTCGTGTCCGTCGGGCGCCAAGACAAGAGGAGCCCGCGCCCGACCGGGAGAAGGCCGCCGCAGAACGGAAAACGCCCCGCAAATCCAAAGCTGTTCGCCGACGGGCAACTGAAAGAGCGGTCGAGAGCAGGGCAGCTCCCGGTGATCAGGATGCGCGGGAGATGCTGATCAACGTCTCAGCCGGTGCTGAGTGCCGTATCGCCGTACTCCACGAAGGTCGTTTGGAAGAGCTGTTCATCGAACGCACGGCGACGCAGTCGCACGTCGGCAATATCTACAAGGGACGTGTCACCAACGTAGAGCCGAGTATCCAAGCCATATTTGTCGACTTCGGCTTGTCCCAAAACGGATTCCTCCATATCTCCGACGTCAAACCACAATATTTTCCCGACCACAAGGGCCGGACGGAGGAAGTGGGAAGGAAGATCCCCCGGTACAACCGCCCACCTATACAGAAGTGTTTTCGCCGCGGCCAGGAAGTCATTGTCCAGGTGACCAAAGAAGGTGTGGGCACCAAAGGTCCGACCTTGACGACGTATCTCTCCATCCCCGGCCGGTTCCTGGTGATGATGCCCGGTATGAACCGCCACGGCGTCTCGCGGAAGATCGAGGACGAGGCCGACCGGCGGAGTATGCGCGAGATGCTCAAGCAGCTCGAGCTGCCGTCCGGCATGGGTTTCATCCTTCGCACCGCCGGGCTGAATCAATCCAAACGCGAATTGCAACGCGATCTGCACTACCTGCAGCGCCTCTGGAAGACGGTGGCGGAACGCATCAAGCGGCTTCCCCCTCCTGCGGAGCTATATCAGGAGTCGGACTTGGTCACCCGCACGATTCGCGACATCTACACGGCCGGATTCAAGCGGGTGATCGTAGACGAGGCCGAAACCGCCAAAAAAGCGCGCGAGTTTCTGCAAATTGCAATGCCGCGATCCAAGACGGTTGTGGAGTTCTATTCCCACCGCGAGCCATTGTTCCACCGGTTCGGTATCGAAAAGGAGATCGAAAAGATCAACATGCGCCACGTGCCGCTGCCTTCGGGCGGCTCGCTGGTCATCGATACGACCGAGGCGCTGGTGGCCATTGACGTGAACAGCGGCCGATTCCGCACCATGGACGACGCCGAGGAGACGGCCTTCCAGATCAACTTGGAAGCCGTCGAGGAGATCGCCCGCCAGCTACGCCTGCGCGACCTGGGCGGCTTGATCGTCTGCGACCTTATCGACATGCGGCTTGACCGTCACAAGCGCACCGTGGAACGGGCGTTGCGCGAAGCAATCAAGAAACACAAAGAGCGGGCCAAGATTCTCAGAACCAACCCGTTCGGACTCATCGAGATGACCCGCCAGCGTCGCGGACCGTCACTCAAACGCAATATCTATTACGACTGTCCCCACTGCAAAGGCTCCGGTCTGGTCAAGATGCCTGACTCTGTGCTTCTCGATGTGATGCGTATCATCCAACTGGCCTCCCACCATGAGCATGTGCAAAAGGTGGTCGTCACGGTCGCAAGCGACGTGGCCTACCAGATCCTCAACAGCAAACGCAGCGCCCTCAATCAGATCGAGACGGAAACCGGAAAGCAGATCATCGTTCGTGGTGACGCCACTTTCACAAGCGATCAGGTGAACTGCGCATGCGAGGACGCCCGCGGGCGACCAGTTAACGCTGTACCGGCATATTCCATTGGTGCCAACCAGGTGGGATAAGCCTGGAAGCCGGCAATCGGTAAGTTTGAGTCAATAAGTATAGCCGCTAATCGTCACGTCCTTGAGCAGCGTTCCATCTACTATCAAGCGAGAGCCGCTTCGCAGCGGTATGCCGGAGTTGAAGTGCAGTACGTACCCTGGTTCCGGCATCCAGAAGCGGGATTTTACGTCAGATTCGTCAGCGAATTCCTCAATAAGACTGACCATGATGACGCCGCTATAATCATGCCTGCAAATGATGTCCGTAACGACGAAGCCGTTTTCTCCGGGGACATCCGGGATGACCACGAACGAGCCGGTGCCGAAACCGTAGAAGCTGCGGATCTCTCTCGGCGGACAACCCGGGCCCGTAAACTCCCTTTGCATCATCGCGTAATCGGCCAGGTCGACACAGCCGTCGCAGTTGCCATCGATGTTGGCATTGGCAAACATGAGAGGCACTGCCATCACCGCGGCACCCAATAGTACAAACAACGTTAAGCGCTCCATTGCTACCACTCCTAAAAGCGACCTTGCATTGCGCACCAGACTTTGAATGGTTAATCACAGCTCCTCGTAGATTCCACGGAAGGGTGGCCGGTCCGAAATGTCCTGGCAAGATGCCCTGGTAGGGCACGGGCCTTTGCCGAGGCAAAGAGCGTCACCGATCTTAATTCAAGGACACCGGCAATCGGCTTGCCGCCCGACATGGCCCCCTCCCAACAATTACAGGCCTCAACTACAGCCGAGTGACAGTATACACGCTTTGGCGTACCGACCCAACCTTTCCGGTTCCCGTCCCGCGGCGTTCGCCTGCGAACATCCACGTGCTCAACGCGGCTTCGAGACTGGCCATACCGGGTGTCGGAACCGCCTCGGCGGCCGGTGGGCTTGTTCTTATGGGTCGGTAACAGCAAGGTGTGCGGCTCTTCGGCGCTTAGGACGGAACGGCGCCCGACCGTAGCCCCGTGAACAGGCAAACTGAGCTATCGGCGGTGATCACGACGGCTGATGGTTGCCCGGCCCAACTCGACGCCTTTAAGAAGTTAGCGCGTCGTAATGAGAGGTGGCCGGTCGCCGGGAGTCATCGGACTCCAGGAACGACAGGATCCCGCCTCCGCCGGTTGAGAGCTCCTCTAGCGTAGATGGAGAATTTTTGGCACAATCTGGTCCGTCGAGACAGCCCCAGGACACGGCTTCTCGTCGAAGCGCGGAACTCTTTACAGACCGCGCACTTGGTAAAGAGTTGCCTCCACAATGGCCTGCCCCGGGCTCGGGCGGCTTCTTGGGCCAGAACCGGGCGCGGGGCCTCACCGTTACGATAGTCGCATGAAAAACCCGCCCGGTCCCCGAGAGTTTGCCACCACGCACTGGAGTCTGGTGATGGCGGCCAAACCTAACGAGGCGAGCCAGACCCGCGCTCGAAAGGCGCTCGAGGAGCTTTGCAGGGCTTACTGGTATCCGC
>JAUWWQ010000073.1 GCA_030616775.1 Planctomycetota bacterium
CCGGTGTCATCGAAACTCCAGCCGCCGAAGACGAGGATTCGGCCGCTGCCGTCAACGCCCGCTCCGGGTTGCATGAGCGGGTGCTCCAGCGGCTGCCCTGACTGCCAGGCTGTCCCACCCGGTGGAAAGTAATGAACGGAAGCGTTTTCGCCGCCGATGAACGGCCGACCTCCGATGGCCACGAGCGTGCCACTTTGATTCACGGCGAAGGCCCCTCTCCTGTCGCCGGTCGGAAAGGATGGCGCTGCCTTCCACACACAGGCGGCCGTCGCAGGACCTGCCACACATGAAATGGCAAAGGCGCCCAGGACTAGAGATTTGACTTTCATGTCCGCGCTCCTCGCAGCCTCAGCAATGCGTCTCCATTCCTAACCACAGCTGCGAGAACTGTCGCAGCGACCTGAACGAGGACGACCAACGCCGCGCCTATTTTCGGCCCCAGTCGTACTGTCGAAATCTTTCACCGGCATAGGTCGCGGATGGCCAGGCTAGACCGCATTACTCATTGCAGAATCGGATCCGTTTCCAAGACGTTGCGCAGTTTGGCCAATGCCCTGTCTTGAATCTGCCTGACGCGCTCCTTACTTAACCCTAAGATGTCACCGACCTGCGCGAGTGTAAGTTCGGCCCCACCGTCTTTTGGAAACCGCCAGCCCAGGACGGTGACTTCGCGCTCCGTCAATTCGGCCGCGTTCTCCTCCAGTGCTTGGCTGAGCCTGTCGACAAAGAGCTCCGACCACGCATCCGCTCGACTGGGACGCTCCAACGCCGCGTCATAATGTCCGGGAAACCGAATCCGGTATTGGCTGACCTTCGTCACCAGGCGAATCAGAGCACGTATGATTACATTGCACGCATACGTACTGAAGCGAAAGCCACACCATGGATTGAACCTTTCCGTAGCTCGCACCAGGCCGAAAAGCGCCTCGCCGCACAAATCATCCCGCTCAACGCCGGTAGAGCGAAAGCGGCCGGCCATCGCATACGCAAGCCCCAGATTTCGCTCCACGAGGTAGTCGCGCATGGCTGACCATCGACGAGACCATTCATCTTGCGCCTCCGCCGAGTCTCCGGCCTGTGGCGCCGCATGGGTAGCCTGATAGGCGCAAGTGTGCAAAGCCGTGAAGAGCGCCGTCTCGTCCAATCCCTGATCCACGTAACGCGTCGCGGTCAGGCAATCTGCGATCCGCGCCGCGTCGTCGGCTGCAGCTTTCGACTTTAGCCGCCGAATTGGCGGATGGGGGAGGCAACGAATGTTGAGTCGATGGTTTTCGGTCCGTTCCGTACCAGTATCCACAACCATGGCAGCTCTCCCCCACTTATTCGATGACGAGATTCTCCACTCGGTGGTCACCAAGCGCCAGGGTCACCGTGTCCCCCGTCTTGAGAAAGCGACCGGGGTTTGCAAACACAAAGAAGTAGGTGCGATCCGTAGTCAGCTTCTCGGCCGTCTGTCGCAAGGGCCCGACTTTGGGCATTCTAGGAACAGCCAACTTGGCGCCCGTTTTTTGATCGATCAGGTGCGGTCTCAGTTCCGGATTCATGAGTGTTGACGCTCTCTCCGGATCGGTTACCCGGTACCGAAGATCGAGCATATACCCGGCGGCGGACAGCCTCAGGCTGAGTACTTCCATCCCCAGCTCTGAGCCAGGTGGACAGCGCTCAGCTTCTGCCACATTGCTCTCGCCGTCGTGCGAAGAGGAGGAGCCCCGCGTGCTCCTATCCTCGGGCCCCATGCTGACCTTCTGCGTCTCTCGTTTCTGTGCCGCCGTACATCCTAAAGCGCCCAGTGTCACCGTCAGGGCAGCGACAAACAGAAGATCGCTCACACATATGTGCGCACTTGTGACCGCAGGTCGTGGAAGAGAAGTTGCGTTGCGATGTTCCGACGCAGGTAGGGGGTTCACGGTATGGTCTCCTTCCTCCCTTCGAGAATCGATCCCGGATGCGGCATTCTTCTATCATGCCAGCAATGTCGTGCTCATCACCGCGCCGACTACCCGGGGAACAAATCACCGCCGGTGGATTGGCCGCGGCGCCCGTTTGGAGGCATTACGAACGCCGCGGCCTTGACCCTCTCTCCGGCTGTCACACGATGTACTAAACAAACTCCAAAAGAACTAACCGCCCAACTCAGTCGCATGATCGTCCCTGCCAAGGCAGAACTATGGCGCGACCTCCAGGAACCGCACCATGCCACCGAGCGAGAAGCCGCCGGCGTTAGTCACATCACTCCTTCGATCGATCAGGGGGTAGGCGCCGTCCGCCGAAGGTGTGACGATCGCATCCTTCGTCTGCCCCGCAGGCAACGTGAGCGAGTATTGCCCCTTCGGGAAGTTGTAGACATTCCCGTCCTCGGCGATCACGCTCATGTACATCCCCAACAGGTTCGGGGCGTGGGTCTGCAGGCCCGCATTCAGGAACCTCAAGAGCACGCGGTTCCCGACGGCACCAGCCGACATGGGCAACGTCGCCGAGGTATACGGCTCCCCGTTGATCAGGAAATACTTCGGGTTGTAATCAACCGTACTCGTCGGGCCGGTCGTGCCGTAGCTCCCATCGTCCACCGCGGTATGCAGCGCCGGGTCGATCTCGCTGTAGAGCAGCATCACCTCGGCATCGTAGGTAACCCCCGAGTAGGCCTCACCGGCCGCGGCATCTATGGTAACGCCGCCGTACAACCCCATCTGTACTTGCACGGCCAGGTGAGTGCCGCTCAGGTAAAGGTACGTACCCGGCTCCAGGCCGGTCCACGTGTAGTCCACCATCGTGGTATTGCCCGCGGGCGTCTCGTGCGTAAATGAATGTACCCGCTGGCGGCCTTGACCGTCCGTAAAGAAGACCGGGGTCTTCGTGGTGATCTGCCCCGGGATCGTAAGCGAAATCGGAACCGACAGGTTGTTGTCCAGGTGAATCGTCAGCGTCGTGTCACCTGCCGGAACCGTCAGCCGGGGTCCCGGCACGCTCACGGCCTGGAGTTCGAGGCCTTCGAAACTGTCGTCGAGGGCAAACCCCCACATGGGGATGGGTATGGTTCCCACGCCGCTGGGATCCGGCAGATTCTTCGTAAAAGCTTCGGCCCGAAGATAATACTCTGCACCTGTGGCCGTACCCGCCACCATCGCAAGGGTCATTAGCGGCAAGACGCCGCAGGAGATTGTTTTCAGCATCTTATGGTTCATCTTGTGTTGCCTCCTTTTCTTTATGGAATGGGCGTGCCGTGCGGCTCGATGATCAGCAAGGACAGCATGCCGCCGATGAAGATGTCGTTATTAATGATCTCGTTCTCGGCATGGGAATGCCACGGATACATGAATCCACCATACACGTTGAGACCGCCCTCACCCGGCGGCAGATCACCTGCGGCACCCAGAAACGGGCTGCCACTGTACCCTCCGCCAAAGGTGAGTTCCTGTTGCCCCGGCAGGATCACCGGGAAAGGCTTGCCGTGGTCCGGAGCGTATTCAAACGGCTCCATCGGATCGCCGGGGGCATGCCCGTAGACGTCCCAACCCAACTGCGCACCGGTCCACTCGAAAATTGCGTCCACCGTCTGCCCGGGAAGGGAGGTGATGGTGTAATCGCTGTAGGCCAGGTCCGCTCCAGTTCCCAAAGGACTCTGAAGCAGCCGAGCGTCCTTTGCAATCACCGTGGTGTTGTTGCCGTGAGGGTGGAACGGATGCAAGTCCCTTCCCCCGCCGATGATCCGAAGCAGGAGTCTCTCGCCCGGATGCATGCGCGGCAGACAGTTATAAGGCTGATTCGGAAGCCACGGGGTGTCAGCTGCAAGGGTCGTATCCGGAAAGTTCCGCCCATTGATGAACCAGTACACCGGATGGAAGGTGGTAGTATCGATCTGGTCCCACAAGCCGAACTCGGCCATCAAGTGAACGTCATAATCCATCTCGGTGAGTAGAAACAGATACTCATGGTCATAAGCCGAGTCAGTATGGTTGTAGGCCCACTGATCGATGGGGAATTCGGTCGGCCGGACGATAATCGCCCCTACCAGACCCATCTCGACCTGCAGATCCATGTGGGTACCACTGTGATAGTGATATGTACCCGGTTCGCTGGCCTGAAATTGGTACTCGACCGTCGTGGCGCCGTTATCTGCCGGAGCTTCTTGCGTGAGCTGTCCGGCCACGCCGCCGGTGGCCGTTACCCCCTCCTGCCCCGGGAAGACGATCGACACCGGCTCCGGCAGGTAGTTCTTGAGAGAGACCGTCACGAGCGCCCCCTGGTTGACGATCAGCGTCGGGCCGGGGTACTGCATGGGACCAGTGTCGTCAGCAAAGCCCCATGTATAGATGCTCAAACCATCCCCGCCCAGGACGTAGCCGTCCTTCGCGCTCAGGGTAAAGGTGCTACCCGTTAGTCCATCAATTACCGCGTAAGCATCAGTGGCAAACAGGGCCAGCGCCGCCATGACGGCTACCGTAAACTGTGTGCCCTTGGAATGAAGATGCGTTCTCATGATTCCGTACTCCAAAAGTCCGTGTGCTTCCTGGTTATTTTCGTTTCCGCCCATTCTTGTTACCCGCAATGTAAGCTCGAATCATCGCAGGGGCTTGCCGCCTCGTATCCGCTTGGTCGTGTCCACGCGCCGTAGCCTCACCGGCGGCTGGTCGTCGGTGACCGCGAGGGGCGCAGCCGCGATGACGATCTCCGTCATCATCCCCCCAAAGTCCTCGGTGTCGTTGCTCAGATAGTTCAGGTTTGTTGTGTAGAGAAAGTAGGTCCCGGGCCCGACGTCGGTCGTATCGATGATCACGTCGAGGCCTTCGCCTCCACCGATGTTAAGCGCGTTGGTCTCGAAGGACAGATCCTGCCCGCTAGCGCTTCGCAGAAGTCGCGCGCCGCGCCCGATGACCTTCATGGGAACACCGAGGGTCGTGGTCACGGTATAGAACAGCGTCGTGGAGAGGCTGGAAACCCGCAGCAGGATCTTGTCGCCCTCGGTCGCCTCGATCAGCGAGTGGACCTTCTGCGAATAACGCGCCTCATAGCCCTCGTCATCAGCCGTGTTCAGCAGTTCCGCCGTGTTGACCGTATCCGGATACCCCCGCCCGTTCAGCATGGAATACGTGTCCTTCATGTTGGCGAACGGCAGCGGCTGAACCGTGAAGCTGGCGTCATGGAACACCGGATCGAACGAATGCAACTGGATGGGATAGTCCACGTCGTAGTAGGTGGACCCATCTCCGTCGTTGTAGGCGTACGTGTAACCGGTCTGATGGGTGAAACCGTTCAGATCCGTCAGGTTGGGGAGGTTGTTCTGAATCGGACGCACGACGAGGTTGCCGAGCATGCCCATCTGCATGTGCTCGGTCACCTCGAAGTGACAGTGCCACATGTACGTCCCGGGTTCGACGTTATTGTAGAAATAGGTGATGCTTGAGCCCATGTTGATGGAGACCGAGGGACCGGGCACCCCGTCAAAGATCGCGGAAGCCTCGGGGAATCCGTGGTAGTGGATCGTATGGGCGTCGAACAGGTCGGGCCGCACCATCATACCGACGTTGCTGAGGCTCAGGTAGAGTTTCTGGCCCTCACTCACCTCAATCGTGGGCGCGGGAAACTCGGCGCCGAGCATGCCGTCGGCCATCACGTCCGCGTCCGGCAGGCCGGTGACGTCGTGAAAGCCGAACATATACATGAGCCGCCCGTCGGCCATGTTGACGAAGCCGTCACTGGCGGTCACGTGCAGGCACACGTGATCGTTGCCGGCATCGCCATCGCCGTCGGTGTCCATCCCGTCGGTGTCCGGCGGACACTGCGAGAAGATGTCCGCACTGACCGGCACCACCGCGACGCCGAAACACATCAACAAGCTAAGTAAGTGATAGGGTCTGATACGCTTCATTATTCTTATCTCCTTGCATTTCTGGTTGCCTTGGCCTGCGCTACCACCGCCACTTCGTCAGCGCCGATGTCGGGATCGACCGCAGGGCGGGAATCACCGTCAATATCCGAATCAAGCTCGGGAACCGCGGGGAAGGTGCCTCCGGCATCGACTGCCGGCGAGGCTCCATCGATGTGGTAGTCGCCGAGACTGAGATCCAGCTCCAAGTACCTGACCGTGATGGCGTTTCCGCCCTCGTCAAGCACGAAGGCCGTCAAGAGATTGTTGTTGTACTCCGTGAGGCAGTCAGGATCAGCGGCGATGTTGGTCGGAGCATAACCCGTCGTGTCGGTAAGGACACAGTACTGCGGATCCATGCTGCCGGCAGCACCGACTACTTGGAGATCCCAGTACGCCGGTGTGTTCGGCACAATGCCCTGGACCGTCGCGTCCCACGAGAACGAGCGATTGTGCCAGATGACGTTGTTTCGCAGATCCGGGTTGGAGAACGTCTGCCCGGTGGCCGCCGCGAGCTGGGCGCTGTGGGCATTCGCCGCGATCCCACCCACTTGCGGGTTGGATTGCGCCAGGTTTCCTGGAGGAAATGCCAGTGACGCGGTCGCCGTGCAGTCGTTATTGGCGATCGTATTGTGAATGATACTCACGTCGGCGACATCCTGGAGGGCGATGCCCCCGCCGCGGAAGGCCGCCACGTTGTTGACGATCATGTTGTTGTAGATCTCGAGCGAGTACCAATCAGCCGGAAGGCCCGCAGTATCCTGTCCGTTGAAGCTGAGGGCACGGATACCGCCGCCGCTGCCCGAACCGGCCAGGTTACCCTGGATCAGGTTGGACACGATGCTGACCGACCCGGTACCGGCACTAATCTCGCCGGGGTCTTCCGGATTCAAAACGCCGCCGACGTAGATGCCGGCACCGTCACCGCCGATCTGAGCGCCGTAGAACAGCTCGTTAAAGGCGATCTCGTTGCGGGCGATGGTTCCGCTGTCGCTCAGGCCAATGTGGGCGACACCGGCACCTACGTTGCGGGAGAAGTTGCCGATGATCCGGTTGTCCTCCACAACGTAATTGTCCGCCCCGAGGAACAACGTCACGCCGCCACCACCATTGATGCCGCCGTTCATGGCGATCCTGTTGTGGTGGATATTGATGTGGTCATTCATCGTGTCGAAACCGGGTTGCCCGACGGTGATCCCGCCACCGAAGCTTCCCTGGTTGTTCGTGATCTTGTTGTTGCTGACCCGCATGTAGTCCGCGTGCGCGGCCACATACACGCCGCCGCCGGCCACGCCGCCCATGATCGAGAAGCCATCGATCAGCCCGGGTGAGTTTTCGTCAAACGTCTCAGCGACTCCGTTGACAAAAACGCACGGGCCTTCCGTGGCCTCAAAGAAGCGTTCGGCCTCCTCGGTATCAATCGGCACCAGGTCGCCGCTGGCTATCAACGCGTCGATCTTGCTATGCCAGGCGGTGACCCGCTCGAACGGAACCGGGTTGCCGTTGATCGTCGTCGAAGGCGCTCCCCAGCCTTGGAGCTTGACGTTCTTGTAGATGATCGGGTTTTCCTTGTAGACGCCCGGCGCCACCACGATGAGAGTTCCGGGGTCCGCGGCGTCGATGGCATCCTGAATGGGCGTCTGCGGCCAGGTGCCCGGAGCATCGACGCGGACCACCGCATCGCATCCACCAACATGAAGTGTAATCCCGATCGGTGTCGACAGGCCGTTGTCACCACGCGTGACCATCAGTTGTCCGGTGGATAGTGAATTGATATCCGTGACCCTGATCCTAATTCTATTCTCGTTCCAGCTCTGGATGGCGAGCGGAACGCCGTTCAAGGTGACCGTCCCTTCGTCCTTCCCAAAGCTGTAGTCGCGGACGACGGTGAGCTGGCTCCCCGGCACTGCTGGATCGTAGTCCGGGTTGGGCACTCTCGTATCGCGCATAGACGTGATCGTGATCGACCTGCCATTGCGGCACACGATGGGCCCCGAGTCTTGCCCCTGACCACTTACCAAATAAATGACGGGAGTACCGTCGGGGGGTTCCATATCCAGCGGCCCATTGGGGAAGCCAGCAAACGCGGCCACCGGGATCACAGGCGTGTCCAGATACGTCGTCTTGCCGGGCTCGAAGTTGAACGTGAAAGGCGTCTGACTGTAGCTGGGATTGAAGAAGGGGTCCGTCATGAATTGCCCCGGGTTCTTCGGATTGGGAATCGGGCCCGGGTGATTGATCACGAACGAGATCAGGTTCGGCGAGACCCCGGTCGGCGACGCGATGTTGACCGTATAGGTTGACGGCAGCAAGGCGTTGTAGGTGCCGAACTCGTCGCCGTAGACTCGGGTGATCTCGTTCCCCGCGTAATCAAAGAACGCGATGGGAACCCAGGCCGGAGCCTGCTTCTCGCCGAAAACCGGGCTGCTGGTGTCGAACTCGGCGGCCAGGTCGTTGTTGATGAACCCCACGGCACGAGCGGCCTTGGGCACCGGCGTGAACATGAAGAACTCGACGGCACTGTTCTGGGTGCCGGAGTGGGCCACCAGCTTACGATCGCAAAGCGGTCGGCTGTCGCCGGCGTACGGTGCATCGATGTCCTCGAACAGCGTCAGGAACGGAGGCACCGTGTGCGGGTCGCCCACACACTCCGGCGGAAGAGCTGCAACAGTGCCCGGAACATACTCGTCCCCGTAATCGACGTTCTTGTCCTCCTCCTTGAGCGTTTCGTAGCCCTTCGGAGGGACGGCCTCGACGATGTAGAAGCCGGGCGGTAGGCCATCGACCTCGGCGCTGCCGCTTGCCATTCCGCCGGGGAAGTGCGAGGCGATCGCGAAACCGCCGTCAAAGACGCCGGGACGCAACTGGTTCCAGGTCCCGAAGTTGTCAAAGCACTCAGGGGCCTCTTGTCCGTGGATGACCGGAAGGGTCTGAATGCACCCGGTCGGCGCATCGTCATCGAAGCTATCCGTGTGGACGATCTGGAGGGCGTCACCCGGATCGAAGGCGCCGTTGAGGTTCCGGTCGATGTCCTCGGGACCGGGGGCGCCGCCAAGCTCCATCCAGCCGAGCGGATAGTTGTCCACGTCCGCGAGAGTGGGCCCGAGGGCTCCGTCGAGATCATCAATGATCATGTCGAAGTCGGCGTCCTGGTACAGAACCACCTGCACCCTCGGAATACCGGGTTCCCAACCTTCTGCCGCGGCATACGCCGGATCGTGCTCGGCGCGGGTCACCGCGTAGTAGACCATGCCGGCGATGCCGCCGCTCCCCCCAGGGCCGTAAAAGACCTTGCCCCAGTCGATGACGTTGGCCTGGCCGAGGAACAGGTGCATGGCCTGAAGAAGAAACTCGCCGGGCGCCCCGCCGCTTTCGGTGCGGGACAAGTTGTTGCCCGTGTTCGGATTGATGATGGGGTTGCCATTCGCATCCACCTGAGGCTGGGGGTTGAGTATGCCGCGAGAAGGCATGACCCAGCCGTTGTCGGGCGGAATCTCGCCTCCGGCATCAACGATGTTCGTGTAGCCGGTGTCTTTCAGGCGAGCGAAGCCGATCTCGACAATCAACCACTTGAAGAAGGGGAAGACCTCTGAGAAGGAATAGTTACCGAAGAAATCGGTAGGTGCCGCCTGATAGATGGTTCCGTCACGGAAACGAAGAAGGACCTCTTCGTGGGGGATGCCCACTTCGTCGGGATCTCTGAATCCGTCCTCGTCCGCATCGTAGAAGACGGTGCCTTCGAGCGTGCCGAACCATCTGAATGCAAGCACCTGATCCAGATCGATATTCCAGCCTTGGACCGGATCCGGCACCGTGACCGTGTTGAATCCGAAGAGCGAATCGAGGTGCTTGTCCCAGGTCACGAGCTGATAGGTCCCTGGCGGGATATGGGCGATGGTGAAGTTGGCATCTCCATCATCACAGGGAGCCGAGTAAACAGCGCGGCGAGAAAACGCGTCGTTCAGTCCTACCCAGCAGTCTTCCACGGGTTGTCCGGGGAAGAACCCCTGCAACGCGGGCGGCGCCCCGAAGTGGTTAAAGAGAAGCTGCCCCGTGATCGTGCCCGTGGGTTCCAGCGGATTGGCCGCCGTCGCCCCCGGGCAGGTTGCTGACGGTGGGTCCGTCAGGCAATCGAATGCCTGAACGAAACCCATAAACACGTGGTAGCTAGCCGGGCCGAACTCGACAAACACCGGCGGCTCGCCCGCCTTGACCCACGCATCGATGGTTTTTGTGCCTTCGAGCGTTGTCGTCTGGATCCACTCCTCACCGGGTGGCATGGCCGGCGGTATGATCTGCACACCGTATTTGCCGGGCGGAAGGAATCGGATCAGAACCTCGCCCGTGATTCCCGTCTTTATGATGCCGTTCCCCATGACGTCCACGACGGGTGCCCCGTCGACCATGACCGGGTCACCGGTGCCCGCATCAAACACGTACTTCGTTCCGAGCGGGTTGACGAACGCGTCCATCATCTGCTGCCCTCCGGCATCGTGGATGACCACGGTGAAACCCTCGAGCCCCTCTTCGATGGGGAGTTCCGGCGCATTGTTGAGCGGCCAAGTGTCCTTGAATGCAAGAACCGAAATCTGCGCCGTGGGAACCGGATACGGATTGACAATCACCGTAACTTGGGTTTGTCCGGGCTCCACCCGGGCTCCGCTCAGCGTATGGCCGGAGTCGGGTAAAACGGACACGAAGAAGGCCTGATCGCCAGGCACCTCGACGGTTGCGCTGCTTCCGACGGTACGTCCCGAGTCAAAGACGGGCGCGTGGCTCTTGTGAATCCCGACGGAAAGGCTATCTGAGACCAACTCTCCCGGGATGGGCTGGTCGGTGTTGTCCTCCTCCAACAGCCAGCGGAAGCCACTGACCGGGGTCCCGGACGGATCTGTGACGTCAATCTGCAATGTTAATGCTAACGCATTTGTTTGGATACCTACCAGTACGGCCAGCGCCCCGGCTAGCCCAGGCAGCCATCCAACCTTGTCCCGACATCTCGTGGTATCGCTCTTCATATCCATGCCGTCCTTTCTTAATCTGTCGCTCTGCGCCGATCTGGGCACTACACTCATGGATGGATTCGAGCCATCCGCCGTTAGTCTGAACATAAGCAGCTCCTTAGTAGCCTCCCCGCGCACGTCGGCGTGCCTGGACAAACGCCCCATCCGCCCGGCTTAACACCTGCGCCGCTGCGACCGGCACGTGAGCGCCACCTTCCGCGGGGTCCGCGTGTGGTTTGTCTGGAGTACCGATCGTGAAAGTCCGCACCGATTGCCTTTCCTTCCGCGGCACCACGCGCTTCGTCTCCACTTAGCGATGCGAGAGCAAACGAACCGCGCCTCGGGAACCGTACCGGCCCGCTCGGCCCGACGGTCCCGACCTTCATGCCGCGCCACTGCACTTCCTGGTTTCAGTCAGTACCGATTGAGACGCGATTCAACTGAGGCCCCCATTTGAGCAGGTGGACACAGGCCCCGCAATTAGCAATCGGCTTAGGGAATTTTGGAACGTCGATGCCTTGTCCAAGATGGACGCCCAAACACCGCACTCTCCTGCTCCGCTTCGCAAAGACGTGGTGCAAGCACATAACAGGTGAAACCTACGGACAGTCATCACGTGCGTCACCGTGTCGCGGCCGAATGCCATTCCGCTGCAACTCACGCCATTACGGACTGTCGGCACAGTACGCTTTCTAAGACTTGCCCTGAGCTCCTACGGAAAGACTGGAGACTGTCACAGAGACCAAGTCCACAAGAGAAAAACGGAACGCGCAAAAGAAAGCACCGGGCAACTCAAGTCATCCGGTGCTTTCCGGAGGGGGAAGGAAGCATTACTAATCCAGGCCCGCACTGGAGCGCCGTGCATCCGACACCTCCACTGTCAGTGCGGACGCGCAATCGAGCACAATAGAACGCACATCCACACCCAAGCCATTTACCGGAGCGACCGGAATCGTGCAATCAGCATTTGGCCTAGGGAAGTTTACCGAACCTGCTGGCGCGCAAGGGGCTCTGCTGCCGCTGCCAGGGGGACGCACGAATCGCCTACGGCCTTTCGCGAGAGACTCGAGATTCGTGAGCCTCCGCCGGCCCCTGCATTACGTTGGTAGCACTGCTCACGAAATCTGTGGCAGGCTGCTGTAGTAGGGCTCGCACTCAGCCTCCGCTCTTGTGTTTCAGCTCTCGGCGTTGTCACTACGGCTCTTCCCGCCCAGGGCCCAGAAGCGGGCAGGAGAAGTAGTGGTCTTCCTCGTCCATCTCGTCGTTGCCGTTCGAATCGAACCACCAACGGCCTCCACGATATTCTGGATCGCCGGGGCCGTATTCGGTCTGAAGACCGGTCGGACCTTCCATCTCAAGTTTCTGGAACGGTCCGTGTGGCGGCAGCGGATCAGCCGTCACGATGGAATCGTAGAACAACTCCTGGCTCGTTACGTAGATGACCGGACCGTCGCCGCGACCAGCTAGGGCCTCCGTGCCTGTTGATAACCATATCCCGACCGCGGCAAGAACACAGAGGGCAACAGCAATGCTCAATCTCTTCTTCATTTTCGATTCTCCACGTTCTGAAACACACATTCCCAAGCTGGGAAAGCCAGCTTGCCGTACGGATGCACAAACGAGCATCATAAGATGCGCATCCACACCTATCTTTTTACCGGGCAATCGGAATCCTGCTATCAGGACTTGACCTAGGGGAGTTTACCGAGCCTTCGGCCGCGTACGGGTCCTACTGCCAGAGCCAAGCGGACGCTCGAAGTGTCGGACCCTGCGCACAACTGTGCTGGACTTACGCTGCTTCAGCTGGCGAGGACTCTCTAATAGAGCTGACCACCGCTTGATTGTGGCTTGCGACCGGGTTCTACATCCACCTACGGATTGCGGTTAAGTCGTCCGGCGTACGTTCTGTCACCGTCCGACCTGCTGCTTTCCGTCGCCGTACGTCTGAGCCATCCGGACAAGATCGACCAATGAATCGGTCTTCAATTTCATCATGATATGGCTGCGGTGCACATCCACCGTCTTTCGGCTGAGGCCAAGAGCGTAGGCGATCTCTTTGGGCGCTTTTCCTACGACCAAGAGCTGCATGACCTCGAATTCCCGCGGTGTCAGCAGCGCGAAGCGCTCCGCCACTTCGGCTCGCCCCGCATGTTCCTTGCGCCGGTCGGCGTCAAGCTGCAGGGCCTGCCAGATGCGATCCAGGAGGAGTTCGGCTTCGTACGGTTTTCTGATGAAATCGACCGCCCCGGTCTTCATGGCGCGGACGGCCTTTTCGACGTTCCCGTGCGCGGAAATGATGATGACCGGGATCTGAATCCCGTCTTTGATCAGCTTCACTTGAAGCTCTAGCCCGTTCATGCCCGGCATTCTGATGTCGAGCAGCAGGCAGCCCGAATCTGTGGTGTCGTAGTTGTCCAGGAAATCCTGGGCGTTGATGTACGTTTCTGCAGCAAGACCTGCAGATTCCATCAGCGCACACAAGGACTCGCGAAAGTCCTTGTTGTCATCCACGATGAAGACCGTCCCTTCTGTGTTCATGTCAGCTTTCTCCGCCACCAATGGGCAAAGTGAACCGGAACGTAGCGCCGCCCTCCCGGTTGCTCTCCGCCCACAGGCTGCCCCCATGCGATTCGATGATCGTTCGGCTGATCGATAGGCCCATTCCCATGCCGTCGGATTTCGTCGTGAAGAACGGTTCGAACAGGCGTTTGCCGACTTCACCGGACAGCCCCGGGCCCGTGTCTTGGACCGCGAATTCCACTGAGCCGTCCGCCGTCTTTGATGTTCTGACCACGATCTCCGAACCAGCTCCATCCGCCTGTATCGTAGCCTCAATCGCGTTTCGCATCAGATTGATCATCACTTGTTCGATCTGGATCGCTTCGGCCGTGATCGATGGCAACGCGTCCTCGAGTTCAAAGCGCATCTTGCCGCCGGCTGAGCGCGACTCAAACTCCACCAGGTCACCTGCGGCACGGACCAGCTCACTGATGTTAATGATCCTTCGCTGCGGCTTGCCTTTGCGGAGGAAGCTCCGCATGCCGTGGATAATATCGCCGGCCAGCTTCGCCTGGGCCGCTACACGCTCCATTTCGGCCAAGAAATCGCTAGAGCCTGACCGCCCCGATCGAATCCGCATCAGGCAGGCTTGAACGTAGTTGACGATGGTGGCCAATGGCTGACTGATTTCATGGGCCAAATTGCTGGCCATTTCGCCCATCGTGCTTAAACGCGAGGCGTGGGCGAGCTCCGCTTGATGCTCTCGTACTTGCTGCTCCGCCCGTTTGCGATCGGTGATGTCCCTCACGATGCTGACGATGCCGATGGCTTTCCCCGCACCGCTCTTCAGAAAAGAGATGGTATGTTCACTGGGAAATACTACGCCGTCTTTCCTCTTGGCCTCGAATTCAAAACACGCCGTTTCCCCGCGGTCGGAAGCCTCCTGGATTCGCTTTCCGAATTCCAGGTAGTGCTGACGGTCGACGTGTAGAATCTCGGTGGAACGGTTGGCTAGCTCACTCTTCGTATACCCGAACGTTCTCTCGGCGGCAGTATTTATGTCGACAAGCTGCCTGTCCGGCGTGACGACAAGAACGGCCTCCTCCAGGGAGTTGAATATGCTGTGCATCCAAAGATCACTTTCCCGGAGCGCTTCCTCCGCCTGCTTGCGCTCAGTGATGTCAATCAACGTGCCAACCATGCGCACGGGCCGGCCAGCTTCATCACGTGTCACCTCCCCTTGCTCGTGCACATACTGGACTTCGCCAGTTGGGAGCACGATACGGTGGTCGATGCTGTATTCCGCATTGTCGTGCAGGGCTGCGTCAACCTGACTCTGCACGTATTCCCGGTCGTCCGGATGAACCGACGCCAGGAAGCCCTCGTATGTTGCCCCAAATTCCTGCGGGCTGAGCCCGAAGATACGGTAAATCTCGTCGGACCAATGCAGCTCGTTTGTCCGTATATCCCAGTCCCACGAACCCATGTGCGCGATGCGCTGGGCGCTGCTCAGGCGCGCCTCGCTCTCCCGAAGCGCTTCTCTGACTCGTTGGCGCTGCACAAGCCGCCACATACCGTCCATGAGCAACGTCAACTGCCGCACGTCGCCCTCCTGATAACCGATCTCCTTGTTCGCGACCGCAGCAATAGCGACGATTCGCGCGCCGTCGAACACCGGCACCGCAAGAAAGCGGGATATACGAACATGGCCCTTCGGATACCCTTTTTTCCATTCCTTCAACGCCGGGTAATCGTTCACGACGATGGGCTGTCGCTGACGAATAACCTCTCCCCAGAGACCCGCCTCCGCGATGGGAAACTCCATGGGTTTGTCGGCAATCTCGCATTGCTCCATCGCCCTACCCGACCAAGCGTGGATGGCCATGGCCGACTCATCGTTTTTCGTGAAGCCGAGAAATCCGAGCTCACTCTCGGTAACCTTGGCCGCCTCTTCGAGAGCGAAATGCGCGACTTGCCGGAAGGGCGCATCCGCCATGTCGTTGAGTTCAACTAAAGCTTGGAGACGAGCATCATCTAACCGAAGGGCCTCTTCAGCTCGTGCGCGCTCGTCGATCTCGCGTCCCAGGCGCACGTTGGCTTTCTTGAGCTCCGCGGTTCGCTCGACCACACGCTTCTCGAGATCACGGTGGGCTTCGTACAGCAGTTCCTCTGATCGCTTGCGTTCGACGGCATAACGCACCGCCCGAACCAGCGTGCTCCCCACTAGCTGGGCTTTGACGAGATAATCCTGGGCGCCGGCCCGAACCGCCTCCACGGCCAGCGCTTCGTCCTCCATCCCGCTAAGCACTACAACCGGCACCGCCGGCGCCCGGTCATGTATTTGCGTAAAAGTGTCGAGCCCCTGGCTGTCGGGTAAGCCCAGGTCGAGGAGGACCACATCAACGTGTGTTTCTTCGAGGCATTTCATAGCCTCAGCGAGACGCACCACCTGGACCACCTCGAACTCGCCCGTGCCGAACTCCGACAGCAGCTCCCGTACTAAGCGGGCGTCACCGAGGTTATCCTCGACCAGCAAACTCTTCAGTTTCCCGTCCTTCATTTGCCTTACCGTGGAGGTAGTCTCACGATCGTAAGCCAGAAGTCTTCGATGGATCTCACCACCTTCGCAAACTGTTCCAGATCGAGCGGTTTGGTTATGTAACAGTTCGCATGAAGGTCATACGTCCGTATAATATCCTCCTCAGCTTTTGAGATCGTCAGGATCACCACTGGAATGCGCTTCAGCTCCTCGTCCGCCTTAATCTGCGCCAGAACCTCACGACCGTCCATCTTCGGTAGATTCAGATCGAGCACTATCAGATCCGGCCGTATTGCGCCAGCGTGTTTTCCCTGCCGGCGCAGAAAAGCCATGGCCTCCTCGCCGTCATTAACGACCCATAGATTGTTCCTGATTTTACTGTCCCTGAAGTTCTCCTGTGTCAGACGGACATCCCCGGGGCTGTCTTCCACCAAGAGAATCTCGATCGGCCTCCCTGCGTCCTGCCTACTCATAGTTTTCTCCCGTTTCTGTCGGAATCGTGAAGTAGAACGTTGCCCCTTTCCCAACCTCGCTTTCCATCCAAATCCTCCCGCCGTGGCGCTCCACAATCCTTTTGCAGATTGCCAGGCCAATTCCGGTTCCGGGATACTCGTGTCTAGTGTGTAAGCGCTGGAAGATTACAAATATCCTGTCTTTGTACCGTGGATCAATGCCGATCCCGTTGTCTCGCACGGAGAAGATCCACTCGCTACGATTTCGTTCGGCCGCGACACGAATATGTGGGGCCTCCGCGCTACGAAACTTGATGGCGTTCCCGATCAAGTTCTGAAACAACTGCCTAAATAGCTGGGGGTCGCCCATCACTGTCGGAAGACCATCGTGTGTGACGGTGGCTTCATTCTCGTCGATCGAGACGCGCAGGTCTGCAATCGCGTGATCGAGAACCGACGTGCAATCCGCCGGTTCGAAGGCTCTTGGCCGTGCGCCGACCCGAGAATAAGCGAGCAGGTCATTGATAAGCGTCTGCATCCGCGTTGCCCCATCTACGGCGAACTCGATGAATTCCCTGGCGTCTCCGTCCAGTACATCCTTGTAGCGCTTCTCCAGAAGCTGCGTGTAGCTGGCCACCATGCGCAGCGGTTCCTGCAAATCGTGTGAGGCCACGTTGGCAAACTGCTGAAGCTCCTCATTGGATCGCTCCAGCTCCGCCAGCGTTCTTGTCAACCTTTCTGCGGCCTCCTTGCGCTCGGTTATGTCCCGAACGATTGCGGTGGACGCAGGCCGAGAAGGTAGGCGAACTTCGCTTATGGCCAGCTCCATCGGGAATTGCGTGCCATCTCTTCGCCGTCCCACCGTTTCCCGATAAACACGGCGGCCTCTCTCGTCAGTGACTCCGGCGTATCCGGCAAGAAGGCCTTCTTGGCCACCGTTGGGCGAGGGCGGCATGAGCATCCCGGCGTTCCGCCCGATCATGTCCTCTGCGGCGAAGCCGAAGATCTTCTCGGCGGCGTCGTTGAACGATTCGATGATGCCTCGATCGTTGATGGTCAGGATGCCGTCCGCCGCGGTCTCCAGGATGGCACGGGTTCGGGCTTCGCTTTGCTGAAGGCGTCGAACGAGCGGGTTGCTCACACGTAGGAAGAGCATCGCCCCCACGAGCACGACCACAAAGCCCACCCCACCGGTGATAATCGCGGCTTTGACGAACGTAGCCTGAACCTCCGCAAGGTCGATCTTAGCCACGATGCCCCAATTCAGTTCCGCGACCGGCTCGTGGGCGGCCAGCACCCTGACACCTCGATAATCGAGCCCGATCACAGTCCCGGACATACCTGCCAGCGCCCGTCGCATCGGCTCGCCCCACAGCGAATCGAACGGGATGGGATTCAGATTATCCAGATCGAAGTGCCGATGACTCAGCAAAAAGACAATCTGATCCCCCGAACGCTTCGCAAGCGTAAACTCGCCGGTCTTGCCGAAACCCTTGTACTGCTTGTGCCAATCGATGACCTGACTCAAGGTCGCAGCAACCCAACCCTCGGGATGAGCATCCTCGTCGTGCAACGATTCGAACCTTGCCACAGCCTCGATCAGACGTGCCTGGCTTTCCGCTGTTTCTACGAGGCGTGCGCGTTGCTCCGCAAATGCCGCGCGATACAGCGTGTAGGTGCTTACCCCGGCTACCGTCACCGAGACGAACGTCATGATCAGGATGAGCAGAAGAATGATTCTTCGTTCGGGCATAACCGAGCCTCACCCGCTCGAGGTGCCTGCCGCCTCGCGCTTTCACGAACTTCCACCCCGTTACTGGCAGTATCGGGCATCCCACCCCGGGCGACGGGCACGACAACAAATCTCAGACCCGTAACCTGACTCCCGAAGTGAGTACGCACTGTCAACGCCGAACGCGCCAGGCGCATTCCTAACACTCAGCCGGCATGTGTCACTTATACCACAATCCGGTCATAAGTTCAAGTCGGGGTTGGCTTCGGGCCAGGCCCGCGCAGTCGTGACTCGCGAGACCTCCGCCCTTCAGGACGCCCAATCATTGTTGCCTGCACGCCTGCCTACGACCGGGTCATATTGTCGCACGATTCCGCCGAGATTGTCCTGAGGTTTCTCCCTAGGGAAGATGCTTAGAAGGCTTGTCCGGCGGACTCGCTGTACCTCTGAGCCATCTCATGACTTGTCGCCCGGAGGTAACAGGTCAGCCGTCTGCAATGCGTAAGGATCGAGGACACAGGATGTTAAGATAGGCAAACTTGCGCGCTCGCCTTGGCGCTGGTATGTAGACCGACATGCAGCCAGGGAAGGCGAGATCTGTCGGCACGCTCATCAACGCCGCGGTGCGCGGTGAACTCAGCAAAGCGCAGGCGTTGCGACTCTGCAAGGACAATCCCGAAGTCATCACCCTGGCACTTCTGGCTGCGGGCCAACGCATAGCCGAACTGGAAGGACAGAGGAACGGGCAGCAGCCATCTCCTTCCACGCCGTCGGGAATGGTCCCGGTCTATGCGAAGCCCAACACGCCCAAGCGGCGTAGAAAGCCCGGTGCCAAGAAGGGTCATCCCGGTCACCGGCGTCAGCGACCCGAGCGGATCGATGAGCAGGAGACCAATCGTTTGAAACGCTGCTCCTGTTGTGGCGGGCCGCTGCAACGCTGTGCGCACAAGCGTACGCGAACCATCGAAGACATCCCCGAAGAGATTGAGCCGGTCGTCACCGAGCACACGATCCATCGCGACTACTGCCCCAAGTGCAAGAAACACGTCGAGCCGGTGGTTCCCGATGCGATGCCCGGCACTACGCTCGGGCATCACGTGATTGCTCTGACCGCGTGGTTCCATTACGGACTGGGTATTACGATCGATCAGATCGTGGACATTCTCGGCTACCCGACACGGACATTGCATACGGCTGAAAACTTACCTCTCCTCTTCCTTTGACCAGCAGGGCTCTGAGTCCGCCCTGTTTGAGCACCGGGGGGCTCAGCAGCGATTCACGCGTGCTTGAGCCCCCGGGCACTCCGGCTCCGAAACGACCGTTCGGATTCTGATCTCGTAAGCTAGAAGTTTACCGCCACGTCCAGGTCCGCAGCAATCAAGCGAGCCCTCGACACGGCGATATAGGGGTCGTTGCTTAGCTTCGTGACAAATAGAGGTTCGGTTCCCATGATACTCAGCAGGGGCGAACGTCCAGGCTTAATCGCGTCCTCCGGAACACGAAGCAGGTGCCCGCTCCAGTTGCATACGTAACACCCTGGCTCATTCATGTCCCCAAAGGCAACGCGCGTCCCGGCACCTGTCGACTCGTATTCGTGCGTCTGTCCTGATGTAGTTACCATATAGCTCACCTTTACCCTTTCTGCGAGGTCGGGAGACTGTCGTCTTGGCCTCGATAACGAATCCCTTTGCGCGCGCCAGAGGGGCAAACAGTTGCACGAACGAGATTCCTTGCTGGGTCTGTTCGCCCCCCTGGGCGGTCGCATCCGGTTTGACTAGAAGTTTACACTCAAGTCCCGGTTCGCAGCGAGCATCCGTGCCCTGGAAACCGTGACATACGGATCACCACTAATCTTCGTGGTGAATAGAGGTTCGGTTCCCATGATACTCAGCAGTGGCGAACGTCCAGGCTTAATCGCGTCCTCTGGGACACGAAGCAAGTGTCCGCTCCAGTTGCATACGTAGCATCCCGGTTCATTAATGCTGTCGA
>JAUWWQ010000060.1 GCA_030616775.1 Planctomycetota bacterium
GTCAACGTCACCTTGTACTTCACGGTCTTCCTGACCATCCGTTGCACTCCTTGCTCTTGGGAACCCTCCTCCCCATCGGCCCGAAGTTGCATCGGTGTCCATCAAATCACGTGCGTCGGAGCACTAGAACTTAAATCCATATTGCACGTAAAACAGATCGGCGTCTTCGCTCACACCAGTCTGACGAATGAAATCACTGTCCCAGAAGTGTGAGTATCCAAGCAACAGCGACGAGTGCACATCGAGTTTCCATAGGAGTGTCAGATCCAGCTCATGACCAATCTCGGTGCCGCTGTTGCCGGTAGGATCGCGCCGACCGGGGACTCCGGCCGCATTGTACAGGGCATCCTTGTTGTCATTGAGCCAGAATGTGTGATAGGCCAATGCGGTCTTGACTTTTTCTTCGACCGGCCAGGCCGACAGATTCACGTTGACCGCCGTGACGTTCTGCCGCCCGATCAGATCCAGGTACCCAAAGTACGCGTGTCCGAGGGGAAACAACTGGTCGAACGTGCCCACCTTGCCGTCGAAGGGGTGCTCGTCACCGCTGGCCCAGTCAAACCCCGCGCCCAAGCGCGGCTCCCAAGGCATATCCGCGAACGTGTAACCGCCGTTAATCGTCCAGCTCCATGCCTGGATGGTGTCACCAGCCCATCGACCCCATTGGCCGGCCAGTTCCGCCTCGTAGTCGAAGCCGGCCGTCTCACCCCAGAAACGCGAACCGAGCGTGAAGCGCGATTCGTCGCCGGCGTTGCCGTTGGGATTCCGGCCGTTGCCGATCTTGTCGGAGGCGAAGAAATAAGCGTCAACACCGTGTCGGGGGATGCCCTTATAGGTGACATAAGCCCCGTAGAAATCGTAGTCTTCGTTGTACCGATCTCGCTGCTTGCGCTGCACGACTACGGGCTTGGCATACCAGAGGTCGGCGTCGAATCTCTTGCCCTTGGCGAAGAGTTTGACGGCATCAAACCGGCGTCGCACCGTGGCCCAATCCAGCGGCGAGACGTACCGCTGGTTGCCGTATTGCAGCTCCTGCCGCCCTACGCGCAGTGTGAGCGGCAAGTCTTCCCCGAGCACGCGCAGGTCGAAAAACAACTGGTGAAGATCCCAGCGATTCTCATCGATTCCACGCGGGGCCAGGTCCCGCTCTTCGTCAAAAGCGGCAATCCCCTGGGCAAATACTCGGAACAGGTTCCGGTACTTCAGGTCGGCGTGCAGCATGTACCGAAAGACGTGGAATGTGTCCTGGGCCGGTTCGGTGGCCCCGAAGGCCTTGTTGGTCTCCGCTTCCAGGCGATAGCGGAACTCCCCGCCGACGTTCAGGCGCCAATCGTCGTCCAAATGGATGTTCTTGACGGGGTCAAAGAAATCCTCCCGGTACGAGCCGGCCTCGCCGTCGAGGTAGCAGAAGTCTTCGTCCCAGCGAAGGTTGAGGTATTTCGGCCCCGGAAGGGGCTTCTCGGCTGTCGCCGTTGTCTGCTCTTCGACCTGTGCTTCCTGTTCCTGTTCCGTGGCGCTGCTGGTGTCACTCTGTGCCGAAAGCTCGCCCGGCGCCGCAAGGAAGCACAAACAAGCCATGCAAACACCCGCCCAAGTCGTCTTGATCATAATCGCCTCCCTTGATCCTTTGCGCCGATCCATAGGTTTAGGAAGACCAACCGGCCAGACCTGCTCCCATCATCCTGATCAAATCAGCCAACCGTCTCAAGCGGCGACCGCGCCATCGTCGCTCAGGGTACCATCGCTCATGGTGTGGTTCTATTTCGGCCAAAGATCCTGTGCAACCACAAAGTTTTAATCCCGTAGCGTCAACACCCCAGCACGAACTCACGACCGCAGCCATTGCAACACCGCGCAACGGCCTTGCCAGTGCTGCCATCGCTCGATTTGCATGCAAGTTGCGGATCGCCGCGTCCTGTCCCATGAGTATCTGTGGCTGGACATTGGGTCCGCCTACCCCCGTGGGGCGACGCGAGCGACGACGGCTCCGATGATCTGGCCCCCTTTCCACCCGTTCTTCTTATACTGTGGGAAGAAGGGGTCGGGCTCTCCCCTGGGCTGGCCGTGACATTTCAGGCACGTTGCGGCGGCCTTGATCGGTTCGGCATAGTAGCAGCCTTGGGGGGTTAACCGTTCCGCGCAGGGTTTCCCACCTCGCACTTCGTGGAACAACGCGATGGCGGTGGCGTCACCTGCGTTATTGGGATTCCGCGGCTCGTCCACGACCATCTTCACCCACGCCCGATCACCGGTGGTCTCCGGTACCACGACATGGAAAATGCCGTCAGCTACGGCGGCGGGCAGTAGAAGGTTTTCAGCGAGCCAGTCTCGATGCGCAGCGTCGGCCGCAACGTAATGCTTGGCAATGACCGCCCGGGTGCGTAATTCCAGCCTGACGAGCAGTCGAGCCAGCTCCTGATCATACGGTTGCCCGACCCTTTCGACCGGCTCACGACCACCCTCGGCCTTGGCCTCCACCTTGGCAACTTTGCAACCTGAAAGCGGTCCTAGCGAAACAACGAACGGAGCCAATGCGGCCAATGTAATAACCTGTTTCATGGCTATCTCCTTATGAAATGCGTATCGGCGTTTGTTGACGCACACATCCTCCCTGGACGTCGCAGAATGCTTAGGATTCTATCCGATGTGCTCAGCCGAAAAGGTTTCGGATCGACGTGGGCGTGGTGCTGAGCACGTCGGATAGAGGGCTGCTCTTGCACTTTCTGGTGTACCGATGCCGACGCTTGCCAATCTGCGCCACCGGCCTTACGTTAGGGTCGTTGAGCCAAGACAGGTTACGTTGATCATCCAGTTTCTGGAAGAGCCACATGAGGAGATCAGAGGGATTGATGCGCTCGATTACCCTGCTAGTACTTTGTTTCACACGTCTCGCCACTATTTGAGCCGCGGGCTTTAGCCTGCGCGGATGTCCGCGCGGGCTAAAGCCGGCTCGGGGTAGGATCATCGTCGCACTATTTACGAAACACGGCACCGGTACTCTGTCAGCGCTCAGACTACGAGCAGCGCGTCCAATCCCGGACGAGTGCACGGTCTGGCCAAGCCAGGCCGTGGCCTACCGGCGTGCAGGTTCCCTGATTCCCCCCGCGTCCCAGAATGTGGACTTGTTCGCGACCACGGCCCTGCTGCGCTTCGCTCCGCAGGACCGTGCCACACGCCGACCGGACGCGATCGGCCCCAACGATCCGGGCATCCTGAGAGCATCGGGGGCAAGGAGGTGATCGTTATGCGACGGTCACTCGGCGCCGCTCCACCTGTAAGCCCGGTAACATCGGCCTGGGATATCCCGCCTGATCCTTTGGAGCACCACGGGTAAGTTCCTATAATTACCGAGTTTGTGCGGTTTCAAAGGTGCCTGGGGAGGTTTAAGGTTGGACGGATGGCCCAACGCCTGCATCCAGTACCGCGGGGTGGGTTCGACCTTGTGTCGTTGCCTATCCGGACCAGCAAAAAATGTTGGCAAATGTTCCCTGAGCCGCTTGACTCGATACCCCCCCCTGGCTTAAATTAGCGTCATGTGCAAGAGGTGCTCGCCACGTGAGCATGACATAGGGGCCATGGAGTTGGTGGGCGCCTACGTGAGGGGTTTACCAAACCGTTAGGTAGGCAAACCGATAGTAAAGGTGGATGAGAGGGGAAGAGCGGCCCTATTATGTAGGCGAAGCGTGCCCCGCCAAAGGCTAAGTCAACCAAGTTTAAGTGTAAGGAGGTAGCGGTGATGTTTGCACGTGGATTAGCAGTGTATCTTACTCTCGCGATCGCGTCAGTGGCGCAGGCAGGGGCGGTTTTCGAACTCCTCCCGTCACCACCTCAGGACCCATACAACCCGTGCGGTTATTACGCCCCCGGGGAGGTAGTGACCGTTGAGCTGTTCGCAAGGCAGTCGACCGTGGGTGACGATCAGTACCTGCGCTTGGTTCAGCTCGATTTTAGCGACAGCGACTCCGCGCTGGGGCTGCCGGCCTCCACCACCTGGGCTGCCACGGACCGCCATTTCGCGCTGCTTCAGGATGAAGGCGGTACTGCGAAACGCTTCTCCAATACGTTCCGCGGCAAGGTGACCCTTCCGGAAGACCTTGGCCTGGACATCACGAGGCAGTTGCTCCTGTCGGGCAGTTCGTTTACGTCCGTGAAGGTCGGCGAGTTTGACGTTACCATGCCGGGTGCTGTCGGCGATTACGTCCTGGACGTTGTGAATTCGGATGAGAGCCACCCGGATAAAGGAGGTCAGGTTCGCTTTGGCTACAGCCTCATCATGACGGAGTACATCACCGTATGGCGGGCGGACACCGGCGATCTGACCGGCGGGACGTTCACGTTCCACGTAATCGATCAGGCGCTGATCGCGAGTAGTCCGGGAGATCAGAAGAGCCTCTCGCGAGTGCAGAAGAACATCGCCAAACTGACGTTCGACGCCGATCTCGGGGCCGTGGGGCCTGTTGCCATCGCCGGCCAGGTCGAAGTGGTTCAACTTCTTGCTGGCGGCGCCCTCGGCGGTGACCTGTCGGCCAGCTTCAGCTTCGATATCGCAAACGACGGCGGCGGAGATCCTCGAGTTCTTGTCGTGAAGGACACCGGGGCTAACATGAGTGAGGCGTGGTATGCCATCCGCAACGTCGGGTGGGGCGCTGTGCCTGCGTTCGAAGTTCAGTACAGGGTTCTTCCTGGTGACATCGACGGCAACGGGTTCGTGCTGCCTAACGACGTTAGTGCGGTGAATGCGGCCATTGGGCCGTGTCCGACGGGTGATTGCCCCGAAGACATCGACGGCAACGGGTTCGTGCTGCCTAACGACGTTAGTGCGACGAACGGAAACATCGGCCCGGGGCCGCCAAAGCCAGATGGCCACGACTGCGATTAGACGTGTCGCCTGTGCGGCATCCTGTAGTACGATACGAGAGTTTTTGTGGGAACAACAACCTTACCGCTAATGAGCTGGGTTCCTGAGGCGTCAGGAGGGGTTCAAAGGAGAATGAAGATGAGGACAGGCGCTGTTAGTATTCTGGTGATTGCCTTCGCGGCAACGAGTGCGTTCGGTGGGATGGTTACCTTAGGCCCGGGCACCGTGGACATCAATCCTGGCGACGACGCAGTTTTCCAGGTGAGCGTCGGGAGTACCACTGCGGCGAATTTCGAAGCTGTGTTCGCTCTCTTCGGTACACTCGATCCCAGCTTTACATTGTCGTTCGCCTATGACCCGGGCTTCGAGGGTTCGGCTACGCTGCCGGTGCCAACGCCTATGCGCTACTTCATATACGACGCAGGCGGTGGGATCGATCTCGGTGTCGGTGGGAACAACACCATCGCCCCGGGCTGGTCCGCACCGCTGACTATGGGCACGCTCACGGTTGGTACGGCTGGTGCCGGTCTGGTTGCGGGTGATACTAGGGAGATTCTCGTCGACTTCAATACGGAGACTCAATTCCCGGCAGGTGTGGGCCTCAGCGGTGTCCTCCCGTTCGGAGGTCAGCCGTTTGTGGACGATGAGCCTCTGGTCGGCGGGATAGGGATCATCAACGTCGTTCCCGAGCCGGCTACGCTGGCGCTGTTGGCGCTGGGTGGGCTAGCGGTTCTGCGTCGTCGCCGCTAGGAAAACCGGGCTCAGCGAAACGCTGAATAAGCCACATACCGCAATCTGAGATAACAGGGTCGGGTGCGAGTTGACGCAGCACCCGGCCCTTTTCTTGCGCGCTCAAGACGGTCGTCACCGCGAACGGTCCATCCCATCGCTGATCGCTGGTGCGAGAATCCTTTCTCGCACCATACCGTCCATTGCCAAGTGGACTGAGAAGGGATTCTCGGTCCAGCGTGGGGTACTCGCGCCGAGAGGCTACGGCCGGCATAGGGGCCGGCTGCTACACAAGAAACAAGAATGACCTAGTACCGTGTTTCACAAATACTACGACTATAGATCACGCGCCGAGCCGCAGGCTTTAGCCTGCGCGGAGCACCGCGCGGGCTAAAGCCCGCGGCTCAGATAGTCGCGAAACCTGTGAAACATGGTACTAGCGTTTGGCCCAGTGGTCGATAATGGATTGGGTATATGCTGTGACCCGGGCGAGGGCGTTGGGGCCTCGAGAGCCTCGTCCACGTGGGTCAGCCGTGGCGGCGCGAACCAGTTCGGTTGCTCGCTCGTCCTGGTTGCGTAACTGCCGGGTGAGCCGATCGAGATCGCGCTGAGGCCCGTTGATGGCGATGCGCAATGCCTCCACGGAAACACCCTCAAGCTGGGTTAGCTTTTGGCGGATGGACTCGTCGGGACTCCATGCCAGCAGCGTGGCCTCGGCACGGTCGAGTTCGCGCATGGCGTCGGACCAGTCCGCCCGGGTGCGCTGGGCCTCCTCGCGCCGCAGCGGAAAGTACTCCGAGTCACGGTGCTCCGCAGCCAGTGCTCGAAAGGCTGCGACAAACGACAGCGATCCCCGCGTCAAGGTCTTGTGCGCCGCAAGCCACTGGGCATATGCGTCGACGCCGCGCATGCGGATTTCCGCGTGCCGGTCGCGCCACGTAGTGATCACAAGGGTCGCCAGCACACTGCCCACCGCGGCAAGTGAGGCAACGGTAAGCACCAACCCGACGATTTCAGCTATCGACATGGGCGCTTCTCCACTCCCTCCGTGGATCCGGTTACGTCAGTATACACTTTCGCAGGGCCTTTGCTCCACACCGGCATCGCATTTAGTCAGGGCGGGCGATCCCGAGTAAACGCTCAACAGAAGCTATCATCTCGGGCATATAGCCGCTAGGATAGGGGGTGTTACGGTCCGGCGTGGGAACCGACGGCGTGGCGACTTCTGCGGCCGGCAGGACCTTATCGGAGCATTGTGCATGCACTCGGCCTTTGTCTTTGGCCTATTGGTCATGTTGGCGGCGGCTCCGCTGTCTGCACTGGCTGGCGGTGTCGACCGCCTGACGGGATTGCCCTTCGCGACGCGCTCCGAAGTTATCGCCCCTAACGGCATGGCGGCCACCAGTCAACCGTTGGCAACGCAGGTGGCAATCGACATCCTGAAGCAAGGAGGCAGCGCGGTAGACGCAGCCATCGCTGCCAACGCCACGCTCGGCCTCATGGAGCCCACCGCCAACGGCATGGGCGGCGATCTGTTCGCCATCGTCTGGGATGCGAAGACGCAAAGGCTATACGGGCTCAATGCCAGCGGGCGCAGCCCATACGAGCTGACCCTCCAGCAGTTCAAAGAGCTGGGTCTTGAGTCCATCCCCGCATACGGGCCGTTGCCCGTGACGGTCCCCGGCTGCGTCGACGGCTGGTTCGAGCTGCACAAGCGCTTCGGCCGGTTGCCGATGTCCACGATCCTTCAGCCTGCGATCAACTATGCCCGTAAAGGGTATCCGGTCACGGAGGTGATCGCATATTACTGGAGTCGAGCCGGGCGCGTGCTAAAAAAGCAGCCCAACTTCGCGGGCACGTTCCTACCGGGTGGGCAAGCGCCGAAGAAAGGGGACATCTTCAAGAACCCGGATCTGGCGCACACGTTTGAGATCATCGCGCGCGACGGCCGCGACGCGTTTTATCATGGCGAGCTGACTGACATAATGGTGTCATTCTGCAAACGCGTCGGATGTTTCCTCCGTGAACGGGACTTCGCGGATCACACCTCAACCTGGGTTGAGCCGGTGTCAACTGACTACCGGGGATACGACGTTTGGGAACTGCCGCCCAACGGGCAGGGCATTGCCGTGCTCCAAATCCTGAACCTGATTGACACCTACGACTTGAAGGCTATGGGGCATAACTCAGCCGAATATCTGCATCTGCTTATCGAAGCCAAGAAAATCGCCTTCGAAGACCGTGCCCGGTTCTACGCGGATATGGACTTTGCCGACGTGCCTGTTGCGACGCTGATTTCAAAAGAATACGCAGCGAAGCGCCGCACGCTGTTTGATCCACAGCGAGCATCACGGGAGCTGGCGCCAGGCGATCCCAAGCTCATGCACGATGACACGATCTACCTGACCGTGGCCGACAAGGACCGCAACATGGTCTCGCTGATCCAGAGCAACTATCGCGGTTTCGGGTCGGGGCTCGTGCCCGACGGGCTGGGCTTCGGCTTTCAGGACCGCGGAGAGCTTTTCACGCTCGAAGAGGATCATCCCAACGTGTATGAACCTCACAAGCGGCCTTTTCACACGATTATCCCGGCATTTGTGACCAGGGATGGCAAGCCCTGGCTGAGCTTTGGCGTGATGGGCGGGGCCATGCAACCGCAGGGACACGTGCAGATTCTCTGCAATCTCATCGATTTCGGGATGAACCTTCAGGAGGCAGGTGACGCCGCCCGTTTCCGCCATAGCGGTTCATCCCAGCCGACGGGTGAGCGCATGACCCGTGGCGGCTGGATCGCACTGGAATCAGGGATTTCGCTGGAGGCTCGCCGAGGTCTCGTTCAGCTCGGCCACCAGGTCCGCTTCGTCTCCGGCGGTTTCGGCGGGTATCAGGCGATCATGTATGACGCGAAACGCGATGTCTACATCGGGGCATCGGAATCCCGCAAAGACGGTCAAGCGGGGGGGTATTGAAGGAAGGATGAAGGATGAAGGATGAAGGATGAAGGGATGAAGGATGAATAGCGGATTCCGAACCAACCATTCTAAATTCGCTATTCGCTATTCATTCCACGTACCGTCGTTCAATGCGATCGCAGATCAGGTGATAGGCGAGTTGGTGGGTCTCCTGGACGCGGTCGCTGGTGTCGTGGTCGGTCTGAAAGCATAGATCACAGAGCTCCATTAGCTGCGTACCGGAGCGTCCGGTGAAGCCGATCCTGAAGGCGCCGATCGCCTTTGCGGCCTCCATTGCCCGGATCACGTTCGGTGATCGGCCGGAGACGCTGAGAGCCCAGACGATGTCACGGTCGGTCACCAGGGCTTCGACCTGCCGGGCAAAGCTGTGCTCGCCACCGATATCGTTGGTCACCGCCGTAAGGATAGAGGTGTCGGTGGTGAGCGCTATGGCCGGAAGAGCCTTGCGATCATGCTTGAACCGCCCGACCAATTCTGCAGCGATGTGCTGGGCGTCGGCAGCGCTGCCGCCATTGCCGAGCAAGTACAGCTTACCGCCCGCCTCAAAGCAGGCGATAATGCGATCGGCGATCTGTCCGAGCAGCTCAATCCGCTCGGCGGCGGCGGCGACCACCCGCTGATGTTCGGCGATCTGGCTCTTAATGATGTCGAATTCGCTATTGGCCATTCGACATTCGCGATTCACACGAGGCCCCGGCACGAATGCGCTCGATGAGCTCTGTCGTGCCGAGTCCCTTGACCAGTGGTAGCAGCAAGACGCGCCCGCCGATCGATTCGACGAACTCCCGGCCAACCACGCCTTTGCCGGCCCAGTCTTCACCCTTGATCAAGACGTTCGGTCTGATCTTGCGAATCAGCGTTTCCGGATCGGGCTCCTCGAACCCCACGACGTAGTCTACGAACTCCAGGGCCGAGACGACCGCCGCCCGATGGGCCCACTTGTTGATGGGTCGGTCGTCGCCCTTGCTCAGGGCTCGAACCGAGGCATCGCTGTTAATCCCCACGACAAGCAATGATGCCTCCTGACGGCAGCGCTTCAGAAACTCCACATGCCCGGCGTGGAGGATATCAAAACAGCCGTTGGCAAACGCCACGGTCCCGCCGCGGTCGCGGCAAAGCTGCAACTCAGCCACCAGTTCGTCGACGGTGCGGAGCTTGTCGTTGCGCAGACGATCCTCCAGCCGTAGCTCGGCGAGAACTTCCTCGACGGTGATGGGTACGCAGCCGAACTTCTCGACCTCGAGCCCGCCGGCGATATTGGCCAGCCGCACGGCGCTGTCCAAATCGGCTCCTGTGGCTACAGCGGCTGCCAGCATGGCCAGCACTGCGTCGCCGGCGCCGGTGTTGTCGTACACGCTGCGAGGCACGGTCGACAAATGACGCCAGTCCTTGTCTCTCTCCACCAGAACCGCCCCTTCGCGATCCAGTGTGGCAACGATCGCTCCGATATCCAGCATGTCGATCAGCCCACGTGCGGCGTCAGCAAGCGCCTCTAGTGACTCGAAACGGCGACCGGCAACGATCGAAAGCTCATCGCGATTCGGCGTCACTACGTTGGCACCACGATACCGGCGATAATCGGGCAATCTGGCCGGGTCGACCAGAACAGGCCGATCGTGCCGTCTGGCCTCCCGAATGACGGCCTGCACCATCAGTTCGCTGACAACACCCTTGTTGTAGTCCTCGATGCAGACCACGTCGGCCTGGGGAACCAGTTCACAAGCCAGGTTCGAGAGCGACTCGGCGTCCTCCTGTGACAATGGGCTGGTGTCCTCCTCGTCGACCCGCAGGAGCTGCTGCCGGTGCCGGTGTTGTGCAAGGCCGACAAGGCGTGTCTTTGTCGTCGTCGGGCGGTCCGGTAGGGTCATCACGCCCGCGGTATCGGCTCCGATTTCCTTCAAGAGACGAGCGAGCGTCTCGCCGTCCCTGTCATGGCCGGTCACCCCGCAACAGACTACTCTACAACCCAAAGCCCCCAAGCACGCCGCCACGTTGGCACTGCCGCCGACCGCTTCGCGCCGCTCCACAGTACGCAGGACGGGCACCGGTGCCTCCGGGCTGATGCGTTCGGCGTCACCGTAAACGTAGCGATCGAGGATCAGATCGCCGACGAGCAGTATCTGCCGCCCGTGCAACGATCGCACCCAATGGGCAAGATCATTGGCCATGGAAACGTCCATGTCAGTCAAACACGCCCCTCCCAACACCTGTAGCACCGGTTTGAAACCGGTACCCCACGGAGTAAGCATGGTAGGCGGGATTCCGGGTCATGGTCAAATGGAGAGCGTCAGCCAAGCTCGTAGGCAGCGTACGACATGCCGTCGCCCGTCTTCGACGGGCTTGGGCCCCGATTCTCGGGATCTTCGACATGCCACCGGTAAACTCAGGGCTGTCGGAGTACTAGCTCTGCATCTGGGCTGGGACCGTTAGACGGAAATGGGCCCCTCCGTAGCGGGGATGGTGGCGGGCTAGAAGTTCCAGCCGCCCGCCCAGAAGGTTGGCCCAGCTACGGGCGAGTGCCAGGCCTAGTCCGATCCCACCCTGAGCGGCCTTATCAGCGCCGCGACCACGGCGGAAGGGTTTGAATATTGCTCGGGCGTCGGCGCGGTTGATGCCGGGTCCCGAGTCAATCACGTCCAACTGCAGCGCACCGTCTTCACTGCCCAACCGGACGAGCATGGACGCATCGGACGTTCCACGGGCATGCCGGGATGCGTTGCTGACCAGGACGCCGGCGATTCGATTGACGACGTCGACATCCGTGTGCAACCGTTGACCCTCGGCGATCGCATTTTCCGTTCGAGCTTGGACGTCGTTTTCACCGCAGCGTTTTTCGAGCGTTTCTGAGATTATGCGCAGCAATGACGCTCCGTCCGTCTCGGTCAGGTTCACCTTGACCCTATGACTCTGGAGACGGGCGTACTCCAACACCCCTTCGACCAAGCTGGATAGCCGCAGCGATTCGCGATTCAGAGTATCAAGATACTCCTGCCTCGAAGCTTCAGGTACCAGCCCGGCGGATAGCATATCCGAATACAGGCGGAACGTGGTCAGAGGCGTGCGCAGCTCGTGCGTCACCGCATACGCGAACTGCATCCGACGTTCCATCAGAGCGACCAGACTGCGAAGTCCCCAGCCGGCGACGACCAGGACGGTCACTGCCGCTGCCCACATCGTGATAAGGTTGCGACGAATCGAGCGCCATGCGGCGGCGGAGGCTTCGCCCGGGATGTCCGGCACCTTCAACCGGACCGGCAGATTGATCATTTCCGTCTTGCGCGCCTCAATATCTCCCTCGGAACCCACCGGCACCGGTTCCAGATCAGCTTGGGGAAACAGGTTCAGGTGCGCGATTTGACCAAGCAGATCCGGCCTGAGACGGTCCCAATCACCGATGAATCCCTGATAAAACACGGCCAGGTTGGCGTGACACTCACGAACGAATGCAAGCTTGCGTCCACCATCCGGCCCCACCCCCAACCAGAACGGTGTAATCGGGTCCGCAGTGATCTCCACATCCTCGGCCGGTTGGGGGGCTGCTTCCTCAAGGCCATCGGTTTCAAGCCCTACAACGTTGCGAACGTTCCGCTCGGCGATATCGGCATCAACACAGGTCGCAGGCGGCAGGTAGCTTACCTGAGAGTCTCGCAAGATCTGTTGGCGTTGCTTATACACGTCCCGGACCTGCGGGCGGGTGCCGCCCGCTGTGGCTGTGTCCTGCTGTGCCGCTGTAGCCGCTACTGAGGTGACGTAGTCACTCTGACACAACTCCCCAACACGTTCGCGGAGATTGACGCCCGGCAATTCCGTCTTGACCCACTCCCACGTCTGCAGCGCGCGGCCATCCGGCCTCCAAAAAGCCCGTGAGTTCTCAAAAGGCCACGGCGAGAAGTCCTCATGAATTTGTGGTGACGATATAGCGCCCTTCGTACCAACTTGGAAGTAAAGATCGATCCAATCGTGGGGCGGCCCCAAGATGGCAAGTGGTGACTCCAGAACGACGGCAACACGACTGGTATCCAACTCTGTGTGGCCGTCGGAGACAACGCCTACGGGTCGCCGCCAATGAAATGCTACATAGTCTGTGGGATCCCTTGCCCCTTCCGAATTCAGGATGCCCCCCATGTAGCTGCTCATTTCCCAGACAGCCAGGCTTATCTTCCGATCGTGGTCTTCAGTGACGTTCTTCCTGGCGAGCTTGAAGCTGGACACCGTGCCCCAGGCCATACCGCCGACCACAACGGCGGCAATCAGGGAAAAGACCGCGGCAGCCGCCAGCTTGTTGCGCTGCGAACTTGTCACGGTTCATCCCCTGTCGATTCATCGTCGGTAACCACGGTAACGTCGGGGGCCAGCATGTAGCCCTTGCCGCGGACAGTGAGGATCCACTCCTGAGCTGAATCCGAGGAGCTACCGGCGAGCTTTTGTCGTAGGCGGGTGATGTGCATGTCGATGGCGCGTGTCTCGATGGTGCCGTCCCGCAGGCCCCAGACACTGGAGAGCAGCTCCTCGCGCGAAACCGCCCGACCAGCGTGTGCCGCCAACCGCTCCAGGATGGCCGCCTCCATTTCCGACAGGGTGGCCCGATCCGTCTCACCGCGGCAGATTTCCCGTCGGGCACATTCCACGGTCGTATCACCAGCGATCATTCGTACCACGGGCGACGGTCGCTCGGGGCTGCGGCGTAAGACGGCCTCCACGCGAGCCAGCAGTTCACGGGCGGAGAATGGCTTGACCACGTAGTCGTCCGCACCGCCTCGCAGGCCCCGGACGCGATCGTCTTCGGAACCCCGAGCGGTCAGAATGATCACCGGCAGCGCCGGCCGTACGAGCCGCAGCTCTTCCAGTACATCAAACCCGTCCTTTTTGGGGAGTAACAGATCGAGCAGTAGGAGATCGACGCCGGCCCGCCCGGCTTCCTCCAAGCCGCTTTCACCGTCCGCAGCTTCGACCGGTTCGTAACCGGCCATACGGAGCGTATCGACGATCCCGCGCCGAATCGCATCCTCGTCTTCGACGACTACAATGGTTCGTTTCCTGGCCATTACATGCGTCCACAGGATTTGACGCCAACACGCCGGGCGTGTGGCGATCCTAGCAACGTCCACATTCTATCATAGGCTGTCGCCCGGTGCACGACGACACATCGACTACCTTCGGAGCAAGTTAACCCGGCGTTACAATCCACCGCTTAGCGCACCTTTTCACCATGTTCCGATAGTGCCGGCGTGGGTCGTCGCAGGGTCAGCACCACCGTTGCTGCGGCGACCCCGGTCAGGTCGGCGAGCCAGTCACCGGTGCTCATCGTCCTTCCGACGAACTGCTGAAGCCATTCGTCCACGGTCCCGTATGCTGCGTATACGGCTGCCCAAGTAAGCAGCAAGGCAAGGGATCGGCCACGGCCCGTCGCAAACAGATGACGACCGCCCAGCGCTGCCAGCACGAAGTAAAGCCCGAAGTGAACAATCTTATCGGCATGCGGTACCATGGTCGGGCCTTCCTCCCCCAGTGGTACGTGTGTGGCCACAAACAAGCACAGCCAGTATCCGATCCAAAGCCACCAACTGCGGGGGCGTTGCGGAGATTGCTCACCATCGGGTGTCATCGGCTCTAGGGAGTACTGGTGACGGTGTTGCGCTGGGCGGCTCGGTCGGCAGTGGCTTCATCTGGCAAAGCGGAGGGGAGTTGTTCCTCCGCCGGCGCGGTTGAGGTCGGCGCGGACACTTCGGCCGGGCCCGGCGTATCGGGGCGAGTGGCCACGTCAACTTTACGGTCCGTACCTGTTGTCGGCCTGTCGGTCAGCGTGTTCGGCGTTGCGGTGTGCTCGAGTGCCGCCGTGGTTTCACCAAACACTTCCAAAGCCAGCCGGGCATAATCGATTGCCCCGTTGCTGCGGGGAGCATAATCGAAGACGGTCTGGCCGAAGCTGGACGATTCAGCGAGCTTTATGTTGCGGCGGATGTAAGTGTCATAGACGCGGGCGTCGGCCCACGCCGTGCCGGACCCACGCGAACCTTCCAGGAACCTGAGCAGGTCTTCGACGACCTCGCCGGCCAGGCGCGTCGCAAACTCATGCATGCAAAGAACGATGCCGCCGACCGTAAGATCCGGGTTGATTCGCTGACGTACCAGCGTCACTGTATCGAGTAGTTTGCCCAATCCTTGCAGGGCCAGGAAATGGGCCTGGAGCGGAATCATCACCTCGTTGGCCGCCACCAGCGCGTTAACCGTCAACACACCCAGCGAAGGCGGTCCGTCGATCATCAGACAGTCGTAGTCGTCTCCGATCGCTTCCAGCGCCTCGCGGAGAAGCACCTCCCGGCCGGTGACGCTAACGAGTTCCGCCTCCGCGCCGGCCAGGTCGATGTCTGCGGGGATCAAGGTCACGCTGTCGTGGACGGTGAGTGCAACATCTTGAATGGGCAGCGAAGCGGTGAGCACGTCGTAGATGCTTGGCTGGTCGTCGCTCAGCTCGACGCCGAAGTGCAACGACAGGTGGGCTTGCGGGTCAAGGTCGATCAGCAGCACGCGCGATCCGGACCGGGCCAGGGCGGCTCCCAGATTGGCCGTCGTGGTCGTCTTCCCCACCCCACCCTTCTGGTTGATCACAGCGATTCGTCGCATCGGACCTCCATTCCCGACTGCAGGATCGGCTTCCCTCGGGCCTGTCCAGCCTCCTGCCGCCCGTCGACGTCCGGGAGTATAGACGCTTTCACACTCGGCTGTAAACAACAAAACGTCAGGCGGGACCCGGGGCACGGGCGGCCCCGGGTGCATCCCAATTCGGGTGGCACAGGTCAGCCGGCGGCGGATTTGCCCGTGAGAGCGATTTGCACGGGCAAGCTACCGCTTGCCCCTGCCACCTGGCGCCTTTACCTCCTGCCGGGGCGATTTCACACTATCAGGCTGCGCTAGCAGCAGAGCCTACGCTGATGGGCGTGGACTACAACCTGGACGTGGCCTTGGAGCGGGTTGGCCGGTTGGACGAGGCACTTGGGTACTATGAACGAGCTGTTGAGCTTGATCCGTCGGATGATGCAGCTCGCGCGGCCGCTGCGCGGCTTCGGGCCGAGCGACGTTAGTAATCCCTACACGGATCATTTCGCGGGTCCCCAAACAGATATCACGGGATGATCGTCCGCACGTTTTCACTGGCGGGTCCCGATGCACATCGGGACCAGTGGCACCCGCCGCGCCCGGCCTCGCGCGTGAGCTGTGGCTACGACGACTGCTCAAGCAAATGACTATGTTGAGAGGTTGGATGTCGAGCGATTGACACTATGGAGATGGCTGCTGCATATCTCTTGGTCAGTGGCGCGGGCGACGCGTCAGAATGCTCTTCGGCTGCCACTGCCCCAACTTGGCTCCCTTGGGGTAGTGGAACTTCCAGGCGCCGCCGTATCGCCTTCCTCGGGTCGCGGGCCATCGTAAACGTAGTGGTACGCTTTATCGCAGGCGGTGCAATACCCAGCATCGTCTGCGACGTGCATGAGAGGGATAAGCTTGTGGCTGGAACCCCAGCACGTCGGGCAGTATGCCGAGCAGGTCTTTTCGTCCTTTCGCCAGTATGCATGGCGAGCGTAGAACAGTTGCTCAGCGATGTCCGAAAGCTCATCCCGTTTCCGTAGCTGATCCGAAAGCTGAGCGTTTTCCTCTTGCAGCCGAGCCACGCGCTCTTGAAGGTCAAGGGCTTCACCTTGGGCGCTAAGCAAAGCCACTTGAAGCTGAGCCTTCAGATCGGCATCATGCACCTTGACCAGCAGCTTGGCGACGTTTCCAATTGAGTCTTTGATGCTCATGGTAGCGTCATGCTACTTATAAACCTTTCGGATGCAAGGCTGGATTTGTGGGCTCGGCGAGCATTCTGCCTCGCATGGCGTGGACGGCTGCGGGGGTGACACCGAGCCGTTTGGCTTGTTTTTTGACGGGCAGCTTGGCTGCCTGCCAGCGGAGCAATTTTGCCCGCTTCTTTTCATCTATCCTGCGACCGAGCTTCTTGCCGTTGGCTCGGGCGACCGCGAGTCCCGCCCTGATCCTCTCGCTGGCGTGGTTGTTCTCAAGCTCCGCGAGGGCCGCGAAGAGCTGTATCAGAAAGATCGAGTAAGGCGAGTCGTCGAAGGTCAGCCCTTGGGTCGTGACCACGAACCTGATCTTGAGTTGCATAAGCTCTTTGGTACGCGTGGTCGAGGCCACCCGTAGGAGCCGTTGCGTGCGATCTGAGGCATTTTCGTGGCTTGCTTGAGTGATGGACAGGGGAGAAAGCGTCACGGGCGGAATCTCGGCTTATCTCAAGCGGATTCTCGGCTTGTCCGATACTATGTCGTTATGCGAACTTTCAAGCCGACAGGAAAGACCGAACGTGAAATCTGCTACGGCTCTGAGTATAAAGAATGCGAGTGTTTTGCAGATCAACTCCCTCGTGACGTGCCGACGTACATCGAAGATGCACCTGATCCGAAAGAGATTCTTGTGCTTTGCGATCCATGCAAACGAAGACTTGAAAACGACGGTGACATCAAGATAGTACCCGCTGGGATTTTGCCGTTCGAGCCACCCGATTTTCCTGTCTCGGCCAACGATTGACTAACCCTCTCGCCACAAACAACACTTGGCTCCGATCAGAGAGACAAGCGATGAATCACTCGTCTGTTTGTTTGTCGATTGCTGTCACGCTTTTGGCACTGACCTAGACAGTGAATCCTGCGGAGCCGATGGTGTCCAGGATTGCTTTCAATACGCTGTCGATTATTTCTTCCCGCCAAAACAACGGCTATTCCCATCACTTGAGGTACACCCTTTTGCACTTCCCTTTCCTATGCGTACAATCCGCGTATCTTCTTCCGCATTCATCGGTATATGCCATAACGGTACGAGCGTATCCGTCGATCAAGGTCGTCATTGGCTCTCCGCTTGCAAGGTGTTCGATTCGCTCCGCTTGCCCTCTCGCCTCAATAGCATATAGCCTCACCAGCTTCAACATGCCCTAGGAAGTGGTCACGTTCGTCATTGCTGATTCCCTCCGATGACCCTCCTCATTGGATTGGCTGTGTCAGTCAGGGGCACTCAGGGCGCTTGAGAATCCTCGCTACCGCCTGATGTGTCCACCGTCGAGATTTGCCGGTCTTCGTCGGTACGCCCCGTTCGGTTAGCTCCGCCGCGATCTCTTGCAGCTTCATCCCCTTGGACCGCATGGCCTTGATGTCCTGGGTGACCGCCTGTTCGGCTTCGTCTGTTGTGCGTTTTTTGGACTGTCTACGGCCGGCACGGGGGCCAGCCACTACGTGGGCGTGATCCGTCAGATGATGGGGCCTGCGAGAGCCCGTTGACAGTGCGGCTATTGGGTTGGTGGGTCTGCCGCAAGGTTGGCACCGCCTAAGGCGACTTCGGGTATTTTCAGGCGGACGCTGCGTTGCTGCTGGGTGCCGTCCGGCCCGTCGATTGTGACGGCGACGTGGTAGGTACCTTGTGAGGCGTACACGTGAACCGGCTCGGGCGTGGTGGATTCATCCCCGTCACCAAACTTCCAGTGGTAGGTGCTGGGTTGGTAGGAGCAGTGCAGCTTAAACTGGATCTTCATGGGGTCACCGCCGGGAGCCGGAAACGCCCGGATGCGGATCCAAGGCACCCTGCGAAGGATCTCTTCGAAAAACTCGACGGGGCGCCCGGCATCTGCGGCACTCACGGCCCCGTGGGAGTCTTCGCTCAGATTGGCTAAGCGCGATCGCAGCCAGTCCACACAGCGGCGGGCGTGCTTCCCGGTGATGGCGTCGGCCACGTCGTAGTGGACCAGGACCGGCTGATAATGATCGATGGCTTCGTCCACGTCGGTCAGGTAGGTTTCATCGAATTTCGGCTGTGACATCGTGATGGCACGAAATATCTCCGGGTGTCGAAGTCCGGTGTGCAGGGCGGCGTAGGCACCGCCGGACCAGCCGTGAATGAAGATCCGGTCGTCGGAGACGTTGTGAGCGGCCCGGATGTTCCGGATCACCGCGAGGATGCGCTTCTCGTCGTCACGCTGCAAGAGGATTTGTTTGGGGGCTTTAGGCGGCCAGGACGCTCGGTTGCCACTAAGGGTCGGAGCGGCAACGAGGAACCCGTGCTGTTCGGCGAGCCGGGTCCAGGCGCGAATCCGCTTGTTGGGTGAATCGGGAAAGGAGCTATGGCAGACCATGACCAGCGGCCACGCATGGTCCTTGTTGTAAGCGGACGGCCGGTAGAGCAGGTACGCATGCCCGAACTCCGGCTCGACATAAGGCCGGATGGGCTCGGGCACGTTAGGGTCGATGTACTGCGAGCAGCCGGTCACCAAAACGCAGCAGAGTAACAATATGGTGCCGAAATAACCTGACAAAACGCGAGCGGTTGTTACAGGCATCCTTTGCTCTCCCGAAGCAACGCATCGGCCTCGGCGTGCCGCGAAAGGTTGTCGCATCCAGGCCATCAGGCGCGAATCTCATAGCCACATGAGACCAAGTGTTGCTCGAACTGGCGGCGAAACGCGGTCGCGTCTTCGTCCACCAGGGTACGTGTCTCGTCGCCAACGACGGTACGGAAGGTGAGGCTTCGGCGGTCGGGTCCTACGGCGTCGCCCTCGTAGCTGCCGACAAAGCGGATTCGTCTGAGCAGCGGATGGTCGAACGAGGTGAGCTCTTTCACGATCTTCTCGTAGCGGGTGGACCTTGGCACCAGGACGGAGAAGTCCATCTCAATCAGGGGGTATTCGGGGATGACGTCAAGCGGTTCGGTCACCGGTCCAAGCTTTTCGAGTTCACTAAGACACAGCTCGGCCCAGGCGATGCCCCAGGCGGTCAGGTGTTCATCTACCACCCTTCGAAGTGACATACCTACGACGCTAATGCGACCGGCGGCTTTCCCGCCGATGGCTATCTCGGCCGTTCGATGCGGATGCTCCCAAGGCTTTTCCGGAGCGGCCGGCGCGGGTGCGAATTCGACCGGGCGGGCGAACCTTCGCCACGCCCAACCTTCGATGGCACCTTTGAGGCGACCGTACAGCTCGCTCTCGGCGCCCTTACCGCGTCGAGCGCTGATCAGGCCTACGTGGCGAAACTCCCAATCCTGAGGATCGCCGCGTTCGAAGACGCTGCCGAGCTCGATAATGGAGAGCGCCGGGAAGTAGAAGCGGTTCTTGGCGATGGCGGTCAACAGCCCCGGCATCAGTGAGCGTCGCATTTGATGAAGGCCTTCGGCTGCGGGGTTGGCGATTTCCACGCACGGCCCGGGCTCAATTCCGAGCTGGGCCAACCAGCTTGCGTCATACCACAAGTAACTCTGGATCTCGTGGAACGGGTGTGACGTGGTGAAGTATTCGAGCGTCCGCTGCTCGAGCTCGCGGAGGGCGTGGGGCTCGAAGCGGCGAATCGAGACCCGAGGCATGGCCGGGGTGATCTTGTTGTACCCGATGTACCTGGCGATCTCCTCGATCACATCGTCTTCGATGGAGACGTCACCGGTGGCCCGGAAGGATGGTACGCCAACCTGCAAACCGGTGTCACCTTCGGTCACCTGAAAACCGAGCGGCGTGACTAGACGCGTTACCTCGTCGGTCGGCACGTGGCGCCCGATCGTACGGGTTACGTGCTGCGGATTAACAGCGACCGTGACCGGCTCGAACGGTTTGGGGTAGCCATCGGAAAGCCGGCTTGTGATCCTCATTGTGGGATACATTGCCCGGGCCAGTTCAATGAACCGTCGAATGCCCAAGACAGTGTGTGCCGGGTCGAGTGATTTCTCAAAGCGAGCGCTGGCATCCGTTCTGAGGCCCAGTCGTATAGCGGTTTTGCGGATGGTGGTCGGGTTGAAATTGGCGGATTCGAGCAGCAGGGAGGTGGTGTTTTCGGAGACTTCGGTCTCCAGCCCACCCATGACACCGGCCAGAGCGACCGAGTGACCGCTGGCTTTGATCATCAGCTCGTCGGCAGTGAGAGTGCGTTCGGCTCCATCGAGAGTGGTGAAGCGTTCGCCCTCTTCGGCCCAATCGACCTCGATGCGGCTGACCTTGGCAGCGTCGAAGGCGTGCATGGGCTGCCCCAGATCGGCCATGATGTAGTTGGTCAGGTCTACCAGGCCGGTGATGGGGCGCATGCCCACATGCCCCAGCCGTAGTTGCATCCAGAGGGGTGCGGGCTGCGTGGGGACACCTTCAAGAACAACAGCACTATACCGGGGAGAGGCGTCCCGGTCGGCGATGAAGATCTCAACTTCGGGAAGCTGTTCTAAGACAAGTTCATCGAGTGGGACCGCCGGATAAGGTTTGAGCGGCCGGCCGAAGATGGCGGCGATTTCGCGGGCGATGCCGTAGTGACCCCACAGGTCAGGGCGATGGGTGATGGACTTGTTGTCGATTTCGATGACCCAGTCGTCAAACAAGTCCGGAGGAAGCTGCTCTCCCGGCTTCATGGCGTCGCTGACGAAAATCGCCTCTTGGGCGGCCATGGCGATGCCGATCGCGTCGCCGGGGAGGATCATGCCGGTGCTGGCGTGCCCGGCCACTTCGGCGCTTCCGATTTCGCCGAGCACGGCGACCGAAGAACCAGGCGGCGCATAGATCAAGTTGGAGCCGGTGTGGAGGGCCGGGGCTGTGGTCACCGTCTCGACCGTCTTGCCGTCACCGACGTCGAGCATAACCAGGCGGAGATTTCGCGTTCCAGGCAGGTCGGTCACGCTTACGGCGCGGACCACGATCAGGCCACGGGCCCCAACATTGATGGGGCTGACATCCTCGACTTCGGCGGCGGTGCGTATGAATCGTTCGGCCAGGTCGCGCGGGTCGATGTCGGCGGGCAGGTCGACGAAGTCACGAATCCAGGTAAGCGAGATGAGCATGTTCTACGTTTACCCTATCTTCTCAGCGTGCTGCCGAGGCTGCTCCTATACGCGAGCCGACGATCGGCCCGCCGAATCGCTCCGGTGATACGAGAGCCCTCAGATCGCCGGAGTTGAGCACCCGGATGTCGCGGATGCCGTACTTCATCATGGCCAGTCGCGTCAGACCCAGGCCGAAAGCGAAGCCGGTGTACTGCTCGGTGTCGATGCCGCCGGCCCGCAGGACGTTGGGATGAACCATGCCGGCCGGGAGGATTTCGATCCAGCCGGACTGTCTGCATGTGGCGCAGCCGCGGCCGCCGCAAATCTGGCAGTTCATGTCGATCTCGATGCCCGGTTCCACGAATGGAAAGTAGCCGGGGCGGACGCGAAGCTCGACCTCGCGCTTCATGACCTCCTCGAGGAGAGTGCGGGCCAAGGCGATCAGGTTGGGGATCGAGATATCGTGATCGATCAGAAGCCCCTCGACCTGGTGGAAAGTATTTTCGTGAGAGGCGTCGAGGGTCTCATAGCGGAAGCACCGGCCGGGGACGATCACCCGTAGCGGGGCACCGAATTTGCGCATGGCCCGATGCTGCACCGGCGAGGTGTGCGTCCGCAGGACCATGCCGTTTTTCAGCCAGAAGGTGTCCTGCATGTCGCGGGCCGGGTGCGTGGGAGGGATGTTCAGGGCCTCGAAATTGTTGTACTCCTCCTCCATCTCGGGGCCCGCCTCGACGGTAAAGCCGAGGCCCAGGAAGGTCCGCTCGATCTCCCATTGCACGGCCGTTACCGGGTGGACGCTGCCCATGGGCTCGCGAGTTCCCGGGAGTGTGGGATCGAAGGCGGCAGCGGCGGCGGCCTCTTCGGCGGCGGCGGCGGCCTCGAACTCCTTCATCCGACTGCGGATAAGGGCCTTGACCCGCGTTTTGGCCTCGTTAACCGTGCGGCCGACCTCGCCCCGCTGCTCAGGTGGGTACTCCTTGATGGATGAGATAATCGACCCCAGCGATCCTTTCTTGCCAAGAACGCTCGTCTCCAGGCTGCGCACGGCGTCGAGATTACTCACACCGCGCAGCCGGGCGCTCACTTCAGCCTCGATCTCGGTAATGGTCTTGTTGAGTTGTTCGATATCCACCAAGCCGTCTTCTCGATCGCGCATCGACGCGTTTTCAAGGTCGGACAGCTTAGGCCGCAAGAAGAATCCGTGCAAGCGCACGTCAGTCCCAACGTACCAGTCGACGGTACGACGAGATCATGGCCCGCATGGTCGTAGCATGGAAACGTTGCCCAGACGGTCGGTCAGCTCCATAGTACTCATCGCGGCGATTTAGCGGTGCTTAGGGCCCTTCTTACGCGGACCAGGCGTCCCAGGCTTACGTCGTGTCCGAGCTGCGCTTCCCGGCCCGCTGAACGCTTCCTCGATGCGATAGGTCGGAACTGTCAATCCAGGCACGCCCATACGCGCAGCCATCGTTTGCACGAATTCGCGCCAATAGGGCCAGAGATTGAACGTCCCGTTAGTGTGCGCGAAGAGATTCAGGGCGTCAGCATTCGTCTCAAGATCTTCCGGTACTTCGTAAATCGCGTTGAAGGTCGCCTCCATGAACAAATCGGCATCCTTCTTGTCGCTCTCTTCCGGTCGCCCTTCGAGTATAAAGTGAACCTGCGCGCAGGCCTTTCTCCGATCCGGTGACATGGAGCCTTTTGCATCGCGGCGTATGCTTAAAAGCAAGGGGCGGGACGCCTCGCGGTGCAGGTACGCGCGACAATCCGCCATACCCACATCGACGATTCTGACGACATCGAACAGCTTCTTCGCCGTGTCAACGGTGGAGGAATCTGCCACCGCATCCGCTTCCCTACTTAGTGCCTTCGTTTTGCTCATGCGCAGCGCACCTCCTCAAGCGGCAGTCCCGACGCCCGTAAACGCACCCGAATCCACCCATCTGTGGGGAACAATGGTCGGGTCCTGTTTCACTATCAAGCACACGATGTCCTGCCGGTGCGCTTCCGCAGACGACGTTGATGCCAGCAACACTCTCTCATGCATCGCATGCATCAAGTCGGCGAGAGTCCTGAGTGTCATGTTGCGCGACCCGGCAAGCAACTGCGTGATGTGCGCCTTGCTGGTTCCGATTCGACGCGCCAACTCTGCCTTTGACACGCGCTCACGTTGCATCGTCACGGCCACCAGCTCACCCGCCTCCTCAATCAACTCCTCTTGGGCGAACAGACGCGCCATCTCCTTGTCTTGTAGTTCTCGTTCGTAAAGCGTTGTCATGGATGTGCCCTCCCCACGAATCACCCGTTGATGCAATTGCCGCGGATCCGTTCAGCCCGATCAAGGTCCGCTTTCTTCGCCTTCCCCTGCTTCTTTCCGACGACGTTCGTTAGCACGATTCGTTGATCTTGCGTCATGAAACAGTAGATCCGAACCTTCCACGCCTTGATCGCATAGATCTTGCTCCGTTCGTGCGTGAAGCGTTCTTCGTTACGGCGTTCCCCGAAGTCGCCGAGATGTTTGATCGTGGTCCAGAGCTTGGCCCTGTCCGCCTTGACAAGATCGTTCCATTCTCGGAGTCCCGGCATCTTGCCGCCGGGCATGATGGCCCATTCGATCGTCCGTGACGTACCGCGGTATACGACATTATCGTCCATGAGTTGTCAGCTAGGTTAATATATATATAAACTCGACGCTTGTCAAGTGTGGAAAATCGTGCCGCAGCGCGCATTGATTCGCAACACGCTCGGTATTTACAGCGACACCGCAATTGTTGCGTAGGTGGTTTCCTGTGTCAATACGCGGTCATCCAGGTCGGTCTATTGGGTCGTCGGCCCGTGATCCAGTTGATCAGAATTGCAGCGCGCCATCATCGAGCGCACAGGAGGTTTCACAGGCTTGACGCCCGCTACGGACTGCCGAAGGCGAGGACTTCGTTCGCGCTGCCGGTGCGGAAGCTGCTGGGAGGTTCGATCGTCGCTACGCCGCTGCGGTTGCCGTCCTAACCGGAGCCAGCGAATCTGCGGCTACCAATCTGTCGTTTCTCGCACGCTTCTGCGTTGATTGTGGGGCTGGCAGTTCGACTGCAACATAGCTGCCACTTCGGAATCTCGCCCACATTGCTTGTAGTGGCTGGGCTCTCCGGAGTTTCAATAATCGCTGCCTGGGATTGAGCAGGACGGGGAGGTTGCGGTAGGCTCGTTGCGGCCCCGCGGGAGAGTCGGAGGCTGGTGGCGTGAGCGACGAAGAATCGTTTGACGTAGTGACCGGAGCGTTCGGGTACACCGGCAAGTACATCACCCGACGCTTGCTCAGGGCTGGGCGGCGGGTCAGGACGCTTACCGGGCATAGCGAGCGGCCGAGCCCTTTCGGCCACAAGGTCGACATCGCCGGCTTCGACTTCGACAACCCCGTCCGCCTAACCGAGAGCCTTCGTGGGGCGGCGGCGTTCTACAACACCTACTGGATTCGTTTCCCGCACGGACGACTGACGTTCGACGCCGCCGTCGAGAACACGAAAGTCATGATTCGAGCCGCAAGGGAGGCTGGGGTCCGAAGATTCGTTCACGTCAGCATCACGAACCCATCGAAGGACTCGCCACTTGGGTACTTCAAGGGCAAGGCCGTTCTCGAACGCGTTCTCGCAGAGTCGGGTATTTCCTACGCCATTATTCGGCCCACGGTCGTGTTCGGCGAGGAGGACATTCTCATCAACAACATCGCATGGCTGCTTCGGAAGTTTCCCGTCTTCGTGATACCCGGCTCAGGGGATTACCGCCTTCAGCCTATCTTCGTGGAAGACCTGGCCGAGCTTGCCGTCAACGCCGGACAGGATACGGAGAACGTAACGCTCGACGCGGTCGGCCCAGAGGTGTTTACGTTCAATGAGCTGGTCCGGCAGTTGGCGGATGCGGTCGGCAGCAAGGCGTGGATTGTGCACTTCCCTCCTGGCGTGGCCGTCACCGTTGCGAAGGTCATCGGCTGGTTTCTTGGCGATGTGCCCCTGACGCGAGAAGAAGCAGATGGACTCATGTCCAGCCTGCTGGTGTCGGATAAGCCTCCTACCGGGAAGACTCGCCTCAGCGATTGGCTCAAGGCAAACGCAGGAACGCTGGGCAGGAAGTACACTTCCGAGCTTGCGAGGCATTACCGCTGACAGCCCCAGCGTGGAGGCAGCTCAGGTGCGCGAGGTAGCGCCCGCGTAACGCCAACGCCTCGGACTGCGTCACCGACTCACCGCCGGCTTCCGTAAATCTACATGTTTCAACGGCTTACGACTGCACCGCCAGGGACTCGAACCCCGGACCCGCTGATTAAGAGTCAGCTGCTCTGCCAACTGAGCTAGCGGTGCCACCAAGTAGATTGAATCAGACCGCTTTGGATTCGTCAACTCTGGTTATCTCCGCCCGAGATACGAATGCCAGATCGAGCCGTCCGTGAAGGCATGGACGGGTCTCGTCGAGTCTACGGGGATGCGGCTCTTAGCGGCCGGCACGGGTGCGGGCGGCTACGCGGAGTCCCAAACCCTCGTGCCGGAAACGGGAATAGATGTGCATTTCCATTGGACGCAGCGTCGGTTCAAGAACGGCGTCACCGGTCACCGCCGCTTACATCGGCGGACGCTTGTCGGTCAGGCACAGGTCGACGAGCTGATCGGTCACGGCCGTGCCGGCGCACATGACCCTGTCCGCCCCGCCCCAGTAAATCTTGATCGTACCGTCGTCCTCCGGTACCGCACCACAGGTAAACACGACATTATGAACGTAGCCCGTCACCTCCCACGGATCCTCCGGCTGCAGGATCCAGCGGTCACACACACCGATCACCTTGCCCGGATCTTCAAGATCGTGCAGGGCGACCCCCAGTCGGTACACCGCACCGTCCATCGTGGGGAATACTCCGTGGTAAATATGTAGCCAGCCGCGCGGCGTCCGGATCGGCGTCGCCCCGGGTCCGATCTTCATCTCGTCCCAATGATACTGCACCGGCTTCATGACCACGCGAGAATCGCCCCAGTGCACCAGATCGGGTGAGTAGCTAATCCAGATCGACCACGGGGAGATCTCACTGTGGGGTCGATCGAGACGGGCATAGCGGCCGTCGAACTTGGCCGGGAAGATGACCACGTTGCGCAGATCAGCCTGGGTGATCAGGGCCACACGTTCGATGGAGCTAAAGTCGCGCGTCTTGGCCAATCCGATGCGTACGCCGTGTTTCGAATAAGCGCTATATGTGATGAGGTACTCATCATCGATCCGGCAGATGCGCGGATCCTCGACGCTGAAGGCTTCATACTCGGCAAACACGCCCTCCGTTGAGGGTACCATGAACGGTTCCGGCCGGGCGACGAAGTGAAATCCGTCGTCACTCTCTGCAAGTCCGAGAATGCTTCTGCCGTTATCACGGTGCGCACGAAATAGCATCAGATACTTGCCATTGTGTTTTGTAACGCCCGCGTTGTGCACGGTCTCTACCGGATAGGGAACATCTCTCGGCGTCAAGATCGGGTTCCCTTCGTAGCGTTGTACAACTGGTCTGCCCATAGTTCGGCTTCCTAAGATTCCGCGACAACTCGTCTGTGCCACCACGTTGCCCTTCCTCCGTATCGTAGCTACAACTGCAACTAAAGGGTAGGTTTTTCGCGGCGCCCTTGGTCCGTGTGGCTGGGCACCTTGTCGTGCAAGCGCAAGCCCACCTGTAATTCGCGATTGGCCAGCGGTGTTCGGGGCTAAGCTAATCCGGAATAGTCACGTGCTGCGCTGAGACCGTGTCAGGGCCGGCATTGTTGGACTAGTGCTCTGTCGCGGATCATTTGATGGGGCAGGTCATTGTACTACGCTCGTGCGAGAATCCTTTCTCGCACGAATGGGCCGAGAAGGGATTCTCGGCCCAGCGAGACGCTCCGTCCCTCAATTGAGCGGCGACAA
>JAUWWQ010000099.1 GCA_030616775.1 Planctomycetota bacterium
CCACGACCAGAGTTGCCTAGCATCTTCCATGACGCTCTCCTTTCAGACATTTATGTCTGGTTACAGAATCCCGACATGATGCCTCGAAGAGAGCGTCTCTCAAAATCCTAGAAACTACTGTCTAAAGGCCGTGCTACTATACGCCCCCGCCCCCGCCGCCTAGCGACGGGAAAAAGAGCAAAAGTCGAGCTAAGCGGCTATAATGGACCCTTGAGGCACCCCGGGGTGTCCACGACCGCGCGATGGTTGGTACGTTCTATGCCGTATCGCAGCATGAGTCTGGAAGAGTTTGCCAAGCACGTGGCCATGGATGTGCGCGAGGTGCGCAAGTTGGCTAATCGCGGCAAACTTCCCGGCCACAAGGTCGGTGGGCAATGGCGTTTCAACCAGGCTCGGGTTACCGAGTGGCTCCAACAGGAGATGCACGCGCTCGATGAGGATAGACTCATAGCCCTGGAACGAGCCATGAGCAGGGCGGCCAGCGACGCCGTCGACGGCGCCGGCATGGTTGTCACCGACCTGATCGGCCTGGATGGGGTCGATATCGCCCTGCCGGCGAAGACGAAGCCCTCGGTGCTGCGGGAGCTGGTGAAGCTGGCTGACCGCACGGGGCTGCTGTATGACCGCGAGGGTCTGCTAAAGGCCCTCGAGCAACGTGAGTCGCTATGCTCGACCGCGCTGCCCAACGGTGTGGCCATCCCTCACCCGAGGCAGCCGATGCCTTACGTATCGGCGGAGCCGTTCATTTGTGTCGCCCGCTTGTCACCTGGGATCGCCTTCGGAGCCCCGAAGCGGGAACTCACCCGCATTTTCTTTTTGATCTGCTGCCACACCGACCGTTATCACTTGCGCGTACTGGCTCGCCTGATGCGCATCCTTGACGATCCTACCGTTGCTCTGGTGCTCGAGGCCGAAACCCGCGAAGAACTCCTCGAGACCCTGATCGCCAAGGAGGGAAGGGTCGTCGCTCAGACAAGATAGCAATTCACCGACCGGCAGCCGATGCGGACTTACTGCGTGTCTGGTAGAACGCGTTGCTGAAGGCGGGACACGGTTCATAACTGCGATCGTCGATGATCCTGACGAGTGCGCTTGGGCCACACCGATGGACCCCGGTGATGGCAATCTCCGGCCTGCAAGCGGTTTTCTGCCGTCCTTGGATCGTTACCAGCACATTCCAGTGCGTAAAGTCGACCGGCGGTGGAGGTAGATCAGGAAAGGGTCCCGTATGCCGCACCCAGAATCGCACCCACGACCGCTTATCGCGGATCACCGCGCCTGACCTCAACGGCCTCCGCCCCCTTATCGTCAGCGGTCCTGGGCGGAAGCATGGCCCGGTCATCCGCCAGTACCACACCGCTGGTCAGAGTGACCAGCACGCACCAAAAACGCTTGCTTCGGGCCCCAATATCCCAGGTTGCCGCTCGCAAAAGGCCATCACTTTATGGGAACCTCAAGTGTCCCACCAAATCAACGTCCGCGAGCGGACCGTATTGCAGCCTCTGTGTACTAATCCGGGAACAGGACCGCACTCAAGCGCAAGTACCCCGTTCCGGTTTGCCAAGTGTTTTTTGTTGTTGGATGAAAAGCGATCCAGCGGTATCATACTGTACGACGTGCGGCCGCCATTCAGTTATAGGTCCAGGTGCCGACGGCTGGCCAACGCAGTTCATGCCCGGGGGAAACAGAACGTCCTTCAGGGGGGATACGATGAAAACATTCCAAACACTTGTTCGGACGAAGCGCGCTGCTGCCACTGCTGCGCTGGTGGTGGTTGTGTTGACCGTTTCTATGGTTGTCCCACTTCGAGCTGCGGCTCAGAAAGATGCTGGTACGATAGCGGCCACCGCCGGTCCGCGCGCCGACACTGACCGAGCCGTCCGATCAACCGTACAGCCTCCACCGGTCTCCGAGGCTTCCGGTTCGGTGGCAACACCTATAGGCACCACCTACAGCGTCCACCACATGGTCGGTGCGGATGTCGATGGGAATAGTACTGTTGACTGTCGTATGATCAACGACGATCCTCCGCCCGACGCCATCGTGGTCTACGACGGGCTCCCCGAAACGATTACGACCGACATATTTGGCACCGTTCCCACCGTGACGGAGTCCAAGATCGACCACGGCGGTGAAAGCCATCTGCTTGTGATTGACACCAGCTCGCCGTTCGGTACCGATCTGTTCCCCGAGGGAGTCACGGATCCCGACACCGGTATGCCCCTGACGGATGCATGTTTTATCATTGGGCTCGTCGATCCGCTGGATTGGCCTGGCCAAGGCATTGTAACGTCTGCATCCATCACATTCCGCAGCAGCGACATTGTTGTGGTCGGTCCGGTCGACGTAACCGGGCCCTCCTACTTTAACGAGCCGTGGACCGGTGTGTTCGGAATGACTGTTGCGGATGGTGCCGGGTTGGGCATCAACAGCGTGCATTTGGAGATTGCCAGCGAGAAGACATCGCAGGAGCCCTTGGGTGCCTGCTGCCTAGATGGGCAGTGTGTCGGTGACACCGTGCAGATAAGCTGCGAATTCCAGGGGGGTATCTGGCACGTTGGCGCATCTTGCGGAGCAGATCCTGCGCTACCGCCGCCTGTTTGTGATCAGGCCACGTGCCAGTTCAACAACGGTTTGCCGCTCGACGACGGTGGAGCACCCGTAAGCCAGTTCGCGCCTGACGGTCTTTTTGGGGTGGGAGCAGCAGACGATTTCATCCTGCGGGCGCCCCCCGGATTCCCCTGTCGAATCAACCTGGTCCAAGCGTGGGTGACGCACAGTGTCACCGGTGTCGAGCCGGGCACGGATTACATGGGCGTGAATGTCACGATCTATGCCGATTCGGAGCCGAAGGGGCCGGCCGGTCAGCCTGAAGATGACGGCAGCCATACGCCCGACTATCTCGGTGGAATCGTGTATACCCAGATGATTACCACACAGGCAATTGCAGTTACACCACTGAGTGCCTCATGCACGCTCGACCACTGGCAGCTTGACATCCCGGTTGACATCATGCTGCAAAAGAACACCAAGTATTGGCTCGAGGTTCAGCCGGTGATGGACTCCTCTATCGGGCAGGTGTTGTGGCTTTTGTCCGAAAACAACAATGACCACCCGGCGCAACAGATCGCCCGCGAGTTCGGTGTCACCAACTGGCAGGTAATTCCCGGCAACACCGATGCCTGCCCGGATGCAACACCACCGGCGGGTACCCGCACAAACCTGGCATTTCACCTTTTCGGAGAGGAGATCCTCGCTCCCCCGAATAACGACTGTGCGAATTCGATTCCGGTCGGCGATGGGGTTATGCCGTTTTCCAATGTCGGCGCAACCACCGACGGCGGCGATGATCCCTTGATGTGTGACCAACTGACCTATATAAAGTCGGATATCTGGTTCGACTATATCGCCCCGTGCTCGGGCGACCTGACCGTCAGCCTCTGTGGCAGCGAATATGACACCAATCTGGCTGTCTACCATGGCTGCGACTACTGCCCGCCGCGAGGCGACCCGGTCGCCTGCAACGAGGACTACTGTGGCACGAAGTCGCAGGTCACATTTCCGGCGGTTGAGGACCACTGCTATAAGATACGAATCGGCGGTTGGCTGGGTGCCCAGGGCAACGGCATCATGACCATTGACTGCTATGTACCCCCACCGCCTACCGGTGCCTGCTGCGACCAGTGGGGCGACTGCATTGGCACGATGAGCGAAGCGGACTGCGACGCTGAAAACGGCACGTGGTTCGAAGGTCAGAACTGCGACACGTTCACCTGTCCGGTAGCGCCGCCTCCTCACGACGACTGCCCCACGTGCATTCCCGTGGTCAGCGGCGTGCCGTACAACGGTTCAACCCGTGGAGCCACCGGGTCGGACACCAGCTCGTGTTCGGTGAACGACACCAAGGATGTATGGCACTGTTGGACACCGGACTGCACCGGCACTGCCATAATAAGTCTTTGCGACAGTGCCTTTGACACCACGTTGGCTGTCTACGATAGTTGCGGTGGAAATGAACTGGTCTGTAGCGACGACTACTGTGGTACACAGGGCCGGGCGTCGCTGATCAGCCCGCAGCAGCAACCTCCTAAGGATTTGCCCGTGACGGCTGGGGAAACGTATTACATCCGTGTCTCCGGTACTAACAACGATTTAGGCAACTATACGCTCGCCGTGGGTGACTGTGCTAACGCGTGCTGTTTTCCTCAGGGGAAATGCCACATTGGGACACCTGAGCAGTGTGAACTTGTGAATGGTACTCTGCAGGGCCCCGGATCAGTGTGCTGGGGTGACAGTGACGTGAACGGGATCGACGACATCTGTGAGCAGCAGCCCGACACTTGGTTTTGGAAGGATTTCAACGGTGAGGAACCAGGCGGTTACATGCCTGACTTCGACCAGAATAAAGACTATGACAATGCGGATGGTGACGGAGATCCAACCACGGGTATTGACCCATTTTATTGCGGGCCTACGGCTGTCGCCAACTCATTGTGGTGGTTCCAAGGCAAGTATCCCGATCTGAGCATTGTGCCTCTTGAGTACACGAAGCTGGAACTGATTGAGCACTTGGCCGAGCTGATGGGCACCAACGGAACACCAGGTCACCCAAGTCCCAATGGTCACCCAGGCTCATACGCCGGGACTTTCATCGACGATATGCAGTCGGGAACCGACGCTTATCTGACGGAGAACAGCCTAGCCGACCTGTTCTATGAACATACGGCAACACAACCATCATACCAACTAGTGGTGGACGAGCTGACCCGAGACCAGGACGTGACACTCTTGCTGGGCTTCTATCACATAGAGGGCGCCGATCCCGTGCCCGACGGTTTCGTGGTTCACTGGCGCCGTACTGGTGGCCACTACGTGACCGTTGCGGGCGTGGATTCCGTCAATGGGCAGATCGCTATCAGCGATCCTGACGCCGACGCAGCCGAGGAAGGCGGCCACGATTATGTGCGCGGCGACGACCACGACCACGACGGCGACGGTGACCCTATGACGAGGTTGCCCTTCCGTGACCCGACCTATGACCATACCAAGCATAATGACACGACTCTGGCCTCCCACGACGTCTATGACGCAATGCCCTCGTTCGGTCCGGGAGGGAGCTGGATCGTGGCCGTGGACGGCGATCCGCTGATCTACGGAGACTTGCTGGCCGAGTTCCACGAGGGTGATGCCGGCGGGGCGTCTGACGCTGCACCGACCTTCGTGCCCTTCGAGTTCCTCGAGCAGCAGGGGTATCCACCGCCGGTCCCGTGTCAGACATACACCATCGTCGAGCACGCCGTCATCGTGTCACCATTTGAGGTCTGCCCTGAAGCAACGATCGTTGACGCCATTCCACCCGATGGTGTGGTTGACGCGCGTCAGCCGAATACACCGAGTAATTCCCTCCCCCGCCAGGGAATCGGTTCTGCAGATGAGCCGATCACAATCACGCTCGATCCGGCGACAGACGAAGCCGAACACTGCTTCACAATCTGCGAGACGGCGGCGGACGTGCTGCTCGATCCCAACGCCATCACGAGTGTGACGTATCTCGGAAACGGCCAGTACAAGATCGTTCCTGACCACGCCATTACCGCTGGGGCGGTGACGACTATCCAGTACATGGGCGACGGCAGCTTTGTTGAATACACGTCGCATCCGGCGAACGTGAACGCCGACAGCCAGTCGGCTCCCTCCGACATCTTGAGGGTAATCGACTACATCAACGGTGTGGCTACGTCACCGTGGGGCATCTACAGCGAGGACGTCGACCATAGCGGCCTTCTGGGGCCGCCGGATATCCTTCGTGTGATCGACCTGCTCAACGGCGCCGGTGTGTTTGATTCCTGGCTGAACACGCCGCTCCCGGTGAACACGTCGTGCCCGTAGTGACATGACCAAGGCAGCTTACAGAAGGTTACTGATCTCTCGATGATGGCCGGATGGTCTGACCTGCTCCGCAAAAGTTGATCCAGCCATGAGAGTCTCAGCCGGCTGCAAGGCCAAGGAGACTCTCGACGAAAGGAAAACGACACACGCCGGATCGGATTCCCAGTATTGCACGAAACTGTTATCCAGCATATGCGCGAGGCTCGGAACCGCCGCAGCGGCAGTGTCCGGGCGTAGATTGCGGCAATTCACGCTGAAGATCGCCCTATAACCACTTGACACAGGCCTACCGGTTTTCCTATGATGGCGGTAACGCGCTGGCAGGGTAGCACTCGGTGCTCTCCCGGTGCTGTTCGGGTGGAAGGGGATTGGTCGAAAGACCGCCCCACGGCAAGCCATATAAGGAGGCAATATCATGAAGCACAGCAGAATGAGAGCAGGATCGTTTGCGGGGGTATTGAACCCGCTTGCGGGATTGAGCCCGCTTGCAGTATTAAGCCCACTGGTGGGTATCGCCGCGAATCTGGCGGGGGCGCTCCCCGCCCGGGGCGCGGATGTGCCCTTCACCGAGCGGGTGATCTCGACAACCGCTGTCGGGGCCGTTTCCGTTTTCGCGACGGACGTGGACGGCGACGGGGACACCGACGTCCTCTCCGCGTCACAGGGTGACGACAAGATCGCGTGGTACGAAAGCGACGGCGGCTCGCCCCCGACCTTCACCGAGCGGGCGATCTCGACCGCCGCCTTCGCGGCCGTGTCCGTTTTCGCGACGGACGTGGACGGCGACGGGGACACCGACGTCCTCTCCGCGTCAGAACTTGACAACAAGATCGCGTGGTACGAAAGCGACGGCGGCTCGCCCCCGAGCTTCACCGAGCGGGTGATCTCGACCAAACCAAACAGCGCCCTTTACGTTTTCGCGCGGGAAGTGGAGGGCGACGGGGACCGCGACGTCCTCTCCGCGTCAGGCGATGACGACACGAGCGCGTGGTCCGCA
>JAUWWQ010000044.1 GCA_030616775.1 Planctomycetota bacterium
GCTGCGAACCGGCTCGCCGAAGACCTCGACGTAGCGGTCCTGCAACTGCCCAACGGTCATCTGCTAGAGCGCGGCAACCTCTCTGGCGATATTCAGGCTCATGCATCGTCTCCGTTATGCCGCAGGCAGGCGTGAGTCCTTGGCCACTGGTACGCGAACCACGCTCGATCCGACGGGGCGCTCTGCGTGTTGGGAGCGTGTAAAAAGTAAGAGCGTTGAGCCGCTAGGTCGGTGGGCGACACCGGGAACGGGGGGAAGCGAACTAAGGAATCCGCTTCCCGTCCTTGAGTGCGCCGCCAGTAGACGGGTATTGCTCGTCGAGCATCCGACAACGCTTAATAACGTTCTTGATTGCATCGACGCTCGGTACAACATTCCATGCGACAGGCTCTTCACCCTCATTGTATCTAACGGTGATCGTAGCGCCGCTAGGAGTCAGCGGTTCAATCTTGACAACTTGATCGGGGAAGAAACTATGAATGAAGATCGATGGCTTCCCGTCGCTACCCATCCCGTTTACTCGGAACCCGTGCCGGATTTGATCTTGTTGCATCCGTTGTTCTCCAAGTAGCTATTCATTGTAACCGATGATGCTCGTTATCTGAATGACTGCACCACGCTTGAGCCTTTTCGCTTTCGCCTGCGCTAAGTACATCCGCACGGCGAGAATCAATTCTCCCTTGGTAAGCGGACGGTATGACAAGACTTCGTAGCGCACGCCATGAGTCTGGTCGTGGTAAATGTTCCTCACCTTCGGCGTTTGAATCATCGTATCGCCTCGACTCTAGTTGCGAAACGAAGCTAGAGCATCTGTATAGCCTGCTCTCGGGAAACGCCCGAATCGGTTGAACGGGGGAATCGGCGGGATCGGTGGGATCGGCGGGATAAGCGGGATTCGAGGTATCGGAGGAATCCGAAGCTGAGAACGCAGAATGTAGCTCCCGTCGATTAACTCGCCCACAAAGTTTCCGTTTGCATCCCAAGTGTCACCATTGTCATCGACCCATCCGAGGTAGTTCGAGTCGGCGTCAAACAGCCGCCCGCTTCGCAAGAAGCCGAAGTACAATCCGTTCCAACGAAAGATCGCTTGCATCTGAACCTAAGCTCCAGCACAATATATGGATATGACAGGGTCGCTGACCACGCCATATGGTACAATTCACAGCCCTGTCGTCCGAAGTATAGGACGTCTCCAAGTCTGGAGTCAAGTCGTAAGTTCGGCGTTTGGCTGGATGAGTCTGCGCCGATTGCCAAGAGCGGTCATTGTATAGAAAAGTGTATAGAAATGCGAAAACCCTTGCCGTAAGTCCTCATACGACAAGGGTTTATGATAGCGGGGGCAGGACTCGAACCTGCGACCTCCGGGTTATGAGCCCGACGAGCTGCCAACTGCTCTACCCCGCAACGGTCACTGGAACGTACAGTAGTATCGTCACCCAAGGCCGTCAAGTCCTCTTGCGCGGCTGCCGGCCACCGCTTTTGTAACAGAGCTGCCAGCGGTGCATTGGGCAACAGAGGCAGAGCCTTGGACCCGCGTGCCGCCGCCCCGGGAATCACGGGGGTTGCTTATAGCATTCGCGGGTCTTAGATTCGGGCTCGGCGACCGGCCTTAACCCGGCCACCGAATACACGGACACACGTTCGTTCCTTGCGTCATGGTCACGATCCCAAACTAAGAAAAAGGGGCTGGCGGCATGCGAGTGATGGTAATCGGAAGCGGTGGGCGAGAGCACGCTCTAACGTATGCCGTCGCCAAGTCGCCTCGGGTGGACGAGGTCCTCTGTGTTCCTGGCAACGCCGGTACGGCGTCGATCGGGCAGAACATTGAGGTGAAGGCTGCTGATCCCGACGGCCTGGCGGTTCTCGCACGGCAGCGTGGCGTCGATCTGACAATCGTGGGGCCTGAGGCACCGCTGTGTGCGGGTATCGTCGATCGGTTTGAGGCGGAGGGTTTACGAGTCTTCGGCCCGAGCAAGGCCGCTGCCCGAATCGAAGGCGATAAGGCGTACGCGAAGCGATTGATGAAATTGGCCCACGTACCAACCGCTGAGGGCCGCGTATTCGAGCGATACAAAAACGCACGGGACTATGTCGCGACACGCGATACCGGAGTGGTGGTCAAGGCCGCAGGGCTTGCAGCCGGAAAGGGCGTGAGCGTGTGCGAGGATCCGGCTGACGGACTCCTCGCACTCGAACGGATCATGGTTGACCGTGTGTTCGGGGACGCCGGCGATACGGTCGTTGTCGAGGAGCTTCTGAAAGGACAAGAGCTTTCGGTGTTCGCGTTGGTCGAGGGCTGCACGATTTACGTGCTCGAGACTGTCCAAGACCATAAGCCCATCGGCGATGGCGACACCGGACCCAATACCGGTGGTATGGGGGCTTACAGTCCGGCCCCGATCGCTACACCCGACATGATGGCCGTGGTGGAACGCGACATCCTGGTGCCCATCGTCGATGCCATGCGAAACGACGATGCCCCCTATCACGGGTTGCTGTACGTTGGTTTGATGCTGACCGCCGCGGGGCCGAAGGTGCTCGAGTTCAACTGCCGCTTCGGGGATCCCGAGACACAGCCCATCTTAATGCGACTCCAATCCGATCTGATCGATCTGTTGGAAGCGGTTGTCGATGGCCGGTTGGCCGACGCGGAGGTACACTGGAGTCCGAGGCCGGCCGTGTGCGTGGTGATGGCCTCCGAGGGCTACCCCGGCAAGTACGAATCGGGCAAGGTGATCGAAGGGCTCGATCATGTGGCGGCCATGAAGGACGTATACGTCTTCCACGCCGGGACGCGCCGGATCGAGAACGTGACGGTGACGAGCGGCGGGCGGGTGCTAGGCGTTACCGCACTGGGCGATGACATCGCCGACGCCAAACGACGTGCTTACGAAGCCGTCGAGGCCATCCACTTCCAAAACGCCTACTATCGCCGGGATATCGCCGATAAGGCGATTCCTACGGACGGTTGAACGTCGGGTGCGGTTGGCGCTCGTAGGATGTGCGAAGGACGGCTGTGCGGCACGGTCCTGCGGAGCGAAGCGCAGCAGGGCCATGATATTCAACGACCGGACCTGCTGCGAAGAGGAGGGAATCAGGGAAGCCACACGCCGGTAAGTCACGGGCTGGCTTTGCCAGACCGTCGCACCCGCTGGTTGCCGGTGGGTTGAAGCAACTTGTGGGACTCGACGTTCTGAGGGTTAAAGGCGGCGATGGGATTCGAACCCATGAATAACGGATTTGCAATCCGTCCCCTTAGTCCGCTTGGGTACGCCGCCGTAATCGAAACCGCATTCCGGCTTGCCGGAAGGCCGCCAATTCTACGTGATCCGGGGCCAAGGCAACAGGGGACAATTTGCCCGGCTGGGACCATTTTGCCGCAAGGCCCCCACCAAGGAGCGGGCCTGAGCCTCCAGCGCGAGCATAGGTTTGCCTGAGGCGGGTAAGCGCCTCGGGGCAAGCTGTGAAGGCCCTGGATTGTATTTGCCGCGCAACAATCCCCGCTTGCGGTCCTGCCTCCACATTGCCCGACCTGGCCTTTGCCGATAGGCTGCCTGTTCGTAAACCTCGCGCGGATTTTCTACACCCAAGACCGCACCCCGGCGTTGCATGCAGCAGAACACAGGCCAAACGCATTCGAGTACCGGTCACCCGTGTCTTTTCCCGGCGGTGCTGCTGCTTTTGGCCCCGGCCTGCGACAGCACCATGCCCTCCCAGCGGCTGGGGAACGGGATCAGGCTGCCTGTTCCCGCCCTGACCCTGCCGAGTCCGGATCGCTTCTCACCGGAGAACCACGATGAGACTTTCTCACTGTCGGCCCGGTCGTTAATCCCAATCGCGTTCGACCGGCAACCGGAGATCAAATCCAGCTTCCACCGTTTCAAATCGGAAGAAGCACGCTACGACTTTTTCTACACCTCACGGGATTCACTGACACCACGCCTGCGTACCTCCAGCAGCTTCGGCGATACTCGAGCGGACGAGACGGTGGAGCGCACCCGTGACCACACCGTCGAGCTGAGCGTTGAGAAACGGTTTTTCGACACGACAGAGCTGGACGTAGCCGTTGGCTACCGCGCCGACGCAGTGGACGAGGCGATAGGCTCCCATCCGTTCATCTCGGCCAATCTGCGATACCCGCTGTGGGCATCGCGTGAGAAGCTGGAGCGGACCAGCGAGGAGATTTTCTGGCGGAATCAGGTCGATGACGCCCAGCTCGACTACATCCAGACGGTCCGGTCGAAACTCGAGCATACCTTATTTGAGTTCCACGAGGTGGTCGAACTTCGGCAGCAGGTCGAGAACACAACACGCTGGCAGCGCGATCTGGAGGGCTTCATACGCCAAGTCGATTCAATCGAGGGACGTGACATGTCCGCGGACCGGCGACGCCTTGACGCGGAGATTGCCACCGTCATCGCTGAGGTGCGGAACTTCTCCGGGAAGTTCGAGGTTGACATGGAACGGCTAAAGGCGGCTTGCGGCCTGCCTTTTCACGCCAAGGTCGAACTCGTCGAGGATCCTTTCAATCCTTTCGGAGGTTTCAGCCACGAGGAGCTGTTCCGGCTCAGTGTCGAGACCGACCCCGAGATTGCCACACTACAAAACGCTCAGCGGAATGCGGAAGTGCAACTTGATCTGGCCCGGCGCGGTAGATGGGATCTGGCCCTTCGTTTGGACGGAACTTCGAACCTCGAGGGGGGAGGCGAGCACGAAGGCGTCTCCGACTGGTCGGCATCCGTCGGTTTTGACGTCAGCGCGGTTGATCGGCGCGTGACCGACAGTCTGATCGGGCAGGCCGAGGCCAACATCGCCCGCTTTCACCAGGCGATAGCGTCACGGCAGAACGAGGTCTATGTCGATACCTTCGAGCCGCTTCTTCGCATTGAAACGCTCGGCAAGAGCCGCGACGAACTGATCGCCAATCTTCCCCGCTACCAGGCTGATTACGACAGCGGCGTGCTAGAGTACCTGGCGGGGAATCTCAACATCGACGATCTACTCAAGCGCCGCGAGAAGCTATTCGACCAGGAGCAGGAGATATCCCACCTTACCTTTATGGTGGGTGCCAACGTATCGGAACTCTGTGCCGCCACGGGCAAATTCTTCGAGTTGCTCGAACAAGCCAACAACGACTGATCCACGCTCACCGCAAGCGCTCGTCCCAGCACCGTCGGAGCGGAAAACCACCTGCGAGCCCGGGACCGCTGGTTATCGGTCCCTTCTCGGCCCATCAACTCTGATAGTCACCTTACTCGAATAGTGCCTGAGTTGGATCGGCCAGCGCCTGAGTTGGATCGGCCTGGATGTAGTTCCGATATTTCAGATGTCACGAGGTTGCTGACCAGCGCAGGCGATTCTTGGAGTAACTAGATAATGCCGGACGATCCACGCATACTGACCGTTGGGGTTATCGGATGCGGGCACTGGGGACCCAACCACATACGCGTCTTCTCAGAGCACGATCGTTCCGAGGTGAAGATGACCGCAGATCTCAACGCATCTCGTCTTGAGCGGGTGTCGCGACGTTTCCCCGGGGTGCGCACGACGACCGATTACCGGGACCTGCTCGGTGACCAGGCCATCGATGCCGTCGTGATCGCAACCCCGACCAAGACACACGGAGCGATCACACGCGAAGTCCTGCAAGCGGGCAAGCATGTGCTCGTCGAAAAGCCACTGTGCGCGACTACGGAAGAGGCCCGCCGGCTGACTGCGCTTGCCGCAGCTACCGGCCGGGTGCTTATGGTCGGCCACGTATTCCTTTTCAACAACGGCATTGTGAAGCTTCGCCAGGCCATTGCCCGAGGTGAGCTGGGTCGCATCCTTTACGCCGACGCGGTCCGAACCAATCTGGGGCCTGTCCGGGGAGACGTGAACGCACTCTACGATCTGGGTACACACGACATCAGCATTTTCAACTATCTGATGGACGCGACCCCCGTGGCCGTATCGGCGCAGGGTAGCTGTATCTCTCAGACGACGATTGAGGACGTCTGCTTCGCTACCTTGAAATATCCTGACGGAACGTTGGGGCACATCCATGTGAGCTGGCTGAATCCCCGTAAGGTCCGAACGCTCACCGTCGTGGGGCAGCAGAAGATGGCCCTGTGGGATGACGTGGATCCGTCGGACACACTGCGCCTGTACGACAAGGGATTGGACGAACCACCGTACTATGACTCGTTCGGTGAGTTCCAGTTCCTGCTCCGCAACGCCGACGTACACCTTCCCAAGATTGACCGCGTCGAGCCGCTGGTCAACCAGGCCAACGAGTTTCTGGATACTGTACTGGATGGCGCACCGTGTCGATCGGGGGGGAGGGAGGCGGAGGCTGTGGTCGCGGTCCTCGAAGCGGCGACCCGTTCGCTTCAAACGGGCGGTGTGATGTGTCCAGTGTCAGCTTCGCATCTGGGTGAGCCTGTCTACGCCGATGCCGGGAGCGTGACACTTGCACAGGTTGTTCCGGTATATGAGCCGCCGGGGGTGACGCCCCATCGACCGGTTGCCTACTCCGTCCCGCCCGACCGCCGGGGCGCGGACACTGCATTGCCGATTCAAGAGACATGCGAACTGGAGTGAGAACCGTAAACATGGGCAACGCAGTGGACTCAACCGTGTACGTCCATCCGACGGCTGTCTGTGAATCGCAGAACGTGGGCCAGGGCACCCGTATTTGGGCCTTCGCACACGTCCTTGACGGTGCGGTCATCGGGCGGGGGTGCAACATCTGCGACCACGTATATGTTGAGGGTGGAGCACGGATCGGTGATCGCGTGACGGTCAAGAACCGTGTTATGGTCTGGGAGGGAGTGACAATCGAGGATACCGTCTTCATCGGCCCCGGGGTGATCTTCACGAACGACCGCTACCCCCGGAGCAGGGGCCTCCCTGAGGTCGTCGGCAGGTATGGCCACAAGGAGAGCTGGCTGGTGACCACTACGGTCCGTCGCGGGGCGTCGATCGGTGCGGGGGCAATCATCCTGGCCGGTCTGACCATAGGACGGTACGCCAGCATCGGCGCCGGCGCTGTGGTGACACACGATGTTCCGGACCACCGGGTCGTTGTCGGCAACCCTGCTAGGGGAATTCGCTGGGCGTGCATATGTGGTGTGCCTCTCGACGGCAACCTGTGCTGTCCGCGCTGCAAGCGGCGCTTCCGGTTGCAAGCCGACACCTTAGTGGCGGCGGAGTGAGGCGATGTACAAGGGCCGGAAGATCATCGCCCTGGTCCCTGCCTACAATGAGGAGGCCAAAATAGGCCGGGTCGTTGAGCGCACCGACCACCGTCTGGTTGATACCGTCCTGGTTGTCGATGACGGCTCCACCGATGCAACCGCTGTAGTTGCACAGGCACGCGGCGCGGAAGTGCTATCGACCGGAACGACACGGGGTGTCGGCGCCGCGCTGCGCAGCGGCATTGAGTATGCCCGCAAGTCGGGCTACGACATCGCAGTCATCATGGCCGGCAACAACAAGGACGACCCTTCGGAAATCCCGCGGCTACTCGACCCAATATGCGATGAAGGCTTCGATTTCGTTATAGGATCGCGCTTTCTCCCGGGCGGTAGCTGTGGTGGCGACACACCGCTTTATCGCAGGTTGGCAACCCGCTTGCACCCGTGGTTGATGAGCCGCTTCGCCGGTAGACGGTTAACCGAGAGTACGAACGGATTTCGTGCTTTCAGGCTGGCACTCTTGGACGACGAGCGCATCAACCTGCGCCAGCCTTGGCTGGATACTTACGAGCTCGAAGTCTATCTGCTGTGGAAAATGCTGAAGCTGGGCTATAGGCACACCGAGGTGCCGTGCACCAAGACCTACCCGTGTAAGGCCCTGGGCTACACGAAGATGAAACCGTTTGTGGATTGGTGGAGCATTCTACGACCACTCTTTGTATTGGGCTTGGGTCTGCGGCATTAGGAAGCGGGCGTCTGCGGCACCTCGCCACAGAACAACCGCCGTCACGTTATCGGTCACTCCCCATTTTTAAGTCCACTCGCGCCGTTTTTCGGACGACGCAATGGACGCGGCGCCGTTTGCTCGCAGATCGGCGTGTGCAATCCCCCTGCGGATTCTATGAGGACTCAGGAGCATCCCTCGTGGACATCCTGTTGATCAACCCGCCGTGGGTGACCAAGGACGGCAACATCTGGCACGGGGTGCAGAGTACGTCGCCACCGCTGGGTCTACTGTACGTGGCGGCCTATGCCGAGGTCTGTGGGCGGACCGTGCACGTGATGGATGTCAACGCAGAGGTCCTCCACACTGAGGATATTGAGCAGTTTGTTCGTGATCACCACCCCCGATGGGTGGGGATCACTTCGGTGACGGCGCAGATCGGCAACACCCACAGTGTGGCTGGTATTATCAAACGCGTTTCACCCGAGTCCAAGGTCGTAGTCGGAGGGGTGCACGCGACCGCCTTACCGCACGAAGTGCTTGGCGACCCCAACATCGACTATGTCATTCGCGGCGAGGGTGAAAAACCGTTTTACGCTCTGGTCGACGGGCAACCGCTCGAATCGATTGGCGGGCTGTCGTACCGGAATGGGAATCCGCTCCAGCCAATGGTACACAACCCGCCGGCGGAGCCGGTCGCGGATCTCGATTCGCTGCCCACCCCGGCCTATCACCTGATCAAATTCCATCTCTACAAGCCGGCGGCCGGTGCGTATCGACGCCTGCCCGCGGTCAACATGACCATGACACGCGGCTGTCCCGGCAAGTGTACCTTCTGCAACTCGGCGGAGACACCCCTTCGCAGCCGCTCGGCTGAGCACATCGTCGATGAGATTGTCAGGCTCAAGGCCCGGTATGGGATTCGCGAGGTGAGCTTCTACGACGATACCTTCACGATCTTCAAGCGGAACGTAGCCGGATTGTGCGAGCTGATCGTTAAACGCAACCTCGATCTGACATGGTCCTGTTTTGCCCGGACCGACTGTGTCAGTCCGTGGCTGCTTAAGAAAATGAAACGGGCCGGGTGCCATCAGATCCTTTTTGGGATCGAATCAGCCGACCCCCAGATCCTGCAGACCATCCACAAGCCCATCAACATCGAGCAGACTCGTAAGGTCGTTCGCATGGTGCAGGACGCCGGCATTGAGGTCCGGGCGGCCTTTATGTTCGGCAGCCCCGGCGAAACGGTCCAGAGCCTGCGGCGGACTATCGATTTCGCGAAAGAGCTCGATCCGGATATCGCCGTGTTCAACATCACCACGCCGTATCCGGGAACGAAGATGTTTGAGTGGGCCAGGAGGAACGGCTACCTGCGCACGCTTGACTGGAGCCAGTATGACCTGGCCAACTCGGTGATGGAACTCCCCACCGTGTCCACTGAGGAACTCAACCGTCTTTATAGGGTGGCGTACCGGGAGTTTTATTTCAGACCGCGCTATCTGTGGCGCCGGCTTCTGCGCATGCGCGGGTTTGAAGACATCAGAACGAATCTACGGGCCTTGCGATCGATCCTGTTCGTCCGCGACACGGCGCCGCGGCCCGCGCGTCGCAAACGACCCGCAGACCGGTCCTTAGGTGGGTTCGCACCCAAGACCGCTTCATCCGCTATGGAAGTCTGCGCTCCGACAACTTAGGGAACCAAGGAGACAATAGACCGTGCCGATTCCACTCGTCAACCTTCAGCAGCAACACGACGAACTGTACGACGAAGTCCGTAATGCGATCGACCGGGTGATCGACCGAAGCGATTTCATCCTCGGATCCGAAGTTGAGGCCTTCGAAGAGGAATTCGCCGCCTACTGCGAAGTCAAGCACTGCATAGGCGTCGGCAGCGGCCTCGATGCCCTGACACTGGCGATGAGAGGGCTCGGTATCGGCCAAGGCGACGAGGTTATAACCCCGGCCAACACCTTTGTCGCCACCGCGCTGGCCATCAAGCAGACCGGTGCCACGCCCGTGCTCGTCGATCACGATCCCGCTACGTACAACCTCGACCCGCGGCGCCTATCCGCAGCCATCACTCCGCGCACCAAGGCCATTCTCCCGGTGCACCTCTATGGACACCCGGCTGATATGGATCCAATCCAGACAATCGCCAACGAGCATAGTCTCCTGGTGATAGAAGACGCCTGCCAGGCTCACGGCGCCCGCTACAAAGGGCGTCGCTGTGGAAGCATGGGCCGGGCGGCTGCGTTCAGCTTCTACCCCGGAAAAAACCTCGGCGCCCTGGGCGACGGTGGGGCGGTGGTTACCGATGACGACAGCCTGGCGGAATGGATCCGGGCGGCACGAAACTACGGATCGACGGTCAAGCACCGCCACGCGATCCGGGGCGTCAACAGCCGGTTGGACAACATTCAAGCCGCTGTTCTCCGCGTGAAGCTGCGCTATCTGGACGAATGGAACCAGACGCGACGGTGGTTGGCTTCGGAATACTGCAAGCTGTTGGGTGGATCGGATGTGATCCTTCCGACGGAACGTGATGACGTGGAGCACGTCTATCATTTGTTTGTGATCCGCCACATCGAGCGGGACGGGCTGCTGGAGCACCTCCTCCGGCGCGGAGTCATAGCGGCGATCCACTATCCTGTACCGATTCACCGGCAGGTGGCGTTGGGGCGCGCCTGCCTCGTTCCCAGCCCGGTTACCTACACCGATACCTTCTGTGACCAGCTCTTGTCGCTACCGATGTGTCCATACTTGACCCTGGGCGATGTGGAGAGCGTGGCCCACGAGGTGGCCAGTGGTCTGACCCGCCTAAGTGCACCCCGCACACACGTAGCCCGCACGCAGGTAGACAGCGTATCCTTCTCAGAATCATCCCTTCCGGGATGATATGTCCGTCCGCATCGGTGATCCCTTGTCGACGATTGTTCTGCCTTGCCGCCGTCAGCCCTTCAAACACATCTCGTCAAAAACACCGGCCATTGTGTGTGTCCGGGGTGTAAAAGCTCGCAGACTGGACGACAGACCGGGTGGTGCTAGAATAACAGGTTCGCGCTCCCGGCTGTCTTTGGCAGGCATGGCGCGCATTCGTTTGATGGAACGGCGGACCCTGTATGGTCGTCTTTCACGCCATTTGGACAGACTTTACCCTACATTTGTGGGGCGAGCATTGTCCGGCTGAGGACCCCGTCCGCGATCTTGAACTCGCAGAGTCCACCGCGCAGGCTGAAGCCTGCGGCTCGCCATCCCCAGGGTCTCAGCCGCCGCTCTTACCGATAGCGCTGACCGAGGAAATGTTGCGTCGCAGCGTCGGCGACGTTTACGACAGCTTGCTGGTTTCCGGAGCGGCGAGTTCGGAACTGACGCTGCGACTGCCACATCGTAACGGCCGGCCTGTTTCTTCGGCCAGGGCGGCAGCTTCGCCTGCTGTTGCGGATCGATCTCAGGACATCTTGCTGGTCCCCTGTCGGGTGCCGACCCTGGCCTTCGCACCGGCAGACGCGGTCGATTTGCTGACGGCTTCGCCTGGCTTCGTTCGCGGCGACGTTCACGGCGGCGCCTCGTTGTGCTATTGGTCGCGGGTTGCGGCGCTGGTGTTGGAGTTGCTGGCCAGACAGCGTTTTGTACCGGCTATACACCATGCGGGCGGCGACCAATACCTAGGCTATTGGCGGGTGGTGGTGGAAGATGAGTACACCTCGGATCGTTTGGGGGCATTAATTGCGTCTATGCCCCCCGTATGTCGTTCGCTCGTCGTCGCAGGTGAGCCGCTTCAGGCCTCGGCGCTGGTGGAGAACTTCCTGTGGACGACGGTCGATGCGTTGGTCAGGCGTTGCTTGGAAGGGGATGAGCTTGCCCACGCCCTTTATGATCAGCCCCAAGAGGGACACTTGCCGCAGATGTGTTGGCTTCGGTCGGTAGTCCAACCCGACGCCAACCTCACCGGGCCGCCCGAGCAGCGCCGGGCCGTTTACGAGACCGTCAGGAACTGGCTGGCCAGGCTTGAACCAGCCACTCAGGAACGAACCTGCCGGACCTGCTTCCGGCTTCACGCCCCACCCGTAGCCGCGATGCTCCCATCGTCGGAGTCGGAGCGATCGTGGAGACTGACACTGCACGTACAAGCCGCCCAAGACCCCAAGGTGGTACTCGATGCCGCCCGCCTTGTTAACCGGCACAGCAGCGATCCGGTGATCCTCAAACGCCCCTTTGACAACGCCCACGAGCAGCTTCGCTCGGATATCGCCCAAGCTGCGCGTCATTTCCCACCGTTGGCTGTCTGTGCAGAACCCCAAGGCCCTTTGGAGTGCCTCCTGACGCGCCAGGAGGCGTATGCGTTCTTGCGTGATGCAGCCCCGATTCTGGAGTCGGAAGGATACGTGGTGTGGATGCCAAGCTGGTGGCACGAAGATCGTCCGCGGTTGCGCATGTGGTTGGACATCCGCCCGGTAGACGCGCAGACGCCCGTCGGGGCGTCGGCGATGGGGCTCGATACTATCGTTTCGTACGATTGGCGGGTGGCCGTCGGGGATCAGGAGCTGTCGCCTGAAGAGATTTCCCAGATTGCGGACGCCAACGAGCCGCTTGTGAATTTGCGAGGTCGATGGACCGATGTTCACCCGTCGGACCTACAAGCGGCCTTGTCTTTCCTGAAAAGGAACCGCGGCGGCAGAATGAGTGTCTTCGAGGCCCTTCGGCAGTGCTATATCGCCGATGATCTGGAAACCGGGCTGCCCGTTGCGGGATTAAGGGCCCGCGGATGGATCGAAGACTTTCTCAACGCTGCCGATGCCTCCGGCAGGATCGAGCGTCTGCCGCCGCCGGTCGGTTTCCATGGAGAGTTGCGACCGTATCAGCAGCGTGGCTTGGAGTGGCTCGATTTTCTCACCAGGCTGGGATTGGGGGCGTGTCTGGCCGACGACATGGGGCTTGGCAAGACGATTCAGCTTATCGCCTTGTGGCTTCATGAGCGCGAATCGGGCTCATTGCCGGGTCCAACGCTGCTGGTCGTCCCCATGTCCCTGGTGGGCAACTGGCAGCGGGAGATTGAGCGATTCGCACCGTCACTGCGGGTAATGGTGCATCACGGACACGAACGGTTGACCGGGCAGGAGTTTGTCAACGAAGTGGCCAGGTACGACGTGGTCATCAGTACCTATGGGCTGATTCATCGCGACCTCGAACATCTTGCGGCCGTTGACTGGCACAGAATCGCGCTCGATGAAGCGCAAAACATCAAGAATCCCGCAGCGAAACAGGCTGTGGCGATACGGTCGCTTCGGGCGGTCCGCCGGGTGGCGCTTACGGGCACGCCGGTGGAGAACCGCCTCAGCGAGCTGTGGTCGATCATCGAGTTTCTCAACGCCGGGTACCTGGGTGGTGCGACGGAGTTTCGACGGCGGTTTGCCGTGCCGATCGAGCGATATCACGACGCCGATCGGGCCCAGCGTCTTCGCCACCTGATTCGGCCGTTCGTTCTTCGCCGCCTCAAGACCGATCCGGATATTCAGGTCGATTTGCCCGACAAGATGGAGATGAAGGTCTTCTGTAATCTCACGCGTGAGCAGGCGGGTCTTTACGAAGCCGTCGTGCGCAACATGCTGGGGCAGATTGACCGGGCGGGCGGCATCCAGCGCCGCGGATTGATCCTGACAGCGCTCGTGAAGCTCAAACAGGTTTGTAACCATCCGGCGCACTTTCTCTCGGACGGTTCAAGCCTGCCGCAGCGAAGCGGAAAGTGTGAGCGGCTTACGGAAATGCTCGAAGAAGTACTTGCCGAGGGTGACTGTGCCCTCATATTCACGCAGTTCAGGGTAATGGGAGAGCTGTTGCTGCGGCACCTGCGGGAAGTGCTTGGCCGAGACGTGCTCTTCCTGCACGGGGGTACTACCCGGAAGAACCGCGACGCGATCGTCGAGCGGTTTCAATGCGGAGACGGTGACGCCCCCATACTGATTCTCTCGCTTAGAGCCGGTGGATATGGGTTGAACCTTACCGCCGCAAATCACGTGTTTCATTTCGATCGCTGGTGGAATCCGGCGGTGGAGGATCAAGCGACGGACCGGGCCCACCGGATCGGTCAGGATAAGCACGTGCAAGTTCACAAGTTTGTTTGTATAGGGACTCTCGAGGAGAGGATCGATTCACTGCTCGAACAAAAGCGGGGCTTGGCCGACAACATCGTGGGGAGGGGCGAAGAGTGGCTCACCGGACTGTCCACCGAGAAGCTGCGCGAGGTGTTCGCCCTGTCGCGCGAGGCGGTTGTCGAGGATTGATGTAAGAATTGGGGATTGCGGATTGGGGATTGATGACGGGCAGCCGAGAATCCGTAATCCGGGACTTCCTATGAAGGATAAATGATGTCTTCTACGGATCAGTATGCTGATAAGCTGCCGCCGTCGCTGAAGATCGTGCCGACGATACACCCGACTTCCCCGCCGGTAGAGGAGCTCATCGACCGGTTCTGGGTTACAGGCCCGGAGTTCGAGACGGTTCACATCCAGATCGAACCGCCGGAAAGACCATTCGCGTTACTGGAGCAGCTTGGGCCGTCACCTTTCGAGCGGGGTGGATTCCCAGTCATGGGGTTTTTGGCGACCATGTATGACAAGGTGAGCCGATATGCCATAGAGCGCGGTTGACACTGCGAGAATTACCAGTTACGAGTTACAGACCGTCAATGGCAGAACCGCGAATGGAGCATCATCGCCAGCCTGGTACCGAAAAGACATGCTTGAGCACGATCTGGAGCACGCGGGCGTTGGATCGTGCGCTGGGTTCTGGACTATGACCCGCGGCCTCTCGGCCGACCTAGCTCAACGGTAGAGCACAGCTTTCGTAAAGCTGAGGTTCTGGGTTCGAATCCCAGGGTCGGCTGTCAAACAAGTCACGCGGAGCAGAGTCTCGAAAGCTTGCGCTGGGCAAGCTTCGGCCCTGCGTTCCCATGCCACTGAGCGTGTGTGGGTGGATCCCGCGCTACATCCTTTTCAACTACGTGCCCGGGCGATACACGGAGCGTTTCTCGGCACCTGTCAGAGGACCGAGAAGGGATTCTCGGTCCAGCGAGATTCTTGGTCCAGCGACGGTATCAGAACGTCGAACCACTTTCCCGCCGGTCGATTCACGACTGCGTATCTCAACGTTTCGACTTTTCGACGTTTTGACTCTTCGACGTTTCCCTACTCGTGTCTCAGTGCGTCGATGGGGTGTACGATGGCGGCTTTGAAAGCGGGGACGATGCCGAAGAAAATCCCCACCCCGGCGGAAAAGCCCAGGGCCAGCATGACCGACCACAGTGGGACGTTGACCTCAACCATCTTGGGGTGGAGGGACGCGACAAAGCCGATCGCGTAGCCCAGGACGATGCCGATACCACCGCCGACGGTGCTCAAAACCACAGCCTCGGTGAGAAACTGCGACAGGATATCCCGCCGCCGCGCTCCGACACTCTTGCGCAGGCCGATCTCGCGCGTCCGCTCCGTAACTGACACGAGCATGACATTCATGATCCCGATGCCGCCTACCAGCAGCGATATGCTCACGATCCCCGCCAGCACGCTCGTGGCGATAACCCTGACCCTGCCGAATTCCTGGAGGACCTGATCCTGTTTGAAAACCCCAAAGTCGTTGGGCTGGCCCGGCTTGAGCCCGTGACGCTGCCGCAGAATTCGAACGATCTGCCCCTCGGCTTCCGGGATCTGCGCTTCGTCGGCCGCTTCAACGTAAAAACCCAGATAGTTGCGGGCATAGGGGTACATCTTCAAACCGGTGGTCCAGGGGATAATAGCCAGGTCGTCCTGGTTATCCCCCATGAAACTGCCTTTGGTTTCCAGCAATCCGACCACCTTGAAACGCTGCCCGTCTATGTGCACGTAGTCACCGACAACGGATTCGTCGCATTCCAGCTTGCGCAGCAGTTCGCGCCCCAGCACGCAGACCTGGGCCGCGTTTCCCACGTCAACGGCGCCGAAGAACCGCCCAACGTCAACATAGAAGTTGCGGATCGGCTGGAAGAACTGACTCGTGGCGATCAACGTGACGCCGGTCTGTTGTTGCCGTCCGTACTCCAGCGTGGCCGGGGCCCAGATTCGCGGTGTTGTCCGGCGAACCGCCGTTGCGTGGGCATCCACGGCGCGGATGTCCTCGATGGTCATCTCCGCCCGTCTGAGGTACTCGCCACGCGGGCCGCGGATCCACTCCGGATACACCACCATCAGGTTGGTCCCCAGCCCGCGGAGGAAATTCGTGAAGTAATCGCCGAAGCCCTGCACGAACGACACAACCGTGATGATTGACGTGACCGCAATGATGATCCCCAACACGGTCAGCAGCGAGCGGATTTTATTCGCCCAGATCTGGATCAGGGCGGTCGCTACGTTGGTGGCCAGGGCAGCCGCCCGGTGCGGCAGAAACAGAAGCACGCTGAGAAGAAAACGTAAAACCTTCATGAGGCGGCCAATTCCTGGGCGGGCACTTTGGACGGGTGCGACACCCGGGCGGCAGGAGAGCGCTTATCATCGGCGGTATCAAGCACGATCTGGCCATCCATGAGTCTGATGATCCGCCGGCAGTGCCGCGCGATATGATCCTCGTGTGTCACGATGATGATGGTCTGTCCCTCGGCGTGCAGGCCATCCATTATATTCATGATCTCCTCGCCGGTGGTGCTGTCCAGATTGCCCGTCGGCTCGTCGGCGAGGATGATGTCGGGTTGTTGGGCCAGTGCCCGGGCTATCGCCACCCGCTGTTTCTCTCCGCCAGAAAGCTGGTTCGGGTGATGGTGAGCCCGATCGACCAGGGTCACCCGCTTGAGCGCTTCGATCGCCCGCTGCCGCCGGTGCGGCGTTCGACTATAGACCAGCGGCAGCTCCACATTCTTCAAGGCGGTCGTACGGGGCAGCAATTCGAACGACTGAAACACAAACCCGATTTGCCTCCCCCGGATCCGTGCCAGCTTGGATTGTGACAGCTTGGAGACGTCCTGTCCCCGCAACCGGTACTCGCCCCCGGTGGGAACGTCGAGGCAACCGATGATGTTCATCATCGTACTCTTTCCCGAGCCCGACGGTCCCATGATGGCCACATACTCGTTCTCGCGGATTGTCAGCGAGGTGCCCCGCAGTGCATGGACCAGCTCCGTGCCGACCCGGTAGACTTTATGCACGTCGATCAGCTCGATGACCGGTGGCGGGTATTGTGTTGCGGTGTGTGTGACCATCAACCTTTCTCCGCCAACGCGTGCTTCTCGTCCTCCTCGGGCGTGTCCGGCGTCTTCTCGCTGTCCTCTGCGTCACCCTCGTCGGTTTCTCCTTCGATCTTAATCTTGGAGCCCTCCTTGAGCTGGTCCAGGCCGCGGAAAGGACCAGTCACTATGCGGTCATCAACCGAGATCCCGTTTACGATCTCCACGGCGGTGGCATCGCTGATCCCCGTTTCAACCAGATGGGGATGGGCGACGTCATCACTAATGCAGAACACGATCTTCAGGTATTCAGCCGCGCGTCGGGTTTGCCCGGGCGAGTCTGAATCCTGCTGCTCGTCGTAGCGCGCCACGAGCTCTTCGGGCAAATCGCGTCGCTTGCGGTGCACCACGGACTCCACGGGAACGATTAGCACGTTATCTGCGCGGGCGACTTCGATCTCCATATTGGCCGTCATACCCGGCTTTACGCGCGGGTCGTCAGCATCTACAAGGACCAATGTCTCGAAGGTGACAACGTCCCGTCCCGGCGGTTTTGTCCCCTTGGTGGCCACCCGAAGTACGTGCCCTGGAATGCTCTTTTGAGTGTCGGATTGCAGGTAGATTCGCGCCACCTGATCGGCTTTCACCAGAGGCACGTCGGTCTCGTCGACCCGGCATCTAACCTGCATTTCAGACAAGTCGCTGATGACCATGATCCGGGTGCCGGGGTTGTTCATCGTGCCCGTAATGACCACTTCACCCTGTTTGGCGAAGAGCTGGGAGACGACCCCGTCGATCGGCGAGGTAATCACGGTCTTCTCCAGGTCTTCCCTGGCCGACTGCAGCATCGCCTCCGCTCCCGTCAACTCTTGCTTACGGACCTCGACCAGGGCACGCGTTCGTATCAGGGTTGTGCGATAGTCGGCCAGCTCCATCGCCGATGTGGCATCGGACTCAGCCAGTCGCACCTGACGCCTGTAATCACGCTCCGCTTTCCCCAGGTCCGCCTCAGCCTGAGTAATGGTTGCCTTGAGCTTGGCCACATTAGCCTCAGCAGACGTCAATCGTGCCCGATAGTCGGCGTCATCCAGTCGGCAAAGCAGATCGCCCTGCTTGATCGTGTCACCCTCCTCGACCGGCATCTCCAAGATTTTGGCAACGACCTCGGCGCTAATGTCCACCTCGGACAGAGCCTCGACCTCACCGGGGGCCTGCACCGTCCGGACGATGTCGCGCTGCTCAGGCTTGGCCACCTTCACGGTAACCGGCAATTCACCGGCTACCTTCAAGATGCTCGAACCGTCTTCAGTGCGGGTGATGTCGTTGAGGAAATACAGAACTCCCACAACGCCGACCAAGACCACAATCCCGATCACCGTTTTCATACCAGACTCCGATCAGCGACCCGGCAATGTCGTGGCCACGCCGCCATGACTCTACTCATCCCAGCGCGGGCCCCTTCACAGATAGCATCGCCAAGGCCGTCCGCGCAATAGCGGCTGTCAGCCAGAAAAGCGAACAGCACGTCCAAACCTTCCATCCCCGAAGCTGCGAGGTTACCGACAACCCACAGGCTACAATCACCCAGAACCAGATCCGAAAGGGATCCACGGCTGACAGCAAGCCCGAAACGGCAGCCGTTGACATGGCGGCACCCTCGCCTTCCATGTTGATCAGCCGCGCCGCCAAGGCGAGAGATGTGTCCACCGCCAATGTGCGGAACCGCAGCATGAACAGCAATCGCACCACCCCACCGACAACATCCGCAAAGCCGGCAAACACGCAAATCGTCATAAGCGTATGCCATTCGGGCTTCTTCCCGGTAAGGGCCACCACGGCGTAGAACACTGCCGACAGCAAAAGGACCGTGGCCAATGTCGCCGCCGGATTGGCAACCACTACCTGCACCCGGTTGATCAGCCGCAGAAACTCGCCCTCCTGCCGCTTCTCCTCGATCATCTTGCTAAGCGCAGAGCGCTCCACGACATCGAGTTGCTCAGCCTCCAGAGCGGTAATGCTCTGTTGGACCTTACGCTCCACCTCCAGATCGATCAGTCCGGTCTCGATGGTGGCGTACCCGATGACGGTCACCGCCACCAACAACACAACCAGCGCCCATCCGTAGGCCGGGACGTCCTCCACCCTGGCGAACACCCGGCGGGGCGCAAGCAGGGCCAGCGGTATGTCCATGGCACCGACCGTCGGTCGCCGCATACTGGCCAATTCTGCAGGCACCACCATTCCCTCGGTTCAAGACAACGTCGAGGCGGACGTTGGGACGCATCTCATGAGGCCGCGTCACCGGACGCCTGGCGACGCCAATTCCATCATAATACCGATTCGACTATTAGTGGTAATATTCGGCATCAAATGGACGTTTTTCGACATTCCCCGACAATATAAGACGCCCCTGAGCCGAATCTGTTAGGTGCGGGACATACGGTTTGCGCTCAGCGGTGGTTTGATCTTGACGATTAACTCCGTACACTCTCAGCAACGCAGGTGTGCGGCGCGGTACGCTGCGGAAGTTGCCGGTAAGGATCAATGTAAATGGTCAGTTCTGGCCGTCGCAGGAGCCGGCGCCGGCAGGGAAGCTGCCATTTAGAGGGAGCCGATCGTGACTGCAAAGCAATCAACGGGAATTGGTTGGCGTAGATGGGCGGGCTGGCTTACGGTGGCATGTGTGACAGCCCTCTGGCTCGGTGTGGCCTTGCCTGCCTTGGGGCAACAGAGCGGCACCACTCAGACAGGCGTCCAACCGGCCGCGGAGCCGAATGACCCGACGCCCGAGGACGAAGCGGCTAGCGAATCGGAGTCGTCGACGACCAAGTCACTAGATGCGGGTGCGCAGCAACCTCAGGGTGAGGCCCAAGAAGCTGATGTCGAGAGGGTGTCAGCCGTCACCGCTCCAACGGAAGGGCCGAAAGACCCGGTCTCCTACGACCTTTGGGTCCTGCTGCCGGCAGTGGTGGCGATCCTCCTGGCCATCTTCTTGCGGCAAGTCGTGCCCGCGCTGGTGGTGGGCGTGCTGGTTGGAGCGTACATGTTGGTGCCTTGCCTGCCCGCGGGCGACGCGTACGCGCAATTGAATTCGATCATCGCCGGCTTTCGCCTGGCCGCAGAACGATACGTCCTCGGAGAGCTCACCGATCCGACCGATGGGTACGGGCACATCACCATCATCGTCTTCACATTGATTATCGGGTTTACCGTCGGCATCATCGGTCGCAACGGCGGGACCGAGGGAATGGTCAGACTCATTGCCGGGAAGACGACTTCGCCGCGCCGCGGCGGCTTGACCGCCTGGTTTGCCGGCCTGGTCGTTTTCTTCGATGACTACGCCAACACCATGATTGTGGGGCCGACCATGCAGTCGGTTTTCGATCGGGTGAAACTCTCCCGGGCCAAGCTGGCCTACATTGTCGACTCGACGGCCGCACCGGTCGCATCTATCGCCCTGATCGGAACGTGGGTTGGCGCGGAGATCGGCTACATCAAGACGGGTATTGACGCCGTCGCCGAAAGCGGGGCCCCCGCGTTCATGATCGACAATCAGGGCAGTCTCGTGGACGGCTGGCAGGCGTTCCTGCACAGCATTCCCTATCGGTTCTATCCGATCCTTGCTCTTGTGCTCGTCTTTCTGGTTGCGCTGACCAGGCGGGACTTCGGCCCCATGAGACAATCCGAACGGAAAATCCTGAGCAAGATCGAGCCGGATGCCGCAACGGGTGAGTCCGACGCCCAAAAAGAGAAACAAACCCCACCGAGGTGGTGGTTGGGGCTCATCCCAATCCTGGTTCTCGTTGCCGGGACCGTAGTGGTGCTCGGCGTCACCGGTTATCACGCCGCCGGTGCCCCGGCGCAAATGCAGGAGCCGGTCTCGTGGTGGAGAGGGGCAGCGGACATTGCCAGTGAAGGTGACGCCTACCTGTCCATCTTTTACGGAGCCATCCTGTCTGCATTTGTGGCTGTCATCCTGACGCTCTTGGTCCGGGTTTGCTCAATGCGAGACGTGGTCGATGCCGGCCTTGAGGGCATGACCCGGATGTTCCCGGCCATGGTCATACTGGTCCTGGCCTGGGCGCTTTCTGCTGTCCTGCAGGACCTCAGGTTGGGCCAGGTGGTCGCGGGTCACCTGCAGGCACTTCAGTTCCCGCCGGTGTGGCTTCCGCTGGCGATCTTCATAAGTGCCGCGGTGATCTCGTTTGCGACCGGCACCTCCTGGGGCACGATGGGCATCCTATGCCCGTTGACCGTTGAAATCTCAGCCCGCCTGATGACGGGGCTCGAACAGGGTGAAGCCCTTGCTCTTTTCTACGCATCGGTCGGCAGCGTGCTGGCAGGAGCCGTCTTCGGCGACCACTGCTCGCCGATCAGCGACACAACGGTACTCTCGTCGATTGCCACCGGCTGCCGGCACGAGGAGCACGTATGGACACAGATCCCCTACGCCTTGATAGCTGCAATCGCCGCGATGGGTTTGGGCGATGTGTTGTGCAGCGTCTATAAGCAGCCTTGGTACTACGGCTTGGGCGCCGGGGCAATCTTCCTGCTTCTGGTCGTCTACATCGTCGGGCGACGACCCGTACCCAGCTTCGACCTTGCTGACGTATAAACAGCATCAGCCGATACCTCGAGCTTGGCCCCTGACAACGTACTCGAGGGAAAAGGTGTCAGGATGAGTTTCTTGACATCAGGAGCGGCGTCGGTTGGCTTGATTAAAAATAATCCCGACACCTTTTCCGTCCCAATCCACCGTAGACCGTCGAGGCATCCGGTGTCTTGGTCCCGTCAGTGTCAAAGATCCGATCGGCAAGAGGCGATCTCCAGAATACTCAGTCCGGAGTGACACCGCCCAGGCGGTCGTCGCCTAGACTGTACAAGCGGCCTGCGGTGCGGTCCTCGTTCATGTGCGCCGCCACAACCTGCCCTACGAACAACACGTGGTCACCCGTTTCCAACTCCGAGACCAGCTTGCACTCGAAATTGGCCACGGCGTCGGTTAGCAGCACACCGTCGATTACGCCGGCCGACTGGGTCTTGGCCCCGGAGGCGGCAAGCTTGTCCAGGTCACGCCCCGACTTCGTGCCGTATAGCAATGCCTCAGATGCCATGGCCGACGTGGGGAAGGACACGACGAACTCCCGTGCGTGCCGTATCACCTCCAGCGAATAACGAGTGTGCCCGATGGAAATGGCCATCAACGGCGGCTCGTGAGAGGTGATCATAGTCCAGCCCAACGTAATCGGGTTGTACTTGCCCTGGGCATCTCTGGCGATGGCAATGGCCACCTGCTCCGGATACTTCCTGGCCATCGCCTGCTCATATGCTACTGGAACCTGCATGTAATTCTCCTATCGCTCTTACGGCAATATTAGCACCGGCGACATGTGCCCACCCGGATCCATCGGCGGCTATATTTGGATCCCGCACTCCCCACAGCAACCGACATCCACTCCACATGCACCTGCATGCTACTACGCCCGCGAGATTGTGGAGCAAGTACGGCCCCGGGGCAACAGCCTCCAAGTGGTTCGCAACAGATTCTTGCCGCCTCCCGGTCTGCATTCATATACTGGGCACGACCAGGAGACAGGTATGGCTCGCGGGAAGTGTTACATCGGTACAAGCGGGTGGAGCTACGCCCACTGGGCTAAGGGGCGCTTCTATCCTAAAGGGCTGAAGCAGGGGGAGTGGTTGAGCTTTTTTGCCCGGCACTTCGGCACCGTCGAAATCAACTCCACCTTTTATCGAATGCCCAGGCCGGAGATGGTCTCCCGATGGCAACAGGTAACGGAATCGCGATTCCGATTCGCCGTCAAGTTATGGCGCCGAATCACACACCAAAAACGCCTGGCCGGCTGCGGACGGGAGCTGGGCGACTTCTTCGAGGTGGCCCAGTTGCTCGGACCCAAGCGAGGCCCGCTGCTGGTTCAACTGCCGCCTTCGATGCGGAAGGACGTAGCCCGGCTGGAGACATTCCTGGCGGAGCTAAAGAAAATCTTAGGGCGATCTCGCTGGAAAGCGGCCATCGAGTTTCGCAACACCGATTGGCTTTGCGAGCAAGTCTACGAGTTATTGGATGGGCATGGGGCTGCGCTGTGTCTAGCCGACATGGAAAGATGTCCGATTACCGAGCCGAACGACGTTTCCTTCGTGTACGTGCGCCGGCACGGTCCCGGTGGTCGCTACCGTGGCTGTTACACACCCGCCCACATCGCCGCCGACGCCGATCACGTTCGCGGATGGCTGCAAGCAGGTAAGGATGTCTTCGTGTATTACAACAACGATATCGGCGGCCATGCCGTGGACAACGCCGGCCAACTGATCGAGGCGGTCGGTACCTGATGGAACGGAGAAGCCATGAATCGCGTGCGAATCACACTCGGTGACATCGTTGTGACTGTGACGCTCGACGCCTCGAACACCGCCCGATTGCTTGAAGAGGCCATGCCCTTCGAGTCCACCGCACAGCGCTGGGGCGACGAGGTCTACTTTCAGACGCCGGTGGAGGCCGGGGAAGAGAACGCCCAGGCTGAGGTCCCTTCCGGTACCGTGGCGTACTGGCCTCCCGGAAAGGCGTTGTGCCTGTTCTTCGGCCAGAAACCCTACAGCCCCGTGAACGTTGTTGGGCAAGTTGAGGGTGATGCTACGGTCCTCGCAGGCGTCAAAGACGGGGATGCCGTGCGCGTCGAGCGTGCCTGACCAGCGGGAGTGCTCGACTGCTCGCCAGACGCCCATCCACACCGCCTCTTCTTCGGCGGGGCGGCGGCTTCCTAATTGACATGAACCGGGTGTGTCCTACCCCGGTCTGCGAGCGATGACAGAAGTCAAGTGCAAGCGGACAACGGCCGGGGGACCGCAAAACCGCAGGATGCCCAGGAGATTATTCTTGACTACGGCTGGCGACCCGCTAATTTACGAAATTACATGGACCTTTCGGAATTGCGCTGAATTTGTGGGCAAGTTTGGGCCTTGGGCTGCGGGCAGGGCAAGAATAGGGGGAACGACGTGGGCTGGTATCCCACCCAGGCATATTGGCGGCTTGGGTGCGTAGCCACGGCTTCTATTGACTCTTGTCTGCGTCTTTTTGTCAAGTTAGCGGAATGTGAGCCACGGTTCGTGCGTGGCGTTCGCACATTGGAATGGCGAGGAGTAAACGGAATGGGTGATGACGGAACCGCATAGTCGCCAGCGGTAGCGGCAAGTGTTTCGTCATGGGCAGGTCTATTGTGGAGGTACCGGGTTATGAGATCAAATTGCACACGAAAGAGTCTGTTGTGGGTACCGGCCATGGTTGCTGTGCTGACCATTGGCACGGGTCTCGTTTGGTCTGCGAGTGGCGCGGACGGGACCGAGCGAGAAGTTGTTCAAACCGTACCGATCGAATTGGAACGCGGTGTAGCTGACTTAACAAGCCGGCCAGGTGTGCCGGCTGACGAGATCAACGACGTACAAGTCAAACCGGGAAGTGTGCTCGTGCACCTGCAACCCGCCGTGAATCGTGCCTCTCTCCGTACGTTCGCGGCTGCTAGGGGAGCAAAGATCCACCACGAGTACAAGATACTTCCCAATGTCATCAACATGCGCAACCTCTCCGAACAGGCCATCGAAGCCCTGAAGCGACGTCCCGACGTTGTTCGTGTCGAGGAGGATCGCATCGTGCATGCGCACCTGACGGTGAGCACTCCGCTTATCCGTGCCTTGCAGAGCCAGATCACTGGGGCGGGACTCTCAGCGGACGGCTCCGGCGTCCGTGTCTGCGTGATTGACACCGGGATCGACTCGGACCACATCATGTACTCCGATCGGATTGATACCGACGCCGGGTGGGACTTCGTCAACAACGACAAAAACCCCGAGGACGACCACGGCCACGGGACGAACGTGGCCGGGATCGTCTTGGGTGGAACCGGTCTGTCAATGACCCGGTGCGGTGTTTCGACGACCCTCCAGGGTGTCGCACCTGAGGCCACGTTGATCGGTATTAAGGTTCTCGACTCGGGCGGCGGCGGGACTTTCTCCGATGTCATTGCCGGTATCGACCACTGCGCCGATCAAAGCCCCTCAGGTGGGCGCGGAGACGTGGCGAACCTTAGCCTCGGGGGCGGCCAATACTCGGGGAACTGCGATTCCGACAGCGCGGCCGCCGCGGCCAACAACGCCGTGGACGCCGGCGTGGTCGTCGTGGCATCGTCGGGCAACAACGGGTATTCCAACGCTATGGGCACACCAGCCTGCGGCTCAAAGGTCATCGCGGTAGGAGCTGTCTACGACGACGACTACCCCAACTGTGAGTGGCCCAGTCAGAGCAGCTTCACCTGGTGTCTTGATGCCTACTGTTTCACCACCTGTACGGACAACACGCCGCCGCAAGATTCGCTGATCTGCTTCAGCAACCAGAGCGACACCATCGACGTAGCAGCACCCGGATGCATCACCACGTCCGCGGACAACGCTGCCGGCGGCACGACCGTTTCCGGGATGTGCGGCACCAGTCAGGCTTCTCCGCATGTCGCCGGTCTCGCCGCCCTGATCCTCAGCGCAGATGGGTCCCTGACCCCGGCTGAAGTGCGCCAGATCATCCGTGACGGCGCGATCGACATGGGATCGGCGGGATTCGACCGCGGATACGGTTATGGTCGTATCGATGCGATCAACTCGCTGGAGCTTCTCGAGCCGCAGCCGGAGTGCGACTACGACTGGGAGTGCGACGACGATAACGTGTGCACCGATGATGCATGTGTCGGCGGATACTGCGAGTACACGAACAACACGGAGCCGTGCGACGATGCCTTGTTCTGCAACGGTGCGGACACCTGTTCCGGCGGGAGCTGCTCGGTGCATGCTGGCGACCCATGTGCCGGCGGGCCGGAGTGCGCTGATAGCTGCAACGAGACCGCCGACAACTGCTATGATCCGGCGGGCACGGCATGCACGGACGACGGCAATGTGTGCACGGACAACGAGTGTGACGGCGCCGGTAGCTGCGTGGCCTACGACAACACGGACCCATGTGACGACGGCTTGTTCTGCAATGGTGCGGATACCTGTTCCGGTGGTAGCTGCTCGGTGCACGCCGGCGATCCGTGTGTCGGCGGGCCGGAGTGCGCCGACAACTGCAACGAGACCGCCGACAACTGCTTTGATCCGGCGGGCACGCCATGCACGGACGACGGCAACGTGTGCACGGACGACGAGTGTGACGGCGCCGGCACCTGTGGCGTCCCCAACACGGCCCCCTGCGATGACGGACTGTTCTGCAATGGTGCCGACACATGTTCCGGTGGTAGCTGCTTGGTGCATGCGGGCGATCCCTGCGAGCCGGATGAGACGTGCGACGAGGTGAACGACGTTTGTATCCCGATGGTATGCGACAACGACGGCACGTGCGAGCAAGGCGAGGACTGCAACAATTGCCCCAACGACTGTATCAGCGGCACCGGCGGCGCGGTCTGCGGCAACGGCCTCTGCGAGGCCGGTGACGGCGAGGACTGTAACAACTGCCCGGAGGACTGCAGCGGACTCCAAACCGGCAAGCCTGACTATCGCTTCTGTTGCGGTGCGACCGAGGGTTGCGGCGACCCCCGGTGCAACGAAAGCGGGTGGGCGTGCACGACCACACCTCAGGGCGTAGCTTATTGCTGTGGCGACGAAGTCTGCGAGGGTGCGGAAGATTACACGAACTGCTATGATTGTCCGGAGCCCTACTGCGGTGATGGGAGCTGTGATCCGGGCGAGGATCAGTGCAACTGCTCCGCGGACTGCGGCACGCCACCACTAACCGAGACCAATTGCACAGACGGCATTGACAACGACTGCGACGGTCTGACAGACATGGAAGATCCGGATTGTGAGTGCACGCCGTCGGGTGAGCCCTGCACGACGCACGAGGAGTGCTGCAGCGGCTCCTGCCATCCGGTTAAGGACTACTGTAAGTAAGGCCACATACAAAACGTGTGGCACTAATGTGCCACTGCGTGCGTAAGCACAGGGCGGAGCGGACCCGATCTACTCCGCCCTTTGTCTGCGCGCATCCACCTTTGCTGGGTGGTCTGGGGCGTACGTGCTCCCTTGGCCTACGGTGAACGGACGCGACCACGGGCTGCCCTGATTGGCTTGGCACCGACCTGGGTGAGGTCGGGCACGGCTAGGATGGCAACGGCAGGGCAACTGCCCCGCCCGCTTCTTGCGTGCCGTGGGATGGCGTGCGGACACGGAAGTTGAAGTCATCCGGGCCTTGATGGCAGATACAGCAGGACGCTTACTGAGCCGTGTCTTGTATGATGGGTGTTCCGCATTCCGGGCAGGCGGTGGACTCCAGGCGGTAGAGCGGGTAGCCGCAGGTCTGGCAGTGTTCCTCCTCGATCTCTATCAAGAATATCAGGCCACATTGGGCGCACTTCGATCGGCCTACCGGTAGATCCTGAGTCTTGTTGCAGCGTGGACAGGTGATCGAAAGAAGCAGCTCGACTGTCCGGATTGCCTCGCGAACCCGGATAGCCGAGACGCGATGCAAGACAGGGACGGCTATCGTACCACAGACAACTGCGATGCCCACAACACCCATTGCGCGGAACCACTCGTCGTCGTCGATCTCGGTGATGATCGTGCAGGCAATCATGGCGGCCAACGCTGCAATCACAAAAGCGGTGCAGCGGCGCATCCACGCGTACTCGCGCCGCAAACGAGCAAGCGATAGAAGCCCGACGTGCGGCAGGGCGACCCCAACAACGCACGCAACACCCATTGTCTTGAGGAACATCTCCGTTATGCGTGACCGCCACGGGAGATCGGCCCAGATGGCTACTAGGACAAAGACCAACGCCACGGCAACGGCCGCCAGCCCAACCGGCCCGATCGGATGCCAGCGGCGACGCTCCCAAGGGATGGCGCTGGCCAAGCCCAGGATCGATGCCGCACCGACGACAGCCGTGGTGCCCAGAACCCGAGCCTCGAACTCCCCAAACTGCCCGATCACCAAGCAGTAAACCCCTACAAGACCACAGCAGACAATCGAACCGATGAAGCCAAGAAGCAGGCTACGCTGCGTTTGGGATTGCATGGCCATAATCGGCGTCATGGTACGCCGGGAGCACCGAGCCCGCCACCCGCCGATTCGACAGGGTGAGGCAGATTACGCTGCTAGTACCGTGTTTCGCAAGTCTCGCGACTATCTGAGCCGCATGCTTCAGCTTGCGCGGACGTCCGCGCGGGCTTCAAGCCCGCGGATCAGGGTAGGAGCATCGTCGTACTACTCATGAAACGCCGTACTAGCTGTGCGTCGAAAGGTCGTATACCCTTACGTCAGAGCTTGTGTCAGCGTGTGGAAAGCGATGTCGCTGGACCGAGAATCCCTTCTCGGTCCTCTGGCAGGTGCCGAGAAAGGATTCTCGGCACAGCGTATAGTCGTACTAGTTGTGAAACACGGTACTAGAGCTTGGGTCAGCCTGTGGAAAGCGACGGAACAACGTAGCATTGTCATACGATTTTCGTCCAGATGAGGCCTACGCCTGGCAGCTCGATGCCGACGACCCGCTTGCCGGTTATCGTGAGCAGTTTCACATTCCCCAACGGCCGGACGGATCCGAGATCGTCTATTTCCTTGGCAACTCGTTGGGTTTGCAGCCCAAGCGTGTACGCGCGCTTATGGATCAGGAGTTGAGCGACTGGGCCGGGCTCGGCGTCGACGCGTACTTTGAAGGCACCCGGCCGTGGTATTCATATCAGGAGAGGTTCCGGGAGATTGGGGCGCGGCTTGTCGGCGCGAAGCCCAACGAAGTCGTGACGATGAACAGTCTGACGGTCAATCTGCACCTGATGATGGTGACGTTCTACCGCCCCACGAAGGCGCGACACAAGATCCTGATGGAGGACGCCGCGTTCCCGTCGGATACCTATGCGGTCAAGACACAACTCGGCTATCACGGTTATGACCCGGCCGAGGCGTTGTTGATCGTGAAACCCCGACCCGGCGAGCACATCATCCGAACCGAAGACATCGAACAGCAGATCACGCACAACGGCGAGCAGATCGCGCTGGTGCTGTTGGGCGGGGTCAATTTCTTGACCGGTCAGGTGTTTGACATGCCGCGGATCGCCGTGGCGGCCAGGCGGCAGGGTTGCGTGGTCGGCTATGATCTCGCCCACGCGGCCGGCAACGTGCCGCTGCAACTGCACGACTGGAAGGTCGACTTCGCCGTATGGTGCAACTACAAGTATCTCAACAGCGGGCCCGGCGCGCTGGCAGGCTGCTTCATCCACGAAATGCATGGGCACAACCTCGACTTGCCGCGGTTCGGCGGCTGGTGGGGTAATGACCCCGACACGCGGTTCATGATGCACCTGCAACCCCAGTTCATTCCCCAGGGCGGTGCGGACGGATGGCAGATCAGCAGTCCGCCGATCCTGGCGATGGCCCCGATAGCCGCCTCATATGAGCTGTTTGACGAGGTCGGGATGCCCGCGCTGCGGCGCAAGTCCGAGCTGTTGACCGGCTATATGCAATACCTGATCGACCGGATTCCGTCCCGGCGATTTGAAGTGATTACTCCGCGCGAACCGGCCTGGCGCGGATGTCAAATATCATTGCTGGTGCACGATCGACCCGAGGAATTGCTCGCGGCGCTAAAGGCCGATGGCGTGGTCTGTGATTTTCGGCAACCGAACGTGATTCGCGCAGCTCCGGTCCCGTTCTATAACACGTTCCACGATGTCTGGATCTTCACGCAGGTGCTCGCCCGACACCAGCGGACCCGGTGATTACCAACACGCATCAAGAGTCTGCCATAGGGTTCGGCCATATGATCGTGGAGATCGCCGCCGATTGAATGATCACCGTGCAATGTGTTAGTGGTCGCGCTAGACCATGATCTCGAAAACGAGCCACAGGCCGAAACCCACTGCGTACATGCCGGCCACAATCGTAACCCACAGAACCAGGGCGGCCACAGGTACGTCGCGCAGGTTGCGGCATCGCGTCGTCTTATAAACGATCGCGATACTCAAACAGAGCGGAAGCATCAGCAGAAAACTCTGGATGCCTGTCAGCTCGATCGGCGTGGTGAACAGCCCGGCCAGCGCACTTATCATGGAACACCTCCGGGGTGTTCTCGCTCCTCTCGCCTCTTGGCAGACGACGGTTCTGCCCGGGCGAAGGCGTCGAATATGACCAACAGGTTCAGCAGGCCGGCAACGCCCGTATAGTGGACCCCGACATCCACGGACGCCCAATGGGCTGTGGCTGCCGGCTTACGTCCCTCTGACTCGCCGGCAGCGATGCTGCGATGCAGAGCATAGCCCGTTAACGTGTTGCCCGCAGTGCAGACCTGGGCAATGAACCAGAGCTTTCGATTGTGGGGGTCAACCGTTGCCCGCACCCCGCCGAGGGCCACGCCTGTCCAGAAGGTCGCGGTAATGGTTATAAGGCAAACGATGCCCCGGCCGCGATCACCCAGATATAGGTGCCCCAGGCCGGGAACAAGCCATGCCAGCAGTCCGGTCACGGGCATCCGTACTGCGGAAGTCAGTCTCTGGTTGGCCAATTCGGTGCTCCCTCTCTGAGTCAGATTACAACAACGGACATGGGCCGTTGGGGTCACTACACGTCGAGCACGGGCCGCCAGGGGAAAGGTTGGCAGGCCTCGACTCACCCTGTCCTGCTGTGAATACGCTCAACTCCCGGGCCACTTCGCTGCTTTCGCAAGCCGGACACTTCATGGCATCCCGGTCCGATGGGGAGCGCGCCAACTCTTCAAACTCATGGTTACACGATTCACAGACGTATTCGTAGATTGGCATCGATCCACATCCCTGGTCGGTTATGTCCCGCGCCTTTCGCGGAGTATAGGCTCGGGTGAAGATGCTTTCAACAGGGCGAGGCAAACGGCCTGCACCACACCCGGGTCGCTGGACCGGTCGGCTTGCGAATCCTGGACCGGTGTTTTCGGATCGTTTGACGCTCCTCTTGTTTGGGAAAACACGTGACCACCCACCTGCCCATCGCACGCCCGCGCAACCAAGACCACCCAGCCAACGCCAAGAAGCTATCCGCCATCCGCTGCGCCAGTCCAACGTGTCGAGCTCAATCGCGCTATCTTGGACCCAAGCGAGGAAGTCCTTGCCGGATACGTGGCCGTCACTTGGACCGGCATGCACTGTGGCCAAGCGCACATGCGGCGTTACTACTCCCAGAGCCAAACAACGGCATCAGGTTTCTTCGCCGACGTCCGACCATGGTGTCCTCCTACCGCTCATAATCCTGCTCCGGAGCGGCTACACGCGTGCTCGCGCCGCGGATGATGGGCTATGTTATCCTCCGCCACTCCTGCCTCGCCGGAATCTTGCGCGGTGGTTCTTCTGATCCACGGTGACAGCGAAGTCCTTGAGCAACCGGGAGCCGATGTTGCCGGCATCATAATCCAACATCGGTCCGAGATCGGCGAAATCGATCCGGGGCTTGGCCCATTCGTGCTTGCCGAGCTTGAGTACTCCGTCAAGCACGGCCGATCGGACTTCCGCTTCGCCCTGAGGCGTTCGAGCCATGCCCACGACATGTGGCTTACCCTTCAGGGGAAGCTTCTTCTGAAGTTTGTTTAGCAGGGTGACAAGGGCCGGAGAGCCGGTGTCCAGGTGGGCCTTGACGGGAACTCCCGCAACCGACAGCGTCATCGTCACACCGTAGTCGTGCACATTGTCTGCCGAGTACTCGATCGTCTCGCCGTCCGGCCGCGGTAGTTCGCCGGACTCGAAACTCACGCGGCGCTCAGGGAAGTCTAGGGTGAGCAAACAACCCTTGAACAACGGCAATCCCAGAATGCCGCGGATTCCTTCGCCGGTCATGGAAACACATCCACCACTGGTCGAACGAATCCCTTGGATCGACGAGAATTCGGCGTCGCCGATTGTAAGGGTGCCAACGTCGACGATATCCAGGTCTTCCGCTTCGCCCCGTGGCCATGTCGTGCCCGTGGCGGGAAGCTTGAGTTTGTCTACAAGTGCGTCATCCAGAACGGCTGGAAAGCTGGTCCCTGTGTCGATAAGCAGCTTGAACGGCCCCTTACCGTTGATCCGGGCCTCCACGACCGGACGGCCTCCCCAACTGTCCATCGGCACAGACACCGTTGTCGTGTGGAGCGTTGTTCGTATAGGGGCGCCCATGTAGCCGGGCTCGGTTTCTGCACGGACTGCCGTATTCGAGATCGTCAGAAGGGGCAATAGAAGCGTTACGGTTCTAATAGGCATGGTTGCACTCCTCAATGTTTGTATAGAGTAACTATCACTACACGCAAGCGCTGGCCAGCGGCGAGTCTTGTAAAACCTTGTCGCAGAGACCATCGCACCAGAACTCGATTCCAGCACATGGACGAGTTCGCTCCATAGCCTAGAACCGGGCCTTACAGCCCTTCCCTGGCTTGAACACACTTCGTCCTTTTCCTGGACGACAGCCGACCCCGCCAGCGCTCACAACCGTGACGCAGAGTTGTCGGAATGTGTGAATATCTCAGCGATCTCGTCCCAGTGGCCATCCGTACCCTGTCAGCGAAGTCTCTCAGGGCGGTCTGGACATGGCAAGCGTCAACGCCGGGCCAAAGCGACAACGCCGACATGGGTTACGGCCAGCGCGTAAGACCAAAGTCAAGGATGTGGGGTCACTCACGCCACACGGGGGAGCGATATACGTCGTCCTACGAGGGCTCAAACCGCGTCAACGAGCGCGCGCCGCTGAGTCGCGGTGAAGCTCCCTTTGGACAATATCATGCGGCTCGGATTGAAGAACATCGGTCGACGCGGTCGATACCCGGGTTCACTGGCGGTGCCCGATGAACGACGACTGGCATCCGTCCCCCGGACCGCATCGTTCATCCCATGCAAGAAGTCCATCGCCGGCTCCTCCCGTTCTCGGCGGACCAACGGGTTGCCCTGCGTCTGTTCGCAGCAGCCCGTATCGCCGCCCGACGGCCATCCTAACATCAACCGAACACACTGCAAGCTCCATACGAGGGCCTTCAACCAGATCTCTGGTGCGTTGGCCGGAGATCCCATCGTCTCCGGCCCTTTGAGCTAATAAAGTACCCGGCGCTCGTGCGGCTGTGAGCGCATTGCGAGCACCCTCGGTGCTGGTCGCCTGGGTGGCTGGGCCCAGACGCGCCATCAGACGTGAGAGGCTGCCCGGCATTCTTTGGCGGAGTGCGAGCGTCCCTCGGGCCGGGGAGTAATCTACCCCCACCTTGCAGTCGCCGTCGTGGTGCACGCAGAAGCAGCGGAAACTGCCCAAACAAAACACGAACTTCACATCCCGACTGACCGACTTGATCGTTTTCGGACCTTGCACGGCTCGCGCCAGCGAGTGTAAGTCATTTCAAATAAAGAAGACGTGAAAGCGGGCGAGCGGATTCGAACCGCCGACGTCCAGCTTGGGAAAGCCAGAACCGCCCGAACGTAAGTCCAGCAATGACAGTAGTTAACGTTCGGTGGCAAAAGGGCTTAGCGTGTGTCTCGGTACTGGCACCAGAACTGATTTCGGACTGTTTGTAGGCTGTTTTGGACACAACTTTGACACAACTCTCGTGCCTCTCGTCTCAGGCGATACTCCCTGTTGCTGCATGCCGATCAACGCAAAAGCCACCGGGTGCCAATGGTTGGCGGCGATCCAGGGTAAACAGCATATCGAGCGGGGGTGCAGCGTATCCGCAGCCGGTACGGCGGGACGGCCCCGGCTGTGTGAACTGCGACTCTGTCTAGAAGATGCAGACTCCAGGCCCCGCTGGAGTGTCCAGGCTTCGAAGCAGACCGTCAAGGATACTCTAGCGTCGCTCGTAGCGGTCGCAGTCGTTCTCCTCGTACAAGAGTTGCTCCAAGATATTCAGATCGTCGTATTCTCGCTCCGAAATGGTGTCCCCACCGAGGCAGTTGGACAAGAGACCCCCGAGGAGGTCAATCGGACAGCCTTGGAACACTACGGAGCCAAGGCTCACCACGGCGACCACCGACCAGCGTATCGTACGTCGCATCACAAGTTCTCCTTGAGAAGCCGTCTCTTGGGACAGGTCAGCTCGGCCCGGATTATCGTGAAGAATGGAGCCGCCGTCGACAGTAATCAAAGAAGCCGGATGACCCACACGTGTGCTCGGATCGATCCTGGTTCTCCCAGGGTCGCCGCCATCCGTGCGAATGACCATGCTGCGGGAGGAGCTGATCAAGATCGGGGCGAAGGTGGTCCAGCACTCCAAGTGCCCGTGGTGGAGAAATTGCGTTGAGAGAGCGAGACTGAGTTCGCTGTTCCTGGCAAAGTGGGCACTTGTGGCCCTGGTTGACCTGCTTCCGTCCCATCGATACGATCTCCTGGGTGTCGAAAGCGACCAACAATCGCTGGGCCGGGCACTGGCTTGACGGTCCACATGGAACCCAGACAAGAATACACCCGACAGTCGTCGGAATCAGGTGTTGTTGCGAATCATGGAGATATTCAGGTAGCTGCGTAAGCTAGTCTGAGACATTCCACATCATTAAGGAGTCCCTCTGATGTTGACACGATTGAGCAACTGGCGGACCTGTTGGCTGGTTGGATCAATGGTCTTGATTGCTGTAACCGGTTGCCGGAAGGAGGAACCCGAAAAAGAGCAGCCAGCGAGCGATGCCAAAGTCAGGGTAAAGATTGTAGAGGCCAAGCTTGCCAAGGCTGACCAGGTGGACGGCACCACCGACAAGATTGTGTCCAAGTGCCCAGCCTGTGAGCTAGCTATGGACGGCAAGAGTGAACATGCTCTGCAAGTCTCGGGCTACACGCTCCACTTCTGCAGCGAGAAGTGTAAGACGGAGTTCGAGAAGGACACGACGAAGTCCATCCTGGACCTGAAGATCCCGGAAGACTAACGCTTGTGATCGCTGAGGCGGAGTGACGGTCATCAGGGCGTCAGCGTGACCGTCAGCCGGCATCGACCTCACACCAGCGGCCCAACCGGCCCAACCAGCCCGGCACCCCGTGTCTATGCTCATCGAGGGCGATTCCGATGGGCCGGACATGGTATGGCGACTCGGAAACCGGCCCACCGAGCTGGACGGTCTTATGCCGTTGCCAGGTACCCAGGCCGAGGGTTTGACCGCTGCCTGACTCTCCACTTCTGTGGTCCAACCGTACTATACCATATGGTATAGGCACACTCTGGGGGAGGACCTCAGAACATTAGGATTCCACGGGCTTGGGGCCCATTTCCGCCAGCTTCTCAGCGGTTAGGGGTTCGAGGTTGTAGGCTTCCATGTTCTTGGCAACCAGAAGGCCGATCAGGTCGACGATGCTCAGGTTGAGCTTCTCGGAAAGCCTGCGAATGTTGTACCAGTCATGCTCCCGGACGTTGATGGGGTGGTAGGGGGTCCTCCGGGTTCCCTTCTTTCCACGGGAGTGATAGACACGGTTGAGACCAGGCATGATGGATTACGGTGGGGTAAGGGGGGAAACCTTCACATCCCCTGACTATCTACATCTCCTAGCTATATATAATCAGTAACTATCTTCATCTACTTATTATTGACACATGATATGATTATGTCAAGCGGATTCTTTGGGTCCCGGAGAGTGCTCCAGCGGCTTCGTGGACAGGCGGACGATGCGGACGGTCTGTTGCATACTCTTGGGGAAGAAGGCTTGTGGGGACTCACGATCTTGGGGTCCGTCCGGGCAGGGGCTATGCCTCCACGAGGTAAGCTTACGGGGCTACTCCTCAAGGAGCCGATGAGGTTACCCTTGGACGGCTTGGTCACATGCACGAAAGATACCGCAATCATCGTCCGCACCGTCCGCAGCCTAATCTGCTGGTTGGCCTGCATGGAATGGTCCACGCGAGTTCCTGACGACGATGACCCGGCGATCCAATATGGCGTCCCGATCGTCCGGGATAATCGAGTGATCGTTGCTATAATTGCAGGGAATTGAGTGTGTTGACAGGACTTGTTCAGGTTCTTATAATCGTTCCGTTGCCTGGGGAGGTTCCTTTTCAGGAGAACAAATCATGCGCTGGACACGCTCGGCAATAGTTGCCATCGTAGGTTACTCGTCGGTGTTTTGCCCGGACCGGGCAGAAGGTCACCCGATTACGTTCCAGTTTGCGGGAGAGATTACGTATGTCAGGGATGATGACGACCTGCTATTGATCTTTGAGTAGATAAATAAACGCTTCATAGTCTGAGTCCGGCATGGTGGAAGAACGAGCGCAACATCTGCTGGTCTGTGCTGATCTGATCGAGGGAGGCGATGACCTCATCGGCGAGCGCGCCGGCATCGTCCGGGATGTAGTTGGCCA
>JAUWWQ010000028.1 GCA_030616775.1 Planctomycetota bacterium
GGCAGAACTCACTGAACGTGGGGTTTGTCAACACCGGTTGATGGAGCGCAAACGACTGCGATTCGTCGGGAGATTTCAAGACTTCCGCCCGCTACGAGCTGGGTTTTATGCAACGTGGGGGTATAGTCAGCATGCTTTCCCATCGAACGCCCTTGCCGACACCGGGTGCCTCATCTCCGTTGAACCGCCGGAGATAAGTTTCCGTGCAGATAACGAGCACAAAGTCGGCTTCCCTGATTTGGCGCGACATCCATCGCGGCCAGCCTTCGTTCGGAGAGACCTCATACTGATCGATGTTGCAGTCGAAACCGTCGGTGCGGAGACGGTTGGATAATGCCAGGACGCGCGCCTGATGTTGGGAGGAGTCGTGACTGTAGCTGATGAAGATCTTCGGCGTGCTCATTGCCATTGGCAACCTTCGCGACAACCAGGATGCGGTCCGGCGAACACCGTCGCTCCGGGAAAGATGCTATCCTTGTGACTGGGATTCTAGCTGAATGTCCTTCCCGAAGCGAACCGCAGACCGGGAGCCCGAATCTCGAGGATAATGCCCACTCCGTTGCCCTCGGGCAGGGGTCAGGCATTGCAATTGACCCACGTACGGATACAACAACCGGCGTTTTCGGACACCCGAACGGCTGTCCCTGGCGGTCCACCTCAATTGGGCATATGCCTTCAGCTTCTCGATCAGCATTTTGGGCAGGATCCCACGATCCCCTACCAGCGCCACACGGGAGATGCCGAACCGCTCGCGCGGCTTGTTGACATGATCCCTAACAGTTGCCAGATCCAACCCGATCCGTAGGGCTCTATCTTCAGGCAAGACACCCAGCTCAGCGAAATGCAGGTCCGCGTCTTTGAGGTCCTGGGCCTGTAGCCTGTCTCCGGCGCCACACAGCCGAATTCGAGGTAAAATGTCCTCGTCTATTGGCGGGGCTTCGGAATTTTAAGTGTTTGGAATCTGCAGAATAGGCTTGACCATGGCGCTATTATGATATATTATACTGTTATAACGTTATAACGTTTTATCATAGAAAGATGACGGAGGGCCGCTGAGGGCTTTTCGGGGGAGGAAAGGACAGCGGTGTTGGGTAGGGGGACGGACAAGAGATTGTGCTACAGGGAGATAGGAGAGTCACAATGGCAAAGAAGAGTACAAGGAAAGGTGGTCGCCAAACTCGGGCGAAGGCCGATAGGGGGGACGGTCGCAAGGGCGTCCGTAGGGCGAGAGGGTCCAGGAGGGCGGTAGGGGGGCGGCAGCGAGGAAGCACGATGACGGGGCGGCGGCGCCCAGCCGAAGGCGCTGGGAAGCGTTCTGGGACACGGCCGTTCCCGCAATTGAAACACGCCGATGGGTGCGGCGCGTTTCTGGTTGTCGGAGAACGCGTGGGGGGGGAGTGGGATCAGGCGACACACAGGGTTGAGGTGCCTCTGTCGCTGAGACCGTCTGACGGTAGGGGGGGTGCGAAGCGTCTGGCCCGTGCCATGCCGCGGGTGTGCCGGGCGCTGGCGGCATTCGGGCACGTGCAACGGGCTCAGATCATGGCCAAGCTATTGGAAGGCCCAGCCACCTACCGCGCGTTGCAGCAGGTGACGAAGATGAAGGCGGGGCCGCTATATCATCACGTTAATCAGCTAAGGCTGGCAGGGCTTATTCTGCCGAAGCAACGTGATCTCTACGAGTTGACGCGGGGGGGTAGGAACCTGATCCTGGCGGCCATTGTGGTGGGGCCGCTAATTCGGGATGCGCGGCGCCGACCGGTGGGGCGGGTCTCGAAAACGGTGCGAGGATAGGCCTTCTTGGCCCAGCACGGGTAGTATGGCGAGCAAACGCGGATAGCATCCCCCAGGCGTCGGAAACCGCCTCATGAGCAAAACACTGCACGTCGCGGTACTGGAACCATACTATGGCGGCTCGCATGCAGCCTTCGTCGACGCCGTAAAGCTGCATAGTCGACATCGGATCACGTTGGTAACCATGCCGGCGAGGAAGTGGAAGTGGCGGATGCGCGGAGCGGCCATTTGGTTCGCTAAAGACGCCAACGACTGGCTACGGAAGAACGATCGTGGCCCGGCCGACGTGATCCTTGCCAACGACATGCTGAGCATCGCGGACCTGCGGGCGCTTTTGCCGGCGGATTATCGCAACATACCGATCATCTGCTATTTCCATGAGAACCAGTTGACCTATCCGATTCCCGACGAGCAGGAGCGGGATTATCAATACGGGATGACGAACATCACGTCATGCCTTGCGGCGGATGCCGTCTGGTTCAACTCTCGGTTTCATCTGGAGAGTTTTCTGGCGGCCGCCGAGGAGTTGCTGGACAAGATGCCTGACTACGTACCGAGAGAAGCTCTCCAGGAAATCCGTAGTAAGGCGGACGTTCTACCGCCGCCGGTGGACGCTGGCCGCACCCGCCGCGAGGCAGGGCCACCGAACCAGCCGATGACTATCCTCTGGTGCCACCGCTGGGAATATGACAAGAACCCCGAGCCTTTCTTCAATGCCTTGATACACCTGGACGAGGAAGGTTACGCCTTTCATCTGGTGATGGTCGGCGAGCAATTTAGAACGGCTCCGTCGGTGTTCGCAAATGTGCGCAACCGCCTGCAGTCGCATATCGTTCACGCTGGCTTTCTGCCTGAGCGGGCGGCCTATCTGTCCATGCTTTCACGATGCGATGTCGTGGTCAGTACGGCGATCCAGGAGAACTTCGGGATCGCGGTTGTTGAAGCCATCCTGGCCGGCTGTCAGCCGCTCCTTCCGAGCCGGATGGTGTATCCGGAGCTGATCCCAGCCAAACTACTTGGTGCATGCTTGTATCCGTATGACGCTGATCTCTATGAACACCTGCGGGCCCTGATCGACGGGCATGCCTGGCTCAGCCCGGCCGCGGCCGACGAACTGCAAAGTACGATCGAATCTGAATACGGTGTGAGCAACGCATCGCCGCGTTTGGACGACGGCCTGGCGACCGTAGTTGACCGTTGCAGTCAGTAGGAGGGGGGTCTGACACAAATGGCCGCACCATCACCGCAGAAAAAGTGCTTTTCCGCATGAGGATGCGTGGCCGAGGGCAAAAGTCGTACTCAGGAATCGCTCAAGTTGCGAAAACCGGGCCGTTTGCGAGGATTTTTCAATGGATAGTCCAGACTTTAAGTTGGTGCTGCAACGTCCTATAAGATATGTTACGTCACATTCGATTATAGGACGCGCAACTTCCACGACGCTAGCCTATGGTCTGCGTCCGCGAGAGGCAGGTCGCTTGCCTCGTGGTTGGCTGGTGGATTGAGCAGCCGCCCGCCGCAGGTCTGTCAGCTCGATGCCCTGTGCGATCTCGATCTGCTGGCGGCTGGCATTGAACCGGTACGCGACAAGCCGCTCCGCAGGAGTGTCAAGAACGTAAAGGTGCTCTTCGTCCGCGATGCTCACGCCGCCGACGGTCAGGACGTATGCCCCGCCCGCGGTGGTCATACCATCAGCCCAGGCCGGCTCGGGACGCGTGTTGATGATCAGGACGCCGACCAACAGGATCGCAGCCGTTGTGGACAGAATCCCGATAACGAAGTCCTTCGAGTCCACGGATCTGTGTGAGTGTCCCTGCAAGTCAGATCTCACTTCCGATCAAAGTCTTTGGCCAAATCGCGCGGCTGAGTGGCCGCCAATTGGTTGGTGTGCCCTCCGGTTGGATAGAACGCATACAGCTTGCGACTGGGCACGTCGAGCACGTAGAGCACGTCGTAAGTCTGGCCGGCCACTTTCGCGGTGACGCATGCAAAATCGCCGGGCCGGGCACCGATCTGGGCATACGCCGCCGGCAGCGAGTAGCTTCCAAACAGCAACACCGCGAGCAGAAACAGGTTCAGCCCGACGAGCATGACAATCATGGAGCGTTTCGTAAACACGCGACTATTTCCTTAGGAACAGCCCTTCCATCTGAGCTTGCGAAGCTTACCGGCTAAACGCAACTCAGTGTGGACGCTTCACATTCACAAAAGCCGGCAGACAGATAAGGACGGCCAGCAGCCCGGCGGCCACCCACTGGTACATGCTGCTATCCTCGTTGGGCACTCGTCCCATCCTTTGCGCCCAAGCCGAAGCAGCCGTCATATGCATCGCCAGCCCCCCCACCGCTACCAGCCAACCTCTCCGTCGTCGCAACAATCTCAGCACGTCATAAAGTTGCCGGTATCGTCTCATGCCGCGTATTCTACCGCTTGTCGGAAGCCCCGTAAAGCAGTGTGCGAGCCATCAGGCCGCTCTGGGTTCGTGACAGTTTTGGCGGGTACACGGGACCTTTTTGCCCCGTTCACGGTGCTTTGCCGCGCAGCGGGCTGCTAGACCGGCCCTCTCAGGGCCGGTAACGGGGAGCGCCCCCCCTACCCCTTTTTGGCTGTGTGATCGTGTAGCCCGTCTGAACGGGCTTTCATAGTCATCACCCAGCTCACGAGAAAGAGAATAAGTCCGTTGAAACGGTCGTCAGAAAAGGTGTCGTCGTCAGAAAAGCGTCAGAAAAGGTGTCAGCGTCAGAAAAGGTCAGAAAAGGTGTCAGGATGAATTTCTTGACACGGGGCTCCTGCGACCCCGTCAGGGTCGAATGGACTGTTGGGGTACCATATTCCGTGGGCGGCGTCCGCCTGTGGCGGACTTGCCCACGGCTACTGTCGTTCAGCCTTTCAGGCTGGGAACCGTGAGGCGCCGGGACACCGAGGTGTGGGAATCAACGATGCGTGGTCAGCTATCAGTGTCCTCGGGTTGGCAGTTGGGTAGGATTATTGGTGACTATGGTGCGGAGCCCAGGGCGAAGAGGCTGATTCGTTTGGTACCGATGGTGTTTGTGACGAACAGGAAGTAGGCGGGTTGAAAGTTGGCGGGGACCAATGAAGCCAGGCGGTCCGGCAACGTGGGGGCGATGACCACGCCGACGGGCATGGGTGTACCGCCGGGCTGATCCTCGCGGCCGCCGAGCAGCATCAGAAGCTGTCCCTGCTCGTCGAATAGATGGACACGGCTGAATTCGACGTCGGTGATAAAGACCACACCGTCCGGTCCGACGGCTAGATGCCGGGGCTTGCCCATATCGCCGTAGCGATTTCCCGGTCGGCCCATGCTGCGCACCGGGGTGTGCGAGTCATCGAAGACCTGTACGCGAGCGTTCATCGTGTCGGAAACGAAGATCTTTCCCTTTGAGTCCGTGGTGACTCCCATCGGGAAGTAGAACCGGCCCGGCTCACTACCAACACCGCCGAAGCTGGTGATATGCGCTCCGTCTGCTGTGGAAAAGACATCGATGCGGTGCGCGGCGATATCCGCCACGTAGAGCCTGGATCGCACTGCCGCGCAGGATACGGGCCTGTACTTCTCGCGATCGGGAGGGCGAAATCGACGCAGCGACTGACCGGTAGCATCGAAGGCCGCCACCTCACCGCGGCCGGTGTCGGCCACGTAAACGGTTCCTGCCTCATCGACCGCAATGGCGACCGGCTTGACGAGGACCACGTTACCGGTCTGGCCGATACCTTTCGCCTGGCCGGTTTCCAGGTTCCAGTCGTGGACGATGCCGAATTCGGTATCGCATATGTACAGGTGACCGCTGCGAAATGCGACACCCGCCGGCGTGCCAACACGCGGGCTTACCATTACTCTCCTAAATGCATCCAAGAGACTCCCGCGGACCGGAACCAAGTCATGCAGACGGTTGAACGATTTCAAATGGACCACGTGGGCTGAGCTGGGTGGTGGAGGGAAGTAGACCAGATTGGGCGTTACTTTGATCGAGGCACAGCCCGTCAGCACACCGAGAGTGAGTAGGCTATTCAAACAGAGGATCGTTACGTACTGCAACCGTTGGATGGGCGGGTGCCACTGGTCCCGGCGCGCCGGGACCGCCAGTGCCTTATACCCCTGACGAAGAAACACTGGCGGACAAGCCGCCAGTGGCACCCGCCATTTGGCGTCATCTAGCTTCTCACACACGCTCTTACTTTTTGTGGCACGTCAGGCACAGTGCACTGCGGGCGTTGCTGGTGACCAGCATGTACTCTTCGCCGGACATATTGTGGGGGTCGTGGCAGGAGTTGCACTCGACCTTGCCGTCGGGCAGTTGAACGGTGCCCGCGGCCGTCACCGACGTTACCGGGCGGTAGTCCCTGTCAAACTGCGGATAGTCAACGCCCACGGGGTGATCGCCGGTGCCGTGCCCGGTGCCGAAAAGCCCGGGATTTTCTCTGTTGACGAATCGCCCGCCCTCGGCACCAGAGATGGTGTCCCTGGCAATCGTTCCGTCATGGCAGCGCAGGCACACGTTCGTCCCCGGTCCCGCCGCCTTGGATTGGGTCAGCGGCATCCCGAAGGTGCGGTTCAGGTCGGCGTTTTCTTCCCACAGCGGCGCAGCCGCCGGCTTGTCGCTCTCCGCCGAGTGACAAGCGCTGCACAGGTCCCCGCCGGACCAGTCTTTGTTGCTGAAATCGTGCTTGGAACCCTCAAGACCGCCCCAGGCCCATCCACCGATGATCATAAGGGTAAAGAACAGGAAGCAAGCGGTGACTCTGGTTGGTTTCATCATCGGTTCACTCCCAGCGAGAAGCTGCGCACGCGGGACGGCGTCCCGCCACGGGCCGTGTTGGCATAAGGGAAATTGATGTGTGTCAGACCGTGACACGTCATTGTGCAATTTCCTGATAACGTCCCCGTGTCGACGTATTCAACGCGTCTCCCACTCGGCGTATCCGCAGGCATTACCACGGACAGATCGAAGTTGATCAAGTTGCTGTGATTGACGCTGTTGCCCTGGCCGCGATAGATCCCGTGGGAGTCATGGCAGACGCTGCACGGGGTACGGGCGTCGACGATGTGACGACTGTGCAGCGAGAAGCTCTCATTGTTGATAATACTGTCTTGGCTGTGGCAGCCGTAGCACAACGCGTACGCCTGGGCACTTTCCGTGGTGAAGTCGTCGGTCTCATAGTTGCGCACCAGCAACGGTTCGAAGATGGAACCGTGTGGGCCGTTGGCCCCGGAACCGCGCGCCGACCGGGCGTTATCGCTGTTATGGCAATCCGTGCAGGTGATAATGCTCCCGATCCGTAACGGCGGGATCAGACTAACGCTGGTGCTGTTCCGTCTCGGCCCCGCGACCGGATGAAACGAGGGATTGGACACCTGAAACTCCAGCCGCGTGTTGGTTTGAGTGACCTGTCGCGAGGTTCTGATCCGCGGCCGGCTGACGCTGTCTCCGTGGCACTTGAAGCAGATTTCATAGAGGAACTTGGCATCGTCGGTTTCGCGGCCGGTGATGGTTACGCCGGATGCGTTCAGGTTGGGCCCCTTGACAGTTTGTCCGAACGTACTGCGCACAGTTCCAATGGGGTTGTGCCGGGCGGCGTGTGGGTTGTGGCAGTCCACGCATTCAACGTGTCGCCGCATGGTGAATGGAATCTCAGCCGGATCATGGACTCCCGTACGGAATCGCCCGTCGTGGCCCGAGCGCTTGTAGATGTCTGAAGCGATATTGAACCCGGCGATTGCACCGCTATGACAATTGAGGCAGTTGTCCTCTTCGCGCTCGAATCGCAGCAGCCTCTCTCTGTGTGGGGCTGAATGAATCTTGTGGCAGGTCAGGCAGCCGTTGTCGCTGACGGTGGCATACTTCAAGCGCTCTTGCGGATCGACCGTCCGTCCGGTGGTGCGCTTGCCGCTGGTGGCATGCCCAGAGTGCATCCACCCCTTCATATCGTGACAAGCCACGCATATGGCCGACATCTGATCCGAGATCCGCAGAAAATCGCCCAACTCATCGTTGTGCGGATCGTGGCATGTCGTGCAATGCACTTCACTGTGGACGCCCAGGGGCAGGTCCCGGGTGACCACCTCGGGCGGCCGAATCTGCCTATCTATGTTGGACAGGGCCCGGTCATATCGAAAGCCGATCGGATGGTCATCGGACAGATCGTTGGTCAGGTCGGCCATTCCCGGCGGAATTGTTCTGGCGGTCATGACGATCGGGTGAGTAACCGGGCGCGAGAGCACGTTACCAAGTGCCATAGATCCGTCATGGCAGCTAAGGCACATCTTGGACGGTCCGTAAGGCTGATCAATTCGAGCGTCGGTCGTGGAACTCTCATAGATGCGATAATAGGTCCGGGGGTTCGCCCGGTTCCACAGGGGCGTCTGCGGGGCGGCGTTGTGCGGCGTGTGGCAGAAGATACAGACTCTGCCTTCCTGCACGGCACGAATAGGCCCGGGCCCACGAGCAGACAGATCGTGCTTGGAATTGACCACCGACTCATCGGCAAAAGTCACTGCCGTCAAGTTCGTTAACACAAGTAGGGCAGGCGTCGCCCACCCGGCAGTTCGTCGCATCGTCATGACGACGTCCTCATGTATTCAAATACCTGGACACGGTGGTTGCCCGAATCCGCCACCCAGATGCGGTTCTGATCATCGATCGCCAGCCCGGCAGGCAGCGAAAACTTGCCCGGGCTGCTACCCTCCTCTCCAAAAGCCATAAGCAGTCTCCCAACCTCATCGAAAATCTGGATGTTCTCAAAGTGGGCGTCAATGACATAAACATGTCCGTCGCCGTCAAATGCCACACCCTTGGGCAGGGACAGATCACCGGCCCCGTCTCCCTTCTGGCCGATCGTCTTCACACAACGGCCATCCAGATCAAGCAGTTGCACCCGGAAATTCCCGCTGTCAGCCACAAGAAACCGGTCCCCGGCGGAGCAGATGTGTGTGGGAAAGTTGAACTCGCCCGGAGCGGTCCCTCGCTTGCCGATCGTCTTGATCAGCTTTCCGGCCAGATCGAACACGGTCAAGTGGTGGGCGTTGCCATCCACGACGTAGAGCTGCCTGCGTTTCGGTACGTAGGCGATGCCCACAGGACGCTTCAGCACGTCGCTACCGAAACGCTGCCGAAAACTACCCTCGCTATCCAGTTCAATCACCTCGTGGCGCTGGGCATCGGTTACAAAGAGTCTTTCACCGGCCCAAGCTGCCCCCACAGGCGCCGCCAGCCGCTGATCACCAAAGCCGCTGACCATGTGGTGTGAGCGGCTGTCCAGGTCGATCACATGGACCGAACCCCCGCCCGGGTCGGCGATGGCCAGAACACCCGGATTCCGAACCGCCAACCCGTGCGGCCCCGAAAATCTGACCGGCGGGCGAGGGCCTCGGAAAGCGGCCTTTATGACTTCCATCCCCGATTGGCCGGCCTTCAAGTCCCGGCTGTCCGACAGGATGCCCAAAAGCTTGATACGCGGCGCGTCCGGTGGCGGCGGCCAGACTCGCGGCGGATCCAACTGTGGAAACAGCATACCCTGGGGTCGGGCACACCCGGCCGTTACGCCGATACACAGCAGGGACAGGCTCACCACAACGGTGCGCACGCTTCCTGGCGCAACGGAGCTGCGGCTTTTGGCCCGTGCGGATATCCGCGCGAACTGAGCCTCGCAGCTTGCCCGAGGCACGACAGGAGAATAGTCATCGACGACCGAGTACATCGGGCAGCTCCCTGCGCACTCTGAAATACACGCCGTAGTTGTCTTCCTCGGAATCGGGGAGATCGAGGCGATCGTACTCCAAGGTAAGTTCACCCGAAAGATCACCCACGACGTACTCCAGCCCGGCGGTAACATCCCAGGCCTGAGTGATCCCGGCGGCCGAATCGTCCTCATATCGATACGCGACGCGCTCAACCGTGGACAGCGAGTCGGTAAGACGCCAGCGGTGATCGAGTTCCGCGTCGATTACAGTGACATTACGGTCGGCAAACCCGTCTTCGAAGAAAAACCGGGACAGACGGGTCGAGGCATCCACGGAATGATCCGGGCTCTCGAGGATCCGCAGCAACCCGTCTAAGTGAAAGGCATCATACGGTTCCACCTTGTCGTCGAAGATCTCGAATTCGGCGCCGAGGGTGTAGCGTTTGGCCTCGTACTTGGTGCCGATGTGGTGGTGATTAGTCCGGTCGGCCCGTCGCAGGAAACCGGTCGAGACATCGTCTTCCTGATTGCGATACGAAAGTCGATAGTAGGGTGTCAGACCATTGGAGAAGCGCTGCTCGAGGCTGAAGTCGACACGTACCGTGTCGAGTTTACCGTCAGCGGGCGTGCGGATTTGGTAGTCAATCAGGACCGTGTTCCCATCCGCAATCTGCCCGGTCCGGATGCGGCTTATGCGGGTCACGTTGCCCTGCCTGAACACCGCGTAATCGATACCCAATCGATAGAACCGGCGGTTGCTGCTGTCAGTCACCACGATGGTACCCGGAACCACATTACGGTTCCGTAGGATAAGCGCGAAAGGATCGCGGAAGGTATGGGCCTCGTCCAGTACGATCCGCCGTCCGTTGTCACCGTCGACCTCCTCCGTGTCGTATGCCAGGGCCAGGTTGGCGTAGAGATGGCCGAAGCGGTTGCGGCGGTTGTACTGCCAGTCTACCGAAGCGCCGTATTGGGTGGTGTTGATATCGTCTTCGATGTCCTCATACAGGCCGAAGACGTCCACTGTCGTGGTCAGGTTGGTGTACATCTGGTGGACCAGTTGGAAGTCGGCCCGCTGAGTTTCGATGTCCAACCCGGCGTAGCGTTCACGGTTGAACTGGTATTTGTAAAGCGTTTGCAGGTCATCGGTGTGTCTCAGCGTAAGCTGCGGGCCGATCTCGAAGAAGTCACGGGCGAAATCGCCGCTCTCCTCCTGCCAGTGGACAAGCGTTCGCAAACCGTGCTGATGCTGCTCGCCGAATTCGAGCTGATGCTCGACGATCAGCAGGTCGCGCGTCGTCTCGAAGGGCTCCCGCAGGCCCTGGTACTCCTGCTTGGTCTCAGCATGTTCGTAGGAGAGCTTGAACCGATGGTGATCGGTGATCAGCCAGTCGGCACCATAACGCAACGTGCTTTCCGTAAAGTGCTCATTGTCGCGGCGGTCGACGTTGCCGGTCCGGTCGGTCTCGAGGTAATCATAGGACAACTCCATGGGCACCTTTTGGTGGGAATAAACCCAACTGGTGCCGAACCCCGTCCGCCGCTGGTTGAGGGTCGGTTGAAACCGGCGGTTGATTCGGTCCTCCAGACGCAGGCCGTATACCGAGCCCGAGAACTCTTGCCCCTGGAAGAAGTTGGCCCGCAGATCGAACTCCAGCAGATACCCGTTGTCGTCATCAGTTCGGTCGAAGGAGTCCGTATCCTCCTTGAAGCGATTCTGGGTCAGGGCAACGCTGAAGTCACCGCCGAAGGAGATTAAGCCGGGGTCCCACACCCAACCACCGAGCTTCAGGCCGATCCTCTCTTCGAGCCTCCAGTCGCGGTTACGCTGCGTCAAGTTCCGTCCGTACCCGACTCTCCTGGACGTTTCGACTCTGGTGTACGAGTACTCGCCTTCGAGCTCCAGGTAAGCGTCGAGATGGTCAAGACTGAAGTACTTGGGCCTTTGGGGTGTTGTAGCCGCCTCGTCGGAGGCATAGGCCACTGGAACGCCCGCGGCCCCGAGCAGGATTGCCCAGGCCGCGCAGCTAGACACCGCAAAGCGCAAGGTGCTGACCGCGCCAGACATCGCACACCTTTCCGCTGATTCCACTCAATTACCGCGTCCAACCTGACGCTAAGGTGGTAGAGCATCCGCCCACCACCAACGGCTGGACAACGGCTTCATATAGGCGATCAGAGCCGGATTGGCAACAAGAAATTTCCCAGCGATGCGCCGAGGCGTATACGCACCGGTCTGCCCCGGCGGTGTGGAGCAGCACGCAGGGCCGCAGCCGGCTATTGGGCTCCGCCTGATTTTGTACAGTGCGCTCACTAATTCACAGGTCGATACCCCGTAAAAACACTGCTCAGAAGCCTGGGACAATGGGGTGGAACAGAAGCGAAGAGGGAGAGGGTGTAGCCAAGCATCGCTGGACCGAGAATCCATCGCTGGACCGAGAATCCCTTCTCGGTCCTCTGGCAGGTGCCGAGAATCCCGATGCACATCGGGACTCGGCACAGCGTATAGTGAAGGCCGGGGTGTAATCGGGCTGGAGACGAAACGAAAGCCTGGAACGGTGTGGAACGCCTATCGATCTACAACCGCCCTGCTCTCGGGGCCGGGCCAACATCCTGCAAAAAAACTATTGATCTTCCCGAACCAGCGGGTATCGTGGGGTAGTCAAGAGCATCCACCGACGGGGCGTTGGTGCGGTCGACCCGAGGTATACCATGCGTAAGGTCGTTTGTGTAATTGCATTGTGTTGGCTTGTCTCCCTGGGATGTTCGCAGGAAGCGCGCCAGCGGCTCAAGCATTGGTTCTTTGAGGTTCCTGAGGAAGGTGCGGCGGAGACGGTGGCCGAGGGTCTCGCGCCCTCGATGCAAAGGCCGGAGGTCCTGCCGCTTCCCCGGCCCAGATTCGCATCGCAACATCCGCCGTTTATCTTGCGCGAGTGTCTTGGCTGCCACGACGCCGGGCAACGCATGCAGGTTCGTGATGATTTGCTGGACTCCTGCCGGACCTGCCACGTCCGCTTCTTCTCGGAAGAGGTAGGGCATAGTCCGGTTGCGGATGGGGAATGCCTCGAATGCCACGAGCAGCATCGCAGCGAAAGACGGTATCTGTTAAAGTTACCGGTGCTCGATCTGTGCGTCGAGTGTCACGACGAACCTGAAGAGTTGAGTGAGCCGGCCCACACTGTGGCCCAGGTCGAGCAATGCACCGCCTGCCACGACCCGCACTTCGGCACGGGGATGCTGCTCAAGCCGAACCCCACTATCCCGATACCGGAGTGATGCAATCTCAAACCGCAGTTCCGAAGGACTGCGCAACAAAGGACGATCCCAATGCAGCGAAGAATGATTCATGCATCGAACATGACCTCTCGTCAATCGACAACGCGCCGATCCGCTAATCGAGGTGCTGGGCTCTTCCGCGTCTCCAGCTGGCCAATTGGGCTGAGCGCAATCGCCCTGGCTTTGGGCATGATGGGGTGCGGCACCAACCTGGATGAGATCCTCTTCCAGAGCGGTACGGCTCTGGGTCGAACCTACCTCGATCTACTCTTGACGGACGTGGCCAACACGCTCGCGGAAAGGTGTGATCAAGACGACGAGCCGGTCGACGGCGACCAGAACGGCGACGACGCCGATGACGGCAACGGCGGTGACAACGGCACCACGGATGGTGGGTTCGAGGACCTCGTGGGTGACCCGGCCGCCGGTGAGCCGCTCTATGCCTCGTGTGCGGCGTGTCACTGCGCCGATGCCGGCGGTGGTTGTCTGCCTGGTACCCCAGGCGTTGTCGGCGTTAGCGCTGAGACCCTGGATGAGTTCCTTCGGGGCGACGCCCCTCATCCGCCCTCTGATCTTACCGACCAGGAAATCGTTGATCTGGAAGCCTACTTAGCCCCCCTCGGCGAGTGACGGCTTCGTGACACCCGTTGGGCACGGCCGCTCGCGGTTGCCAACCCGTGGTTCACCGGCGAGGCCAGCGTCACGACGTACCTACTGGACGAGCTAATGGGCACGAAACTGCGTGCCCTCTACCAGCGTCGCAAAGGGCGCGACCTCTTCGATCTGTGGCTGTGCCGTGGCTTGCTGGACCCGGAGCAGGTGGTGGCGTGCTTTACTGCCTACATGAAGCACGAGAAGCGGACGATCTCGCGCGCTGAGTTTGAGCGGAACTTGTTCGAAAAGGAAACTGGCTCTGCTTTCCTGGACGACATCAGACCGCTTCTGGCAGCGGGCATCAGCTATGACGCCAGCGTGGCCGCGACGATCGTCCGCGAGAACCTTATCAGTCGGCTGACTGGAGAACCCTGGCGGGGGACGCCGTTTGCTGGTGACGCGGAAAGACGCGGCGGACCACGCCGGGGCAAGGGACGCAAGAAGTAGAGTGCATGGCCGTTTACCGCCATCCGATCAACGCCATCCTGTTCCTGTTCCGTCTGTCGGCCTGGTCGTGCCTTACCCGAGGCAGCGTAAGAACATCGCCGCAATGAGGACATGACGATGGTTCAGGCCAAGACATCCTCGACTCAGAAAGCCGGGTATATCAAGGACGTTCGTGGACGAAGAGTGACACAGCTCGATCCGATCACCTTGCGCTTGCAGGGCAGAATGGAGGGGCTTCCACCGGACCTCCTCCAAGACATATGCGGGCGGATTGGCACGCGGATGACGCGGACCGAACTGTGGCTATTCGGTTCACCGCGCATCATGCACTGGGTGATCCGCCTGAGCGTAGTTGGCTTCAGCCTTCTCCTGGCCCTGTGCGTCGCCGTGGCGATCATTCGCCCTTTGGCGCTTGGCTCAACCGTGCGTTACTTGTCCCCGCTGAGTGCCAGCCTGGCATTCCTGTACCTGCTGTGGATCGTTGCGCGCCGCATGCGGTCTCGCCGAGTCATCGAGATTATGCTCGAATACCTCCGCTGCCCGCATTGCGGGTACGACATCCGTGGGTTGCCCACTGACCCCGAAGACGGGGCCACCATCTGTCCCGAATGTGGCTGTGCCTGGGAAGTGGACAGCTCCCAGGCCGTCGGAGAGCACGGCAATGGCTGAGAAGCAAGCACGTCACGCCCAGCGGGCTGGACGCATCAAGGACGCTCGCGGCCGCAAGGTGACTCAGCTTGATCTCATCGCGATGTACTTGCTGCGTCAACACAACGTGATCGAAGCCGACGTACTGCAAGCCATCGCACACGAGAAGGGCGTCAGGATCACGGGGAAAGAACGCGCTTCGCTGGTCGTTGGCGTCGTCGGCGCACTCCTCGTAATCAGTCTCTTCACCCACGCGGTCCTCACCGGCGATATACGCGGTGCCCCCCTCGCAAAGTCCTCCAGTCTGATCTTTCTCTGCGCCATTCCGTTTTCAGCCTGGTACCGTATAAAGCGGTCACGTTTCGGCAAGGTCGCGGCGGCGATGCTCAAGTATCTCCGCTGCCCGCACTGCGGCTATGACCTACGCTTGTTGCCCATCGATCCCGCCGATGGCGCAACCATCTGTCCCGAGTGCGGCTGCGCCTGGAGATTAGATAACTTCCAGGCCGCAGGGGGAATCACCCGATTCAAGAAACCCGGCCAATCCCGAGAATCGGGCTTGCCAAAGCGGCCCTCCACGGCCATCTTCATAGCAACGCTCCTTTCGATTTGGACCTGGTTTTGCGGAAGCCCAAATCGGCAAAAAGGAGCGTACCTCATTGATAAAACGGCTATATCGCTTCATGATGGTTAACGGCGTTGGGTGCCCTGGGCAAACTTGTTTGCCCGTGTCCCATGCCCTCGCGGCACGGGTAAGCTAACGCTTACCCATGGCAACCAACTATCAATCGACGGGTAACGGAACACTAACTCGATTCGCAGTAAGTAGCCTCTTATGCCTGAGGAACCGCTCATTGCTCACAGCCTTGCGGAAGGGTACCTCTATCTTATGGCGACGCCGTGCGCCTCGTGCGGGCAAGGCCCGCTCAAGGGCCTTGATGCAAGGGTTGTCAGCGAGACGGAAAGGAGCGTTACGGTGGCCATTGCGACCAGATGCGCCGCTTGTCAATCGGATACCACTAAGGTATTCCTACTGCCCGGCGGTTTGGGCATCGAAGAAAAGGGTGAAGCAGCGATTGTCAATCCCACCGACGAACCGTCCCGGATTCTGGACGTCGGGCAGTGGATAGTGCTGTTTCGGATGATCACCGAGGCGGCCAGCAAAGAGACTGACAAGACCCAGGCGCGCCATCTGGGCATCGAAGCCGCCCAATGCCTGGAGGAAGCCCTTAAATTCTACGATGACGTGGACAATGATCTTCCGCCGTCGGAGGCCTTCTTCACGGATGCATCGCGGGAACGATTTCGTGGGGCTCCCGAACAGTTCTCTAGGCGACGACTGATTGACCTACGGACAAAACTCCCCAGCATGGCGGCCATGCGGGCCAGTGTTTCAGCTCGCAAGAAGAAGCGGTGGTGGAGGCGGCGGGGATGAGAACCTTTCGCCTGTTTGTGGTCTTGTCGTCACCCGCTTTCGCCGGAACCCAGGGGGCGCACACAATCGACCTGGCGCAGTTGCGGACCCGGGTAGAACGGCTCCAGGAGCGTGTGGCGGAGCTGGCTGGGACAGATGATCTGCTCGACACACTGCACTTCGGCTGGTTTGATCGGCCGTACGCGCGTGCAACGCTGGCGACACTGGTCAAGACAACAACTACGCTGCAGCGCGAGGTCCGCCTGCGTGAGCGGGGCAACGGTGCAATTCCAGAGTCAAGGGTCGGTGCGATGCTCTCATGGGCCGAGGAAGCGCTTGAAAGGGTGCCGGCCGCCGAGCCTCTCGCCGGCTTCAGACCTCATCGACTTCGCATCACCAGTGACCAACTGGCCACGGCAACAGCGACGGCGCCGTTATATGGTCTGGTAGACCGCACCACGGCCACTCGCCACGACGAGCGTTTCGGCGATCTGGATTTGATGGCTGCGATGGGGTCCCGAGTTTATCCGGTGGTCTTAAGCGACACTGCCTGGGCGCGGGCCGACGCTGTCCTTATTGAACGGGCAGAGGCGCTCGGCATGGCCGTCGTTGGGCTGGCCATGTCAATGACCGGAAGCGAGAGTGATTCACTCGCACCCGCAAGGGTCGCAAGCGGGCCCATCGTGACAGTGAGATCCATGACACTGCTGGAAATGCTCGGGCCCGATTCCGATGCTGCGAGTCCGTCCGGTCCGACGCTCGCCCTGACGGATCCGGTCCGAGGGGAGTCTCTGGCGGCATCACTGGCACGCCGGGCGCTTGCCCGTGGTATTTGGGGTCATGGGCGCTACATCGTGGATGGCTGGCAGGTTCCCAAAGTCCGCGTTTCGCCACAAGAGCGCTCCGCCGTGACGGCTGCAGCCATGTGGGTTCACGCTATCGAAGGCCAATCGCTTGGCTTGATCCGTGGCTGGCGCGATCTACGCGACGGATCGGGTAGTCCTTACCCCAGCGGGTTAGTGAATCCAGCCCATGTGGAGACGATTGCCCACACTGCACTCGACCTCGTCCGGTTTGGTACCTACGTGTCGCCTTTCAACGTAGTCCCGCCGGCGGCGGTGGGCGTCGGTCCCGGTGCTGTCGACGGTGATGATGCCAATGCCTGGGCTGGCTGGGTGGAACCGGTATGGTCAGCCCTGCTGGAACGGCAGATTCGTTTCGACGTCGTGAGTCTCGCTGCAGACGGCGGCCAATTCCGCGAGCCTTATCGGGTGACGTTCCCGCTGCGTCGCAACGAGATCGGCGACGCCACCTCGGTAGTCACCAGGCTTGAGCGCGTACTTACTACGGTGGGCGAACACGTCCATCGGGTGACCGCCCGTGAACTCGACGGCACACTGGCAAGTGACGTGTTCGTGCGGGACGCACGGACGCCAAACGGCAGGCCGTGTGTGGCCGTTGTGAATCTCTCGGCTCGATCCCGGCGTATAAAGCTACGTGGTGGCACCATGCTCGGCCCACTACGGGACGTCATCTCGGACACAACCGTTGAAAGACCCAGCGAACTTGTGCATCTAGGTCCCTGGCAGGTGCGACTGCTGTGGCCCGTGGAGTGAGTGCAGCGGCGCGCGGTTACGGACCATTGAACTTGGCAGCATGGCAGAGCGGGCTTATACTCCGCTTGTGGGTACGCTGTGACTACGCCAGGTCGATGAGGCCCATACCGAGTGTCGAAGCAACGTGACTACTACGAAACCCTGGGTGTGAAGAGATCCGCCTCTCAGGAAGAGATCAAGCGCGCCTACCGAATACTGGCCAAAAAGTACCACCCCGATCGTAATCCGGACGACCCCTCCGCGGAGCGCAAATTCAAGGACGTGCAACAGGCCTACGGGGTACTGAGTAGCCCCGATAAGCGAGCCCAGTACGATCGGTTCGGAGAGGCTGGCGTGGGGCAGTGGACCGCGGGGCAGCGCGGCCAGAAGGTCTACGAGTGGGGCGCCAACTCGAGCATTAACCTGGACGATCTAGAGGACCTGATGTCCGCTTTCGGTGGCAGTGGCAGCAGACGGGCAAGCGTATTTGACCAGTTTTTCAGCGGCTTGCGTGGCGGCCCGGGGCGGGCGGCAGCGCCCCAGCGGGGTGCCGACGAAACGGGCCGGATATCGCTTTCCTTCGACCAGGCCATTCATGGGGCCGTGGTAACCGTGCAGCTTCGGTTGAAGGACGATGGGCGGGACGAGACGCTGGAGGTCAAAATCCCAGCGGGTGTCCAAGACGGTCAGAAGATACGAGTGTCGGGGCGGGGGCACCCCGGTCGCGGCGGCGGTCCACCGGGCGACTTCTATTTGGTCTGCTCCATTCAACCCCACCCCTACTTCAGGCGTGACGGCGCGGACCTATACGTGGATATACCGGTGACCGTCGTCGAGGCTTCCTTGGGTGCGAAGATCGAGGTGCCGGCGATCGATGGTCATTTGACCCTCACCTTGCCACCTGGGACCCCGAGTGGGGCGAAGCTACGACTGAAAGGGCGCGGTGTTTCCAAACCAGGCCGGGATGAGCGCGGTGATCAGTACGTTGTCATCAAGATCGTACCCCCGGAACAATTGACAGAGGAGCAGCGTCGGCTGTTCGAGCAGTTGCACGAGCGTGACCAATCCGACCCCCGTTCAAAGTGCGCCTGGAATAAAGGGTAGGCGACATCTGCACGGCGGCGGGCGACTCCGACTAGAATCGACCGAGAATGAGCGGAGTATGTCTTCTTCTGACTTTTGCGGTGCCCAAGCAGGACGCTGATCCAACCAAGGTCGCGCCCGCCCTCGCACTTGTTCTGTTGATCGGGTTCGTGCTGGCACTGCTGTTCCTGTTGAGCACGTACGTGCTTGTGCGCAGCATGCGCCGTTATCGGGCTGCTGCCAGCCGGCGACGACGGGCGCCGACGCCCACGGATGATGTCTGGGCGATGGGCAAGCTACCCGACGATGCCGACACCGACGACCGGGGCCTCGAGGAACCTGAGCACTAGAGCGTTTTCGGGAATCGTGTAGCGGAACCCCCCTTTCGTCCCCCCTTGACAAGGGGGGAAAGAGGGGGGTCGACTGCTACACGGAAGCAGGAACTGCTCTAGTATGTGCCGGTGCCCGCATGCTGAATTAGGTAAGGAGCATGCATCAGTGAACCTAAACGGTACGGTGGCATTGGTGACCGGCGGTGCAAAACGCGTCGGGCGCGCTATCGTGCTCGAACTTGCCCGGGCGGGCTGCAACGTGGCGATCCACTTTCGTAATTCGCATACTGAGGCGGAGCAGCTCGCCAGTGAAGTTGGCCGGATCGGTCGGCGAGCGGTGACAATACGCGGTGATCTTTGTGATACTGCGAGCTGGTCTGCGATTATCCGGCAGACCATCGACGGTTTGGATCGATTGGATGTCCTGGTCAACAACGCCTCGGTGTTTCTGACCGGGAAGCCCGATTCGATCGACGCGTTCAACCATCAGCAGTGGGAGGCTGTGTATCGGGTCAATCTGGTCGCGCCGATGGCACTAAGTCATCACGCCCGTCCCTATCTGGAGGCCCACGGCGGAGGTAAGATCGTGAACCTGTGTGACGTCTCTGCCGAGCGGCCTTTGCCCAAGCACCTGGCATACTCCACCTCCAAGGCGGCGCTGATCGCCCTGACCAAGGGGCTGGCACGGGTGATGGCCCCGAGCGTTCAGGTCAACGGTGTGGCACCAGGGATAGCGGTTTTTCCGGATGAATACTCCGCGGCACTACGCGGCAAGCTGACCAGCCAGGTCCCACTTGGCCGTGAAGGAACACCCCGGGAGGTCGCCCGTCTCGTGCGGTTTCTGGTGGAATCTGGAGACTACATCACCGGCCAGGTCATCCCCATAGACGGCGGGCGGAGCCTGATATGACTCGCTCGCACGCCTCGAAGAGCGATTGCGGGAAATTGTCGAAAGGAGCGTACAGCCCGGCCTATCGCACTGGTCCGGACTGGTGGGCAACCGGTGATATCAGAAGTCAGCCGCTGGATGAGACCACTCCGAGCACTGCGATCCAGCCTTCGAGGGGGTCGGTCCGGTTGCTGTAACCGCCGGCGAGAGCGTAGCTCTACCGTTTCCAACCTTGCAGCTATGCGCGGATGGAATACAATCACCGGGCTGCAATGCGAACTGGTCTTTCACCCGTGGAGAGCAACGGGCGCCCGGGCGGAGGCCTTCGGCAGCGGGTGGCTCTTGACTGCCTCCGTGGGGTTGAATCGACCACCCGATTGCCTGCGGCCCCTGTGATGCTGACGCGCGTAAAGAGAATTGGGTAGAACATCTATGGATACAAGCACGGCATCGCTCCTTCTGGGCATCGCTCCTGAAGCCGGGCCTTACGTAAACGTGATCAAGATCATAGTCGTTGTTGCGCTGCTTCTGGGCTGGGCGGTGGCGGCACAATGGGTCGAACGGGACACCGACTTCGTCAAGACGAAACGCGAGCAGTGGAACTTGATCGTTTTCTCAGGTGGGGCCGTGGCAATGTTCGTCTTGCTGATCCCGCCGTTGTGGCAGGGTCAACTGTTTGCCGTAGGTGTGGCGTTTTGGGTGCTGCTGTCGGGAGCACCGTTTGTCGCCTACCTCATGCACCGCGACAGCCGCGTGGCACCTGACAGACGCATCCTCACCATCGGCCGCGTCAAGCGTTTGGCCAGTGGCAGCGGCGGCGCCAAAAAAGCCAAGGACAAGGGTGTGCGTGTGAGGATTACAGATCACGCCGGACAATCCGTGGCATTCCCGGACGACTACGAGGAGGCGACCTCCTATCAGGTGGTGCAGGACTTTCTGTTCGATCTGCTGTGGCGGCGGGCCTCCGATGCCGACATGTTGGCAGGCAAAGAGAAGTATCGGCTCGTGTACCGGATCGACGGGGTTGCCACAGAGCATCCAGAGGGTATCTCCACCGAAGACGGCGAGCGGATTTTCCGGTACCTCAAGACACTGGCCGGCCTCAACGTCGAGGAGATTCGTCGGCCTCAAATGGGAACAATCAAGGTAGCTCTTTTGGGCCACGAGGGGGAACCGGACTACAGTGAGGTACATACCTCAGGCACCACAGCCGGCGAGCGGCTACGCCTGCGAATCCAATCGGGCACTACGCTGCTTCGACTTCACGAGCTTGGTCTCGCCCGGCAGCGTCTTGACACGATGAGGCGTCTTATGGCCAAGCACCGGGGGGTGCTGCTGATGAGCGCACCCGCGCAAAACGGGCTGACCACCACGTTGTACGCAACCCTCCGCAGTCACGACGCCTATATGAACAACATCCATTCGCTCGAACGGCGCCCGCTTACCGAACTGGACAATATAACCCAGTACCGCTATGACGGCGCCAATACCGAAGTCAACTACGCCCGAATGCTCCAGACGGTCCTCCGCCGTGAACCAAACATCGTGATGGTCGGCGAATGCGAAGACCGCGAGACGGCAGTGGTTGCGACCCGCGCCGCCGCCGAGGACCGTAAGATCTATATGGGCATACAGGCGAAAGACACGTTTGACGCACTTAGCCGGTATCTTAGCTTGCTGCACGATAACCGGCTCGGTGCCAAGGCCCTGCTTGGTGTGCTCAATCAGCGCCTGGTTCGCATACTTTGCACGGAGTGTCGTGAGGCCTTTCAGCCGGATCCCGCCACGCTGAAGAAACTGAATCTTCCAGTTGAAAAAATTGAACGTTTCTATCGGCCACCGAGCGAGCCCAAAGTGAGCCGGCGTGGCAAGAAGATCGTCTGTCAGAAGTGTCAGGGCACCGGGTACGTAGGGCGAACAGGCGTGTTTGAGCTGTTGGCCGTCGATGACCCCGTACGGAAACTCATCGCAGAGGGCGCTCAGATCAGTCGAATCAAAGTGCAATGCCGCAAGAGCAAGATGTACTACCTGCAGGAAGGCGCCTTGTTGAAGGTCATTGACGGGACGACCAGCATGGACGAAATCCTGCGCTGTCTCCGCAGCGGCGAAAAATAGGAACGGAGCTGGACCATGTGGTTATCGCTTCTGTTGTTACTTATTGTGTTGGCAATCGCAATACGGCAGGGCCCACAAGGACTGTTTAGGGCGTTTATCATGACAGTGCTGACGGTGTGCTGCGCGGCCACCGCCCTGGGAACATATGAATGGGTCACCAATCACTGGATTAGGCCCATATGGCCGAAGGACACATTGAATACAGATTTCATGCTGCCGCTGATGCTGGGAATAACGTTTGGTGTCCCCCTGCTGATTCTATCTCTGGTGTTCGATCGACTTATCCGGCGTGCGTGCGTGCTGCCGGGTTTGGCGGATCGAGTCGGCGGGGCAGTGTGCGGTTTTGCGACCGGCTTCATCATGGCCGGCATACTGGCAATTTGTCTCCAGATAATTCCGTTCGGCGGTTCTTTCTTGGGATACTCGCGTGTAGCAGCGGCCCAACCGCGAACGCTACGCGCTCCCGATGCACAGCCGCCCGCCGGAGATGCGCAAGAGAACAACCTTTGGTTGAAGCCGGATCGTTTCGCTGCCGGTGTGGCCTCAGTGGTCTCGACCGGCGTCTTCAGTGGTTCGCACAATTTTTTGGAGGATAACCCGGATCACGTCCAGGCCGTGGGTTGGGTGGGGGCGACCCATGCCGAGGTGTCGCGCTACGCACCGCCAAAGTCGATATCCTTTGTCCGCACCGAGAAGGTGGACGCCGTATACCGGATGACCCCTGCTGATTCAAGGAGTGAGGACAATCCGAAATACGACTTGATCAGACCCGAAACGGGGCATGAGTTCCGCATGGTTCGTGTTCAGCTAAACAGAGAAGCACGTGATGCCCGGAAGACCCACAATTTCGCGCTCCGGCAGTTTCGTTTGGTCGGACAGTCTGCCGACGGCAAGTCCTATCAGCAGTACCACCCGATTGCGATCCAGCAATCGGACGAGACTGACGTGGTTAATCGTCATGTGCGGTTAAAAAAGCGCCTGGGCAAGTTCTGGCCGATGACCAGCGATGTCTATGTGCCCCGAGGAACGGATAATCAGGTTGAAGTTGTCTTTGAGGTTCCGGCTGGGTTCAAGTCGTCCTTTATAGAGTACAAGCGGGGAGCGCGAGTATCGTTGTCGTTTGACCAGACAGCCCCAGCAGCTCCTGGGCCTCAGCGCCGTAGGCGCGCTGACGCAACGACACCGACGCCGGGTGCGCCCGATGAGTCGAGGACCGCATCCGCCTCACAGCCGTCGCGGGGCAGGCGGGAGAGACGGACACGCGAGGACTCCGGAGAGGGGGCACGGGTGCGCGCCGTCGCGGCCGGCGGTGAACAATCGCGTTTCAGTGATGAGCTTCCAATGACCTTGCGCTCATACCGGCGCTTGAAGAACGCGGAGGTCTCCAGAGACACCCTGTCCAACGGTCATCTTTCCGGCCAAGTGGACCGGCAGGAAAACGGCAGAGACCCCGCGGTGAGCAAGTTTGATGTGCCCTCCGACAAACGCCTGCTCCAGCTCAGTGCGACGCGGCTGCAGGCCCGGAGCATCCCAGGCCAGGCCCTGAGCCAGGCGATCGCGACCGTCCAGAACTACTTCGTCGAGGATGACCGCGGCAATCGTTACCCCTTGGCGGGGAAATATGCAATCGCCACAGTCCGAGGCCGCAAATACGTTGAGGTCCAGTACTTCACCCGCCCGACAGGTGCGGGCGATAGGGTGGGGAAGTTCAGCCGCATCGACGAAAGCAAGCTCCAGCCTGATGAAGAATTTGTGCTGCTGTTTCTCGTCGATCCTGGTGTTCGTATCGTCTCGTTCAGCAGTGGGTCCCAGACGGCCGGTAGAGATGACCTGACAGGTGACAACCTGGTTGCACCGCCGTAGTACGCAGGTGCACACCGGGCTTGTGTATTGAACGCCGTCGACACACACCATGCCCTCGTCGGACAGGCAGCGCTGCGCGGCCCGAGCGGGGATGACGGGATGCCTGACCGGTAGATCCGCCGTGCTCAAGCGTCCTGGCGGGGATGGACTTCGCGGGCGCCGCCGATTTCGCGCGGGTCGATTCCCAGCGCCTCCATACGCCGATAGAGCCTGCTTCTGGAGATGCCAAGCAGGCGCGCCGCCAGCGTCCGCTGACCGTTGGCGCGTTTCAACGCGGCCAGTATTTCCCGTCTCTCAATGGTGGTGAGTATCCGGTCCAATGGTCCCATGCCGTCGGTGCCTTGCTCCGGTGAAGTATCAGTATCCCTGGGCCACGTCCTGCCGGAGGCGTCAGGCGATGCCGAGGCCTCGCGCAGGACACGAGCTGCGCCCGGATCAGCCACTCCCCGGGACTCGTCCTCCTTTTCTCGTGCTTCCGTAATATCGCGCATAATGCCGACAACACAAGCGACTCGGCCATTGTCGTCGTACATGGGCGAATAAGTATTGTCGATCCACACTCGCCGGCCATCACGGTGCAGGATGCTCATCCGTTGACGGGCGGAAGTTACATCGCCTGCGAAGACCCCCAGACTGGGGCACAGTGGACCGGAGAGTGGCCGATCATGCTCATCACGGCAGTCGGTGAGTTGAAAGCAGGTGCAAGACGTTCCCGTGACGGAGGCGCAATCCGCCCCCGTGATCCGCTCACACCCTTCGGAGAACATGACAACTTGACGATTACGATCGATCACGAACATGCCATCAACAGCATGTCGGAGTACGTCTTTGAGGGTGAACTCAGTAGCATCAGCGTTCGTCGTCATCGAGTACTTCCTTAACTCTGCTAGGATTGATGAACCTGTACCCAGCGTCCCGGCCCTGATGGGGGATTGTAGAGGAGTCGGGTGGGCGGTTCAATAGCGAACATCCCTAAGTCGGTCGGGTGGACCATTTCCTCGCCCGAGGGGTGGACGATGCCCGCCGTCTGGCAAGAGTGTCCGCACCAGGCGGCTTTTACCATAGGGCCACGTCCTTCAGCTGATTACTGGGATACAGGGATACGGATTCACTCAGCCCAGAGCGCTTTCCATATTTTGTGTGTCCCCCCCCTCTTTCCTTGACAAGGGGGGATGGAAGGGGGATCCGCTATGCGATTTCGGTAACCGCTCAAGCCCTGAGGGCCGCTCATGGGCGCCAGAAGGATAACACGTGGTCCACTTCCGCTTTACTTCCTATGACCAGCGGGGTCCGCTCGTGCAACGCGGTTGGCGTCTTGTCAAGGATTCGCTGCTTGCCGTCCGTGGCCGTACCACCTGCTTGCTCGGCGATGAATCCCAGGGGATTGGCCTCGTATAGCAACCGCAACTTGCCCTCCGGTGCCTTCCGCGTTGGCGGATAGATAAATACACCACCCTTGAGGAGGGTGCGGTGGAAGTCTGCGACCAGCGAGCCGATGTATCGCAGACCGTAACCGCCGGCCTCATCCGACTTGACCCATTCGAGATACTTCTGGACCCCATCGGGAAACACATTGTAATAGGCCTGGTTGATGCTGTACGTCTTGCCGACGGGCGGCATGGTAACGCCTTCCCGGCTCAGCCGGTACGCACCGATCGCCGGGTCCAGTGTGAACATGTGAACACCGTCACCTGTTGTGTAGGCCATCACGGTGCTGCTGCTGTAAATGACGTACCCGGCTGCAATCTGCTGATGGCCCGGTTGCAGGATGTGGTCCATCACCCTGCCGGCTGCAACGCCTTCGCGCCGCCGCAGGATGGAAAAGATGGTCCCGATCGAGACATTGACGTCGACGTTGCTGGAGCCGTCGACCGGATCGAACAAGACGATGTACTCTGCCTTCTCCGATTCCTTGAGGATGCGGGGCTCATCGTCCTCCTCAGAGACCATGATGCCGACGTTATCGTGATAGCCCAGACAACGGGCAATCGTCTCATTTGCGAGTACGTCGAGTATTTGGACCTCCTCGCCCTGCACGTTAATATCGCCGGTTGAGCCCAGCACATCGACCAGGCCGGCCCGGCGAACCTGATCCGCAATGATCTTCGTTGCCAGCGCGATCGCTCCGAGAAGCCAACTGAACTCTCCAGTGGCTTCGGGATGATGTAGCCGCTGTCGTTCGAGGATGTGCTGCTGGATTGTTTTGATCGCTGCGGTTGCGGGTGACTTATCCACGTCCGTTTCTCCTTCCTGGCTCAAAAGAATGCTGACCGGTTTGGCCCTCGTCAGTCCAGATCCCAAAGGCCCCGTCTGTCGGGCCTTACAAGCACGTGTCATGCCATGCGCGGGTGCACGTCCAGGCAAGCCCGCAACTCGAGAGCCAGCCTCTCTAGGCTACCACTTGCTACGTGAAATGCAATCGCCGTCACATTGTGCCGGCAAGTGGAGCGCGACAACAGCCCCGGCCCCCCCTGCGTGAGCCAGATCCATGTTTCCTGAGACAAAAGACCATCCCTCTGTGCGATGCGGCTCCCGCACCGTTGTCTGGAGGCCGGTGGGTTCATCGGCTATCCGCCGCCACACTCCATTGCGGCGTCTGCAAATGTCGATTCACCGAGGCGTCGCGAAGATGAGCAAAGACCGCTTGAAGTCACCCTCAACCACAGGGGGATTAGCCTATCGCACATCGTGCCGCGGACAGGCGTTGTCACCTGGTGCCCCTTGCGGTGGGCTCGCCCGGATTGTGGTTCCGGACTGATGGATACCCAGCCCCCGGTCTCGCTGGGCTCCAGTCCGTCCTTCGCCGCTTTTTTAGCTACCCGGGTGCCTTGGGATTCTCCCGTCGACCCGCCGACGCACCAGCATCTTCTTGCACAACAGAGGCCGATTTCATTTGCTCCGATAGCAGCGCGGCATTATACTGCCAGCGACCGATCGGATTTGTCCTTGCCTGCCGACTCTGATGGGCTCTGGCATCTCCAACTGGCCATAAGGGCCATAAGGTCGTAAGATGCTCGAAATCGAGCGCTCGTGGAGAATGCATGCGCGCGTGACTACGCGTAGATTGGAGCCCGCATGTCAAAGAGCAACCGACCCTCCCCTCTGAAGCGTGGCCGGGAGGAGAGGAAACGCCAGCGCGAGGCTAGGAAGGCGGAAAAGGCTGCACTGAGACGAGCGCGGCGTGAAGCCCAACAAGCATCGGAGCCGAGAAATCAAGCAACGGATGGATTTGAAGGCAACGTCCTCGCAGCCGATCCGCAGCCCGAAACGGATGACCAGTGATTGCGCAAGACCCGCTGGCGGCGCTTCCCCGTCTGATGCGGCTCGGTGCGCAATGACCTGGAGAGCTTGTCTACGATGACGTCGCAAGAAAAAACTCAGTTGTTGGCCTTGTTCGACAACGTGGGCAAGTGGTGCCAGGGCTGTGAAGCGTTAGACCCCTCCGGCAGCGCGGTTCGTTATGACGACGACACGGCGGCGGCTTGGGATATCGTTGGCGGGATGTGTCACCTCTTCGGTTGGCGGCGAGCACGGGAACTCTTTGGCCAGCTCCATCGGCACATCAGCGGACGGCAAAGGACTCATTGTGACCCCAACGAGGACATCACCGCCATGGCCGCCCTCTTCGATTTCAACGATGCGTTTGACACTACATACGAGAAGGTCATGGCGACGCTCGAGGGTTTACCGGTCTGGCGCGGTCGCCCGTCATCCGTGGGAAGAAACCTGATGTGCGAGACGTGATCGCGCATTATTATTTGCTGACTTATGAGGAACGAAAAGATGAAGAAGATCTATGTCGGGAACCTGGCGCACCAGACAACGGATGAAGGCCTTGAAGCGGCGTTCGCTCCGTTTGGGACCATTCGCAGCGCGGCGGTCGTACGTGACCGGGTTACCGGAGACTCCCGGGGCTTCGGGTTCGTAGAGATGGAGAACGACAACGAAGCCGGCGCTGCGATCGCCGCTCTGGACCAAAAGGAACTTGATGGCCGCACCGTGACGGTCAACGAGGCCCGTCCTCGCGCCGCTGGGCCACGTCGTGGTGGTGGTGGTGGTGGCGGTGGTGGCGGTGGTGGTCGTGGTGGGCCCGGGAGGCGCGGCCGTAGTTGGTAGGACCAGTGTCCTCAATGGCTGGCAAAAGCGCACGCTTCCTTATTGCAGGCGCCCAAGGGGGGCGATCCGGTGTTTTCTTAAAGGGAGAAACAAGTCCAAGTCGTTGCCTGAAGAGTAGTCGTTCGTTGCCAAGCAAGCCAAAAACAAGTGGTTCCGCGTTGGTTTGAAGAAGATCCGCGCCGCGTGCAGGAGCCCGTGGGTTTGTTGAGTGATCTGCCGTGATCAAGGGGGCGTGAAGTCTGCGCGCCTCGCGGCTGAATAATCTTGTCGCAGGAACTTCATGCTTATCATGACCGAAACCGCTAGAGCATACCTGGCAAGGGTGCCGGCAACCGCTTCCAGTTCGAGCGCCAGGGCTACTTCTGCGTCGATCCGGATTCTTCCAACGAAAGGCTCGTTTTCAACCGCACAGTGCCACTCCGCGACACCTGGTCCAAGATCGAAAAAACTCAGAAAAAGTAGGGTATCCTGCGGCGACCAGAACGCAGAGCCGACTCCGCCCCGTGGCACGAGTGCCGATTGACGGCGTCGGGCAAAGCCCGACTGCTGACTTAGGCCGCATACAGTGCCCTCCGGGTCCGGTTGGCCTCCCGAATAAAGTAGGGATTCCGCATGGCCGCGGGCATGACCAAGTCCACTATGCGTTCTAGGAGTGTCTCCAGTTCGAGTTTGAGGTCAAAGTACACTGACAACCAGGGGCCAAGGTCCGCCCCGGGCAGGAACTCGATCAGAAAATCCACATCACTGCTTTTGGGATCGAAGGTGTCCTCCGCAGCCGAGCCGAAGACTTCGAGCTTGGCTACGCGGTACTTCCTGCACAGCACCTCGATGGCCTCGCGCTTATCCTCAATGAGCTGAATCATTAGCGTTAGCCGATTTCTCTACACAGCCACAGACAGTCCATGGTCGGATCAGGCATCCCGGCGTTGGGCGGAGCACAACCTACCTTTGCTGTGCCACACAACGTTCAATCCGCGACATTGTATAGTCTTTGCCGAGCAGCATCAGCGTATCCTCGATTGAAGGGCTGATGGTCGTGCCGCTAACGGCTACGCGGACTGGCTGGGCGACTTTGCCGAGGCCGACACCTTTTTCCTCGCAGACGGCCTTGAAAAACGACTTCAACCCGGTTGGCGTCCAGTCTGAAAGCTCGCCCAGCCGGGGAAGAAGGTATTCTAGCATCCGAAAGCCTTCGCCGTCGTTCTTGGCCAGGACCTTCTTCACAGCCTTCGGGTCGTACTCTATTGACTCATCAGGCACGAAAAGGAAACCGGCCTTCCTGATGACATCCGCAAATGTTCGGAAGCCCTTGCAGGCTTCGAGCACTTTCGCCAGGGTTGCATCGTCGGCCCGGTCGACGACCGACTGGAAAGTCGGTCCCACAGACGCGTTGACAGTTATGTAGTCCTTGAACAGCTCCAGCAACCGATCCGGTGCCAGCCGCACCGCCCAATCCGTATTGAAGGCCAACAGCTTCTCCCGATCGAACTTCGCGTTGGTCTTGCCGATCCGGTCGATGCTGAACAGCTCGATCGTCTCATTCAGGTCGATCTGTTCCCGGTCGGCACCGACGGACCAACCCAGCAGCGAAATGAAATTGACCACGGCCTCGGGGAGATAACCGGCCGTGCGGAAGTCGTGCACGTCAATCTCCGGCGACGGCAGCCCTATCTTAATGGCCTTATCCTTATCGCGTTTGCTCATCTTGCTGCCGTCCATGTTGAAAATGACCGGCAGATGGGCGTATTTCGGTGTGGCGAATCCCAGGGCCCGCTGCAGGGCGATGTGCTTGGGCGTGTTCATGAGGTGCTCCTGGCCGCGGAGCACGTGCGTTATCTTCATCAGTTCGTCGTCGACCACGCATGCCATGTGGTATGTCGGAAACCCGTCACCTTTTTGAATGACGAAGTCCTCGTGTTGATCAGCCGCCAATGTGACCTGGCCGAGGATCTCGTCGCTGACGGTGATGTTCTCATCGGGCATTTTGAAGCGTACAACGATGGGCCGCCCCTCGGCCCGTGCCGCCAGACCCTGCTCGATTGTCGGGAGGGGATCCGGTCTCGGGTACCTGAACCCACCCTCTTTGGCCGTGGCAGCCTCGCGCATCGCTTGCAGTTGTTCCGGTGTTTCGAACGCGTAGTATGCGCTTCCCGATTCGAGCAATTGTTGCAGGTAGCGGTTGTATATATCCAGCCGCCGGGATTGAAAGTAAGGGCCATAGTCGCCGCCGACCTCAGGTCCTTCGTCCCAGTCGAGTCCCAGCCAGCGAAGATCATCAAGAATTTTCCGAACCGAGACCTCCACATGGCGGGTCTGATCGGTGTCCTCGATGCGCAGCACGAATGTGCCGCCGGCCTTGCGCGCCACGAGCCAGTTGAACAACACGGTTCGCGCACCACCGATGTGTAGATAGCCGGTGGGCGAGGGGGCGAAGCGTACGCGGACCATTTCGCGGGTGTTGTTCGTCACGTCAATCTCTCGTAAGCACCTACTGCAACGTCGCGGTGGTTTGCCGGGAGCCCCGCGCGCCGGACCTTTTATCGTAGCATACGTGCGATACACACGGTAGCAGACAGATGCGATGAAGTTGGGTGGTTAGCAGGTGCCCTGCCAAATGTAGCGTCCGGCGCCCCTGCCGGACGTAGTAGCCCCGGAACCGCACCGGTCGCCCAGGTCCGCCACGGGAGGCGGACGCTACAGAGGCCGTCCTTCAAGCGAGTTTCCGTTCCGTGTCTTCCGTGTCTTTGGTGTCTGCGGCGGAATCCACGGAGGGCATATGATGCCGCTCGCGCACTAGACGGACCAGTAGAAACAGCGGGCCGCTAGCCGCATACCACAGCACGAGCAACAGCAACGTCGGGGCTTTCTTGATGGACCAGAACGCGGCGATGAGCAGTACGAAGGTCATCACCTGGCTGAACGGCCTGTGGCCGAGAAAGTACGCCCGATGCAACCGCCGATAGGGTATATGGCTGATCATCAAGAACGCTATCAACACGGCCACAAACGGCATCGAGTAGACGGTGATCGTCCGTCCTGTTTCGCCCATCTCTTCTTGGAAGAGGATCAGTGCCGCTATTACGCAGGCGGCACCGGGGGTGGGGAGCCCACGGAACGTTCGGAAGTCGAAGTCCGCCTTGGCATGCTCGACGTTGAATCTCGCCAGGCGTATGGCGGCGAAGGCCACATAGACAGCGGCCGCGACCCAGGCGACCCGGCCGAAAAAGTGCTCGCTGATCGGTGAGGGCAGGATCGACTCCCCGGCGAGTTCCTTGGTCATAAAGGTGACCATCAGCACCGCCGGGGCTGCGCCGAAAGTGACCACGTCGGCCAGTGAATCGAGCTGTCCTCCAAAGTTGGTCGTGCTGTGCGTCACCCGGGCGATGAGCCCGTCAAGAAAGTCAAAGAGCATCCCCACGATGACCAGGCCCGCGCCAACTGACAGGAATGGCGGAAGGGTGCGCTCCACCAGGGACTGGTGAAGGGTGCGCACCGCCGTTTCCGGAACGCCGGCCCCAAAGTCATACATTGCCCGCACGGCGAAGTGGATCGCCGCGAATCCGCAAAGCAAGTTGGCCAGCGTCATGAGTGTCGGCGCAAACGCTAGCGACCGCAGCCGACGCCGTCGACGCCGTTGAGGTCTCCGACGGGGTAGCTTCGCTATGATGGCCATTCCGACGTCTTTCTCACTCTTTTACCTACCGGCCGCGTCCCGTTCGCACGCTCCATGAAGCCGCAGGGCTCAGCCTGTACGGGCCTCTGTATGGGTCAACTCCGCCGGCTGATAGCTGACGCTCCGCCCGTCCTCGATGGGCTGCCGTGCCACCACTGTAAGACCGGCTCGGACCTTGTCGCCGACTACAACTTTGGTTTCGGTGTGATCGCGCCGCGGGATGACCAATTCCACCCGAGATCCGAACTTGACCAATCCGAAACGGGCACCGATCGGCAGGTGCTGCTCGGCGGTGGCATGGCAGACGATCCGCCGGGCTAGGACTCCGGCAACCTGGCGGACCTCGACCGGCCCGGGCATCGGCCCATCAGGATCGATCAGCAGCGTGTTGGATTCATTCCGCCGGCCGGAGTCAGGATGCCTTGCATCCAGGAACTCCCCGGGGCGATACGTGACTGACCGTACGCGACCTGAGCAGGGCGAACGGTTGATGTGTACGTCAAGCAGACTCATGAAGATGCCTATTCGAACCGCCGGACCACCGAGTCGTTCATGCGTGTCAAGCTCTGTCATCTCGGTGACAGTCCCATCAGCCGGGGCACACAGCTCGCCGGGTCCGAAGTTCCCTCGGCGCTTGGGATCCCTAAAGAACGAAAGCACCCAAAGCCACACGATGATGCATGGGATCAGCGCCGGCCAAAACAACCAAACTGCAACGGCCCCGAGCACACCGAGAACCAACGTGGTAAGCGCGATCTCACGAAGGCCTTCTCCGGCAATCGGCACGGCAATAACCCGCCAAAAAGTCGAACGATCGAAGCGCCGACCTGGAGCTTTCGACGATTTCGACGCTGATTATTGTTGGAGATGATAGCAACCCTGATACGTAAACGCACGCCTTGAGCGTCTGGAACGCTCGAGGCGTGCGTTAGCCTTCCGGGTTACACTTCAGATCCGTTGAGTTCGGTCTTGCTCAGCCACCGAACCGGACCGCCAAGTGTAATCCGTGGTCCCAGCGACTCAGCCTGCGGTGAGCAGGGATGACCATAGGATAGGGGCGGGCCTTGCGAATCAGCAGACGCGGGTGAGACATCCGATGACCCGGTCTGACCAGGACCTTCTCATAGATGACCCTGGTTGATGCGGGCCGTACGAGCACGCGCCCATAGACGGTCTCGAAGTATCCCGGCCTGACCAGTACTCTCTCCGTTCGCCACACCTTCCGAGCGGGCTGCACAATGTCTCGGACGATGTCATAGCCGATCAATTGGCCCCACATGTCGTATCGGAGCACATCCCGTGTGACGACCTCCGCGGGCAACTCCACCAGGATCCGGCGATCTTCGTAGGCGGGCTCATGCCATACCTTCGTCGCCCGGTCCTCAAAGACAGCCGCTTCTTCGATGGTTCGCGCCACGGTTGCGTAGACCGGCGGGACCCAGCCCGCGACGCCGTGACGCAGGGCAGCCACCCGGCCATGGCCGGCCAGAGCCGTGTCGGTGGCAACCACCAGCCCCACGGCGAACGCTGCCATGCCGCTGAGCGTTTTGACCCGTTTGCGGATTGTTCCAGCGACCTTCATGGCTCTGTCCTCCAGGGTTTCGAGTCCTCTCAGGTATCTCACACGTCGAGATAATTGACAATCAGAAACTATTTCGGTTAGCGGAAAATATCGCTTCATGCCAATACTGGGACGGAGGTCGGGCCAGCGCCCTCGTGACGATGGCACTACCAACTCGCGGCAATCAAATAAAATAAAGTGTGACATGTTACCCAGCCGCATCTGGAGGACAAGCGGGACTGGGCTGCCAGCCTCGTCCTGAACGCTGACCGTCGTCGCTAACAAGGCCCCGCCGTTCGTAGTGATTGCATGTTGGCGGAACCACACCTCAACGATCAGGGTAGCGACGGGACCACGATCCTCCGGATCAGGCGTTGCACGAGGGCAGTGATCGGACACCGCACGTGCCAACAAGCCTGACACTATCGGATCAGTCTCACGCCAGTACCTCCGGCGACAAGACTGTGTCACTTGACGATGCTGCAGATGGCATTGTAAACCGCCGAGCGTGCCGATTCTCGTGGCGATCCGTAACCTGTCCTTGACCGATTGGGGTGGCAACTTATAGTGCCGCTGTTTGCGCGTGGAGACTTGGAGTCTAGGTAGCCGATAGGAGACGCGGAAGAGGATCGGATACTCACTACGCCGGAAGTCCTCAACGCCACCGGGAGACGCGACGATGCCGACAACTATCATTCATGTGGAAGCGCGAGAGATCCTAGACTCCAGAGGCCATCCCACCGTCGAGGCAAGTGTCGTGCTTGAGGACGACAGCCACGGTGAGGCCGCTGCCCCGTCCGGTGCGTCGACCGGAAAGCATGAAGCGGTCGAGCTGCGCGACGGCGATCCGAAGCGCTTCGACCGCAAAGGTGTCCTCAATGCAGTTGAATTTGTAAACAGTGAAATTGCCGAGGCGATCATTGGTCTTGATGCCACCGATCAGGAAGACATCGACAAGACGATGATCGACCTCGACGGAACCGAAAACAAGTCTCGCCTGGGTGCCAATGCCATCGTTGCGGTCTCACTCGCAACTGCCAAAGCGGCGGCACAATCGTGCAATCTACCCCTGTTTCGCTACCTGGGCGGTCCAAGGGCACATGTTCTGCCGGTTCCCATGATGAACATTCTCAACGGTGGAAAGCATGCCGACAACAACGTGGACTTCCAGGAGTTCATGATTCAACCATGGGGGGTACCTTCGTTCCGTGAGGCCTTGCGGATGGGAGCCGAGTGTTTTCACGCGCTAAAAAAGGTACTCAGCAGCCGCGGTTACAACACCAACGTGGGTGATGAAGGCGGCTTTGCACCGGACCTAGAGTCCAACGAGGAGGCCCTGGAGGTCATCGCTGAGGCGGTAGAGGCTGCCGGATACAAGCTCGGTCAGGATATTTTCATCGCACTGGACCCGGCCACGTCCGAGATGTACGAGAAGGAGGCCGGGCGATACAGGTTCTTCAAATCCGCACCGGACAAGAATTTCTCCTCTGACGAACTCATTTCGTATTGGGCCGAGTGGTGTGAGAAGTATCCGATTCGCAGCCTCGAAGACGGTTTGGCGGAAGATGACTGGGACGGCTGGAAGAGACTGACGCAGAAGCTTGGCGACCGGGTGCAGATCGTCGGTGATGATCTGTTTGTGACCAACACGAAGCGGTTAAAACGCGGAATCGAGCTCGGCGCGGCCAACTCGATTCTCATCAAGGTCAACCAGGTCGGCACGCTTACGGAGACCTTCGCGGCCATCGAGCTGGCGAAACGCAGCGGCTGGTCGGTGGTCATAAGCCACCGCAGCGGTGAGACGGAGGACACGACTATCGCCGACATCGCCGTGGCGGTGAACGCCGGTCAGATCAAGACCGGCAGCCTGTGCCGCAGCGACCGGACCGCCAAGTACAACCGTTTGCTGCGAATCGAGGACCACCTGGGCACCGCCGCCGTGTACGGGGCCGAGTTCTGGAATAAGTAGCAGATGACCCGGCCTCAATCGCCGCGACGCAGTATGGGGGCGCCGAATCCAGACCCCGACCGCGGAAGCGGGCTAATCTCGTGGATCCTCATTTTCATGGCCCTATCCGCCTTTGCGCCGTGTGTGCTGTTGCCTGAGTTGCGCTCTTATCAGGCGATGCGAATGGCCGAGGAGGCCCAGCAACATCGCATGGATTCCCTGCAACGCACTGTAGATCGAGAGCACCGCCTGCTCGAGGCCCTTCGAAGTGATCCGGCGGTAATTGCCCGTGCAGCTCAGCGGGAGCTGCGCTTCAAGAAGCCCGGCGACCGGCAAGTCCGGGTCTCGGTCACACCTACCGGCAAAGCGTCGGATGAGGCGATTACGCCCAAGGCGGTGCCTGCACCGCGACCCCTTGTCCGGGCCGCAGCCTACCTGCCCAAATATAACTACGATCGGATCTTCTGTGACGACCGGGCCCGGCTGGTGATTATGGCCATGTCCGTCGCCCTTATGCTGCTGGCGATCTGTCTGCCCCGTAGACCGGAAAGCTCGATGTAGCGCAGAGATCTACTCCCCCTCGGCTTCGGTGCGCGTGTTGCGATACCACACCAGGCGGTCGTCGCTCAACCCGGCGCCGGTCCGACGGTCCAGTGTCCCCACGATGTCATTCTTACCGTCGTTGTCCAGGTCCACTACCAGCAGCGTGTTGATATGTGTCGATGTATCGACGGCCTCGATACCCACACCCGCTCCAGGCGTTCCGTCGCCACCGTCGGGCGTTCCCGAGCCCGGTGCCACGCCCGTCGTGTCGGTGGTGTCAGGCGGGCTGTCCTGAATGATGGCGTGGGCGACCCACGGATCATATACGATGTCGCCTGCGGTCCCGTCGTACCAGTAGACTCCACCTTCCACAGCCACGATGACTTCGTTCCTACCGTCACCAGTGACGTCACCGAGGGCGATCGCTTCCGGTTCTTGCGAGGCGAACTCCGTCAACGTAAACACCGGCCAGGGAAAGTTGAACCGATCCGGAACCGGATCGTTAGGCGGAAACTCGGGTGGAATGACCAGGTTGTTCGGCTGGCGGAACCACTGGATAATCTGCCCATTGATGGACCGGACCAGGAGGTCCTCGGATCCGTCGTTATCAATGTCGCCGATGGCAATCACGTCCGCTGCCGTGTCGACCTGTCCTACAGGACGCAGCTCCCACTCGGTGGCCAGGAACCGCCATCCGCCGGGCTGGCAGACGCCGTCTTCGATTCCCAGACAGCCACCGCTGTCCTGGCAATCGGCACCGTCGTTCTCACCGCCAACACATTGGCCACCCGTGCAGGTACCATCGGGGATTCCGAGGCAGTCGGCGTCACCGTTGGGGCAGGCTCCGCCGTCGTTGACGCCGCCGTTGCAAAGGTCGACACCGTCCTTAAAGCCCGCAATGACGGCCGCCAGCCCGCTGGGACCGTCTGGTTGATGCGGTACCAAAGGATTGCGAGCCCAGCGAATGTTCTGGCTCACGGCGTTCGTGACGGTCGCGATCACGTCCAGATCGCCGTCGTCATCGATATCCAATACTTCGATATCCTTGAGCTGTGGCGCATCGGTCATCAGAGTGACCGGCACTCCCCTTGACAGACCGGCGGGCGGCGGGGCACCCCAAGCTTCGGAGGTCTGGGCCAGTCCCGGGCCGGGATTCACCCACAAATCCACTGTGTTGATCGGCGGCTTTTGCCCGAGCTGTTCGCACTCACCCGGGTTCAAAGCCACGAGTATGTCATCGCCCGGCTGGCCGTCGATGTTGGCAACGACCAGATCGGTAAACCCGGACCACTCGGGCTTGGTTTTCGATTCCTCGAAGCTCTTGAACTCGATGCCCGGAAACTGGTTGTGGATCCACCGATCCCGGACAAACGGATTGACCAGGATCATTTCAATCCAGCGATCCCCGTCCGGGATCAAATTGGCAGCTCCAGGGTTGAAGAGAACTATGATCTCACCGTCCAAACCGCTGATCTCCGTGGGCGGGTCTGCGGGGCACATTGCTACAAAGCCGGTTGCCTTGGAAAGGATGATGACATCCAGCCAGTCGTCGTCATTGATGTCACCGTCGCCGTCGTCATCGTTGATCTGACCGACCTGCAGGCCGGCCACGACGGCCACAGGGGTCGTACCTGCAAGCGTGATAGTGCGGAATGAAATGTTGCCCTCCGGATCACGCCGCTGGAGATGCAACTGAACCGGTTGGGATTGGTTCCACGCGCTCACCAGGTCCGGCAGCCCGTCCTGGTCGATGTCAGCCGAGATCACGAACTTCGGCCCGGCGCTATCCTCAGGCACCGGATCAATCTGGAAGGCCGTAAAGAAGCTTCGCGTCTCCTCGCCTGGTAGTTCGACGTCCTCGGCTCCCTCCACCACCTGATCTGCGGTGCCCCCGGTTCCACCCGGTGAGACCGGGGCATCGGAGAATTCGCTTTCGACCCGGGTGACCCCGCCGCCGCTTGGGGCGGACGGTTCATCCGCAAGTTGGTCGACGACCGAATCGCAACCGTAGGCAACAATGGCCAGAGCAGCAGCTCCGCTGGCAAGTCGTTTCAATGTCGAGGTCCTCATGGTGATCTCCCACACCGGCCAAAGACCGGTCTGCTAAAGGTGTTCGCTGAAAAGTTATCGGCTTAAAAGGACCCCGACTTGCGGGTGCGCAATGCTTCGCGCCGGACGGGGGAATATCGGCCTGCTTCTCCTACACGTCGTTCTGCTCCGTCCGATAGCTATACTTTAGCGTCCGGCGGAATATGTCAGACCGACTTTCCATGTGTGGAGGCTCCAGGTGCTCTCCCGGGTCGGTCGCCGCACAGAGCACCTCGGCTTGGCGCCACCCCCGGTTACCTCCTACGATGCCGATGGCTAATTGAAGTCGGTGACGGTGCGCAGAGATAGCATGCCGAAAACAGCGGCCAACAAGTTCCTGACCCTGGAGGACCCTGTGCTGATTGCTCAGTGCGAGGTGGACCGTTATCGGTCCCGCGGTCCGGGGGGGCAGAAACGGAACAAGACCAGCTCGGCCGTTCGACTCCGGCACGGCCCCACGGGGCTGAGTGTCACGGCCACCGAGGAACGATCCCAGCACGTTAACAAGGGTCGTGCGGTTCGGCGGCTCCGTCGGGCCATCGCCCTCAACGTCCGCACGGACATCGACCTCGATCGATATAGTCCCAGCGAGCTGTTATCGTCATGCATCGTGGCCAAAGGACAGTTGCAGGTAGGACGTCGCGATGGGCGTTACCATCCTGCGGTCTGCGAAGTCCTGGACCTGCTGGAGGCTTGTAGAACGCGGGTCAGCGAGACGGCCAAGTACGTTGGTGTATCGACTGCCAATCTTATGAAGTTCATCCGCAAGGATCCCAAGCTTTGGGAGCGTGTCAACCAAATGCGGGCCGAGGCGGGAGTCAAGCCATTACGTTGACTCGTCCCGCCTACGGTTTGATCGAAGCGCAACGAACGATAGTAAATGTCTGAACCGAACCATCATGGCAAAAGGATCGAGTCGGTAGCCTGTGCCGTTATAACCGTAAGTGACACCCGTACGCCCGACACCGACAAGAGCGGCGCCATGATCCGTGAGCGGCTGGCGTCCGCAGGACATCGGGTTGTCAGCTATGATATCCTTCCTGATGAGCCGTGCCAAGTCCGTGACCGGGTGGTGGCACTTTGCAGCGACGCGAGCTGCCAGGCCGTACTGCTAACCGGCGGCACGGGGCTCGCTCCGCGCGACACTACCTACGAAGCGATCACGGCCATTCTGGAAAAGCAGCTCGACGGCTTCGGCGAGCTGTTTCGGATGCTCAGCTACCAGGAGGTCGGACCGGCGGCCATGCTCTCACGGGCAATAGCCGGCACATGCAACTCTACGCTCGTCGTTTCCATGCCCGGCTCGACCGCAGCGGTCAGCCTGGCCATGGACAAACTAATCCTCCCCCAGATCGGCCACCTGGCCTACCTGCTGGAAAAGGTGTCAGGATGTATTTCTTGACATCGTGAGCGGGCTCGGTGAGTTTCGGTCATGGGACGGGCGCCTCGCGTCACTGAGCCGGAACTTGCCTATCAGGTTTTGAGCCAGCGAGGCCTGGAAGGCCAGTGTCGCCAGTCGCCTGGAGCTCGACATCACACTTCGACCACGCGGACCCCCCGGGAGGATATGCAAAAACCATCCCGACACCTTTGTTCGCCCCTTTGTTCGCCCGCCCTTCCTCTGGCACGGTGGCCGTAGCCCTGAGCACTGCTGGCCAGCCGTGGGACGCGGAATTCGGTTGGTTGGCGCCGTTGGCTGTCGGAATACAATTAGACTATGCATCCGGGTAGCCTGCTCGCTGGTGGATCCCGACGTACGTCGGGACCTGTGGCACCCGGCAATTCAATCGAGGAGCTGCGTCATGAAGAGACTGCTGTGTGCTGCAATGTTGATTCTGCCTGCCATAGGTTGCGGTCCGGCACCTCAACCCGTGCCCGGGGACTTCTCTATCCAGGTCATTCCGGAACAAATGGACGACGCCGTCCCCGGACAGAAATGTGTGCTGCTCATCACAGTTGAAGATGACGGGAGTAGCCAGGCGGCTTCGGTTACCATCTCGGCCTCGGCCACCGGCGCGGACGTGAGCGTCAATCCGAGTTCGATCACGCCCGGCGAGGTCGCCGAAGTCACCGTGATACCGCACCAACCGATCGCGGCGAAGCTACAGCAAGATCGAGATCAGCCACCCATCATCATCGATGACGAAGAGGAGCCATGGACAGTTACGGTCACCATCCAGGCCGAGCGCGACGGAGTCGAGCGAACGGCATCTGTGGACATCATCGTAAGCCCGGGCCCGGACGACTTAGGCGAGACTGCAGCGGCGTACCGCGATCTCTTCATACCCTGGCTCGCTGCGAATCATCCCGAGCTCGGTATCACGACCGACACCGAATGGGAGGGAACCATCGTTCGCCCGCATATCGTCGTCGTGATGTACTACCTCTTCTTTTCCGAGGAATGGGAGATGGGCGTGTCCTGGCACGTCACGATACCACCCCACGACTGGTCGCGGATCTACCTTCGGCGTCGGTTCATCGAGTCAGCCCCATCGCTGGCGTTTGAAATTGCTTCGTCGAGCGACGCGGAGGAGGAGCCTTTCGACATGGAACTTCCGGAGTCGGTCTGGCGATAATGGTCGGCTGACACCGGGCCACACAAGGCGGGGGCCGTTTCGCTTAATTCCCGCCGATCACGACGAAAAAGGTGTCAGGATGAATTTCTTGACATCGTGAGCGGGCTCGGTGAGCTTTGGGCATGGGACGACCGCCACGCGTCACTGAGCTGGGGCTTGTCTATCACGCCTTGAGCCAGCGAGACCTGGAAGGCCCGTGTCGCCAGTCGCCTGGAGCTCGACATCACACTTCGACCACGCGGACGCCCCCGAAAGGACACCCAAAAATCATCCCGACACCTTTGCTTAGTCCGACCGACAAGTGACAAACATGAGCTAGGAGGTCCACGTATACATACGGAGAGGGCCCCAAGGCCCCGGAGGACCACTCGATTGCCTTGACAAATCATAACGGCGCGTTTATGAGGCATCATTTCGTAAGGTGGGGCCGGCGCGGGAGTCACGAAGGACTTTTCCCGCGGGAAATCGAAAGCGGTTAGACTCAGGGCTGATCCGTGGAAAGAGATTATCAGCCAATCGTTGTTGAAGTGGAACAGCAGATCACCGCACAGGACGCCCTCACGCGGCGCATGCAAGTGGTAGTCGATCGCTTGTGGCATCACCTGCACGAAAAGAGAGTTTCCTGGGTGGGGTTTTACCTCAAGGTATCAGACCGCGACGAGATGGTCCTTGGACCGCACCGGGACAAGCCTGCTTGCTCCCCAATCGGCATGCAGGGAGCCTGTGGCCAAGCATTTCTTGACAAAAAGGCCCTCGTCTTCCGCAACGTGAAGGAATTGGGCGAGAGCTACATCGCCTGCGATCCCCGTGATCAATCCGAAGTGGTCATACCGATCTACTGTGACCGATCGGCACAGCCCTGCGGTGTGTTGGACCTGGACAGTTTCGACATCGGGGCGTTTGATGAATCGGACGTCGAGGGGCTAAACCGTGTGCTCGCTGTGGCCGGATTACTGCCGCCATGTGACCAGAAGGTCGCACCGCCCGTTAGCGTAACGGCGTCAGCGTACAGCCATGCTGAGCCGCAATTCGCAGAAGCGATCGATTCACTTTGGCGAATCACTGTTGGCGATCCGCACGTTTGCGTCGCTGTCCTCGATGGGCCGGTCGATCGATCACACCCGGCCTTCGCGGATGCTGACCTGACGCTTCTGCCGACCCTTGTGCCCGCCGTGCCCGACGGCGGTCCCGCCTCGCAGCACGGCACCCACGTGGCCAGCGTGATCTTCGCGCGGCGCGAGGGCCGCCTTCGCGGGCTGGCGCCGCGATGTCGAGGGCTGATCGTCCCCATCTACCGCGACGGGCCCGATGGTTCGCTGGCACCGTGCTCGCACATCGATCTCGCCCGCGCCCTGCTCCAAGCCGCTCAGCATGGCGCCAATGTTGTCAACATCAGCGGCGGGCAACTCGAGCAGACCGGCACAGCCCACCCTCTCCTCGCCGATGCTGTCCAGACCTGCGCGGCCAGGGACGTTCTGATCGTGGCCGCGGCGGGAAACCAGGGCTGTGATTGCCTGAACGTGCCTGCGGCCCTACCCTCTGTGTTGGCGGTCGGTGCGATGGATTCACGAGGCGAGCCCCTCGAATTCAGTAACTGGGGCCAGTCTTATAGGACCCAAGGCATCCTGGCGCCTGGGAAGGATATACCAGGGGCAACGCCCGCTGGTGGGATCGTCACCCAAAGCGGCACCAGCTATGCCACTGCGGTCGTCTCCGGCGTGGTCGGGCTCCTGCTGAGCCTGCAGCTCCAGCGGGGGCAGAGCCCCGACCCGCAATTCATCCGAAAAATAATACTTGACAGCGCCCTGGGATGCGAATATCAGAGAATTGCAAGTTGCCGCCGTGTTCTGGCGGGTCGTCTTAACATCGCCGGGGCGGTATCGTCGGTCGTTGCAGGAGTACGCACCATGCATGATGAGAGCGAATCGCGCGAGAACGACGAATCCACTACCCCTGCCGGGGCGGATACCAATCCGGCCGCTGCCCAACTGCCCGCTCCTCAGGTGCAGCCTGCGGGATCCGGTGGTAATGGTCCCGAAGCATCTGGAACTCCGCCGCCACTGCCAACCGTAAGCACGGGAGATTCGCTCAAACAGCAGGAGGCCGAGGCTTCGCGCCCCGTGGAGCCCGCCCGTGTGAGCCCCTCGACCTGCGGTTGCGGGTGCGGGAGCGGCGCCCCGGCGCAGTTGGTCTATGCCCTCGGACAACTCGGGTTCGACTACGGAACCGAGGCCCGCCGGGATTCGATCATGCAGCACATGAAACAACCGGCTGACCCCCACGACCCCAACCAACTACTCAACTACCTGGACAAGAACCCTTGGGACGCCACTGAGATTATTTGGACGCTGAATCTGGATGCAACGCCCATTTACGCGGTTCAACCTCAAGGCCCTTTCGCAAGCCAGGCTTGCGAAAGACTTTGCCAGTTTCTCAAGGAGCAGCTCACCGAAGGCGTTGAACGGAGCTCGCATCCGGGATGGATCGTGGGGAGCACCAGGCTGTTCACCGGACAGGTGGTCCCTGTCATTCACCCGGTCATGCGGGGTATGTATAGCTGGACAACCCGGGCTTTGGTCGAAGCGGGCTGCGGAAAGTCTCCTGCTGATAATGCTTCACAGGCTGCAAAGGATGCGTACGCACAGAAAGCGCAGGCTGTTGAGAACTTTCTTAGACGCGTCTACGATGAGCTGCGCAACCTCGGCGTGACGCCTCAGGAAAGGGCGATCAACTACTCGGCCACCAATGCCCTCCTAGTTGCGGAGGTTTTCAAAGACGCGATCAAGGAGGAGATGGATCTCGACACCATCGAGGTGGAGCGCAGTCCGATCTGCCGGCCCTATTCGGATTGCTGGGACGTCAAGCTTACTTTCTTCGACCCGAAAAAGGTGTTCGAGCGGGCCAAGAAAGTATATCGATTCTGCTGCGACGTGAGTGATCCCGTTCCCTGTATGGTCGGGGAGATCCGTTCCTGGGCGATAGCAAGAATTCCGTGAGTTTCTTAGGAGGATAACACGATGAGGCTTCCAAAGCAGTCAGCAGGTATGATCCGTCATTTTACGCTGGGGAGTTACGTTGACGGAACGATTTCCCCGTCTTACTACAGGGGTCGTTTTCTTTCCTGGTATCACGATCTGTTTATATTTAATGAAGATCAGATGATAAACGGCATACACCAGGAGTTTGTGCGTGGCGTTGTTGTTCGAGAGTTTCCCTGAGGATGGGACTACCGGACGGTTACTAGCGAGAACAATTCTGTAGAGGAGGGGGGCGATGATCGGCCGATGGATGGTTTGCACATCAGCCTTCATGGTACTGATGCAGAGGGAGTTGCTGATAGCGGGTCAAAGTCCATGCGCTAGACCGGAAAAGGTGTCAGGATGAATTTCTTGACATCGTGAGCGGGATCGGTAGGCTTTGGGTATGGGACGACCGCCGCGCCAAGGCCCAATGTTTATTTCCCGATGACTTCGTTCATGCTGCCGCTGCGGAAGCCGCGGAGGTCCAGGGCGACGTAGGTATAGCCGAGTGAGCGGAAGTGGCGATCAATTCGTGCGGCGTTTTCGGGTTCGGCCAGCGTCTTGATGAATACCGGCGGGACCTCGATCCGGGCCAGGTTGCCGTGATGTCGGACCCGGCACTCGCGGATGTCCATCTCCTCGCGCAAGAACGCCTCGGCCAGCTCGATCATGTGGAGCTTTTCCGGCGTAATCTGTTCGCCGTATGGTACACGGCTGGCCAGGCAGGGGCTGGCCGGCTTGTCGTGGGTCGGCAGGCCCAGGCGCTTTGACAGCTCACGTATATCATCTTTGGTGAGGCCGGCTTCGGCGACGGGCGCTCGGACCTGATGTTCGTCAGCGGCCTGGAGGCCTGGTCGAAAGTCGCTCAGATCGTCGGCGTTGTTGCCGTTGACGCCGGCCTTGATCCCCCGCTCGGCGATGAATCCCTTGAGGCGGGTGTAGAGCGCGGTCTTGCAGTGATAGCAGCGGTCGGCCGGGTTGGCCGTGTAATCGGGATTATCGAATTCATCGGTGTCGAGGACGACGTGCTCGGCGCCGACGGCATCGGCCAGCTTGCAGGCCTCCTCGAATTCCGCCCGGGCTAGGCTGTCACTTCGGCCGGTGACGGCCACTACATTCTTGGGCCCGAGCGTGTCGATCGCCACTTTCAGAACGAACGTCGAGTCGACTCCGGCGCTAAAAGCAACGGCGATGCTTTCCAGCTCGCGGAGAATCTGCTGCATACGTTCGTATTTTTCATCGAGCGTTGGCTGTGTCATGTTAGTCCCGCCGCTGATTCACCCACCCTAGATCATAGCACGTGCTGTAGGCGTTGACCATCGCGGATCGAAGCGATTACCTCACCGGGGAGTCTATCCGTCGCAGGCGAGCTGCCTGGGGGTGCGGTCATATCGTACACCTACCGGTGCCTGCGTCCGTACATCCTGATGTAGGCGGGCGAGTGTTGGCTACGCCCATGCCGCTTCCTCATCTGCCGCCGCCGGACGGCTCGGAGTGTGTACAATCGACAATCCGACAATCTCCAAGCGTCAATCGACAATCTGGTGGCTGCTTCCTTACGGGCGCGGCTCTGTTTCGCTACACGTTATCACTTGTTGCGTTGGGCGGGGGATTTGAGGATGGGGAGTTTGTCGAATTCGCGTTCGATCTTGGTCAGTTCGAGTTCTTCAAAGACGATGGCGGGAGCAATGATGCTCACCGGGATGCCCGCGGGGGAGTTGTAGACCTTGCGTTCCGTGCCCGCGGCCAGGATGCGTCTGAGGGATCGGGTCTCTGTAGGCAAGAACTCCATGCCGCGGATGAGTTCCTCGCGGCCGTCGTCGACGTAGACCTTGTAGGCGTAGATGGGGTCGCCGAGCCCGCCGTATCCGCCCGCTTCCATCGACTCGATGCGCAGGCCGAACTCGAGTCCCTCGTCGCGGGCAGCCTGGATTAGCTTCTCCTTTAGCTCATCCGCTGACATACCGTTGTCATCATGGATGTACAAACATCCGATGGTGGCCTGTGCGTCGCCGTATCGGCCGCTGCGGCCGTGGCCTGTTGTCTTCTTGATCTTCCGGGTGGGGGCACGGCCGGCAAGCAGTGTTTTCAAGACTCCCTTTTCGACCAGGGTGACCCGGCCGGGTAGGACGGCTTCGTCGTCGTAGGTGTATGCGCCGGCCAGAATGGTGTCTTCGAACCGCTGCGGCCCGGGATCGTCGTAGACGTTGAAAGAGCGTGGCAAGATGCGCTGGCCGATTTTCTTCTCCAGGCTGGTGTCACCCCAGCCGCCGCTGCCCAAAGGGATCGGAGTTGCACACAGGCCGTCAGCCAGTAAGGCGTGGAAGACCTTTCCCGCGGCTACCGGCTCGAACAGCACCGGTCCGGTATAGTGCTCCAACACCGGGGCTTCGCTCAGTACATTCAGCTTCTTACACATCCGGTCGATGTCGGCGAGCATCTTTTCGATGGGTGGTAAATGATCGATTTGAAGACCGAGGTAGAACAGGTTGTCGGTAAGGTACATGCCTTCTTCGGCCTGGAGTCTGGCGTGAATCTCGACGGATACGCCGGTGTCGGCCGTGCGAAGGCGCGTCCCTTCGGAGTTGACGATCCATCGGTTCTCCGCGCCGGCAAAGAAGGTCACGCCGGAGTTTTGGATATTCGGGTATTGCTTGAATCTGGCTGATAACTGCTCGATGTTATTCTCCCATTGTTTGTTGTCGAAGGCGATCTCGGCGGAGGGCTGGACGGCGCGGACGGGCTGTCCTGGTGAAAAGTCATCGGGTCGGTCTTCGACGGTTTTTTGCTTGAGGTAGGCCTGTTTACGGGTGAGGGTTTCCACGGCATGTTTGTAGTCGGTGTCGGTCATTTGCCAGACGGCGTGTCGAAGTGCCGCGATGTTGTCATCCAGTGGCAGGGCCGCCCGCCCACCGTATCCCCGGCCCATGTTCGTGTTGTCCAGCTTCGGGGAGCCTACACGGACCCGACTGGTGACGAAGCGATACCGGTCCTGGTCGGACCGCAGCAGGGCCCCGTAAGCGGCACGCATGTTGAAGGCGAGGCGGTCCTGGGCGTTGTATTGGATGAAATAGGGGCGGGGCAGGTCTTCGAGCATGAGAGCGTTCATCGAGCGCGCAAGTTCATCGACCAACGCCTTCATGGGGATGTCGTTATCGGGCAGCGCCCCACCGCCCCGTGCGGCGGAGGCGACGGGCAAGAACAACATCACGCAGATACTAGCGATGGTCGCAGTGTTACGTCGCCACATTCTGGAAGCTCCCCATAGCAGTAGTGCAGTGTTTCATAAATCTCTCAATTACTGTTGTGCGCCATGAGCAACTCGCCTGCGCATACTCACTGGCGGATCCCGATGTACTTCGGGACCAGTGGCACCCCAAACGCCAGTGGCATCCCTCCGCGGCTCGTTGGGGTCACGGCGCGTCGGCGCTCATGGGCGGCGGATCGAGAATCGGCGGTCGGTTTTGGCTCCGGACGCGCTTTTCGATTTCGATGGTCGAAACCAGGATACTTGGTGAGACCGCCGCGACCGGAATCCATCCGGACTCCGCCCCGCATGAACCATTGAACACAGCCGGATCATCACCCGTATGGGTGATTCTTTCAAAACAGGTAAGCGGCGTTCCCACAATGTCAACGCCGCGGATCGACTCGTCGGGGCGGCCGTCCGGGTAAACCCGATAGACCACGATCGGCAGCACCTTGAACGATTGCGGGCCACGGCGGCTCGTGGTCGTGAACCCGCCGGAGATATCCTCGAACAGAAGCCCGTACGGTTTGCCCTGCCGGTTGCACTCTTCGATCAGCAACTCGCGAAGCCGATCAAATGGGACCTGTTTCGTGGATTCCACGATCAGATTCGCCTGTCGTGAGACGACGGCGCGTCCCGACTGACGCCGGCCATGGCCGTTGGATTGGGGGAATCCCTCAATGGGACTTCGGGACATCAGGAAGGTTTTGAGAACCCCGCTGTCAACTAGTGTCACCCGGCTGGCTTTTGCACCCTCGTCGTCGTAGAGGTAATGTCCGCGCAGGTCGATGTCGCAGAGGCGCGTGATTGTCGGATCGTCATGGACGTTGAGGAAATCCGGCAAAACGCGCTGGTTGATCTTTTTCTTGAAGGTCTGGCCTTCGGTGACGTCTTTTTGGCGGTGGCCCTCGATGCGGTGGCCGAAGATTTCGTGAAAGAAGACGCCGCTGGCCCGGTTGCGAAGGATGGCCGGGCCGATGTAGGGCTCAGCCAGCGGTGCGTCACGAAGTGCCAGGACCTGTTCGATCACACGCCTGAATGCTGCGGTGATCTCGGTATCATCGGGCAGTCTCCCGGGTGTGGCTGCGTTGAAATCAAAGGACTGGCCTACGTCCATGCCGTCGTCGGCCTTGGTGCCGGCTGTGAGCGTGATGCGGTAGCGCTTCTGTGCTGTTTGCAGCCGTGTGCCTTTACTTGTCACCATGTAGCGGGTGCCCGCGTAGGTGCCGATGGTGACGCTCGAGCCGTGTATCAGTGGGAAATCGCGAGCGATCGCGGATATCCTGCGCAGCCGATCCACCCAGGCCTCGCGGTCGAGCGCGAACACGGCGGGAGGTTCGTGAAACACGCTGGGCTCCTGGCGACTGAAGTCGTCGGAGGGGTCCTCCTCCTCGACCTTAACCTTCAGGTTGGTTTTGATGCGTGTGAGCCTTTTCACGGCGCGTTTGAAGATCCGATCGGTATGATACCACAGGACATAGCGAATGGAGCCGGCATCGTCGGCAAGTGCAAGGGGGATATTGCCGCTACCGGAGGCGCGGGACGCTCCACCGCCGCGAAGCTGATGCGTATTGTCCAGTGTGTAATCGCCGACGCGCAGGTCAAGGTTCAGGTTACGTTCGACCGTTTGCTGGTCGCGAGTGATCGCCCCCAACGTCGCGGAGATGACGGCGGTGTGTTCATCGTAAACCGTGTAGCTGATGTAGTACGGCCTGATACCGTCCGGTGCGACAAGATGCTCCATGGAGTAGGCGAGCTCATCAGCAAGGTAATTCATCAGCAGGCGGGGCCCAGCGGCAGTGTTCCGAGTGGAGGCGGGCTCATGGGCGGTCAGCGGACACGGAGCCAGCATTGCAACCGATGCAATCAGGAGAATTACGCTTACCTTCATGGAATCATCCTTCCAACTGATTGTCCGGTTGGCGAAAGAGCGCGATGCTGGCGGTGAAGCCGTGGATGAAGTTGGTCCCACCGATCGGGCCGAACTCACCGCCACAGAAAAGCCCCGCTACCGGGACGTCACCCAGTAGCTCGCGCAAGACGCCCACGTCGTGTCCGGGTTCCGGCCACATCTGTGTGCCACGGCCGTTGCACCCGAAAAGCAGGGCGCCGCGGACCCCGGTATCGGCATGCGGTGAGAGCATTGTGCGCAGATCCTCGTCAGCGCTGGCACCGTCGCGCACGTGAAACTGCACGGTAGCACCAACGCGGGCATTACCTGCGATGGCCATGGCTCCATTGTGCCGGTCCACACCGATGATGTTGTGGATCAGGAAATCGCCGCGGGTGAAGCGATCTTTGTACTCGTCGATGACCCGGCCGACGAATAGCGATTGCTTTACGAGCCGTTCATCCTCCTTGGACAACCTTACAAGCACGTTTTGTAGTTGCTCGAGGGCGGCCCGACCGCCGAGCTCGCGGATTACATTTCGTTCAGCCTTGGTGATGACAAAGGGCTTGCCGATGGGCCGGCAGCCCTGGGATACGACCGTGTCGACGGCAAGGAGACCGGTCAAGGCGATCCCGACCATTCCCTCACGGTGGATATCACCGTTTAGTATGAGCCTGTTCTGCTGAGGCATGCGGGCGGCGCTGGCCACCCCGCCGACCAATGGGCTGCCGGGGTACGCCTCGTTGATCTGCTCGATGAAGTCATGGATCGCCAGGCGAAACGGATCAGCCAGGGCCACAAAGGTTGGCCGGCTTTCCGGTGATACGCCGACGATGCGTTCCCAGTCTAACGGTGTTCCTATGGATTCCAGATCACTCTGCACCATGTAGAAGGGACGGATCTCCACGTCGGGCATCGACGCGACCAGCAGCGACATGGAAGGCACACGCTCCAGCTCTTTGTCAAAGCCGATCGTTCCCTCCGCCGTGCAACCTAGAAGCACCGCACCGGGGAAACTGGTACCGATCCGGTCGATCACATCAGCCAAGTGATCTTTGAAGTGCTTCGTGATAAACAGCAGAGCCAGGTCCACCATGCCGCGTGTCAACCGCGAATCAATCGGTTCAAGCAGCTCGTCGACTGCCTGGGGGGCGTCGGTGGCCTCGGTGATAGATGATGCAAATCGCACTACGGTTGACCTCGATCTCTGCGCTGGGTGCCTCAACCCTCTTCGCGGACCGTGGAGGGCACGGCTGAGGTCCGCTCATCAGCAACCATAGGGCGGACTGGCGAAAGATTCAAATCCGCTATATGTTCGGGTTCGACGAAGGTGCCCTGCCAGTTATAGTCGTGATTTAAGGAATATCCTCTGCCGATGTCTCGCCACAGCGTTCAGGCAACCCACCGTTGGCACGTTCGCGTTCGCCCGCGGACGGCACAGCTCGACGGACATGGGCGAGATGTGCTCACCGAGGTCCACCAGATCGGGCTTGGGCACATCGAAGGGATCCGGTCGAGTCGGATTTATTTTCTGGCCGGGAGCCTCGGGGAACCGGATGTGCGGCTGATCGCCGAGGAGTTGCTGACCGACCCCGTAGCGGAGAAGTACGAATGTAGTCCGGGATTCTCGCAACGCAATGATCTGGAACCCGCTGTCGAGGTGCACACGCTGCCGGGCGTAATGAACCCTGTGGCGATGAGTACGCTCGAAGCGGCGCAACGCCTTCTGAAAGCTCGGGTCGGGAAACAGGCCACCATCGAGGATGTCCAAACCGCTCGACGCTACGAAATCGTCGGAGCGCGGAACTGCGCGGACCTGGAACAGATCGCGGCCAAAACCCTGGCCAACGAATGTATCGAGACCTGGTACGTCGACGGTTTCGGTCGAAGCGACCAGATTCCTGACTCGTTCCCGGCACCGCCGAGCCGTCCGTTCAGGGTGAGGCATATTCCGATCTGCAACCTCGGCGACGACGACCTGGTTCGCCTGTCGCGTGAGGCGCACCTGTTCCTGTCGCTGACCGAAATGGAGGCGATCCGCGAGCACTTCGGTCAACTTGGCCGCGAACCGACCGACCTGGAACTCGAAACGCTCGCCCAAACTTGGTCTGAGCACTGCGTGCATAAGACATTAAAAAGCGCGATCGATTACAGCGGTGACGACTTCGGCCGCACCGGGCACGTCAAGGTTCACTTCGACAATCTGCTAAAAGAGACCATCGTGGCCGCCACGACAAAGCTCAACCGTGACTGGTGTTTGTCGGTGTTCGTCGACAATGCCGGCGTGATTGCGTTCGATGGGGAATACGGCCTGGCATTCAAGGTGGAAACGCACAATCATCCCTCGGCGATCGAGCCCTACGGCGGGGCGGCGACGGGTGTGGGCGGGTGCATCCGCGACATTATGGGTTGCGGACTGGGTGCCAAGCCGATCGCGTCAACCGACGTGTTCTGCCTGGGGCCGCCGGACTTCGACGCGACCAGGCTGCCGAAAGACGTGCTGCACCCGCGGCGGATTCTGAAAGGCGTTGTCGGGGGTGTCCGCGATTACGGCAATCGGATGGGAATCCCCACGGTCAACGGAGCGATCTACTTTGATGAGCGGTATCTGGCCAATCCGCTGGTTTTCTGCGGATGCGTCGGGCTAATCCCGGGCGATCGAATCCATAAGCAGCCGCGCCCGGGCGATCGAATCGTCGTTGCGGGCGGTCGAACCGGACGCGACGGAATCCACGGTGCCACGTTTTCGTCAGCGGAGTTGACCGAGACACACGCCGAGGAGTTCTCGCACGCCGTGCAGATCGGACACGCCATAGAGGAAAAGAAGCTGCTGGATGCCCTGCTCCTGGCCCGTGACCATCCGGGCGGCTGTCTCTACTCAGCCGTAACCGATTGCGGCGCCGGTGGGCTCAGCAGTGCGGTCGGGGAAATGGGGGCGATGCTGGGAGCTATGGTTGATCTTGACGACGTCCCGCTGAAATACTCCGGGCTGCGCTACGACGAAATCTGGATATCGGAAGCCCAGGAACGCATGGTCTTCGCCGTGCTGCCGGAACGGCTTGAGGCCTTGTTGGCTGTCTTCGCGGATGAAGAAGTCGAAGCCACGGTTATCGGGACATTCACCGACGACCGCATACTGCGGGTTCGCTACCAGGGCGAGACAGTCGGCGAACTGGACATGAAGTTCCTCCACGAGGGCGTTCCCAGAGTGACCCTGACAGCCAGGTGGACCACCGGGCAAAACGAGGGATCGCGGCCAGCCGGCTGTGGAGATCAGAATGATGATGCCGCGCCGAACAACCGGCTTCTTCGAGCACTGGGCGAGTTGAACACTGCTTCCAAGGAATGGGTAATTCGCCAGTACGACCACGAGGTGCAGGGTCGCAGCGTGATCAAGCCGCTGGTCGGTACGGGTTTCGGGCCGTCGGATGCCGCGGTCTTGCGTCCCCGATATGACGGCCAAAAGGCCGTGGCGGTTGGATGCGGCTTGTGTCCCGAGCTGAGCGACATCGATCCGTACCGGATGGCCGTTGCCGCGGTGGACGAAGCGTTGCGGAACGTCATCTGTGTCGGCGCGAATCCGGAGCACACCGCCATTTTGGATAATTTCTGCTGGCCGAAGGTTGACACAGCCGAGTCCCTGGGCGCGTTGGTGCGGGCCTGCCGCGGCGCGAGCGACGCGGCTGTTGCGTATGGACTACCCTTCATCTCCGGCAAGGACTCGCTGAACAACGAGTTCTCAATGAGCGCGGACGAGGCCAAGCGGACCGGCCTGCCCGAACAAATTGCGATTCCGTATACGCTCCTGATTAGTGCTCTGGGCGTTATCGAAGATGTTCGGCAGTGCGTGTCAATGGATTTGAAGGAGCCGGGCAACTGTCTCGTGGTTGCATCCGCACCGGTGGATCGCGTCGGTTTGGACAAGGCTTGCGCGATGCACCGCCGTGTATCGGAGTTGATCCGTGCCGGCAAGGTCCGGGCGGCGCATGATGTAAGTGACGGCGGCCTTGCGGTGGCGATCGCAGAAATGTGCGTTGCTTCCAATCTCGGCGCGACTGTCAATGTCAGCTCCGAAGCATATGGCGATTCGATCTTTGCCCCTTCTGCGACGACGTATGTGTTGGAGATGACGATGGCGGTGGCTGAAGCTTCCGGTTTGCCGGTCATCGGGCGGGTGGAGGCTGGACCGCACGTTCGTATCAAAAGTGACCGGCTGGAACCGATTGATCTACCTGTAGCTGAACTCGCCGAGGCCTGGCGGGCGCCTCTGGCGCAGGGTGGAGGTCGATGAGCGTGGCTGATGTGCGTGTTCTGGTATTACGGGCGGCCGGGATCAACTGCGACGAAGAGGTGATGCACTGTTGGCAGTTGGCCGGTGCTAAGCCGACATTGATGCACGTCAACCGCCTCGCGGAGAATCCCTCGATTCTCGACCGGTACACAATCGTCACCATCCCCGGCGGATTCAGCTACGGCGACGACATCGCCGCCGGACAGATTCTTGCTCAACGGATTCTTCTCGAGCTTGAAGAGCCCTTTAGAAGGCTGGTCGATCGCGGCGGCGGGCTGCTGGGTATCTGCAACGGGTTTCAGATACTGGTCAAGACCGGCCTTTTGCCCGGCGGTGACGTCGGCCGCAATCAGGTCACCGTAACCTATAACGACTCTGCAAAGTTCGAGGCCCGCTGGGTGAGACTCGAGGTCGGCACTGAACACTGCGTATTCCTAACGCCCGGAACCTGCCTGGAACTGCCAATCGAGCATGCCGAAGGGAAGGTGGTGACAGCAAGTGACACCGTGGTAAAGCAGCTTAAAGAGAATGGCCATATCGCCGTGTGCTACGTGGATACCGAAGGTCGATATGACTGCTACCCGGCCAATCCTAACGGCAGCATCGCGGGCATCGCCGGTCTGTGTGATCCCACCGGCCGAATCTTCGGTCTAATGCCCCACCCCGACCGCCATTTCGACCACACCCATCATCCCTGCTGGACCCGCCGCAGACCCACCGGCCCACCTGACGGCCTGACAGTATTCCAAAACGCGGTGACATACTGGAGTCACTGAACTATAAAGCGCGTTCCCACATGAGACCCCGCAGGGAGCAGCACCTACCACCAGGGCGCGATGGTCGCGGTTCTGGTTCTACTCTTGTTTTGTCCACGTCCCGAGGGTCCAATCCCCGGTAGGGATGAGCTCCTCAAGGGGCTTCTCAGGCCCACAATTCCCATCAGTGCAGCGCTGAAAACTGCCGTCTACGCTCGTCCAGGTAATCTCGTCCC
>JAUWWQ010000049.1 GCA_030616775.1 Planctomycetota bacterium
ATCAGTTCCGCCGCCTCCGCGTCCGGTACGAACGCCGCGCCGACATCCACGAAGCGTTCATGACACTCGGCTGCGTCATCATCTGTTGGAGAACCCTACGGAACTCGTTTTGTTAGACGGTCTAAGGTAACCGTCGGCACGAACGGGAAGCCGGCTTCGAAGTTCACGGTATGATTACCTGGATACTGGTTTTCGGCTGGCTGGGGTTCGCAGGCATTGCGTCAAGTGCCCTGGCTTTTGTTGTCACGTCCCTATATGAGCGGAGATGGCGGGCCGTAGGGGTTGCAGCTTCGTTGTTTATGCCGATGTTGGGCTTGTTCGCCGCGTTGCTTCTTCTGGACTTTGCAGTTCGACCGTGGATTGTTTTGGGCCTTCTGGTTGTTGGCGGTCTGGCCATTCTGCTTCTTACACTGCCCATAGGTTCCGCTCCTTGGATGCAAACTCGAGGGGAGCAGGAGCGGGTTGACGAACGGGATGTCGTTTTTCACCGGTTCTACCGGCTCAAACCCGGCACTCCGGAGTTTGAAGCATACTACCACGATCACCCGGAGAAGATAAAATATGACGAAGAGGTGCGGGCCCTGCCGCAGCTTGCTCATCCGGGAGCGAAGACGTATCACCAACTGGCCTCACCATTCCAAGCCGCGATTTTCGACGTTCTCGAGGAGATAACACGCGAGGTTGACTGGAAACCTGATCCGATCGAGGAGTTACCTGTTCAGGCATCACCGGAGGAGTTCATACGCCGGGTCAAGGGGTTCGCACGCTACCTCGGCGCCGATCTGGTCGGGACGACGAAACTCAATCCCGCCTACGTGTACAGTCACATCGGCCGCTCACCAGGGAAGTGGGGTGAGCCAATCGTCCTGAATCATTCTCACGCCATCGCGTTTGGCGTGGAAATGAGTCATACCATGGTTCGTCATGCGCCGGACAGCGCCACGACAACAGAGACTGCGTTTAAGTACTTTGAAGTGGCAAAGATTGCCATGCTGGTGGCCCGGTACATCAACCTGCTGGGATACGAGGCCCGTGCCCATGTCGACGCCAACTACCGCGTCATGTGTGGTCCGATTGCCGTCGATGCCGGTTTAGGAGAGCTAGGCAGACTCGGGTTACTCGTAACTCCACAGTTCGGGCCGCGTTTACGTCTATCCGTAGTGACCACAAACCTGCCCCTTATCCAGTGCAAGCCAATCCATTTCGGCGTGCAACACTTCTGCAATTCGTGCAAGAAGTGCGCAACCAGTTGTCCCTCGGGGGCCGTAGAGTCGGGCGGCAAGGCCGTTTACAACGGTGTTGAAAAGTGGCAAAGTGATCAGGAGCGCTGTTACCGATTCTGGCGCAGACAAGGCTCAGACTGCTCAATCTGCGTAAAAGTATGCCCGTACTCGCACCCCTGCACGCTCTTGCACAACTTGGTTCGCTGGGTCATCCGCCACAACAGCCTGGCGCGTCGGGTTGCTCTTTGGGGCGACGACCTCCTCTACGGCCGTCGTGATAAGAGCCGATTTGACCTTCCCGATTGGCACGCCAAGCAGGGGTGCGTTGAAACCGACCCTTCTCTATGAGCAACGGGCTGCTTTGCGAAGGGCGCGACAGCCGTCGGAGGATTTTCGACATAGCCAAGGCAAGCGCCAAAATGTACGATGGAGCGCGCAATGAAGTCATGTTGTCGAGATAGACAGGGAAGACCCCCAGGGAGCGTATCCATGCTCAGGGAATGGACCGCAGACGATGTGTTGGAGTTGGCCAGGGGCTATCAGGCCGCGTGCGTCCTTGCAGCAGCGGCAGAGCTGGACTTGTTCAGCATCCTTGCCGACGGCTCATTAAGTGCAACCGACGTCGTAAACAAGCTTGGCACGGACTTGCGCGCAATGACCATACTTCTTGACGCACTTGCGGCGTTGGGATTCACCGAAAAGCGAAACGGATTGTATGTCCTTTCAGCCACCACGGCTCGGGTCCTGAGAGAGTCCAGTGCCAGCAGTGTCCTTGGCATGGTGCAACACCAGGCAAACTGCATGCGCCGATGGGCCCAGTTGGCAAGGGTGGTCCAAACCGGCAGGCCCGCGGAACGCCAACCAAGCGTTCGAGGTGAGGCGGACGACGAAGGGGCGTTTATCGGTGCGATGGACGTTGTCTCCGCGCCCGTGGCATCGGGACTGATTGAGGAAGTCGGGCCCCCTGAGTTCAAGCATGTGTTAGATGTCGGTGGAGCATCGGGTACATGGACGATCGCCCTTCTTCGGGCACAGCCTGGGGCGACTGCGACTCTGTTCGACCTGCCGCACGTGATCCCAATGGCCCAGCGCCGCATCTGCGAAGCGGGAATGAGCGACCGTGTCAAGCTGGTCGCCGGCGACTTCCTCCACGATCCGCTGCCTCCAGGAGCCGATCTTGCCTGGGTCAGCGCGATTGTCCATCAAAACTCACGCGACCAGAACAGGTGTCTGTTCTCCGCCCTCGCCAAGGTGCTGCGTGATGACGGGGAGATTCTGATTCGTGATGTGCTCATGGATGATTCGCGAACGTCGCCGGCTACTGGAGCGCTGTTTGCGATCAATATGCTGGTGGCGACCGACGCCGGCGGCACCTTCACGTTCGATGAACTGCGGGAAGATTTGGAGGCCGCGGGCTTTGTGGAAGTAGCCGTATTGCGGCGTGACGAGGGAATGAACTCGGTCATCCGCGCTGTCAGGGGAAGGGCTTGAGCCAGACAGCCTACACCTGACTCCCACACGCCGCACAATACTTCCCACGCCGCACCGTGACGCAATCGCACACCGGGTAACGCCGAAACGTCAAAACGTCGAAACAATGAGCCGCGCCGGGAGCGCAAGCGACCGGTCAATCCTGACCGATCCCCACTGAGCACCCGCGACCGGGGTGCGGCAAGGACGCCCAATGCGGATCCGTGCGTCTTTCTGCCCAATGCGGCGCGCAATTGATGACATAGCCACTGACAGGACCTACAATCAGCGGTGCAAGTTCGGTCCCCACGTAGCGTCGCCCACATAGGAGGAGCACTACGGACAGACGCAAAGCTGACGGACGGGTGGCATGCTCGGCGCAGGCGAGCATGATCTCACGACGAGCATGTCCGCGCTTCGCCCGGACATGCCACGGCGTCCGTCGTCCGTCCGTCGTCGTCGTTGCTCTTCCGACATATGATTGGCACTTTGCTATGCTAGATATGAAGCTTATTCTGCGTGTTCGTGTGTTAGCGCTTGCGGCGTTCCTCGGTTACGCGTCAAGTCCGAGCTTGGCTCTTGAGGAAATAGCCCGCCTCGCCCCGAGTGACGCTAATCTTGGTTTTGGGGGAGGTTTCGGCGCCAGCGTGGCCATCAGCGGCGACTGGATCGTAGTCGGGGCCCCGCTGGACGACCAGCGAGCGCACGACGCCGGAGCCGCCTACGTGTACCGGCGCGACGGGGTCCACTGGATTCAACACGACAAGTTAATGTACCTGCCCTTGGAGGAAGCCAAGTTCGGACACTCGGTGGCCATCGACGGAGACTGGATCGTCATCGGCTCACCGGACCTCTATTTCGAGCTTTTGAGCGCAGGTCCCGGTCGGGCGTATGTTTCCACACGCGACGACCGAGACACGCCGGATGATCTCAGTGACGACCTGTGGGACCCGGTCGCGTTCCTCAACCCACCTCCCTCACATCTATGTTGTAGCTTTGGCATCTCGGTGGATGTAGAGGGGGATACAATTGTCGTAGGAAGCTCGCCGCTCTGGCCATGGCCGCCAGTCGGTCGGGCGTATGTCTTTCGCTGGGACGGGCTGGAATGGCTTCCAGGGACAACGCTCGTTGGCTCAGACACCGAAGCCGGGGATGGGTTCGGTGCTTCCGTGGGCACGAGCGGCGGCCTAGTCTTAATAGGCGCCCCGCGGAACGAATATTCATGCCCAGGGTATGACGTGTGCTGGGGGTCGGCTTACGTGTTCCGGAGGAATGACACGGGGTGGACGGAGGAAGGGCAACTGACGCCATCCGACCCTCTCGGACCGTTCGGGGCATTCGGCAGCGCCATTGCTATTGACGATGACGTCCCAATTGTTGGGGGATCCGGCGCGGTGTACGTTTACCGCCGCGATGCGGCTGCCTGGACGGAGGAGGTGAAGCTCCTTCCTTCGAGCCAAGCGTCTGGGTTCGGGGCTTCGGTTGCCATTGACGGCAACCGCGTGATAGCCGCAGCCAGTGGGGCTGTGTGGGGACATTTGTTTGCGCGCGAGGCTGACGGCTGGATGGAAGTCCATCAGCTTCTTGGGATCAAAGGAAGTCGGTGGCGCCCTCCCGTTGCCGTTAATGGGCGGTACGCCCTCGTTGGGACATATGTGTACGCGGTAGGCGACAGTGTGAGCCTGCATGACTACGCCAAATTCCAGGTGTGTTTCGCGACCGGCGCTCCACAGTCGCCCAGTTGCGATAAGTTCGACCTTGAGCCGGACGGACGGATCGACCTAAGCGACTATGCGCTGTTCATTCAGACCTGGCGCGGTCCGTAGATACTCGTTTCCGCTTTTCGGGACACGCAGTCAGGGCTACGCGCACAATTCGTGCACCGTAATCGTGCGTTCGCTGCCCGGCAGACGGGTCACGAATCTGCGGCAAAGACGATCTCGTCATCGGTGTGGCGCTGACGTTGCAGGAAGGCCCGGAGGCCTTCGACCACGATTCCCACGGCCACCAGAAATAGCACCATCCCGACGACCAGCAGAAGGTATTGACCCTTCTTGAAGAAATCCACGAGGTTCTCGGCCAAGGCGGTGAACGTGCTTATCAGCATGAACACCATGGGCAAACCAGTGTAGAGAGGATTGCGGCCGCGCTGATGGAGATACAGCGAGGCGACCAGAAGCGTCAGACCGGCCAGCAACTGGTTCGTCGTTCCAAAGAGCGTCCAGAGCGCCAGGCCGGCCGGCTTGATGTCGCCGGTCTCTGCGTCCTGAATCTTGTAAAACGCGAAGAAGCATATCGCCGCCACGGCGATGGCAGTGGCCAGGTAGCGATTCTGCAGGATCTTCAACCGCAACGAAGCCCCGATCTCGGACACGTTGAACCTGAGCAACCTGGTGGCCGAGTCCAGAGTTGTCAGGGCGAACGAAACCACGAGAACGGCGATAAAAGCCGCCGCCAGGTTCTGATCGATACCCAAAGCCTCGATGAACCGGCTGCTCCCGTGAATGAACGCCCCCAGCTTGCTGGCCAGGCTCGCCTGAATCGTTGCCCAATCTGCATATGCGGTGTTCCAGGCGTGGGTGCTCTCGAAACCCGCGGTGCAAGCGAGCACCGCAAGCAAACCGAGCAGCGACTCGCCGATCATTCCGCCGAAGGCCACGAAGCGGGCGTCGGTCTCGCGGTTGATTTGTTTGGCGGTCGTGCCGGAAGAGACAAGCGCGTGGAAGCCGCTGGCCGCCCCGCACGAGATCACGATGAAAACGAACGGGAACAGCGGCGGAGCACCTGCGGGATGTGGGTTGATTGCCGGCGCGGAGAACGTCGGGCCTAATACGAAAAACCCCCCGTAGGCCGCAAGCAAGCCCAAGTACAAAAGCAGCGAGTTTAGAAAGTCCCGCGCTTGAAGCAGACTCCATACGGGCAGCACCGAGGCCAGGAAGGCATACGCCAGAAGGATCCACGTCCAACTGACCCTCTTCGGCCACGCGGCCGGGTCGAATCCCAGCGTGGGGAATTGCGTGCCCAGCCACACCGCAAGCAGCATCAAAACGAATCCCACGGCGGTCGTCGGTGCCAGCGGGAACTTCTTTTTGTAAAGCAGAAACCCCATGATCATTGCCAGGATCATGAGGGTGCCCGATGGAAGCACTGCAGACGGGAATGACGTCTTCGCGGCGGCCGGGTTTGCCGGATCAAAGTCCGGGCCGGCCTGAAAGAGCACCGCGATTATGTACACAAAAACGCCCATGGCCAGCGAGATTCCGAAGAAGATCAGGGCGAGAAACAGAAACTTGGCCCGCGGCCCGATGACACCTTCCGTTACCTTGCCGATCGATTGGCCCTTGGCACGTATCGACACTACAAGGGCGCTGAAATCGTGAACACCACCGACGAGAATGGCACCGAATACCACCCACAGCATCGCCGGCCCCCATCCCCATATCACCGCGACAGCCGGTCCAAGCATCGGAGCCAGCCCTGTGATCGAGGCATAGTGATGGCCGAACAGTACGAAGCGGTTGGTGGGAACGTAGTCGATCTCATCACGCAGGGTATGAGCGGGTGTGGCCCGCGACGGATCGAGCCGGAAGATCCGCCCCGAAAGGAACTTCGCGTACAAGCGGAAACCTACGATGTAGAGTAGGAAGCACCCGATCGCGGCAATCAGCGGATTCATGCCCGTGGATTGTAGCGAGCCGGAAGATTGGTGTCAGCGGCGCGGTTGCCTGCCGCGATGGCCTGTAGGGCAGCTCAGCGGAGGACGCGCCATGCGCTCGGTGGGCGTACCTCTTACGGTTGCGAAAATCGGGCGTTTTGGTATGAAGAGGGCGCTGGGGCGCTCGTAGCTCAGTGGATAGAGCACCGGTTTCCTAATATTTTTCGAATGTTGCCTCACGCCGTGGAACCGCGTTTTCGCCTCCGCGACGCCCGCCAGATTCGTGCAGTAGCTTTTCCGAAGGTCGTGGAACGAACACTTCGGAAGGCCAGCCTTCTTGCGGATTGCCTGGAAGTCACGCCAGATGTTCAGCCGCTTCATGCGGTCGCCTTTTGCAGGTCCTTTGCCATTAACGAACACGTACTCTTGTCCGTCCGCTGCAGCGACCTGCAGTTCCACGAGGACGCTAACTGCCAGATTCGGCAACGGGACGATCCGCATGTCCTTATCCTTCGGCGTCCACGCGGATCGGCGCTCCGATGCGGTCTTGCGAACAATCCGAACTTGATTCTTTTCGAAGTCAACGTCCGACCAAGTTAAGTTGAGCACCTCGCCCAGCCGCAGCCCACAACAGTAGCCCAGCGAAATCATGCCCCGCCACCGAGATGATGGCGACGCCTCGATCAACTTTCGGTATTCTGCGGGGGTTGATGAAATGCCACGGTCGCTGCCCGATCTTCTCTTGGCGCATCTCCTGAAACGGGTTTTCGCGGATCAGCGAGCATGCGACGGCCTCACGAAAGATCCGCTTGCATTCGCGGACGATCCTGTTCACCGTCGCCGGCGCTGGAGCGCGGCCGCGATACTCGCGCTCGCGATACCACGCTAAGAAACGCCGTGCGTCCAAGGGTGTCACCTTGCTGACGATCATCCGTCCGCCGAGGAACTCCATCAAGAACCTCAGCGTACGTTCGTGTTCAACCTTGGTCATAGGGGCAAGGTCACCTCGAAGATCCAGATACATCCTTGCGAACTCCGCAAGCGTGATCACACGCGGACGGTCACCTTTTCCCAATCGTACTTCCGCCTGCTTTGTCTCAGCGTAGCGTTGTGCCTCCTTTCTACTCTTGAAGCTCCTACTGAAGCGCTTCCCGTCCGAGCCGAACCACCGCACCGCCCAGCGAAACGGTCGCTCTCGCGGCCACTCACTCTTGGGCAGCGGCTGTCCCAACTTGTCGATGGGGACCGCTCCATGGTACTTTCGGTACACGCCTACTTTTTCAGTCGCCATGCTGCACCTCCTGACCCGTAAGGGCCTAAGGCCACCACGGGCGACTGACCCAGCCGGGAAGTGTATCCAATAGGCCGTTGCTGCGCAAGCGGTCAAACATGGTCAGGAATCCGTCTTGGCGGCAAGGAACCGGTCGAGCCCGGCTTGCGACGTTGAACAACCGCGTGCGAATGGGCGCCAACGGCGCATCGTGCAGACCGCCCCCTTACGGTCGACGAGAAACGGCTCCAACTGATTCCGGTTCGAGATGTGCCGCGCCGCTTCTCCGCGCGTCGTTCCAAACGACCGGTTTACGGCAGCGCCATGTACCAGTGGATCTTCCGAGGATCGCGTGACGCTCAGCCAGAAGCTGTTCGCAACGGAGGCCCGACGTACACCTTTACAAACGCCACTCAACGATTCGTCGACCGGGTGGCGGGGCAGGGCTGAAGGATCGTACGCCGGCGATCAAAACGTCACAATCCCGAGTGGTAGGTATCACTTCGGGGTCGGGCACCTTTCGTGCTAACTGACGCTACTGAACGCATTTATGGCTGTTTCGTACCGATGATGCCCAGGCGACCAGGCGGGCAATCATCGGAAAGGGTGTTGACGTTAAGGGCCAACAATGTGCGCGCGGGTGAGATTAGCCAAGCGGTGCCAGTGACTGCCGAGGGGGCGCCAGCGCGCGGAGTCATGAGGTTGCGAACTAAGCGCTGCTCAGATGTGCGGGACAATCACCTCGTTGGGCTCATGGCTGGCCAACCATTGCCTGCACCGCGGGCAGTCGCACAGATGCGAACAGCTAGCAGCGATGTTGAGTCGCCTTTGATGAGGTACACGCGGTGCCCATGGGTGCCGCCGCCAGGGCTCTGCTCCGCGCGCCGGACCAAGTTATAGCCACCCTGTAAGCCCTAAGCTCTGACATTCTCGGTCCTTCGCTCTTTTCGGTAGCAATCGAGGTCCCAGTGTACCCTGCACATGCGGGCGGGAACCCACTCCCCGATCATTCGTCGTTGCCTGTTGCCGTAAGCGCATGACTCGGCTGCCCGAGTTTGGTAGAATCATACTCGACTGACTCGGAGGGTGATCGCACCCCAAGGAATCGCTCTCCACGCCGCTTCTGTTCGGAATTGGGCGGGGCAAGCCGTCAGGAAGCTTCGGAGTCTTCACGATGTCCGAGCAGCCGGTGGGACCGGTTACGCAGATGCTACGAGCTGCCAGCGATGGTGATCCGCGCGCGGCTGCTGATCTGCTCCCGCTGATCTATGACGAACTGCGCAAGCTCGCGCAAGCGCGGATGGCGAAGACACCGCCGGGCAATACACTTCAGCCAACGGCTCTGGTCCACGAGGCATACCTGCGATTGATCGGGAGCGACGATCCGAGCTGGCACAGCCGAGGGCACTTCTTCGCCGCTGCCGCCCAGGCGATGCGCCAGATTCTCGTAGAGCAGGCCCGTCGCAAGGCGAGTCTCAAACACGGCGGCGGGCGTAAGCGGGTCGCACTGGAAGACATAGACCTGGCGATCGAACCACCCGCCGAGGACGTTCTCGCTCTCGACGAGGCGCTAACGCAGCTGGAGAAGGCAGACTCTCGCAAGGGAAACGTCGTCATGCTCCGCTTCTTCGCCGGTCTGACCAATGAAGAAACGGCGGCAGCCCTCGGGATCTCCGTGCCAACCGTCGAGAGAGAATGGCGCTTCAGCCGGGCATTCCTCTACACAGTCCTCTCGAAGGCAAAAACTGACGGGTAACGGACCGTGGACTATGGATGAGGCAAGGGTCAAGAAAACCGAGGACATCTTCCTGGTCGCAGTGGAACTTCCGGCCGAAGACCGGAAGTCCTTTCTCGCTAAGCAGTGTGGCCCTGACGTCGAGCTGCGGGGTTTTGTCGACGAGCTGCTGGCGCACGATGCGACGGGGATGGGCGAGTTCTTGCGCAAGCCGGTGTTCACACCGGCGCATGGCAAGGTGGCGGATACGGAAGGGGGAATACTCAAGCGCATCGGGCACTACGAGGTCGTCCGCGTCCTCGGCGAGGGTGGGATGGGCGTGGTCTATGAGGCGCGACAGGAAAATCCGCAACGGATCGTCGCGCTGAAAGTGCTCCGTTCTTGTCTGCCGTCCACGAACATGCTGCGTCGTTTCCAGCATGAAGCTAAGATGCTCGGGCAGCTTCAGCACCCTGGCATCGCCTGCATCTACGAAGCGGGAGTGGCGAAGATTGGGAACGGGGAGGGTCTGCTGGGTCAGGAACCGTTCTTCGCAATGGAGCTCATTCGCGGTCGGCCGCTGAACACGTATGCTGCCGAGAACAGATTAAGCGTGCGCGATCGCTTCGAGCTCGTCGCGAAGGTCTGTGACGCGATGGAACACGCACACCGCAAGGGCGTGATTCATCGTGACCTCAAACCCAGCAACATTCTGGTTGACGAATCCGGGCAACCGAAGATCCTTGATTTTGGCGTTGCGCGGGTCACTGATGCCGACATTGCCACGGTGACAATGCAGACGACCAGCGGCCAGCTAATCGGCACCGTGCCATATATGAGTCCCGAACAGGTCGCCGGGGATTCCAGACAGATCGACACGCGTTCGGACGTATACGCGGTGGGCGTGATTCTCTACGAACTGCTCAGTGGCAGACTTCCTCACGATGTTCGCAACCGGTCCATACCCGAAGCCGCCCGGATCATTCGTGACGAGGAACCTTCGCGATTGAGCTCATTTGACACGAGTCTTCGTGGCGACATCGAGACGATCGTGGCCAAAGCATGCGAGAAGGGAAAAGACCTGCGCTATCAATCTGCTGCGGAGCTCGCTGCTGATTTGCGACGGTATCTTCGAGACGAACCCATCGTGGCGCGCCCTCCGAGCAAGCTGTATCACCTGGGCAAATTCGCCAAGCGGAACAAGGGCCTGGCAGCGGGGCTGGCGACAGCATTTGTCGCGCTGATCGTCGGACTCCTCGGTACGACGTGGGGCATGCTCGAAGCTTCAGGCCAACGTGATCAAGCGATCGCCGCCTCTCAAGAAGCCAAGGCGGTCAACGAGTTTCTGCAGAAGATGCTTGCGTCGGCAGATCCGAGAAGGGCCAAGAAGTCCGACGTTCTGGTCCGTGATATCCTTGACGACGCAGCCAGGGAGATTGAGCGGGGAAGCCTGAAGGGGCAACCGGAGATCGAAGCTAATATTCATACGACGCTCGGTTTGACCTATAGCGGCTTAGGCCTATTCGCGAAGGCTGACCCGCACCTGCGCACCGCCCTGGAGATTCAGCGGCGGCTCTTTGGCGATGAGCAGATCAGCGTGGCGGATTGTCTGAACAACCTGGGGGAACTGCATTACAACCGTGGCGAGTACGATGAAGCTGAACCGCTTTTGCGGGAGGCACTGGTGATCGCCCGCAAGACCGCTGGTAGCGATGGCCTGTCCGTGGCCCCGATCCTGAACAATCTGGGGAAGTTGCTATTGCAGAAAGGTGACTACACCGGTGCCGAGCCACTGTACCGTGAAGCGCTCGCCATACAGCGCTCGGTGTTCGGCAACGAGAGTGTGGAGGTAGCCAGGGTCTTGCACAACCATGCGGAATTGTACCGGTGTATGAGTGACTACGACGAAGCCGAGTCGGTCAACCGCAAGGTACTGGCGATGCGCCGCAACCTGCTGGGCGATGGGCACCCCGACGTTGCTGCCAGCCTAAACAACCTTGCCGTGGTCCTTCGGGAAAAGCGTGACTATGCCGGCGCTAAGGCGTTATACCGTGAGGCCCTTGAGCTAAACCGGGAACTCTTGGGCGACGACCACCCCGAAGTGGCGGCGAACCTGCACAACCTGGCAATGTTGCTGCATCGCCAAGGCGACTACGCTCGGGCCGAGCCGCTATACCGTGAGGCACTGGCAATCCGGCGGAAACTGCTCGACGACGACCACCCAGCCATCGCATCAACACTCAACGGTCTTGGGGGTCTGCTCGCATCGAAGGGCGACTACGTTACCGCCGGAACGTTGTATCGCAAGGCTCTGGCGATGCGCCGCAAGCGGCTGGGCGACCACCACCCCAAAGTGGCCGCGAGCCTAGTCAATGTCGGATGGGTACTTCATCACCGGGGTGAATACGCTCGTGCTGAGCAGTGTTACCGCGAAGCCCTCGCCATTGCCCGCCAGGTGCTTCCGGCAGATCACCCGGACCTCGCTAGCAAGCTCGGTGCCCTTGGGGCGGTTCTGCTCGACCAGGAACGGTACGCTGAGGCCGAGCCGCTCATGCGTGAATGTCTGGTCATCCGCGAGAAGAAGCTGCCGAATAGCTGGCGGCGTTTCGTGGCGCTGTCCTCACTAGGATATGCACTGAGCGGTCAGGCCAAGTTCGAGGAAGCAGAACCCTTGCTGCTCAATGGTTACGAGGGCATGTTGAACTCCCCAGACGCACCGGGATCGTGGAAGCAGAAGACACTCGAGCGAATAGTCCGGTTCTACGAAGCTTGGGGCAAACCGGACAAGGCGACTGAGTGGCTGGAAGTCATCCCTGAACCTGAAGCGCTTGCTGAGCATCCCGACGAGTAGCACAGCTTTCATTCGATACATTCCAGCTTGAGAATCAGGTGCCGCTTTCAACTTCGCGGCGGTGGATTGCTCCTATCGCCGAATGCAAGGATGTCGCCTCATGGCGACTGGATCGTCAGCTCCACATCGTCCACGCCGACCCGCTCTTCGATCTCACCGCGCTTGACGTCTGCCGTGCGGCGGGTCCGCTCAAACAACGGAGTCGGTCCTTTGCCGCATAAAAGTTGATCCTTTTTGATGGGTTGGGCGGCTCGATCTCGAACTGACATATGGTGGGAAAGTGGTTCCACCACGTTGACCCGCAAATCGGGATGACAACGGATGTGGTGCATCCTGCGGGTGGGCAAGGATCACAGGTATGTAGAAGTAGAAGAGGAAACGTGAAGCGAAAACCGCCGCGGATCTGTGTCTGAAAGCCCCGGGGCATCCGTTTATGGCGACACCGTGCCAGACAAGGTGGTGAACGATGAAACATTTTTTGCGAAACGCACATCTTGCGACGTTTGTATGGGTGTTTTGCGGCACACCGGCTTATGCGCAATGTGTGGAGCAGAGCTTCGATCTCCAGACGGGATGGAACAGCGTCTATCTGGAGGTCGATCCGGCGCCGAATGACGCAGACCTCCTGTTCGAGGGGCTGCCGATCGAAGCTGTTTGGATGCGCTGCGAGGGGCATCGGACCAGCCCGGTGGCTATCGATACACATCATCCGGAAGATCCAGCCTACACCGCGACCACAGACACCGGCTGGCGCGTATGGTTCCCGTCGGACGCTCCTCAGCGCGCTGTCAATTCGCTAAGGGTGGTGCGCGGTGGCCGGGTCTACCTGATCGAGGCGTCTACACCCACGACCTTCATCGTCAGGGGCAAACCCGACGCCTCGATCACACGGTGGCGGGAGGGCTATAACCTGGCGGGATTCCATGTCGTTGACGCCGCCGCGTCGGCTCCGACGTTCTCACAGTATTTGCAGCCGTCAGAGGCCCACGATGATGCCGCGATTTACGAGCTCAACCCGGACGGCACGCTTTCGCGCGTGGCCGATCACGATTCCGCGCGAATCACGGCCGGACAAGGGTATTGGGTTCAAGCCAGCAAGAGTTCCACTTATGACGGCCCGATTCGGATCGACCAACGTTCCCTCCGCTGCGTCGACCTGGCTCCAGGGAATGCCGAACACAGGATTCATATCCAGAACCTCCGCACGACCCCAGGCGACGTACATGTCGCCTACCAGTCTGCCCCGGGGGCGAGCGGCTCGGAATCGCTGGGACGGGCTCCGCTTCTTCGGTTGGACTTCGTCACCGCGGCGGATTCTTCGATTCAGGCCAGGTGGCACCCGCTGGATGAAATGACGTTGTCGTTGGAGGCGACGGGCCAACCCGGCTCGAGCAGGACCGTGCGCGTGGCGGTCAGTCGCAAGGACCTGGCCGATCTCAACTTGGACTACGATGAGGATGGCTACCACCACGGTCTGCTCTGCGTGAAGGATGGGGCCGGTTATCGGCGGCTTCTGCCTGTCAGGACGCGCGATGACGATCAGGCCGGCCTGTGGGTCGGCGACGTGACGGTGACCGACGTTGAATCGCTGACGGCGCCGGAGCAAGGTACGGAAACGGCCTCGCCGTTTACGTTCCGCATAATCCTGCACAAGAGTTCGGACGACACCTATACCCTGCTGCGCGATGTGGTGCTGTTGTGGCAGGATGATGGCGGTGGCGGGGGATCGTACATCCTGGTGACGCCGGACTGCGAGGGGCTGCTAAACGGGCAGAGCGTGGCTCCACGCATCAGCACGGCGAACTTCTCGTTTGACACTACGGTAAGCCTTAGCGGTGATTTTCAAACACAGCTAGAAGGAACGATCACCCTGACGCCGGATCACCCGCTCGACCCTTATCGCCACGTCTATCACCCGGAGCACGCGAACGGCTTCACGGGGGGCGTCGCCCGCGTCCTAACCTTTATTTTCGATGGTGATGGTGGTGGAGATCCTGAATGGGGCGTGACGCGCCTGGGTGGGAGTTACGTAGAGAACATCACGGGGATGCACCGTGAGATGATCCAGGTGAATGGCCAGTTTGAGATCAGACGGATATCCGACATCGCTTCCCTTTGTGGTCAGTAGGCGGTCGGGAAGCTTGCGCACTTCGGCGTCTGACATGGGCTCAGGAGCGCCGAAGAGAGGGAGGACTCAGACATGTTATTCTCGCGATCCACTCGTATCGTGCTTGTGCTGGCGGCGGTGTTTGGTCTTGCTGGTGAAGGGTACGCGGGGACGACGTGGTACGTGGACATCAACAATGCCAGTTGTGCTAATGTGGCGACTGGTGGAGAAGAAGACACTCCGTTCTGCACGATTTCGTATGCCATCAGCGAGGCAAATCACGGCGACACAATTCTGGTGGCCGACGGGACGTATGGCTACATGAACTTCCTTGGTAAAGCGATCACCGTCCAATCCCAGAACGGTCCGGACGGCTGCATTATAGACTGCAGAGCCGAACTGGGGGTCCGCTTTCAGAGCGGGGAGACCAGGGCGAGCGTCCTTGATGGCTTCAAGATCATCAACGCCGGCGTCCATGCGGTGTGGCTGACGAACAACAGCAGACCGACAATTCGTAACTGCATCATCAGAGGCAATGATTCGGATACATCCGGTGCCGGCATCTATGGAGTAAGCGCCGGTCCGCTCATCGAAAACTGCGAATTCAAGAACAACGAGGCATCATGGTTCGGCGGAGCTCTCTATTTGGAAGGGGGCGGTGATACCGAAATCGTCGGCTGCTCGTTCGTCGACAATCGGGCCATGGGTGGTGATTCTTCCGGCGGGGCAATCTTCGTATTCAGATCAACAGCGGCCCCTATGAGCGTAATCGTTAAGGATTGTACCTTCTCGCAGAATGTGACTGCCGAAGCCGGTGGGGCTATAGTCGCAGTAGGTGACGAGGCTAGCATTCCACTTTCTCTGAAAATCGACAACTGTACATTTGAGGGGAATCGGGCGGGAGTACATGGTGGCGCGCTATATGCGGTGTACTGTGATCCTTTGGATATTATTAGAACCGACATTCTGAACAATACGGCAGTACGTAGCGGTGGGGGAGCGGATCTTCGTTCGTGCCGAGAGACGCGATTTGTGGATTGTACAATTGCCGGAAACACATCGGAAAAGAACGTCGGCGGGGGTGTATATGTTCATCAGGCAGCGGTTGAGGGATCCAGCGTACAGATGCTCAGTTGCCGAATTGCGGGGAATACCGCATATGGCAGCGGAGGTGGTTTGTATGTGCAGGGCGGAGACTTCTTTGTAACGAACAGCCTGATCGTCGGCAATCTTTCCAAAACAAACCTCTCCGGAATAAGCTCCACCGGTGGTATCTTCTGCCACACGCCTCGCGACGTTGAGGTAAACAATTGTACATTCACTGGCAATGAAGGAGTAGACGTTGGCGGCTTTCAGATCGAGAGAATTCAGGGGAGCCTGAAGTTACACAATAGTATATTCTGGGACAATAGTCCCAATCAGATGTCGAATGGGCTAGAAGGCGTCTACGTGGCCTACTGTGATGTGCAGGGTGGTATTCCTCCTGAATGGGACGGTGGGGGCAATATCAACATTGACCCCCTGTTTGAGAATGTAGTCAACTTCCTGCGCCCCTGGTCAGAGAATGACTATCACCTGTCCAGCAGGTCTCCGTGTATTGATGCCGGCAGTGACCTCCTGGTTCCCCCGGACACGCGGGATCTCGACGGCGATGGCGATACCGCGGAACGAATCCCATTGGACATCGAGGGTAGTTTCCGAATCGCGGACAGCCGGGAGGTGGTGGACACCGGCGTCGCCGATCCTCCAGACTACCCCGCAGTGGTGGACATGGGCGCCTACGAGATGGCCGCGTATTGCATCGGTGAGGAGATCATGCCGCCCGAGGATATCGCGGACAGGGTCGACTACGCGGAGACAGTGTCGGCGGAGGGCTGGATCAATCCCCCTACTGCGGCGTTCTATCACGCGTGCATACCGAGCGCGCCGGGAGGTGATGACTGTTCCAGGGAGGCGATCTTCGCCGCGGACGAGAAGACAAGCTTCACGATCGTCTGGAAATATCTGGAGAACCCGGACGACTGGGAGTTCCAGGAGTGGCCGGCAACCTACCGCACGGGCCGTTGCTTGCCTGATCAGCCCGTCGGATATGTGGTCGGGGCGACCAAGTATTTCAAGTCCTATCCGGAAGCCACGGTGACCGTCAAGGATTACTACGACGTCGTGGTCCGCTACAACGGGACGATTCGCGAGAATCTGCCCGATGAGGAGGGGGGGGATAGGCCGGGTAACCCGGACATCAGGATCCTCCCAAACGGGGAGATCCAGGTGGCTGAGGGCTGCGCGGACGGCAGAATGATACTGGAATACAACAAGTATCTGGGCGGACCGCTGGTCGGTCTGGAGGTGGTGGAAATCACCAGCGAAGGAGCAGAATTGTACACAGGACCGCTGGCGGGCGGCGCCGTTCCGATCGGTCGACTGCTCGAGGCTCCCGCCGGCGGGAATCATTGCCGAGCCGTGGTGATACGGAACACAGAGGAAGATGGGATCTCGGCGGCCTGGTACCGTCCGTCGGAGGAGACAGACAGCGACATTTATCCAATCCGCCCCGAGGCGAATTCCCACAAGTTCGTTGTCGGGTGGTACAAGACCTCGCCTTTGCAGAACTGCTGGCCCGACATGGTGTATCGCTACATCACGGACTGGCCAACGGATCCACAACTTCACGTGATTCATCAAGATGCTCAGCAGGGCGACATCCCAGCAGGCTCACAGGTTGATCTGAGGGAGGATCTGTACTGCCGGATGGAAGTTATGTACCAGCAAGGGTTCAGCGGAGGTGATGATCCACCGTACGGTCACGTCACCACGAACGGTGCGTTTGCGGCGCGAAACCCCGGCTACAGCGTGCTGCGCTTCGACAAGCAGCCCGATGAGATCTCGGAGTGTGGCGATTGGGTAACCTTTGAGGTGATCGAGTCCTATGACCGCACGGACAGTATGGTTCTCGCACCCGGTGATATAGGGGTTTCCTGGCCCGTTGGCACGCAGCTCCGATGCACCGGAGCAAATTGCGGCTGCGACCAGGAGGATTGCAGCAACTACTTCGACGAGGATGCCGAGACGTATCCCTTTGGTTTCCTGTTTCTTCCGGAAGGACAGCTAAGTCCTCCCTACGCAGTTGAGATCTACCAGGAAACGGGTCAGATCTTCCCGGTCAACAGTTCTGCTGAGCACGGTCTCCTTGAGGCCTGGTGGTGCAAGAAAGGAGCTTATGCGGAAGGTGTCTACTGGCCCAACAAAGTGGTGACCTCCGATTGCGCGTGGGTCTGCGACTCTGAGGAACAGATCGTCATTGCTTCCAGGCAGGGAGCCAATGGCTATCCCGACGACGTGAGCGGTGGTTACCCTCAAGGATCGCAGATCTACAACGTGGGCTCCTTGACTGATGACGAGTTCGGAGTCCCCGGCTGGAACCCCAATGATGAGCACGCCATTCTCCTCCCCGTCGGTGGAAAACTGAGAGCATTTGCGGTTCGCGACGACAACAAATGGGCCGTTCAGACCGGTCACCCGTACGTGCTGGTGCAGTATCCAGATCCGGCTAATGAGAATCTCTGGGGGATGGGCGCGCACTGTGTGGTGGCTGAGTATCCGCCACATGACTTCTACTACGCTGAGTACACGATTATCGATGAGGATTGCGGGTGTGGCGATGACGGTAAGTGCGAGGGGGGCTTGACTGACGGCCAGGACTGCTCGACGGATGACGACTGTATCTGCACGGTAGATCTCCCCGTGGTGGCGGGTCAACCGATTGATCCGCTTTTCCCCGTCAACTTCGGCGCAGCCATGTGCATGAACGACCAGGATCCACCTCAGCCGAAGACGTGGGTGCAACCGGTCACGGGTGACGCCTTGTGGGTGGACCGCAAGAGCGGAGTCTGGGCGGCCGAGGATTGGGATGAACCGTTCAGAGCTCACTGCGAGATCGACCCGGACGATCCGAACTGTGTGCACAGCACGGCCGACATCTACATCTGGGAAAACTGGCCGGGCGATTTCGGTTGCCAGCCGTGGCTGGCCAACGGTCCGGGTGGATCCGGTGGCGACGGCGTGACGCCCTGGCCGGTGACCTACGACCCGAATTGGCCTCTCGTGGATCCGAATCCCAACGAGAACGTGCAAGGTGACGCCTGCAGCTACCCGGACGATCCGTCCTGCGCCCCGCTGCGCCATATCGGGGCACGCTTCGACCAAAGTGGCCAGTGCGGCTCCATCGAACTCCTGCACGACACGGTGGGGGTGCGGATTCTGGATCCTACATACGAGGTCTCGGTGCTATATGCCACGCCTCTAACCGACGACTTCTTTGCCCCGCTGCCACCTCATCTCTCCAACGGCGAGATTGGTGGCGGGGGTGAGTGGCCCGATCGCATCTGGTACGACTTCCTCACGAATAAACTCGTTTTCCGGGGCGTGATGAGCGATCGGGATAAAGAGATTCTGCTGGATCTGAGTACCGATGGTACGTATCTGAGTGTCATTAACAGTCTGTACTCCCTGTCACGCGTCCAGATTGGCGATTATGACTTGGGACAGGATATCGGCTACTGCGAGGACGGCGCCAACGACGGCAATCCGTGTCACGACAATGGGGATTGCTCGGGTGGGACCTGCGTGCCCTTCGAGGCGACAAGCAGCAAGTTCGTTTCGCTGGCCCACTGGGAGGCCGTGGAAGGCTGGATGACCATGGCGTTCCAGAACGACCAGGACTGCGTCGACGCGGGTCTGCCGGTCAGCGTGGAAGTCTGGCGGGTGGAGTGTCCTCCGGATCAAGGATTCATACGCCCCATCGTGCCCCAGTGTCCGCTGAGTGAAAAGCAGGTTCTGCAATTCTCCGGTGACGGCGGCGGCAAGCCGGAATTGCTGTACTTCCAGTGGCAGTGGTCCATCAATTACGACTCATCCCAACCGGAGTCGGCCTTCTGGCAGTACTACCCCCCGCGCACAGAGTACCAGGATGGGCAGGGACTTCGCGAAGTGGTGATTGAAGGCGCTTCTCCCTTCACATTGGCGGATACCTATTGGCGGGTGCGATATCGCGGCTACTACAACGGGTGTCCTTGCACGGAAGATGTGGACTGCAACGAGGATGATCCGGATGATCCGTACGATGAATGGGCCACCCAATTGGGTGGCCAGGGCAGTCAGATCAGTGACTGGACAGACGTCCAATTGGCCGAGGGCTGGGTCAAGCGGGTGATCCGCGGGATCAACCCGTTTGATCAGCGCATCGAGGACTTCCACGTCAACGAGGCGGCCACCTACGTGGACATGATACGCCAGGCGGGCAAGCGATACCTGGATCCGGTGCCGCTGAACTGCAATCCGGAAAACATCAACGAGGTGGGGTTGATTGAGCTGTACGAAACGGTTCTGCGCCGGGCGCGGGAGTTCAGCATCGACCAGGGCATCGTTACGGACGCCATCACGAAGGCGATCCTACTCGTGACGGGGAAGATTGCCGAGCTGAACCTTCTGCTGGGTAACGAGGCCTATGCCGACGCTCTCGATCCGACGATAGGTGTGTTTGCCGACCAGGGCGAGCCATCGGGCAGCTATGACCCACACGCAGTGTTCTGCTTCGAGGATCAGGTGGACTCGTTGCTGGCGGAGGAGCTGACGTTACTGCGTGGCCGGGACATCGTCCGACCGCCGGACCACGACGCGGACGGGGCGGTCATCGCTACGGTGGATAATCGTTTACCCTGGAACTTCACGAGCGGCAATGGTCAGATTGCCTATGCCAATAATTACCAGTTGGGTGATGTGGAGGAGGCCGTAGTCACTTACCCACAGGGGCACGGGGATGCGTGGGGATACTACCTCACAGCGATCAAGAAGTTCTACGCGTTGCTGCAGCATCCGAACGTCGACTTCGAGTGGATAAACACGACGGAGGATGTGCTGGTCGCCGGTCAGCCGGTCCCGGTGGGTTTCAAGTACGAGCGCAAGTTCGCCGTGGCGGCGGCAGCACGGGCCAGGGCTGGAGCCGGGATCACGTCGCTGACATTCCGCCAGCGATACACCTCCGATGCCCTGGACCAGCAGATGGGCTATCCCGATGCCTACCCGGAACGTGCCTGGGGTGTGGCGGACTGGGGTCGTCGCGCCGGGCAGGGTGCGTATCTGGATTGGATTGTGGCCAGTGCGCTGCTCCCGGCCGAGGACGCCGACCACGAGGGGATCCAGAAGATCGATCGCACGACGGTCTCTGAGCTGCGCGAAATCTCGGCTTACTACACGGAGATCCAGACTATCTTGGACAAGGCTGACGCAGGCTTGAACCCGCTCGGCTTGGCCGCCAACGTGGTGCCATTCGGCCTTGACCCCAAGGACCTGGAAGAGGAGGGCATGACGCACTTCGATCAGGTTCTCCAGCGCGCCGTCATTGCATTGAACAACGCCGGCACGGCATTCGACTACGCCAATTCGAATACGCAGCGTCTCAGATCCATGCAGGACAACCTCGACGACTTTGATGACCTGATCGAGGAGCGCGAACTGGATTACACCAGCCGACTGATCGAGATCTTTGGCCAACCCTACGAGGAAGATGTGGGTGTGGGCGGCGCGTATCCGGATGGTTACGTGGGCCCGGACATCTTTCACTTCTCCTACATGGATGATTCGGTGCTGTTGGATTCGGACGACGTGGGCACCAACCCCACGACCGGTACCACGACGGTGTCGGTGACTTTCCAGAACCCTGATTTCAATGTATTGGGCAGTGTCGGGGACACGCTGGAGGGCCTGGATGAATGGGTGGTCGATTTCAGCGTGTCGACGGACGGCCTGGGGTTGGTCAAGCCCGCAAACTGGGGCAGCCGGACCGTGCCAGGCGAGATTCAGTTCGCCCGCGCAGAATTGCTGCAGACAGTCGCCCGTTACCGGCAGGCGTTGCTGGGTTACGAGTTATCCATCGATCAGATCCAGGACCAAGTGTATCTTCTGCGCGACCTGTATGACCTCAATGAGGACGTTCTGGGGGTGATGATCGCCGGGCGTGATGAGCAGGATTCCCTGAATGATTCGATCCTGGCATCTCGCATAGTTGCGGCTGCAAGCCGCACGGTAGCCCGCATTGCCGGCCGCGTAGCCCAGGCGGGGGCCGAGGCCCTGCCAAAGAACTTCGTTGCCGGTTTGGCTTCTGGAGGCGATTTCACTTCCGTGCCCCGGTCGGCCATATGGGTGGCAGGTGTAGTCGCTAGCGAGGTGGCGAGCGCCGTTGCCGATGCCGCGGATCTCGCGGCGGTGTCGTTGCAGAACGATAAGGAGCTGGTCTCCTTGAACCAGCAGATCACGATCACTGGCCTGCAAAACGCTTACCAGGAGGCGCAGCACGTTGTCGCGTTGAAGCAGATGATCCGCAGCCTGGCTGCGACACGCCTGCAGTTGTCCACCCTCGAGGAGGCGATCAAGCAGTCGACGGGTCGCTATCACGCAGCAGTCGGACGCGGCCTGCGTCTGCTCGAGCAGCGGACGGCCTTCCGCCATCGCACCGCCGAGGCGATCACCAAGTATCGCTATCGCGACATGGCGTTTAGGGTGTTCCGCAATGACGCATTGCAGAAGTACCGCGCCCAATTCGACTTGGCTGCCCGGTATGCGTTCCTTGCGGCTAAGGCCTACGACTACGAGACCAACCTGCTGAGCAGCGATAGCCTGAGCGGTCAGCGTTTCCTGGAGTCGATCGTCCGTGAGCGGAGTCTGGGTGTTATCAACAACGGTGTGCCGCTGGTTGGAAACGGTCTTTCAGGCAAACTTGCCGAGATGGCTGCGAACTTCGACGCGCTGCGCAGCGAGTTGGGCTTCAACAACAAGGATCACTTCCAGCGGACGTTCAGCCTGCGGTGGGAGCTATTCCGTATCCCCAACAGCGTCGCGTACGACGCCGATTGGCGCAGTGCCCTTTCCAACAGCGTGGTGCTTGATCTCAATGAACTGAATGTCTACCGGCTATATTGCCAGCCGTTGCTGCCGGTTCGCGAGAATGAGCCGGCGATCGTGATTCCGTTCAGCACCACGGTGGGATCCGGTGTGAACCTGTTCGGCTGGGATTCGAGCGGCGATGAGATTCTGCCCTCGGACCGTTTCGCGATCAAGATCCATTCCTTCAACGTCGGTTTCAGCCAATCGTACGCGTCTCCGCCTTTGAACAAAGGGGTGCATGCGTACCTGATCCCGACGGGCACCGACTTCATGCGCGTGCCGACGGATGGATCGGTCCGGGAGTGGAATGTTTTGGATCAATGCCTGCCGGTGCCGTTTCCGGTTAGTGAGGCGGAGCTTCAGCAGCCGGACTGGATGCCGTGGGACACGCTGGTGGGCGGCTCGGCCGAGATGGTGCATCGCCACCGCATTCCGACGGTGACTGCCCGTCCCATCACCGAGGAGGTGCAGGATCTGAGTTATAAGCTGATCGGCCGGTCTATCTGGAACAACCAGTGGTACCTCATCATCCCTGGATCGGAATTGATGGGTGAAGATCCGAACCAGGGCATCGATCTGCTGATCAATGGAGAGTCCGGCACGGGTGTCCGCGACATCAAGCTGACATTCGAATGCTACGGGTACAGCGGCGATGTGCAGCCGGACCTCTGATCCGGCCTAAGCCGACAAGAGGGCATGTGAGAGAGGTTGCAGCCATGATCGATTCTCAACGGACCAGGAAAGGGAATACGATGAAGATAAGGATACTCACCTTCGGTTTGATGCTGCTGATGTCAACGGCTGTGGATGCTGACATTGCCCAACCGGATGCAATTGTCTACGGCACGTTACGCATCGACGGAGAGGTTGCCAGCGCGATCGAGGCCTACACCGTTGTAGCCCGAGTAGGAGGAATTGGAGATCCGGTCTCGGTTTACCGGATGGGGGACAACCCGGCTGCAGGCGATCGGTACGTTCTGCACATCCCTCATGCCGTTCAGGCCGACGGCAGAATGCCGTCCACAAGCACGCCACAAGCAGGCGCGCTGGCTGACATCTACGTGATAGACAACACAAACGGTAATGAGGTGCATGCGGGCAGCGTTGAAGTCCCAGCCAGCGGAAAGACGCTACAACTGGACCTGGCCGTTTCGTCGCAGGATCTATACGCCGGTTACGCGTTGAACAACTCCTCCGGGAACGGCTGTAGCTCGGGAGGGGGGACGTGCGGGGCAGTCGGTGTGATCAGTCCGCTACTGATGCTATGCGGCCTGGTTCGCATGAGACTTCGCTTTAGACACTGAAAGGCCACGGGATACCGCCCATGCCCCTAAGAGGGCCGGGAGCAACAGTACTACTGCGCCGAGTCATGGAAATGCGCACCACGGTCACTTCAGCCGTGGCTCCTATGGCTTTTCCCTCCAGGATCGGTGGGTGGGTGTTCAAACGATGAATTCGTCCGACTTTCGAGGAATCGAGTCATGACCCGACATGCCTGGACAACCTGTGTGTTGTTCGCTGCGATGCTGGGTATACCGGCGCTAGGGTCCGACGATAAGAACGGCGTGTCGCCCAACACGATTTCACGTCCATCAGGACCGGGCTCCCTGGAGGGGCTGGGCGACGCGTTCCAGCCGACGCTGAATAGCGGCATGGCCCGTTACACGGTGAGGCTAGCGCTTCCGGAGGGCGTTGCGGACTTCACGCCCGCGCTTTCGCTTTGCTACGATGCCGGTCAAGGCTTTGGCATCGCGGGGATCGGCTGGTCCTTCGGCCCCGGTTGCATACATCGACAGACGGACGAAGGCCTGCCGCGCTATGGTGAAGCGCCAGATGGCGAGGACAGCCCGGATCGATTCCTGGGCATGGAGGGCGAGGAGCTCGTTCCGCTACAGAATGGCTACTATCTCGCGAAGGTGGAGGGTCTGTTCATCCGCTACGCCCGCGTCGATGATCACTGGGAAGCGCACACCAAGAGCGGCATTAAACTCGAGTTCGGACTGACCCCATCGGCCCGGATCACTGGCCAGGACGGAACACGGGTGTATGCCTGGTGCCTTGAGCGCCAGACGGACACGCACGGGAACGTCATCGAATACAGCTACGAACTCCCTGACGCCGAGGACTGTCAGATCTACCTCAGCGAAATTCGTTATGGTCCGGGCGGTGCTCCGTGGACGCACGCGTATGGAGTTCGCATGACTTACGAGAATCGCCCCGATCCGTTTACCGATTACCGCAGTGGTTTCAAGGTGCGCACGTCGAGGCGCCTGTCGCAAGTGGTCGTGCTTTATGATGAACAACTGATCCGGCGTTACCAGTTCGGGTACGAGGCCCATGCGCATTGGTCGTTCCTGACCACGGTAACGCAATACGGTGCGGACGAAGTGAGCACATTGCCGGTAACCACGTTCACCTACCAGACCTTTGAAATGCCGGATCCGGGGACGCTGATCTCGGCATCGGGATACGTCATGGGTTCCGCAGGTGAACCACCGCAGGTTCTAGACAACGCCAACGTGGAGCTGATCGATCTGAATGCGGATGGTCTCCCCGACCTCCTATCGACCGATACTGGGCACGTCGCGTACCTCAACCGCGGGCGCCACGAAGGAGATGGTGACGACGCATACATTCTGTGGGAGGGGCCGATCGACGTCACGGCGGAGGAATCCAGGACGCTCCAGTTTGAGCTGTCTTCGAATCATGTCCACCTGGCGGACATGACCGGGGACGCCATTTCAGATCTGGTGGTGACCAGTGGTGACGAAGACTACGTTGAGTTCTTCGCGAACACCGGGCAGACCGGCTGGGCAACCGGACAACTGATGTCCGTGGAAGGGCGCCCGCCGCCGGCGCCTTTCGGTTCGGAAGGCTCCTCGGTGCTGACATCGGATCTGGGATTCAATAAACGGATCGACGTGATCCAAAGCCAGTTCGGCGCGTTGCTTAGTTGGTTCAATCAGGGCGACGGACGCTACACCGGGCCCGTCGTGACTGACGCGGTGTACGACGGCTCCCAGGCAGTGGAATTCTCCGACCTCGGCGTCTCGCTAGCCGACATGAACGGCGATCGCCTCAATGACGTGGTCAAGATCACAACCTACAGCGTAATCTGGTGGGCGAACAATGGCTACGGTCGGTTCGGGGACCGGGTGGAGATCGTGCTGCCGGATCGCTCCCTGGACGACAGCGAAGGCGGTAATCTCCATCGCGCCGAACTAGTGGACCTCAACGGGGACGGTCTGAGCGACCTTGTGGTGGAACGGGCTCAGGGCACAGATCTTTGGTACTGGCAGAACCTCGGCGACGGTACGTTCAAGACGTCGCGGGTAATCATCGACCTGCCGGTCAGCCCGGACGCTCAGGTCCGCTGGGCGGACATCAACGGTAACGGAACGCAAGATCTCATCTATGCCGACTCATCCTTGCCGGAATCGCGGATTCAAGCAGTGGATCTGGCAGAATTGCTCGGTGGCGCGTCGCACTACAACCTCTTGACCAGCATCGACAACGGTTACGGGCGCAAGACGAACGTTTCCTATCGCTCGACCACGGACTACACAGTGGATGCGTACGACGTGGGGCACCCGTGGAATACCACGGTACCCTTCCCGGTAGCCGTTGTAGGTCAGACGGAGACAACCATCGGTCTAGACCTCGACGGGTACGCGGACGAGGGCCCGAATGGCGACCGTTACCTGACCGACTTCACGTATCGGGACGGCTATTACGACCCGATCGAGCATCAGTTCCGGGGATTCGCATTTGTCAAACAGATCGACCACGGTGACGAGCGTTTCGGCGGCGGTGACGCACCGACCCTCGTAACGAGGTACGGATTCCACACCGGCGGTCCGGACGGCATAGACAACGACGGTGATGGCGAAACCGATGAAGAGGGAGACCTGTGGATCGGCCGGGAGGAAGAACCGCTCAAGGGCGTGCAGCTCTGGGAAGAGACCGCGTCCCTTCCGGATGACCCGCTGCAGGACGGGAACTACGCGGATGATTCGCTTGTCTTTGCGCGTGTCGTTGGCACGTGGCAGATCCGTGATCTGTGCAAAAGTGATGGAGGTGTGCTGGCGGATCTGCTCGGTACGGGCTATTGGAGCAACGACAGTTACGGTCGCCAGGTGCGGTTGGCCGTACAGACGGCCACCCATCGGTCGGTAATCGAGCGCGGCAGCGGTACGGCAAAGGAACTGGAGACCCATTCGGACGTCGATCCCCTGGGCAACTCTCTCTTCGAATGGTACTACGGAGATCTATCCAACCCTAGCGACGATCTGTACACCGGTTACGAATGGGCGGTCAACGAAACCGCCTGGATCATGAACCGTGTCAGTCGCACCTTTCAGACTGACGGGGGGGCGGACGGCGCGTTCGTGTCGGAAACGCGCAACTACTACGACGGCAATCCCCTCGAAGGCCTGCCTCTGGGCCAGATGGGCGATCGCGGCGTGCTGCATCGCAGAGAATCGCTCATCTCCAAGGATCCGGTTCCGTTGCTTACGGAGCGGTCATTCGCAATTGGTGATCCACGTGACCCTAACGGGAGTGTGGACACGCTACGGCGGCAAGTGGATGCGTACGGCAACCCGATCGTGCTGCGGGATGCCAACGGCAATGATCGAGTTGTTGAATACGATGACGCGTTACACAAGTTCCCAACCCGCGAGACGATCGTGGTTGGCGGCGGCAGCGACGATCTTGAGGTCTCAGCCACTTACGATAGCGGCTTTGGCACGCTGCTGACGCTCACGGACATGAATGGCCACGAGTCGACGTTTGGCTACGACGCGTTCGGCCGCCTGACGGAAGAGTTCCTGCCGGGTGACGAAGTCTTGTCACCTACAAAGACCTACACCTATGACCTCGGCGCCCCGGTCAGTTCTATCACCTCGCTTGCGCACGACAACGTCAGTGGCATGCCCGATCTGACCACGAAGATGTTCTTCGACGGCCTGGGTCGCAAGCTGGGCGCCTACGATGCCGGCGGCGGGGTGATGAACGATGTGACGCGCTACAACCCCCACGGCCAATTCTGGAAGGTGTACCAGCCGTATTTCGGTGGTGACGGCACGTGGTCGCTGCCGCCGGACACCATGCCGGCGTTCACACGTGCATACGATGCCACCGGCCGCGTGGTCGAGACCGTTTCTCCTCCGGACGAGGACGAGCTCACTGCCCGGACTACCACCGAATACCTGCCGCTGATCATCAAGGAATACGACGGGGAAGATAACAATACGGGGGGACCGCATGCCGACACGCCGAAGACGTTGGTGTATGACGGTTTGGGTCGCCTGATCGAGGTGCACGAGATCGAGACCTTATCACAAGTCGACCCGGGCTCATTCATCACCACCTATCGCTACGCCCTGCCGGATCTGCTGGCGGAGATCGAGGATTCGAATGCCAACGTCAAGTACATGCGCTACGACGGTCTTGGCCGGCGCATCTTCATGAACGATCTAGACCGCGGCCACCTCGCGTACACTTTTGACGCGGTTGGGAATCTGATCAGCCGGGTCGATGCCCTGAATCAGGAACTCGTATTCACCTACGACGGCGCCAATCGCACCCTGACGGAAGACTACCTGGACGACGCTCATCCGTTGAGCCTGCACCGCACGCCGGACGTAGCGTACCATTACGACCAACCACATCTGCAGTACCCGCTGCTCGGCAATGCCAAAGGCCGACTAAGTTGGGTGGAGGACTTGACGGGGGGGCAGATCCACGGCTACGACGAACGAGGCCATCTCGAGACCGTTGTCAAGCGGATCGATCAGCCCAGCGGCTCAACCGAGGACTACACGACGGTTTCCCTCGCCAACAACCTGGGACAGGTGTATCGCACAACATACCCGGGCGGTGATGTTGTCGAATTCACTTACGACGCACGCGGGCTCCTGGAAGAGATCCCCGGGTTCGTGGACCTTTTGACTTATGAAGCCGGTGGGCAGAAGGCGACCTGTCTACTAACCAACGGCGTGCTCACTACCTACACTTACGATCCCCGCCTACGCCTGACGCACTTGTTTGCACAGTCTTCCACTGATGTTCTCCAGGATCTGTCTTATGGCTACGACCAGGCGGCCAATATCCTGGGCATTACGGACGGTCGGTCGCTTTCGCCGGATGACCTGCGCAGTCAGACAGCCACATTTGATGTGGACAACCTCTATCGCCTGACCCAGGCGATCGGGACCGGCTACGGCACCATCCAATACGATTACGACCGACTCGGCAACATGGCACTTAAGACCAGCCCCGACGTCGCCGACCCGGAGGTCACCCTAGGAACGATGTCGAGTGGGGGGATCGGCGGGACGAGTGGGCGCATCGGCCGGGAATTCAGCGACCCGCCGGGCCCGCACGCGCTCACGCTCACCGACAACGGCCAGGACCTGCGTACGTTCGATTACGATGCCAACGGGAATATGACCGACAACAACGGCGACGAGTACGTGTACGACTTCACCGACCGGCTGGGGAAGGTCGTCAAAGGTGGCGCCGACATCCGCTACCTCTACGACTACACGGGGCGCCGGGTGATCAAACGTGTGGATGACGTGCAGACCAGCTACGCCAGTGGGGAGTGCGAAGTTCGCAACGGCAAGATTCTCAAGTACCTCTCTGCGGGAGGCAGCAGGGTAGCCCGTGTGGACGGGGCGATATCGGCTACGGGCGTTGTGTCACAGGAAATCGATCTTGCCTCTGGCTGGAATCTTGTCAGCTTTCAGGTGGACCCCGGGGTGACGGACCCGTCCGTGGTACTGGCGTCGATAGATGGTCAGTACGCCGCGGTCTACGGTCACGGTAGCAGCGACTATACGTACTACGTTCCAGGCGCGGGCGACAACACGCTGACGGCGCTGCTCCCCAATTACGGGTACTGGATTCTCATGACTGTCCCGGGGCAACTGCACCTTGAAGGGCCTGTCAGCGCGGTGAGTGTCAACATTCCAGCAGACACGCCGGTCTTGGTCGGCTTCCCCGGCATTACTGGGCAGGGTATTCAGTCGGTGCTTGGGCAGTACCCTCAGATCCAGGGTCTGTGGGCCTACGCGGGAGCGCAAGCGGGATGGGATACCTACACATCGGGGAATCCGGAGTATGTGAACACGTTGCCGGGGACTTCCTCAGGCCGGGGCTACTGGATTGTCAGCAATGAGGCAATCGCTCTGACAGCGCCCGCGCCAGGCGATGTGCGCTACTACCACACGGATCATCTGGGTTCGACAAGTGTGGTGACCGACGAGAATGGCGAGCTCGTATCCGAGTTCTACAACTACCCCTTTGGCTTCCCGCGTCATGAACATCATGCCGGCGATCCGTTCAATCCCCACTACCAGTTCACGGGCAAAGAACAAGATCAGGAAAGCGGCTTGCATTACTTCGAGGCTCGGTGCTATGGAAGTGCGATCAGTAGATTCACGCGAGTGGATCCGCTGCTGGTCAGCGATCCGGATCCGCTCTGGCCGCAGAGACTCAACGTGTATGCCTACGCGCGTAACCGCCCCCTGACATATATCGATCCGACCGGGGCGGAGGACGAGGAGGCAGGCGAAGATCCGGATCCGCCTCAGGTTGTGACCGATGTGGTAGCGGTCGTCGAAGGAACGGTAGAGAATGCGCCGGAGATTCTGGAGAAGACCCGGGTTAAGGCCGGTGCCATTGCGGTTTCTTTGGGCTTTGAGCTGTCCGATCCAGACCCGAGTAAGAGGGCCGAGGCGGCTTCGAAATTCGCAGAAGAGGTTGCAGGTGCAGGGGCCGGGTACGTGGGCGAGCGTGCTTGGGAGGAGATCGACGAGTATTGGAGTTGGTCCGTAAAAGGCCCCTTGATCGGAGTTGGTGGTATAGCTGCCTACAGTCTTGCCCTTCTGGATGTTGCCGACCTTCCTGTGCCGTCGCCCACGATTCCGGTCTACTCCGGGTCAGAAGGCGCTTTCACGCTTACACCGACGGTAAACCTCGGCCCGTTAAGTGCGGAAGGGGAGCAGTTTGTGCCAGGTCTCGGCCTTGGTGCAACCTTCACGCATGGAATATCTTCTCAGACTCTAACGGGGGCATACGACCCCGAGGCGGGATTCAGCGCATCCTACAGCCAACGCTTCGCTATTGACCCAGGACTGAATGTCGGCGGCTCCCTGGCAGTGTCGCAGCAAAACGTGCAATTGGGCCTCTCGGGATCGTGGTAAAAGCGGGTCAGAGCTTCGTTGGTCATTGGTGAGCCGTTCTAAAGCTTGTTTCCGGGTTTTGGGCGCCCGGGGCCCTGGAGGGGCATGATGAGGCGAGCCTCAAATGCTCGCAGGAAGGCGGAGACGGAATGACACCCCATGTGCATCTCGCGAAGTCAACGCATGTGGGTGAAGCCGGAGGGCCAGTAATGAAGGGCAAGAGTGCGGTTACGACCATCGTGGCAGTCAACCTCATGGCGTGCTGGGCGCTGGCCGGCATTCCCGAGCCGAGCGCTGTGCTGCACGGCACGCTCACCATTGACGGCCAGACTATGACATCCTCCGACGGCGTGACGGTCGTCGCGCGGGTCGACGGTGTGCCCGACCCGGTCGGCAGTTACCATATGGGCGACAATCCGGCTGCGCAGGACAATTATGTTCTTAGAATCCGGCTTGAGAACCTGGCCGACGGCAGCAGTCAGAGCGATAACGCCGCGCTTGTGGGTCAGACCGTGCACGTCATGCTGTTCCAAGGTGCCGGCCCTGAACGCCCCGCGGCCGACTTCGAAATCACGGGACCGGGTGTTGTTGCGTATCTCGATCTGTCGGTGAGCGGGGGTATTACGTGGCAGCGCGCGGTGTACTTCGATGAAACATATCCTACCGTTTGGACAAGCGGGACGGTAATGCGCGATCTGCTGGCCGACCAGGGCTACGAGGTGCTGGACGCCGATGCTCTCAAGCTCTGGATGGATGCGCGAATCGCCGACACTCAGCCGAGCGTTGTTGTGTTCTCCCAGGACGCCGCTCCGGATACGGTGGCGGAAACGATGTCGCCGGACTGCACGCTCCGGCAATACCTCGATGCCGGCGGCAAGATCGTCTGGTACGCTGACATCCCCTTGTTCTACCAGGGTCACGCAGATGGCACCACGACCGGCTGGGGGGTCGACGGATCAATAATGGTGTTGGGCCTCAACGCGGCGGGGGGACCCTGGGAAAGCGAAACAGAGGTATCCATCACCAGCGAGGGGCTCAACTGGGGTCTCTCGCGAACATGGGAGTCGGTTCGCCCGGCTGCGGCGGGTGTCCTGCACGTCTTGGCGCGGGACGGGGAAGGTTATCCGGCCGCCTGGGTCATGCACTATGTCGAAGGAGACACATATCGCGGCTTCGTACGATTCTACGATCGACCCGGCGTGCCGAACGGACACGATGTGCGCCAGCTAGCGGTCTTCGGCAATCAACTGGCACCACCGATCGGCAATGATTTCGACGGGGATGATGATGTAGATCTGCAGGATTACGCCGTATTCAATCACTGCCTCAGTGGTCCGGATGCGGCACCCACTCCATCCTGGGGAGGGGTTACCGTACAGAACTGCTTGGATGCATTCGATTCCAACGAGGATGCAGATGTTGACTTGGCCGATTTCGTGAGCGTGCAAGACACCTTCGCCGGCCCGTGACCGGCTCCGAGCCTGAGGGGCGGGTCAACCTTTCCTGGGTCTATCGATTATTCTGAACGTGCTGATAACAGACAGGTGACGACGTTGGTGCTGCACGAGAGCCATCATGTACGCTCGTCTCAACGTGGCAACCCGCGGGAGTTGTGAGATGAACGTGCCGCAGATCGTTGTCGTCCTGCTTCGAGGCCTCGTCCCTGATCGCGCGAGGTTTGCCGCCGAAACCCTTGCCCCAGCGGTGGACGATCATTCGTTGGCACTCGCAGGACGGAAGGAACGGGCGGGTAGGCGTGCCCGCGGGAGGCGCCACACCAGCCGATCGAGACCGTTCTCAAATCTGGCAAGTATGATGAGAAGAGTGGGAGGGAATGCACCCCCGGCCCGTGGGCTGGTGACCGTTGATTCTGCAGAATCTCGCCGAAAAAGTGGGTCACTGAGTGGGTCAGCCGCCACGTGGTTTTCACTCGAAATCGAGTACTCAGTGACACCTTGACAACCTTCAACCCGCGTTAACGCCCAAGAAACGCCGCATAGCTGTCTTTCGGACCCGGGCCGTCCCCACGACGACCAGCCCATCTCCTGCGGCAGGTCCTCCCAGGGGATGCCGGTCTTGAGTACGAACAGGATGCCGGTCAACGTTCGGCGGTGGTCGATCGGTTTTCGACCTCCCTTGGGTCGGGGTCTCGGCGGCGGTAGACAGGGTTCGATGAGTTCCCAGAGCTCGTCCGTGAGCAGCGGCTTGGCCATTGGTTCGTCCTCCATGACAACCAAGGAATCGAAATCGCTGCGCACTCATCGGTTCACCTGCTCATCGAAC
>JAUWWQ010000020.1 GCA_030616775.1 Planctomycetota bacterium
ATAGAGGTTCGGTTCCCATGATACTCAGCAGTGGCGAACGTCCAGGCTTAATCGCGTCCTCTGGGACACGAAGCAAGTGTCCGCTCCAGTTGCATACGTAGCATCCCGGTTCATTAATGCTGTCGAAACGAATCTGCGTTCCCACACTCGTCGACTCGGACTCCTGCTGTTGCTTGCTTGCTGTCGGCATTACCATCATCCTCTCAAGAAATACAGAACTTGAATCCAGCCCTTCTTAGGCCTCCACGGAGTAGAAGGCGGGGCAACCCTGCCCCGATGAAACGACTGTATAACGCACTTCCAGAATGTCCTGCGAAAAGCCCAAAAATTCTCAAAGGCGACCCTGGCGACACGGCCCGCGAAATGGTCAGCCGACTTGTCGGGGCGAAGGCCCGCACCGATCGCCGGATAGCTGACGGACACACCCGCTGTGAGTTCGAGTTGGCGATCGGATCCGAAGGCTTGGCGAAGCGATAAGAGGAGCTACACGATGCCGGCAGCTACGGAAGCAGCCTAAAGCGTTGGACCGAGCAGGAATACCGGTGGGGCTTCACCACGGACATCGAAGCAGACAGCGTCCCTCCCGGCCTGAACGAAGACATCATCCGACTCATTTCCGCGAAAAAGGAAGAACCGGACTGGATGCCGGACTGGCGATTGAGGTCCTACCGCCACTGGCTGACGATGAAGGAGCCGACGGCCCAATATCACGGTGAGATGCGCGAATCTCGCTGGATTCAGGCAGTTTTTTTTGGTAGCGTACTCGTCAATGGATCGGTAAATGGGAGATGTCCGGTGGTGGGTTCGAGCCGGTGGGGCAGCGCCGGCTGACCTTGCCGGGAATATTGTGGTCTTTGGGGTGGCGGAGAGTGCTTGGCTGAAAGTGCTCGGCGTTAAGACGAAAGGCTTTGACATGAGCAAGTTACTTCATTTGGAAGCGTCACCAAGAAAGGAACGTTCGGCGTCGATATTCGTCGCTAGGGCCTTCATCGAGTCGTATCGGGCAGCGCATCCCGCTGATGAGGTCGAAACCTGGGACCTGTGGGCCGAGTCGCTGCCGGAGTTTGACGGAGAGACCGTAAACGCGAAGTACCAGATATTGCACGGCCTGGAGCACTCGTCGCAGCAGGCGTCCGCATGGCAGGCGGTGACGGACGTGTTCAAGCGGTTCAACTCCGCGGACAAGTACCTGCTAAGTGTGCCGATGTGGAACTTCGGTATTCCCTACAAGCTCAAACACTTGATCGACGTCATCACGCAGCCCGGCTTGGCGTTCAGTTTCTCACCGGATACCGGGTACACGGGCTTGGTTACGGGGAAGCCCGCTGCGGTCATCTACACACGTGGCGGAGAATACTCCACCAATGAGCAAGTCAGAGGCCTGGACTTCCAAAAGCCTTATCTGGAGACACTGCTCGGATTCGTTGGATTCCTGGATATTCGGTCGGTTGTTGTCGAGCCGACCCTCGGTGGTCCGGGGGACGTGGATAGGGTCAAGTCAGTTGCCGCGGAAGAGGCGAAACGCCTAGCGGAGGCTTTCTAGAGACGGAGCACGCTTTCTGTCATAAGGTTCGTTGGGGCGATGTGATTCCGGTGCTGCGCACCTCTTTGCGGAGAATCCAGGATCTTCGGGGCGGGCCGATCGTGTCACTTGCGCCGCTTCGTCGCCTTCTTGGCGTGAGTGACACGACGGCGAGTTGGTGTCCCGGACGCGGACTTCGATGATGCGACGCTCACCTGGAGTTCACAGTAGGGGTGGCCCTCATGCCTGCAGCGATAAGAGCTTGTTTCTCCGCCGAGAAGCTCGGCCAACGTCTGACGGTGCATCGCACAGATCTGCTGGTATTCGCCAGCGAGTCCGACATAGGGGCAAGTGTGGATAGTGAGGGTGACCGTTCGTCTTGAATGGCTGGTGTCGTTCAGGATTCCACTTTCGCTGAGATACTCGGATAACCGGCGAAGGCGCTCGGACGGCGAACCCTCGCCGATGATCGGTCGGAGTAAGCGAGTCACCCGGCGCCCCACCCCGTCGACCACGGAAGTCACCTTTGATCGGGTCTCGGTAGCCGCCATCTCTTCGAGAAAGAGACGCGCGAGTTCGCCCATCGTCTGTCGCGCAGAGTGCTGCCGGCTCCGAGCCGACACAGAGAAGATGTCCGCGGGGCGACCAGGACCTTGCCGCCGGCGGCCACGGTCCAACCAGCCCTGCAAGACAAGCCGATCCACCTGCGGGCGCAGCGAGGTCTTCGCCACGCCCAGGGCGTCGGCAAGGTCTGCAATCGTCATGGGCCCGTGGCGCAACAAGGTTGCGATGATCTGCTGTTGGCGTGATCCGGCTTCATCTTCGGTGGGCAATTGCAATCTCCTCTCGCCCTGTCGCCACCAAGCTGCAGGACCTCGCCGATGGAAAGCCACACTGGAAACGGCCGGAAGCCGATCCACCCTTTCGGCATCCTCGCAGAGCCCTTGGCGCGGGCGAGGTAACTCCAACGCATGTGCATCATAGGCAGGACGGGCGGCTCTGTCCATATTTTTCCCCAAAAACCGTGCAAACCATGCTAACTGTCTATAACGTACTTACAGATGAAGGGGCAGGCCATCCGCTGACGAGAATCTACGCCGGCGCGGGCGTGTCCAGGTTGTATCTGATCCACGGTGTTTGTGATCCAGAGGAGAACGAGAATGAGTCGGTATGGTCTTATCAGCTTGTCCACGATTGGAATCGCCATCCTGGTGACGGCCGCACTTCTGGCGGTTCACCAAGTTGAAGCCGAGGCGCACTGTCAGGTACCGTGCGGGGTCTACGATGATGCCGCACGTATCAAACACATGAAGGAGGATGCCACCACGATCGCCAAAGCAATCGCCAACATCAACGACTTGGCCGGTAAGCAGGATGCCCATGCTTTCAATCAGGCCACACGGTGGGTCGTCACGAAAGAGGCCCACGCGTCTGACATCATCAGCACGGTCTCAGAGTACTTCCTGACGCAGAAAGTGAAACCTGTTGCGCCGGGCTCCGACGGTTATGAGGTGTACCTCAAGAAGCTAGCCGATCATCACGCGGTGATGGTAGCCGCGATGAAAACCAAGCAATCTGCTGACCCGGCAACCGTGGCGACTCTGGACAAGGCGATCGATAAGCTGGCGACACACTATTAGCGGATTGTGTGAGCCAGCGCGTTTCTCGGTACCCTGTAACACGGTCGGCTTTTCGTGCCGCGGAGCCCTGCCGCGTACTTGCAGCCATTCCACGGAGGCCGTGCTGCGCCCCGGCGGCGACACGGTCCTGTGACCACGCGTCACGCGGCGGATTGCCGATCGGCTGGAGAACGTTAATCTGCTTCTCCTGGATAACTGATCCACCACGTTAAGTGGATCGCCAACCGCAGAGGGACCGAGCATGGGACAGAACGTTACACAGAAGCTGATCGAGAGCCACCTGATTGCTGGTACGCCTCGTCCGGGACAGGAGATCGCGATACGCATCGACCAGACGCTCACGCAGGATGCCACCGGTACCCTGGTGATGCTCGCGCTTGAAGCAATGGAGATAGACCGCGTTCGCACGGAGCTTTCGGCTCAATACGTAGACCACAACCTCGTCCAGGAAGACCACAAGAATCCCGACGACCACTTGTTTCTGCAGACCGCATGCCAGCGCTTCGGTGTCTGGTACAGCCGGCCGGGGAACGGCGTGAGCCATCCCGTTCATCAGGAACGGTTCGGCAAGCCTGGCCAGACGCTCCTCGGTTCGGACAGCCATACACCGTCGGCCGGTGCGATTGGGATGCTGGCGATCGGTGCCGGTGGTCTTGAGGTCGCCCTCGCGATGGCTGGGCAACCGTTCCACCTGAAGATGCCGGAAGTATGGGGCGTTCGCCTGGAAGCTGAGCTACCCGAGTGGGTCAGCGCCAAGGACATCATTCTAGAGATGCTCCGCCGGCATGATGTGGATGGTGGCGTTGGCCGGGCCATTGAATATTATGGACCGGGCTTAGCTTCCCTCTCGGCCATGGACAGACATGTCATCGCCAACATGGGCACCGAGTTGGGCGCGACGACGACTGTATTCCCCTCTGACGGGGAAGTACGAGCCTTCTTGCGATCCCAGCAGCGCGAGGCCGACTGGGTTGAGCTGATCGCCGACAGGGACGCGGACTACGACCTGCACGAGCGAATCGATCTCTCGCAAGTGGAACCGTTGATTGCCATGCCATCGAGCCCGGGAAACGTGATTCCCGTGCGCGAGGTCGCTGGCGAGGAAATCTACCAGGCCTATATCGGCTCGTCGGCCAATCCCGGGTATCGCGATTTCGCCGTACCCGCGCAAATCGTCAAGAACCGTCGCGTACACCCACGTGTATCCTTCGATGTCAACCCGACATCTCGGCAGGTTCTGGAGAACCTGACGCGCGACGGGCACCTGGGCGCTCTGATCCACAGTGGAGCTCGCCTGCATCAAGCCGGCTGCAACGGGTGCATAGGCATGGGGCAGGCACCGGCCACCGACAAGATCAGCCTCCGAACTGTTCCCCGCAATTTCCCCGGACGCTCCGGCACGCGCGAGGACAAGGTATGTCTGGTGAGCCCGGAGACAGCCGCCGCGTCGGCCGTCATGGGGGTCATTACCGATCCCCGCAGCCTCGATATGCCATACCCGAAGATTCGCGATCCGGAACGTCCGATTCTCAACAGGGATATGCTCGAACCGCCCGCCCCGCCGGAGGAGGCCCGCAAGGTCACGATAGTGAAGGGCCCCAACATCACCGAAATCCCAACCCTCGAGCCGCTACCGGAGGAACTCGAGTTGCCGGTGCTGCTCAAAGCTGGCGATAACGTCTCGACGGACGAGATTCTGCCTGCGGGAACGCGTGTACTGCCGTACCGCAGCAACATCCGGGCGATCAGCGAGTTCACGTTCGAAAGAATCGACGAGGATTACGTACGCCGCGCAAAGGGCCTGAAGGACAAAAACCACGCCGTGGTGGGCGGCCAGAACTATGGACAGGGCTCGAGCCGAGAGCACGCGGCGCTGGCTCCGCGTTACCTGGGCTTACGTGCGGTTTTGACTCGGGGATTCGCAAGAATCCATGAACAGAACTTGGTCAACTTTGGCGTACTGCCACTCTGCTTCTTGGATCCGTCGGACTATGACCGCATCCAGCAGGGTGACGTTCTGGGGCTTTTCGACCTACGCCAGCAGCTACGTGCTGAACAAGTGGTCCAGGTGCGGAATGTCTCCCGCCAATACGACTTCAGCACACGCCACGGGCTTTCGCCACGGCAGATGGAAGTGGTCTTGGCCGGTGGGTTGTTCGGATGGGTGCGAACGCATCTTGCGTCGTGACATTCCTGGCGCGCAATCCGGAGGAAAGCTCAAGGCATGGGATCGGGCAGCGGTCAACGCGGTGGAGGACACGGTGGAGGCGGTGGCCGGAGAGGCGGGAGAGGCGACGGGAGCGCACAGATGAGTACGGCGCACAAAGAACGGCCGCTGCGCTTTGCGAGAACTGGATGTGTGCTGTTGCAGGAAGAGCGACCGCGACCGGGTAGACACGCTAATGACTCGGTTGCTGGCGGGACTGAGCGGGAGCTGTAGACGAACGACCTTGACTGGCTTAGTGGTATCTGCAGGCGACACTACGCGTGGCGGCCGGATCATGCCGCGGCGCCCTCCTCTTCCTCGGGAGCGATGTTGACGCGCGTAACCACTTGACCTCTGATGATTATTGCGTAGAAACCGGTGGAGCTCGGCGAGTATTGCAGGTATCAGCGCTCCATCAAGGGCAACCTGGCACGCACCCCCGGGCCACCGCGCGGCCGAGCCGAAAGCTGGAGGATAGTGCATCATGGATATGTCCACGAAGTATCTCGGCCTGTACCTGAAGAATCCCTTGGTTGCGGCGGCATCGCCGCTCAGTCGGGAGGTAGGCTCGGTTCGTGAGTTGGAGGATGCGGGCATCGCTGCGGTGGTGATGCACTCGTTGTTCCAGGAACAGATCGAGCACGAAGACGCTGCGCATGACCACTTTATGGAGTTCGGCACTGAAAGCCACGCTGAAGCACTGTCGTATTTCCCCGCCCAGGCTGATTACCGCCGGGGTCCAGAGCAGTACCTGGAACACTTGACCGCCGTCAAGAAGGCCGTGGGAATCCCGGTGATCGCCAGCCTGAACTGTACGAGCAGCGGCGGATGGACCGAATACGCGAAGAAAGTGGAGGATGCTGGGGCGGACGCGCTCGAGTTGAACGTCTACCACATCGCCGCCGACCCGACGATCGACGCGGCCGGGATCGAGCATCGGTATGTCGAGATACTCCGCGAGGTGAAACGAACCGTGAGACTGCCGGTGTCAGTCAAACTCACGCCCTACTTCAGCTCCCTCGCAAACTTCGCGAAGCGCCTCGACGATGCAGGAGCCGACGGACTGGTGCTGTTCAACCGCTTCCACCAGCCCGACGTCGACTTGGACGAGTTGGAGGTCGTCCCGGAAGTCGTATTCAGCGCGCCGCACGAGATGCGGATGCCGCTGCGTTGGATTGCCATCCTTGATCCGTTGGTCAACGCTAGTTTGGCTGCGACTACCGGCATTTATACTTCGCTCGACGTGCTTAAGCTGCTGATGGCGGGCGCGGACGTGACCCAGCTCTGTGCCGCGCTCCTGCGCGAGGGCACACGTACAACTGACCGCATTCTCAACGAGATCAAGAGGTGGATGGACGATCACGAATACGAGAGCGTACGACACATGCAGGGCAGCATGAATCAGCGGTCCTGCCCTGATCCAGCCGCCTTTGAGCGCGGTCAATATATGAAGGCGCTGAACGCCTATGTGTGACTCGCCGAATTGTTCAGAACACCGCTGGAGTGGGGCGCTGTGTTCCGACGGGAATGCGGCGAGATTGCCAACGCACGGCTGATTGAATGGGTTGGTGCACGGCCATCGTGCGGGCCCTACGCAACTGCAGCAAACGAAGCCGTAGGCTCCGGCGTCAGTTCCCGTTTGAATATGATGTGCCATGCGAAGTACCCGAGCCTGTCGACACGCAGACGGACTTGTACGTTGAGAGACTTCGCCGAGCGCTGGACGAGAACCTCCGCGAGCTGGATGACGTGGAGACCAGGGTGCTTGCCCAGCGCTTCCCTCTGGATGACGAACGGGGAGCAACGCTCGGGGCGATCGGCCGGGCTGTCGGCCTGAGCAAGGAACGCGTGCGGCAGATTCAGAACGGCGCGCTTCACAAGCTCCACGTAATACTGAATGCCGATCCTATGCTGCAGTAACGCGCTTGGATTAACCTCCCTGGCGGCGGCCCAAGAAGAGCTGACCAGGTGTGACCGAGTCCCATTTCGCAATCCGGGGTTCGTTGTAGGTGGTCGCCCCTCCCTAAGGGATCAATACTACCTTGCCCCGCACGGCACGCGATTCGATGTAGCGGTGTGCCTCCGCGACGTCGCTCAGCGGGTACGTCCGATCGACAAAAGCCTTGACCTTCCCTTCACCCAGCAGCGCCAGACCTCGCTTAAACTCCTCCATACTCCCCATGAAGGATCCCCGAAGCTGATGCCGACGGAAGAACAGGTCCCGGAAGTTGATCTTCGCTTGTATGCCACCGACCAACCCGAAGTTGACGAAGATCCCGCCCAGTCGCAGCGCTCGTAGATTGTCTTCGAACACACTGGCGCCCACGTTGTCGATGACCGCGTCAACACCCACGCCGTCGGTCCAGCCAAGAATCTCATCCGCGAAGTCGCGCTCGTTGTAGTTGATCACCAACTCAGCGCCGGCCGCCGTCGCCGTCTCGATTTTCTCAGGCGAGCCGACGGTGGCGGCCACATGCGCCCCCAGTGCCTTGGCGACCTGGATGCATACGTTGCCACTGCCCGAAGCCCCAGCTTGCACGAGGACCCGGCTTCCGGCGCGTACTTCGCCGAGCGTGTCGACGGCATGCACGGCCGTCATAAGTACCAGCGGCATGGCCGCTACCTGCTCCACGGGAAGCCCCGTCTCATTTCTCACAACGAATTGGCTGGGTACCCGAATGTACTCGGCGTTACCACCCCAGATGTGCGTACCGGTCACCTCGAAACTTCGGGCGTGGTTCTCGGGTCTTACGTCCCAATCTGCCGGATCGATCGGATAGCCTGGGGCGACAATTGCGGCTTCGCCTTCGCTCCATCCCGTGACGTCGGCACCTACGGCCACGACCGTACCGGCCACATCCGCCCCCATCACGTGCGGGAAGGCGATATCCGTGAAAACCGCCCCCATTCTCAAGTAAAGGTCGTACCGGTTGATCCCACATGCACCAACCTTAATAACCAGCTCACCCGGACGGTGTTCGAGTTCAGCCACGTCTTCGTAACGGAATACGTCCGGGTCACCAAACTCACGTATGACCGCCGCCTTCACAGTTCATGCCTCCTCTTCGTCATGTTGCCAACGCCATTCGGCGTGGAAATCCCCATTCGACTACCGCCAAGACCGGTCCGACGAACCACCTCGTCACCATACCAGAGCAGTGGAGATGTCGGGGACGGAATCCATGACGCCGACCTCGACGCAGGGAGCCTCGGGGTCTCCGGCGGCGAACCTCTACGTGGACTCCCCATACTAGATCCTGCGGCCGTGGCTGGGCGATGCTGTAGATCCGGCGGCTGCAGCGCGTGGCGAAGACGCTTGGCCACGAGCTCCACGTTGGCGCCGGAGGTCTTACCCGTGAAGCCCTCACAGTGAGCGTCGTCGGCTGAATCTCCACATAGGGTGTCGACGGCCACGAGGGTGGCCAAAGAGCCCATGAAATCACGATGAGATCGTCCCCGACGGTACTCTGGTTCGCGCGGTGGATGTTTGAGATAACGGGTCACCTTCTCCACATCAGGATCGATGAGCAGGCTCGCTGTGTAGTACAGTAAATCGCGGGATCGGCGCAGGCACGCGCCACCGACCTTCTTGTCACCAAGCACCAGGTCGCAGATTCCCGCTTGACTGACGCCCGGCATGCCGATGCATACCAGGCTGTCAATCATCCAAGCAGTCAGTGTATCAAGTTGCTGACGGTGACGCCCAAACGGCAGACCGGTTGCCGCCACGGATATGATCACGTTGCCTGGATCCAGAACCACCGCACAACCTCCCCCGCGGCGCCGAAGGATGGGCATGTTGTCCCTTTGGCAGGTGTCGAGATGCAGCTCCACCTCTGGCCGACTGCCAGAACCGAGAACGGCCACCGTGTCGGCGAGCCGGTAGACTCGGACCCCCGTCTGCCCGTCGCGGCGCGCGGCTTCGATCAGATCGTCATCGTACGTGTATGGGGGGTAGGTGCAATCGGCCATCAAATCACCGTTTCACTGCGTGAACGTGGACTGCCGAGCCAGCCGCCACCTCGGTTGCCTCCATAATCGCTTCGGACAACGTCGGATGCGGATGGATCGTAACCATGAGGTCCTCCAACGTGGCCCCCATCTCCAAAGCGAGCGTGCCCTCGGCAATAAGTTCCGATGCATGCGCCCCCACCATTCCCACGCCTAAGACCAAGTGTGACTCGGGATCGGAAATGATCTTCACGAACCCGTCAGTTCGACCCATAGTGTGCGCCCGGCCCAAGGCCGAGAGCGGGAAGCGCCCAACGTTCACCTTGGTGCCTCGTAATGCGGCCTCGCGTTCAGTCATGCCGACCCAAGCCAACTCCGGATCGGTGAATACAACCGCGGGAATGGCTTGATTGTCGAAGGCGGACGGCTGTCCAGCGATGACTTCGGCCACGACTTTGGCCTCGCGAATGGCCTTATGAGCCAAGGCCGGGCCCGGCGTGACGTCGCCGACGGCGTAAATATGGAGTACAGTCGTCCTTCCTTCGGGAGTGACCTCAATCAGCCCCTCCTCGTTGGGGGAAATGCCTGCGGTCTCAAGTCCGAGATTATCTGTGTTGGGCTTGCGGCCGGTGGCCACGAGCACTTGACTGAACTCGTCCTTCTTCGTCTCGCCCTGATGCTCGATAGTGACGGCGAAGCCGGATGACGTCTGCTCTACACCGATCACACCGGACTCTGTTAAGATGGATTCGAACTTCTTCTCGCAGTTCTTGACGACTACGTCAACCAGGTCGGAATCCGCACCGGCCAGGAGCCTGGGTAAAAACTCCACCATCGTCACCTTTGAGCCCAGGCCGGCATACACCAACCCGATTTCCAGTCCGATGTATCCGCCACCGACTACGAGCAGGCGATCGGGAACTTCGGGGATGCGCAGCGCCTCGGCTGACGACCAGACCGGCAGGTCGTAGGCCGGCGGTAACTCGTTGATCTGCGAGCCGGTGGCGATGATGCACTCGCGGAAGTCAATCCCCGCCGTATCGGAGTTCTCGAGAATCAGTGAACGGGGACCATCGAACCGGGCTCGCCCGTGAATGACCTCGACACCGCGCTGTTTGAGGAGACCGTCGATGCCGCGGGTCAGGCCGTCAATGACGGACTCGGTCCACTGCCGCAGCGCATCCGGGTCGATCCTCAGGTTCTCAAAGGTCAGCCCAGCCTTGGCGGCCTCCCGGGCGGTGGCAGCCAGTTCGACCAGGGTGATCAGCGCTTTGGAGGGGATGCATCCCTCGAGCAAGCAGACTCCGCCGAGACGCTCGCGCTCTTCGATCAGGGTGACTTCCTTACCTAGATCGGCCGCCCGTAGGGCAGCGACATATCCGCCAGGCCCACCTCCGATGACCGCGACCTCGGTTTCCTGACGTAAGCTTCCGACGACCATGATCGCACCTCCTGTTACGCTGCGAGATGTATGTCGCGCACGAGGTCTACGTCTCGATCAGCAACGCGTTCGGGTCGGGCAGTCTACGGACGATCCCGCTGACAAACCGCGCGGCCTCCGCTCCGTCGGCGATGCGGTGATCGAAGGCCAGAGTCAGCGGCAAAATCTTGCGAATCGCGATCTCTCCATCAACGACTACCGGCTTCTCCTGAACGCGCCCCATACCGAGAATCGCCACCTCGGGATAGTTAATTGTCGGTATCATTCCCGTGCCCCCGAGCGGGCCTATGTTAGTGATCGTGAACGTACCACCGCGCAAGTCCTCGACCGCCAGATTACCCTCGCGAGCCTTCGCGGCAGCCTCCTCGATCTCTGCTGAGATCTGCAGGATGCTCTTACGGTCGGTGTCCTGAATGACGGGAACGACCAGTCCGCGCTCCGTATCCACCGCGATGCCGATGTTGTAGTACTTCTTGTAGATGATCTCCTCGTTGAACGGATCGAGGCTGGCGTTGAACACAGGTGCGGCCTTGAGCCCGGCCGTCACTGCCTTGATGACGAATGACAGCAAGGTCATCTTGCCTCCCGGCTGCCCGGCGCGTCGTTCCTTCTCCCAGCGGCGGAGTTCCTCGAGCACCGTCACATCGACGTCGTCCATGTGAGCGACGTGGGGAACCAGGACCATCGACGTGACCATCTTCCGAGCCACCTTCCGCCGGATCGAGCGCAGCGGCTCCTTCTCCACCGGGCCCCACTGCGTGAAGTCGGGAAGGGGCTCCAAGTCGAGGAACGGAATCGCGTGGGCTGGTGGAGTCGCAACCTCGGCCTCCGCCCGCTCTTGGGGCTCTTCCGGCGGGGGCGGCACCGGGATCTCGGACGGTGCATCCGGTTGTTCGGCAAAGCGTTTCACGTCTTCAGGGGTCACCCGCCCGCCCGGTCCTGTCGGAGGAACATCCTGGATGTCAATGCTCATCTCGCGCGCGAGTCGGCGGGTGGCCGGGGCAGCGACAACGCGTCCCCACGACGCGGCGGGAGCGGCTGCGACCAGCGACCTGCCGCCGCCGTTTGACTTGGTGTCTCGAGCTACGGCTCGAGTGCTGGACGAGGCCTCTACCAGCAACGCCTCCGGCTCCTCGGCGACACTCGACGTAACCACATCCGACTCCGTGGCATCATCAATAACAACTATGACATCCCCGACCAGGACGGTATCACCGACATTTCCGGTCAGCGAGACTATCTTGCCAGTGCGTGGCGAAGGAATCGTAATCGCCGCTTTGTCGGTCTCGATATCCACGAGCGGTTCATCCTCTTGGATCGCGGCACCATCCTTGACATGCCACTTGAGGATCTCACCTTCGTGAACACCTTCGCCGAGATCGGGCAGTTTGAACTCGTACATGGTTGTCTCCTAGAAGTCGATGGTCTCCTCGATGGCCTGGCGAATCCGACCGTTCGTCGGGATGTACGCCGATTCCCGGCCAAAGTAGGGCGTAGCGACGTCGTAGCCGGTAACTCGCCTGACAGGCGCTTCCAGGTACATCAGGGCCTTGTCATTGATCGTCGCGATGATCTCGGAGGATGGGCTGAACGACCGCGGAGCTTCCTGCACGACCACGCATCGTCCGGTCTTCTCTACCGAGGCGCTTATCGTGTCACCGTCCATCGGCGAGATCGTAAGCAGATCAATCAACTCGATGCTGATTCCGCGCTGGTCACGTACTTCTTCGACCGCCTGAAGCGTCGGGCGCATCACGGCCCCCCAGGAGACGACCGTCAGGTCGGTCCCTTCTTGCACGATTTGCGCCTTCCCAATCTCCATAACCTGCTCTTCCTCGCTGACCTCCTCCCGAAACGCTCGGTACGAACGTTTGGGCTCCATGAAGATGACCGGGTCGGGATCGCGAATGGCGGAGACCAGCAGGGCGCGAGCGTTGCTCGGAGTCGAGGGGATGACCACCTTTACGCCCGGCACGTGCCCGTAGGTAGCCTCGTGGCTTTCGGAATGGTGTTCCAGCGCTCGCACGCCGCCGCCGTAGGGCATGCGGACGACGAGGGGGACTGTGATCGCTCCCTGCGTCCGCGAGCGCAGGCGCGCCGCGTGACCTTCGAGCTGTCCAAACATCAAGTAGGAAAACCCGGAGAACTGCATCTCGGCCACAGGCCTGAGGCCGGCGATGGCCATGCCGATTGAGGTTCCCAGAATACCTGACTCGGCCAGAGGTGTGTCGATGACCCGCGCCTCGCCGTACTTCTCAAAGAGACCCTCGGTGACGCGGAACACTCCACCGTTGACGCCTATATCCTGCCCAAGTGCGACCACGCGATCGTCATTGGCCATCTCCTGGTCAAGAGCCAAGTTGATCGCTTGCACCATATTCATCTTACGCATCAGTAGACTCCTTGCGCAGCTCGTCGAGAAACTCGGCGCGCTGCTCCTCGATCCTCGGGACCTTGGTCCCAAAGACATGGTCGAATGGAGCGTCGGGCTTGAAATCCTTCCTAGCCTCAAAAGCCTTCACCGCATCCTCGATCTGCTGTTTGATCTCCGCGTCCAAATCAGCTTGCCGCTCGTCGTTCCATATACCCTTCGCTTCCAGGTAGCTCTTAAAACGGGACAACGGGTCACGTGCCTCCCAGGCCTGCAACTGTTCAGGCGGCTGGTATCTGCTCGGGTCGTCGGAGGTGGTGTGCATCATCAAGCGGTACGTGACCGCCTCAACGAACGTCGGGCCTCCCCCGGCGCGGGCACGATCGAGGGCGTCTTTCGTTACCTGGTACATGGCCAGGGCATCGTTGCCGTCCACTTGAATCCCTGGGATGTCGTAGGCGATTGCCTTCTGGGCCAACGTGCGCGAGTGCGTCTGTTTCTCGCGAGGCAAGGAGATCGCCCAGTGGTTGTTCGCACAGACGAACACCACCGGTACCTGCCACACGGACGCAAAGTTAAGGGCCTCGTGGACATCGCCCTCAGATGTTGCCCCATCACCCAGGAAGCACACAACCGCGGAGTCCGTTTCGCCACGGATCTTCATCGCATAGGCTATCCCGACGGCATGTAATGTTTGGGCGCCGATAATGATGGAGACTGGAAGGGTTCGTTCGCCACCCGGAAAGACACTCCCTTCCTCGTACCCGTTGTAGAGGAGGAAGCCGTTCTCGATAGGTTCGCCACGCATGAGGCGCCCACCCAATTCGCGGTAGGATCCTACAAACCAGTCTTTGTCCGTCATTGCCAGTACCGGACCGCATGAGGCTGCCTCCTGCCCGGTGCACAAGGGAAGAGTCCCGATCCGGCCCTGCCGCTGCAGCTTGAGCAGGCGTTGGTCCACGGCACGAGCCAAGACCATCGCCCGGTACAGGCTGATGAGATCTTCGGTACTCAGATCCGGCTCGCGCTCGGCGTCCAGGTTCCCGTGCTCGTCGAGTATCTGGAGGTGAGAGATCTTGAATGTGCGCTCCCTCAAGTCGAGGGCATATGGTTGTTGCCGATCTACTGTATGCGGTTCACAGGTCTTCGCGATCATCCTGTTCTCCTCTCGCTATTCGGTCCTGCGTCAACGCCAAGCCCACGTTGCGGGGCCCGGGGCCTTACCGAGGCTCACGCTCTGACCCCCTGCCACGTGACGGGACGGCCACCATCCGGCGCTCCACCTTACCGGGCGTCTGTGCATGTCCCGCCGAGCTCTGTTGTGTCACCAGACACTTGATCTCGCACGGGCGGGGGCTGGATTGAACCGCTCGGCGCATCGTAACTCTCCGCTCTATCCACCTCATTCTATTGGCGAGGGCTCATTTTGTCAATTAAATTGATAAAAACCGTCTAAATAGTTGCCTTGCGTCGTTCAGGGCCTAGAATCCCTACGAATGCGGCAGACTCGTCCCGCCTTGCCGGTCAGACGAACCGCTAGGTTGCCGGCCAGTTGGGCCTGGACCGTTACGCGTGCGTACAAGGAGTGCAACATGCTGCAAGTTGGGTGCGAAGAAGTGCTCCAAGTGCGGGCCGGCCGAGGGCGCACCAGGGTGCTGCAAGATCTGCTCCTTCATCAAGTGGTTTCCCAGGGGCATCGTTGATCGAATGATTATCGGCAATGATGGTGAATCATGGACGTGGTGAGAGGAACACGGGTCAGACGTCTCGCGGGACCGCTGCTCGTGGTCGTCGCCTTTTCCACAGGTGTGATGGCCGGTGACCGGCCGACGGAAGGTGGCAAGCACATGCGTACATCACGGAGCAACCCAAGCACGACTACCACGGCGCAGTCACGACCATCTCACATGAACAGGCTGGCCGGGGAGACCAGTCCGTATCTGCTCCAGCACGCCCACAACCCCGTCGACTGGTATCCATGGGGCGAGGAGGCGCTGAGCCGGGCAAGGAGAGAAAACAAACCCATCTTCCTGTCGATCGGGTACTCCGCCTGTCACTGGTGCCACGTCATGGAGCGGGAGTCTTTCGAGGATCCTGAAGTGGCGAAGATCCTGAACGCGAACTTCATATCCATCAAGGTCGACCGCGAGGAACGGCCCGACCTGGATGAGATTTACATGACGGCCGTGCAATTGATGACGGGAAGTGGCGGATGGCCGCTCAATGTGTTCATCACGCCTGAGCTGAAACCCTTCTACGGCGGGACGTACTTCCCGCCCGGCGACCGTTACGGGCGTCCGGGGTTTCGAAAGTTGCTCGAGCGCATTGCCCAGACGTGGCGCGAGAACCATGAAGGGATTTCGCGCACTGCCGACGAGCTGACCCGCGCAATCAAGGACACGGTCGAACGCCACACCGCACCGGCAGATACCCTCGATGCGACCGTTTTGTCGCACGCGGCGCAGGAACTCGAGCGGGTCTTCGACCCGGAGTGGGGCGGGTTTGGCCGGGCTCCGAAGTTTCCGCCCAGCGGCGCCATAGCGGTGCTGCTGCGACAGTATGCGCGCACGGGCGAGAAGAAGCTGCTTCAGATGGCAACGACAACCCTCGACCGGATGGCGCACGGCGGCATGTACGACCACCTCGGCGGCGGGTTTCACCGCTACTCGATCGACGATCGGTGGTTGGTGCCCCACTTCGAGAAGATGCTCTACGACAACGCGTTGCTCAGTAGAGTCTACCTGGAGGCCTGGCAGGTGACCGGCAAGGAGCTCTATCGCCGCGTGGCCACCGAGATCCTCGATTACGTGCTTCGAGACATGGCCGACCGTCGCGGCGGTTTTCATTCGGCCGAGGACGCCGACAGCGAAGGAGAAGAGGGCGAGTTCTATGTCTGGAACCCGGATCAGATCGAGGCAGTTCTCGGCAATGACGATGGGGCTTTCTTCTGCGAATTCTACGGCGTGACCAAGGCAGGCAACTTCGAGGGCCGGAGCATTCTGCACGTCCCGCGAGAGCCCTCCGAGTTCGCACGTGAGAAAGGAATCTCACCGAACGAGATGGAGGAGCGCCTGGCGCGGCTGCGCCGCAAGCTGCGCGAAGCGCGCGATGTGCGTGTCCGGCCGGGCAAGGACGATAAGGTCATTGCAGCTTGGAACGGTATGATGATCTCGGCTTTTGCACGTGGCTACCAGGTTCTGGGGGAGGAGCGCTTCCTGAAGGCGGCGGAAAAGGCCGCGGACTTCGTGTTGACCGCGATGGTCCACGACGGTGGTCTTCTGCGCACCTATCGCGCCAAGGGCGACGCGGGCGAGTGTGGCACGAGCAAGCTCCCAGCATACCTCGATGACTATGCCGAGATGGCGAACGCCTTGATCGACTTGTACGAGGCCACCTTCGATCTGCGCTGGCTGGAGGCCGCGGACCGGCTTGTCTGCAGGATGGTGGCAGATTTCTGGGACGAACAGAACGGTGGGTTTTTCTATACTGCCGTGGTCCACGAGGATCTTCTCGTGCGGACGAAGCCGTATTACGATGGCGCCGTGCCGTCCGGCAATTCCACGGCGACGCTCGTGCTACTCAGGTTGTCGGGACTCCTCGACAATGCTGCGTACGGCGTGAAGGCGCAGCTGGTTTTCACATCCACGCAGGGCATGATGCTTGCCCAACCGAGGGGATACCTGAACCTACTGTGCGCGGCCGACTTCTTCCTCCATCCGAGTTGGGAGATCGCCATCGCAGGCAAACGAGGCAGCGCTGATACACGACGATTCCTTGAGCTCATCCACGGCCGGTTCATCCCGAACAAGGTTCTGGCCCAAGTGGAACCGGCCGCACCCGGATCGAAAGCAGTCGAGGAGCGCATTCCCCTGCTTCGTTACAAAGGGATGATCTCAGGCAAGACGACGGTCTACCTATGCAGGAATTACAAGTGCAAGCTGCCCGTGACTGACCCCGCTGCACTCATGAAGATGTTGGACAGACCGAACGCAATATTTCAGACAATCGGTAGGTCACCTCGGGTCGAGACGTCCGGACTGGGTCACAGTGATCCTTGAGTACCAATGAAGATGCACGACATCTTTGTGGAGATGCTTGGCGAAGGTTCGCTGGTTCTCGGGCAAACGGTGGCGTGTCTGCTGCTTGGTTTCCTGGTGGCTGGGGTGCTGTCGGCGCGTGTCTCAGTTGAGTGAGAGCGAAAAGGCGTTTTTGGGCTTCGTGGCGACAGTGAAGAGAAGGTAGCCGTTTTCGTGGTAGCTGTGAGTCTCAAGAACCGGTCTTTGAAATCTCCTCGAACGTATAGGGAGGGGGCCGGCCCATGACACTTCGAGCCTCTCATGATCTCCACAACGCGGAGACTCGCTTCGCCGGACTGCCGATCAGCGAGGGTGTAGCAGCTGGGCGGGTCTGCCTGTTCAACGAGCGACGTCACTCGAACCTGCCTTCTTACAGAGTGAGTGGTGAAGGAAAGGGACGAGAAAAGAGACGCCTCAAGAGCGCCATCACAGCAGTCGTCGAGCGGATTGACGGCTTGGTTCGTGAGGTCGCCGATCGGGTCGGCCCGGCGGAAGCGGAAATCTTTCGGGCTCAGAAGGTCATCCTGCAAGACCCAACCCTCACGAAACAGATGATGGAACTGGTCGACGATGGCAACGTTAATGCGGAGCTCGCCGTGACGCGAACGCTGGATGACTACGAGACCCGCATCCAGGAGGTGGACAGCGAATACATCAGGGAACGGTCGACCGATATCGGAGAGATCCGGCGACGGCTGCTGGATGTCCTTCGCAACATGAACCCGTCGCTTCAGTGTGCGGGCGAGGAACACTGCCAGCGCGGGCGCAACCGTGTCATCGTTGCCGAGGAACTCACGCCCAGCCTCACGGTCGAACTGGATACGAAGCACACGATTGGGTTCATCACCGAACGCGGCGGGCCCACTTCACACGCGGCGATTCTCGCCCGCGCCCTTGGCATCCCCGCCGTCAGCGGCATCGAGGGCATCCACGGTCTTATCTCCTGCGGGACCGATGTCCTCCTCGACGGCGACAGCGGAGAGGTGGTCATCTGGCCTACGGAAGAAACCTTGCGCCGACATCCGATGCTGGGTCCCGGGCTGCCGCGACCCGGCGCGGTGGGCCCGGTCACGGGCCTACGGGTCATGGCCAACATCAGTCTCGCGTCGGAGGTGGCAGAGGCCGTGGAGATGAGGGCGGAAGGGATCGGCATGTACCGCACGGAGTTCGAGTTCATCGCCGCCGGCCGCACGCTCGACGAAGAGGAGCAGTTCGAGCGCTACGTGTCGGTCGTCAGGGCGATGGACGGGCGTCCGGTCACCTTCAGGTTGCTCGATATCGGTGGTGACAAGGCCGCGTCCTTCCTTGATCTGCCCGAGGAACCGAATCCGCACCTGGGTCTGCGCGGCGCCCGCCTACTGCTGGCCCGGCCAGACCTACTCAGGACGCAGGCGCGAGCACTGGCCAGAGTGTCGACTCACGGGCCGGTCAGCGTGTTGTATCCCATGATCGTCGATCGTGAACAATTCCTTACCCTCAAGGAGCTCTTCCTCGAGAGCATCCGCGACATGCATGCTGAGCATCTTGAGCATGGTGTGATGTTTGAGGTGCCATCCGCGTGCCTGCAGGCACGTGAGATCCTTCAAGTCGCTGAGTTTGGGAGTATCGGCACCAACGACCTGATCCAGTACCTGTTCGCCGTCGACCGCAACAACGAGCTGGTAGCGCGCGACTACAATCCTGATAGGTCGGTGTTTTGGTCTCTGATTGGTGACTTAGTTAATGCGGCGAATGAAGTTGGCCGCCCGATATCGGTTTGCGGAGAGGCAGCTGGCAATCCGGCGCTCCTCATGAAGTTCACGGATGCCGGGATACAGACAGTCAGCGTCAGCGCGAGATTGATACCAGGGTTAAGGCTGGCGGTATGCTGAGAGTATCAGTGCCGTGCATCGCGAGCTACCCCTTCGTATGACGAGCGTCGCAGTCCGCCAGGAACCGTTCTTCGAAAACCACTACACGCCTCGCGTTCAGTGGGCCGTTCAGGTCGTCGACCTGCGAGCCGCAGCAGTTGATACCGTTATGGGCACCGGAGAACAGCCCTTCGGTTAGCGGACCAGCGATCCCGCGCCCAGCACCATACTCAGTTCGCCTTGGAGCCTCGCCCGGGCCAGCGACGGCGTGTTCACCACGATGGCCGGTACGCATCAGATGTGGGTGCTTGACCTGTGGGAGAAGGCGTTCCGGTCTGCATGCGTCCCCTTGAACAACTGGCCGCGCTACCGCGAAAACCTCGCCCGCGTCCTATCCTAGACGACCCAGAATGCCTAGATTAACGCACATGGCAAGCGAGGGGAGATCATGGACAGCGCCGCGAAGCAGATAGTGGCGACGGTACCGGCCCCCGTGCTGGCCGCATAGGCGTTCGAGTGTTCCGCCACGCGCTTGACGCCCTTATGGAGGCCGCCAGGTCAAAGCCCGACGTGATGGTTTTTGATGCGGACACGCCGGTGTTGGGCTCCTTGGACTTTGCGGATGTCGTTTCGCGCGACCCGCAGTTCAAGTCCCTCGCCCTGATTGCGATCGTTGACGAGACGGACTCCGTCGCGCTGCGGCGGTATTCGGCTCGCGGGATCGCAGTCGCGGCGAGACGTAAGGACAACTGGAAAGCGCTACGCCGAGAACTGTCGCGCTTGCTTCAGCCGTTTGCGGTGCGTGAATCCTCAGCGGGCCGCGGTGCCCATCGCGGGGCACGTGAAAAAGGAGTGGCGTAACGTGGGATGCCGGAACGTAGTGATAGGGAGTGCTTGCGTACAGGCTGCCCGTTAAGCGGCTGATCCTGTGCAACGGATGCCGAATGAGGTCCAGTTTGATCGCCGTATGAATGTCTTGAGAAGGATAAAGAACGATAAGACGGATGATTCCCGGGCAGGCTCTGGTTGTACTCACACTTCTGATGACGACCGCAATGGTACTCGCTGATTGGTTGTCGAGGGACGGAATGTGAGTTTGTACGAGACCTTGAATCGGCGTGCGCGGCGACCGTGCACGATCCACGGTCCATACCGAAGTGTCGGAAGTACAAGAATTCAGAGTGACGGAGACTAAAGCGTGCACGGTAATTGGAAGATTGCTGAAGTCATGACGGACAGCGACATGAATGCCGTCGCTTAATGCACCGAGGCAAGTGTCTCCTTATCCGGGCGACAAGTCATGAGATGGCTCAGAGGTACAGCGAGTCCGCCGGACAAGCCTTCTAAGCATATCCCCTAGGGAGAAACCTCAGGACAATCTCGGCGGAATTGTGCAACAATATGACGCGGCCGTGGGCATGACCGAGGATCAGCCGGGGTTCATGGTGCTGTCGGCGCTGTACCAGGAGAAGGTCGAGGTGAGCGCGACCCAGGTCGTCGACCGCGTTGCGGGTACGCACACGATTCTCGAAGTGCAGGCGCCGCGTGACAAAACGAGCATCCGCCTTCGCGGTCCGCAGGTCATATTGGTTTCGCAGGATGGCGCGGTCGAGCGACATGATGTTGACTGGACGGTGGCCGAGTTCAACGCCCTTCGCGAGGCGGCGGTCAAGAAGCACCGGTGCGGAGCGCCGTTCACCGACCTGCAAGAGAGTCTCGCCCGGTGGCCTGGCGATCGCGTCTCGGAAGGTGTGCACGCCTTTCTGGCGCCGTTCAAGGAATACCGGACGCATCATTAGTAAAGCTGTTTGACATTCGTTTGAGTGTTCACGAACCCAAGGAGATCAAATGCTATGAGAAAGTATGTGGTTACGACAGTGTGCTCGGTATTGCTGGTCGGATCGAGCTTGGCGTCGGCGGCGGAACCCGAACCGGCCCTAGGCGGATACTGCCCCGTATGCCTCGTGAAGATGGACAAGCTTGTAAAGGGCGATCCGAGTTACTCGTCCACCTTCGATGGCCTAACCTATCTGTTCCCCGGCGCGGAGCAGAAGCGGATGTTCGACGCGAACCCGGCCGCGTTCGCGCCGGTCTTAGGTGGCGACTGCGCCGTGTGCCGCGTCGAGATGGGCAAAGCGGTGCCGGGAAAGCCTGAACTGCACACTGTGCGGGATGGCAGACTCTATCTCTTCCCCTCCGAGAAGCAGCAGCGGATGTTCGCGGACAACCCGGAAAAGTACGCGGATGCGGACCTCGCGATGGCAGGCAACTGCCCGGTTTGTCTTGTGAAGATGAACAAGGTCGTACCCGGCAAGCCCGAGTATGCGAGCGTCCATGACGGATTGCGGTATCTGTTCCCCGGTCCGGAACAGAAGCAGATGTTCGACGCCGATCCGGCGACATTCACCCCCGCAATGGGCGGTAAGTGCACGGTGTGCAAGGTGGAGATGAACAAGGATGTCGAGGGACAGGCCGAGTACCACCTGACCCACAATGGACGCCTCTATCTCTTCCCGTCGCAGAAACAGCTTGACATGTTCAAGTTCAATCCCGCCAGGTATGCCGACGCTGACGTGGCACTGGGCGGCTATTGCCCGGTGTGCAAGGTCGAGATGGGCCAGGATGTGAAGGGAACGGCGGATTTCGCGGTGGATTACAAAGGCAAGCGGTACCTGTTCCCCGGGAAAAAGCAGCTTGACATGTTTCTCGGCAATCCAAGGAAGTACGTGGCGGAGTAGTCGTGAGGGTGAGGTTTGGATTTCATCGAACGAACATACTGGAGTGGTTTCGGCGGACGCGCGGGGCGACCGCCGAGCTGCTCCAACAGGAGCGCCGATTCTCGCCGGCCACGCGAGTCACTTGACATACAAAGTCGCGACGCCGCTTGGCGCCGCGGAGATGGCAGGAGCGGTTTGATGAACAAGTTTTTCAGATCGACAAGCGTTTTGAGCCTGCTCTCCGTCGGCGGTGTCGCGTTGGCCATTCTTTTGGCTGTCGCGGGGTGTCCGGCGATGCCCGGAGCGGATGATTCCGCGGAGGACTCGCCTACCGGTGCGAGGCTTTTCACTCGGATCACGCAGGATGATCCTTATCAGGAATGGGCGCAGTTTCCCGATCACCGGGGCACCTTCTTCAGTGTGTTGCCACATGGGCCTATGTCGCAGGTTTTTATCAGCGGCGAGGTCGAGTCGGCTCTGACCAGTTTCAACGGTGCGCTTCCGGATGGTTCGATCATCGTGAAAGAGAATGTCGGAACGAGTCCCGACGTCACCGAAGCCGCGCTCACGGTGATGTGGAAGGTCCAGGGATTTGATCCGGCAAACAACGATTGGTTCTGGGCCAACATGACGCCGGAAGGGCAGATCGTGGCCGAGGGTAAGGTTCAGGCGTGCGCCGCCTGCCCCGGTGGTGCCCGTGAGAACGACTACGTCTTCGTGCACGATTTCTGAACCGAGTGAAATAAGATCGGCATCAGAGCAAACGATTAAGGTGAGTGCGCCGACGCGGCGGCTCAGCAGCACAGGAGTCGATGAATGGAATCCACACTAGAGCACACGAGCAGCCTACAAGTCGGAGGGGCCGCATCTGCAACCGATGTCGAACGGTCGGTCATCAGCCGATACGCGCGTGCCGCTGAGGAGGTCGAGCCGGGTTTGTGCTGTCCGAACGGGAGCTACGACCCGACCCTTCTCGAGAATCTACCGCAGGAGATCATCGGGAAGGACTACGGCTGCGGTGACCCGTCGCCCCACGTGCGAGAGGGTGAAACCGTTGTCGATCTGGGCTCGGGTTCGGGCAAGATCTGCTACATGCTCGCCCAGAAGGTCGGACGACACGGGCAAGTCATCGGAGTCGATTTCAACGGCGCGATGCTCGCGCTGGCGCGGAAGTACCAGGACAAGATGGCCGAGCGAATAGGGCACGCCAATGTCCGCTTCGTCAAGGCTCGGATTCAGGATATGCCCCTGGACATCGAGCGCGCTGAGCGATGGCTACGAGACCATCCGATCACGACGATGGACGGCATGAGCCGGTTTGAGGCCGAGTGTGCGCGGCTGCGGCGAGATGCACCGGCCGTCGGCGACGGCTGCGCGGATGTCGTGGTTTCCAACTGTGTACTCAACCTCGTGAGGCCGGAAGATAAGCAGCGTTTGTTCAGCGAAATCTTCCGGGTGCTGAAACGCGGCGGACGGGCGGTGATCTCGGACATCGTCTGCGACGAGGATCCGACTCCTCGCATCCTCAACGACCCAGGGCTCTGGAGCGGCTGTATCGCAGGCGCGTTTCGCGAGGATCGGTTCCTTGAACACTTCGAGGAAGCCGGGTTCTACGGCGTGGAGATTCTGGCCCGACAGGATCGGCCGTGGCAGGTGATCGACGGGATCGAGTTCCGCTCGGTCACGGTCCGCGCGTTCAAAGGCAAGGACGGCCCGTGCTTGGAGCGCAACCAGGCTGTGATCTACAAGGGACCTTGGAGGACCGTTCGCGATGACGACGGCCACACACTTCGCCGCGGCGAGCGAATCGCCGTTTGCGACAAGACGTTCAGCATCCTGACGAACACGGAGGGTCCGTACGGCAAGGAGATCATCGCCGTGCCGCCCGTCGCCGAGATACTAATCGAATCGGCGGCGCCGTTCGATTGCAAATCGTCGGGTGTTCGTGATCCGCGTCAGACCAAGGGGCGGGACTACGCGGAGACCCGCTTGAGTGAAGATTCACCCTGCTGCGAGAGCGAGGGTTGTTGCTGATAAACACAGGGGCGCGCTGGAGCGCCGGTGCGAGTGCATCACAGGATTGCGAGCAGGCTGCTCGGCGCGTTGCCCTGAGATTGAGAAAGTAAGGTTACGATGGTGTGCGAATGTAATCTAAGTCAAACAGGCCGATCGAGAGCGTTGAGCCCCGTCGTCGTGCTCGCTGTGCTGACCGCGCCGGTGCTTGGCGCGGCTATATACGTGGGTACTGCCCGTGAGTCGCACGCGCGTCACGGACCCATTTCGACGTCCGACGTCGAGTCGCCCGCCGAAGGCGGTGATTGGGCTCGCCTGGCGACCTCGAAGCTGGACGGTAGCCGCTTTGCGATGGCGGATCTGTCCAGGAAACCGGCGATCCTCTACTTCTGGGCGACCTGGTGTCCGCAGTGCCGGGTACAGCGCGAGGTGCTGAACACTTTCTCGCACGAGTGGGGCGACCGGTTGCGGATTGCAGCACTCACGGTGGACGACGACGTACCTTCCGTGCAGCGCTATCTCGAAGCCCACTATTCACTCTCGTATGAGCTGCGCACGTCGCGCGAGCTACTAGGACTCTTCGACATCGAGGGACTGCCGACACTCGTGGTGATCGACGCGAACGGGCGTGTGCAGAGCGTATCGAGCGGTCTCACGGATGCCGACGGGCTGCGCCGAGTTGTCGCACCGCTTCTGCCATGAGACCCTGACCATGATGATGAACACGAACCTCTTCGCTCAAACGAAAGCGTGTGTCCCGTGACGTCTGCCGTACTCATCCTGGCCGTTTTCTGGCCCGCTTACAGCAACGGCGCCAACGATAACTTCAAGGGCGTGGCGACCCTGTACGGCAGCGGCACGATTAGCTACCGCAAGGCGGTGACCTGGACGACCATAGCCACGATGGCGGGAAGCGTTTTGTCGATTCTCCTTGCCGGCTCGCTCGCCAAGTCCTTCAGCGGCAAGGGGCTCGTACCGCCCGAACTCGCGCAGAGTGGCGAGTTGCTGATCTCCGTAGCCGCCGCTGGCGCCGGGACCATCCTGCTCGCGACTTTCCTGGGGATGCCGACCTCGACAACGCACGCCTTGACGGGCGCGCTTGGCGGCATCGCGTTAATTGTCGGATACGAAGAGGCGAATCTCGGCGAACTGTGCGGCAGCTTCTTTCTGCCGCTCGTGGTCAGCCCGTTTCTGGCGCTCGGCGCGGCGGCGATGGCAATCGGCGGATTGCTGAATTCGAGGAAGGTCGCCGAGACGATGGGTAAGCGCATCACCGACCTGAACCCGGGACAGGGTCTTTTGGGCAATCTGGTGACGGCCGCCCTGGTGCTGGGCGCTTCCCGCCTGGGCGTCCCCGTTTCGACGACGCACGTATCGTGCGACGCGATTTTCGGGATCGGCATGGTCAGCCGCACCGCACGTTGGAAGACCATCGCGCAGATTCTGGCGACGTGGCTGACCACGCTGCCGATTGGGGCCGCGCTCGGTGCGGTGATCTACTGGACCCTGACTCGCACAGGAAGCTGACGCAATGAGTACGACCATCGCAGTACCCCTGACTGTCCACGGACGAAACGAGTTCGACGAGCGCGTCGAGGCGAGCTGTGGCGGACCGTTGTACGCACGGTCGCTCGACACCATTCAGGTCAACATCGGCCTGACCTGCGATCTAGCCTGTCGCCATTGTCATGTGGAATCCTCGCCAAAACGTACGGAACAGATGGACTGGCAGACCATGGTGCTCGTGCTTGAGGCCGCGAAGTGGGCGAGCATTACGACGCTGGACATCACCGGCGGCGCGCCGGAGATGAATCCCAACTTCCGGCGCTTCGTCATGATCGCGCGATGCAGAGACCTCGACGTGCTGGTGCGGACGAACCTGACGATCATGCACCGCGACGGGTACACGGACCTGCCCGAGTTCTACCGCGATCAGCGCGTTCGTCTGGTTGCCTCGCTGCCGTGCTACTTGCCGGAGAACGTCGATCGACAGCGCGGTGTGCGGGTGTACGAGAAGAGCATCGACGTGATCCGACGATTGAACTCGGTCGGATACGGGATCGAGCCGGGATTGACGCTCACCCTTGTCTACAACGCAGCAGGTCCGACATTGCCGCCAGAGCAGACTGGCCTGGAACGTGATTATCGCCGTGAACTCGAACGGCGCTTCGGGATCAGATTCACCCGGCTTCACACGATTACAAACATGCCCATCGGTCGGTTCCTGCACGACCTGCGACGTAACGGTCACGACGAAAAGTACCTGCGTTTATTGCGTGAGTCGTTCAATCCCGACACTCTGGATGGGCTGATGTGTCGCCGGCAAATCCACGTGAGCTGGGACGGGACGCTGCACGATTGCGATTTCAACTACGCCTTGGCCATGCCAACCGATCATGGGGCACTAAAGCACATCCGCGACTTCGATCCGGCAGCGCTGATTCACTGGCGCATCGTCACTGGTGAACACTGCTTCGGCTGCACGGCCGGACACGGGTCCTCATGCGGAGGAGCGTTGACATGACGAACGACAACGGTGCGCCCAACGGTTGGGACAACTGCACGGTGATCGACCGCCGCGATCTGGCGGAAGATCTGGCCGTGTTTCGTGTGAAGCCCGATGGCGATCTGTTTGACTTTCGCGCCGGGCAGTACACGGTCATCGGCCTGCGTGCGTCCGCGCCGCGCTTAGAATCCTCCGACCACCCTTACTACAAGGCCCGCACTCATGTGGTGCGTTTGCGCGCCGGAGACGGGATGGGAACCGGCTTCGTCGTCAGCGAGTCCGGGCAGATTGTAACCAACCCACACGTCGTCGGAAACGATGACGCACCTTCCGTGGAGACGTATGAGGGAGAGACGTTCGCCGCAAAAACCTTGCGAAGGAGCAGCGAGGCGGACTTGGCGCTCGTGCAGGTTGATCCGCCGTCAGGCGAGTGGGTGCCGATGCGGGTTGAGCTTGTCGCCCTGCCAGAGGTGGGAAGCGATGTGTACGTCATCGGCCATCCCGTCGGGTTGGGCTGGACGATCACTCGCGGAATCGTCTCCGCAGTACGGAGGGCGGGAGAAGTCGCGCCGACGCAGATAATTCAGACCGATGCGGCCATCTCTCCCGGCAACTCCGGCGGGCCGCTGCTGGATCGGCACGGCCACCTCGTCGACGTGGTCGTCTCCAAGCTCGCCGGTCCGGGGATTGAGAGTGTGGGCTTCGCGATCCCGATGTCCGAAACCGCAGCCTTTATGGCCCAGGGTGAGCGCGCCGGTTCCTAATCTAAGGCAAAATGAGGAGCGTGTTTCAAATGATTGTGGCCAACACGACCACCGCCAATGCGTCGGCCGATCCTTCGCCGAAGACAGGAAACATGATGTCCATTACTTCGCACATAGAGCGTCGAGCAGGGCTCATCAAAGGAGTCTCTATCGCCTTGATTATCGTCTCGCTCCTGGTGCTGATTCGGGCACTGCCGGTGGATCGAGCGATTGACCTGGTCAAGTCGAAAGCGGACGGCCTGGGATTCTGGGGACCGCTCGCCCTCGGAGCTGCTTATGTTGTTGCGGCCCTGGCGTTCTTTCCCGGTTCGGCGCTGACGCTCACCGCAGGGGCAGTGTTCGGCTTGGCCTGGGGAACGGTGACGGTGTCGCTTGCCTCCACAACTGCCGCCGCGATGGCATTCCTGATCGCCCGGCACCTCGCGCGCGACAAGGTCGCCCGACAGGCCCAAAGGTTCCCGAAATTCGAGGCCATCGACCGGGCCATCGGCGACGGTGGATGGAAGATCATCGCGATGTTGCGATTGTCACCGGCCGTGCCGTTCAGCCTGGGCAACTATCTCTTCGGCCTCACCGCCATCCGATTCTGGCCCTACGTCCTGGCGAGCTGGCTGTTCATGCTGCCGGGCACATTCATGTACGTGTACCTGGGGCACATCGGAACGGAAGGCCTGCGGTCCGCGGCGGGTGCTCAACGCGGAAAGACGCCCGGCGAATGGGCACTGCTGGCCGTCGGGCTGATGGCAACCATCGCAGTGACCGTCTATGTCACGCGTCTGGCCCGCAAAACGCTCCGCCAGAACACCCGAATTCAAGAGGAAACCGCTTCGGAAGGGACGATGAATGAGTCAACCGAACAGATGGTCGTCGGTTCGGCCGGCCGGACGAGGGGGACGATCGTGCTCGCGCTCGTGGCGGTCGCGATGCTTGGGATCGCCTCCCGCGCACACCAGCGGCGCGATGCGCTCCGAAACCTGTTCGGGCCCGCTCCGGTCACGCCGCAAGAGGCGTATCAGCGGCAATCCGATGGCCCGACGTTCGACCACTCCGCATTCGACGCCTTGCTTCGCAAACACGTCGACGGCGACGGATGGGTCGACTACGAAGGTTTGCGCAGCGAAGCCGCGTCTTTGGATACCTATATCGCTTCACTTGAGAACGCGCCCTTCGCTGATCTCGGTCGCGACGAGAAACTGTCGCTCCTCATCAACGCCTACAACGCTTTCACGCTCCGGTTGATCCTCGATCACTACCTCGTCAAGTCCATCAAGGACATCCCCCGCGCGAAACGCTGGCGCCACACGCGATGGCGCATCGGAAGTGTGACGCTCAGCCTGGACCAGATCGAGCACGAACAGATCCGGCCGAAATTCGCCGAGCCGCGCATCCACTTCGCCCTGGTGTGTGCCGCGATCGGCTGTCCGAAGCTGCGCAACGAAGCCTATCACGCGGAACTGATCGACGAGCAACTGGAGGATCAGACGCGCTACGTGCATTCGCATGATCAGTGGTTTCGTTATCAGCCGGGCGCTAAGGAAGTTTATCTGACGAGACTCTACGACTGGTACGGCGCGGATTTCGAGCAGGTCGCGGGCTCCGTACTCGCGTTCGTCGCTCGTTATTCCGCGCCGCTGAAGGCAGCCTTGGACGAGGGTAAAAAACCGCGAGTCAAATGGCTCGATTACGATTGGACGCTGAATGATGCAAGAAACAAGCGTTGACATCCCGCGAGCTGAGACGGGACCGAAGGTGGCCCGGGTGCCAGGCGATGCGGACGCGGCAATGGATTCGGTCGTAGCCGGGTTACCGCAGGCCCAACCGCTCGACGAACACAACCGGCGCCTGATCGCCAACGTGCACCCGACGGATTGGGTCAACCCGCAGCCCGCAGGCCGCTACAACATGGTGGTAATCGGCGCCGGGGTGGCCGGGCTTGTGACCGCTGCGGGTACGGCCGGGTTCGGCGCCAAGGTGGCGCTCATTGAACGCCACCTCATGGGCGGCGACTGCCTCAATGCCGGGTGCGTGCCGTCGAAGGCCTTGATCCGCTGCGCCCGCGCCTTCGCAGATGTCCGCGACGCCGGCGAATACGGCGTCAGTGTGCCGGATGGTGCGGCCATTGACTTCCCCGCGGTGATGAAGCGCATGCGAAAGCTCCGCGCCGGTATCAGTCCGCGTGACTCGGCCAGACGTTTTAGCAAACTTGGGATCGACGTGTTCATCGGCGACGCGCGGTTCACGGGTGGCGATACCGTCGAGGTCGATGGTAAGACGCTTCGATTCGCCAGGGCGTGCATCGCAACGGGCGCACGGGCGGCCGCCCTCCCGATACCGGGCCTTGCGGGGACGGGCTATCTTACCAACGAGACCGTCTTCTCGTTGACGGAGCTGCCCGCACGCCTGGCCGTAATCGGAGCCGGTCCGATCGGCTGCGAGATGGCACAGACATTCGCGCGCTTCGGCTCTTCCGTCACCTTGCTCGAAGTCGGGCCGAACGTTTTGGGTCGCGAGGATCCCGATGCGGCGGAGCGGATCCAAGCCGCGCTGCTGCGAGACAGGGTCGACGTGCGTTGCGGCGTGCAGATCGAGTCGGTACGGAAGGACGGTGCCGAGCGTGTTATCAAGCTCGGCGACAAGAAGGAGGTTCGGGCTGAACAGATCCTGCTCGGTGTTGGCCGCGCACCCAATGTGGAAGGACTCGGCCTGGAGGCGGCTGGCGTTGCATTTGACACGAAGTCGGGAGTACAGGTCGACGAGCGTTTGCGAACATCGAACAGGCGCATCTACGCTGCCGGCGATGTCTGCTCCGTATACAAGTTCACGCATGTGGCGGATTTCATGGCCCGCATCGTGATACAGAACGCGCTGTTCTTCGGCCGGAGCAAGGCAAGCGCCTTGACGATTCCCTGGTGCACCTACACGGATCCGGAGATCGCCCACGTCGGGATGTACGAACGCGACGCGAAGCAACGTGACATCGAAGTGCAGACGATTACGATGGAGCTGTCCGATGTGGACAGAGCCGTGCTGGACGGTGAAGCTGAGGGATTGCTGAAGGTCCACCTGAAAAAAGGCACGGACCGGATCCTCGGAGCGACGCTCGTTGCCCGACACGCGGGCGAAATGATTAACGAGATCACGCTGGCCATGGTCGCCGGCAAGGGGTTGGGAACCATCGCAAGGACGATTCATCCCTACCCAACGCAAGCGGAAGTCATCCGTAAGGCCGGTGACGCCTACAATCGAACCCGGCTGACGCCGTTCGTTCGCCGACTGTTCAACCTGATCTTGAAGTCCCGACGGTAAGATAAGATGGGCCGGCGTGGTCGCAACACATTGAGGCGGGCCAGGGACTGGTTCCATGCGGCGATGGAGCCGGCGGTCGTACGGCGGGTGTCGTGGTATGCCGTGGTTGTCGGCGCCATCCTGGTCTTCATCAACCATGGTGACGCCCTGTCCAACAGAAACGTCGATCGGGGCAGACTAAATAGCTCCACACAAGAGGGAAAGTGAACTGGGAATGCTACGTCCTACAGGTGCTGGGATAAACGCAGATTACCCATTTTACGCTTTGCGAGGAGCTATTTAGTCAGGATGGGCTTGACAGTGGTGGTGCCCTACATCGTGCCCACGCTTTCGAGCGTTGGGGCGACACGGCGGGAGGTCGCCAAACGGCACAGGAACAAGCGCTGAGGGAGCTTTCCCATGGATCGACCTTTGTCTTACCAAAGCGAACATCTTATCGTCTTTGCGCGCTTTCCAATGCCTGGCGCAGCCAAGACGCGCCTCGTCCCCGCCGTCGGCGCCGAGCGGGCGGCCGATATCTCACGTGAATTGACCGAGCAAACGCTCAGGAAGTTGGGCGTTCTGAGTGACTTGCGACTCTGCTCACTCGAAGTTCGGGTGACCGGCGCCGATGTGCCGGCCTTTCGCGAGACGTTTGGCAAGCAGCACAGATATGTGCTTCAGGGCGACGGAAATCTCGGACACCGAATGAGTGACGCGGCAAGTGAGGCATTCGCCAACGGGGCCCGGAGCGTGGTCATCATCGGAACCGACTGCCCGGAACGCGAGCCAGAACACGTCATTGAGGCACTCGCCCGCTTGGAAGAGAACGACATCGTTGTCGGACCGGCTCCCGATGGCGGCTACTATCTGCTCGGGCTACGTCGGCCAATTCCCGAGTTGTTCAACGACATCGAATGGGGCAGCCCAAACGTTCTCGAACAAACATGCGAAATAGCCGCTCATGCCGACGCTTCAACGAACTTCTTGCAGGTGCTGTCGGATGTTGATCGCCCCGACGACCTGCTGACCTGGGAGCAGGGCAAGACGCGGGATTCTCAGCAACGGCCGCGGGTTTCGGTCATCATTCCCGCGCTCAACGAGGAGGCGACGATTGCCGCTGCGATCCAGTCCGCGTCCCAGAGCGCGATCGAGGTTATCGTTGTGGATGGCGGAAGCACCGATAGAACTACGGCGCTTGCGGCCGAGGCTGGTGCGAAAGTTATCCGCGCAAAGCGTGGCCGCGCGCGCCAGATGAACGCCGGCGCCGCCGCTGCCAATGGCGACGTTTTGCTGTTCCTTCACGCCGACACGATTCTGCCGGAGGGTTTTGACGAGGCCGTCCTTCATACTCTCGAGCAGCCGAGCGTATGTGTCTGCGCCTTTCGGCTGTCGATCGAGGCCGAAGCGTGGTCCTTTCGCCTCATCGAGAAGCTGGTGGACTTTCGATCCCGTGTCCTCCAGATGCCCTACGGCGATCAGGCTCTCTCGATCCGGGCGTGCACTTTTCGCGAAACTGGGGGGTTCCCCGATGTGCCAATCATGGAGGATTACGCTCTGGTCCGGGACTTGCGGCGCGCGGGGCGAATTGCGGTTACACCGTTGACTGTGATCACGTCGGCACGACGCTGGCTCCTCCGTGGTGTATGGCGTACCACCCTAACCAACCGGGCGTGTATCGTAGCTTACCGGATCGGCGTCTCCCCGACGCGGATCGCGCGATGGCGAGACGACTCCGGTGCCCCACGGCTCCGGTCGACGGCCGACGACACGGCGATGAGCGAGTCCCTGCACCGCCTGGGCGACGCCAGGAAAGTGCGGAGTCCGCGACTCGATGTCCCTCACGTTTCGAACGGCCAACAAGCGCGAGACGTGCCGTGTCGCGTTGACACATAGGACAATCTGCCGGGAATTCGGCACGAGCATCGTTACGTCGAATACGATCCATGACACAAAGACGAGACGAGAATCACGATAATGGGCAAGGGACAATGCCGGCGGATATGGTGTTTGTACCAGCGGACAGCTACATCGTCGGGACCGATCAACCGAATATCAAGAACCCAAAGCGCAAATGCACGGTCCCTGCATTCTTTATCGATCGTTATCCCGTGACCAACGGCCGATGGCGAGAGTTTCGGCCTGATCATCGTTACCCGAAGGAACTCGAGACTCACCCGGTGACCAACATTCACTTCATCGATGCGGTGCTCTATGCGCGGTGGAGAGGCAAGCGCCTTCTTACCGAAGTCGAGTGGGAAGCTGCCGCCCGCGGGCAGATGGCTCGATCTACCCGTGGGGCCAAGCACCAGATCCCAAACGCCTCCACAGCGCCGAGCACAAGTTGAAGATTACCACGTCGGTCACACAATTCCCAATGGGCGCGTCGGTTTTTGGAGTGCAAGACCTGATGGGCAACACCCAAGAGTGGGTCGATGAGTGGGAACCCCAAGCGGCCAGGCAGCCTTCCATGCGTGTAACCAAAGGCGGCGGGCGGGGCTTTCCTGCTCAGGGGCTCCAGTGCTGGCTGCGGCAGTTCACTGCGCCGCTGACAAGAAACGCCAACATCGGGTTTCGCTGCGTGAAGGATGTGTCGTGAGTTGCTGCTGCGCCCACATCGTCCGATGCTGACCGATTCTTCCGTACGGCGGTCGAGGGCATCGAATAAGACATGACACCAGCCTCTTGACGAGCGGGCGAGAAACGAGTGTGATACGGATGGTCCGAGCTACAGCTCCTTGGCTATCCTCGGTCGCTGAGTCGAGCGTAGTTGAGTAACGGTCAGACGCCAGGAAAGGGCGCGCAGTGCAAGGTCCCGTATGCTGAAACGATGATGTCGTTTGAACCATATTCCGTTAGGACTACTTCCGTTCGTACGTTTCAAAGATGCCCGTTGACATCAGTTCATACAGCAATCGTACGCAAGTTTTGAGGCGTCCATGGCTTGGCGGAGATTTGGCGTCGAGATGGCACCGAGTTGGCACCCTCTGTAGGGCCCGAAAAACGCAGAAAAAAGCCCCCTGGCGTACTCTCCAGAGGGCTTTCTGCGACCGAGCGACGAATCGACACGCAGGCGCTCATTTCCGTACCGCTGTCGCAAATCATCGTTTTTTGACAGCGTGTTTGATCATGCTACATCGAGGAGCCTGGCGATCTCAGCGCTCGGCCATGCGAAGATGGGAAGAGTTCTAACTTTGTCCACCCAACCCGAGTACTTATCTGACAATATGTTACGATGATTCCGAGGTGGGCGCAAACGCTCCAAAACGCCTCTCCAGTGGAACTCCAGTGGAACTCGGGCGGAAATCATCACGTGCCTACCAATCGTTTGTCACCCGGGCCCAGTAGCCGGTCCATCGTCTGAGCCACGGCTCTTTCGTTCGCGTCCGTCACCCGGTTGTAGAATTCCATCGTCACCGACACGTCCGAGTGCCCGAGTAGCTTGGCCAACGCCCGGGATGGCGTGCCGGCGTTTGCGTGGTTCTGCCCGAAGCTCTTGCGGAACGCGGTCAAGGTGAACAGAGCCGTCAGGTCCACCCCTGCCTTGCGAAGGTATGCCTTGGTGTCGCGGAGGAGGTTGTTCATCATGTCCCGGTTCAGCCAGGGCCGATGATCCTTGCGACCACCCCAGGATTCACCGTCCCGGCACAGCCGCCAGTATCGTTGGACGGTAGCGAACCGCTCGGGACTGAGCACCACGAAGCCGCCCGACTTGAAGGCCTGCTGGCACGCTGCGGTCAGGTCCGCTATTCCGGCCTCGGGGATCGGCACGCTCCGTTCCTTCGTGTCCGCTGATTGACCGTCCGCCTTGACCACGAATGGGGGGACGCTGTTCGTCACAGCTAGATTGGCGACGTAGACGCGACGAGATTCAAGGTCTACCCGATCCAACGTGAGGTTGTAGACCTCACCCGGCCGGAGCCCGCAGCCGTACATGAGCCAGTAAGCCGCCCGCCGCTTAACGTTCGGGACCGCGGCCAGCAACCGATCGAATTCGCCCGGCGTGAGGTGATGCCAGGCTCTCGACTTGGGCTTGGCCCGCAGCGGTGAGCTACCACTCGACCGGACCGGAAGGAATGGGTTGCGGACAATGTACCGCCACTCGACGGCAGCGTTGAAGATCGCCCGACAGTACTTCAGATGCTGCTTCCTCGCGTTGCCTGACAGAGATCCTGGACGATCGTCTCGGCGCTTCCGTGCCGCCATAAACGTCTCGGCATGCCGCTGCTCAATCAGCCTCACGGGGCGGCTGTTCCCGAAGTGTTCCCGTAGCTGGCTGACTGTGTTGCGATAGCACGCCTGTGACGAATGGCTGAGTCCAGAGACCCTTGCGTCCCAGAACTCATCAAGCAACCGCCCGAGGGTCACGTCGGCAGGCATATCCCGCGGCCCGCCTCGGTCGAACTGCGTCTGCTTGTCCGTCTGAAACTCGCGGGCCTCACGGTTGTACCGGAAGCACTTCGTGTACTTGCGCTGTTTGCCGGTCTCATCGTCCGGTTGCCCGAACCAATAGACCACCCAGGGCAACTTCCGTTTGGGCTCGTGGCTGAGCCCGACCTTCGTTTTCATGGCCGTTGACTCCTGCGCATAGCGGATGGCGGCGGCAGGCCGGACAAAGTCTTGGCAGTTCTGTCGAGCAGTCTGTGCGAGGCTAGCCAGGTCCGAAAATGATCCCGCACTTGAATTATATAACGAGGAGGAGGGGCGATGAGATCAAGCGGCGCACTCTTGTGTCCGAGTAGAGAGGTGTCCGAGGGTAAGGGAGTGCGCCGGATTCTGGAGCACGTTCATATGCCGCAGAGCCTGACAAGCCCATCTGTAATGTATGTCCGGGACATCATGACGACCCCTGTGCATACCGTCGATATGGATGATCCGATCCTGAGCGTAAAGCTCCTGTTTGATCGTGAACGCTGTCACCACGTCGTTGTTCTGAGGCGGAACCGAGTCTTTGGTGTAGTTTCAGATCGGGACATCCTAAAAGCGATCAGCCCTTTCGTCGGCAACAGGATGATGGAGCGATCACAGGACCTCAACACTCTGAAGAAGCGCGTTCATCAAATCATGTCCCGAGACCCGGTCACTGTCGGCCCCGACGAAGCCGTCCCCGAGGCTGCCGAGAAAATGCTTAGTGAACGGGTATCCTGCCTTCCAGTTGTGGATGATAGCCGATCCCCAGTGGGCATCGTGACAATTCGAGACTTTGTCGCATGGGCCGTCGGCACCTCAAGTGTGTACGAGGAATACCCCGATGAATTCGAGGATGACAAGGGCATTCTCGTCATAATCGATGGTGCCCGTTGTTACTCTCCGCACGTCGCGATTGGTCGGCTGATTCGAGAAGCCGAGAGGTCATACGAAGACAAGCATGGTGCTGGTTCAGCCCGTGCAAAATGCCTACCCAGATCCAGAATGAAACAGTTGCGGGCTAGGCACCGCCACGACCATCCTACGCCACCGCTCCCAGCGTAAGAATCACGATGATGGCCTTGCGGATCATGGTTCTCGACTCTCAGCCGCTCCAGCACCGGCCTGGGGTACATCTCAACGGGCGCTGGCCGGGGCTTTTCGCTTGGGCTGGCGCTCTCGAACATGCGATCCATATGCCACGCGATCGGCCGGGGACACGACCCGACAAGTGAGTGGGTCTCGTCCTTTCAGCGCTGTGACCGTACAGAGTTCACACATCGATTAGGAATGCCGAGACACGCACTCCCAGGGAGTGGGCAATACGAACCAGTGCCCAGATCGAAGCTGCGTTCTTGCCCAGCTCAACCTGTGACAACTGTGAGGTGGTCAGCCCCACGCTATCCGAAAGCTCCCGAAGTGTGACGGCCCGGCGGAGCCGTACCGCAAGAATCCGCTTGCCGATCAGCTTGTTCAGTTGAGCACGTGTGCGGACCTGCCGCCGTGTTCTCTGTGTCGCCTTACGGATTCCCCTGCGTGTTTTCTTTGCCATGTAGGTCGGGCTCCGTCATTCTGGACCAGGGCGATCATAACTCACTCCCGGCAGATGCGAAACAGCCGACCGCTCTGCTGCGGTTGGTCCACTGGATACCGTCTCGCATCAGGGAGGCGGCTTGGGCGGGGCAAGCGGCTTCCCGAATCCACAGATGAGCGGCTCCGATGTCAGACGAGGCAATAACCTCGTCCGGGTCACCGTCAAGATTCGTGGTTGCTCGGCTCTCCGTTGTCGAGAACGGAAGTCGTCCGTAGCTTCGAGCACCTGGTTTCGCTACAAATGCTGGGACGAGATTACCATCTCGTCCCTACGTGTGCGGGAACCCTTTCCTGCTGGACGCGCGGGGTGCCACTGGCAGCTTGCCTGCCAGTGTGTCTGCGTGCACAACGGTTCCGGGTACGGGCGGACAAGCCGCCCGTGGCACCCGGCGAGAGCCGAAGACGCGGGAGGCGATTCCGGCGGATGAGGGTGCGAGAATCCCGATGTACCCCGATGTGCTTCGGGCCAGGCATCGGGACTCGCACCAGCCACGGGTCTGCTGCCCTTTTGCGAACTGGACGAGCCCTTCCGTTTGACGGAGAAGGGAAGCACGGTGTTGTCCGATCCGCGCCCAGGAATCAGCACGCAGCACACCATGCCGGCCATGTTGCGACAAAGTGTCTACGGGCGTCTGGCGGGCTACGAAGATGTCAATCATGCCGAGCGGTTGCGCATCGATCGTCGCCGGTCGACTTCTTTCAGGATTCGCTTGCGCAGGCGGATGGCTTCGGGGGTGACCTCGACGAGTTCGCCCTCCTCGATGAACTCCAGGGCCATTTCCAGAGGCATCTCACGCGGCGGCTTGAGTACCACCGTCTTGTCGGCCGAGGCCGCGCGGATGTTGGTCATCTTCTTGGCCCGGCAGATGTTCACCTCCAGGTCGTTATCCCGGCAGTGTTTGCCCACGATCTGGCCTGTGTAGACCTCCGCACCGGGCGCCACGAAAAACTCGCCGCGGTCGGCGAGGTTGTTGAGGGCGTAGGCCGTCACCCGGCCCGCCTCGTTGGCGATCATGACACCGCACTGCCTGCCGGGGATGTCACCGCGGAAGAACTCGTACTCGTAGAAGTTGTGGTGCATGATCGCGGTCCCGTTGGTGGCCGTGAGCATGCTGTTCCGCAGCCCGATCAGTCCGCGGGCTGGGATCGTGAACTCGATCGTGGTAGACTCACCACGCGACTTCATCGTCTTACAGATGCCGCGACGCCCGCCCATCAGCTCCATCACCGTGCCGACATGCTGCGACGGCACGTCGATGTTGCACAGTTCGATCGGTTCGGTCTTCTTGCCGGTTAGCTCCCGATAGATCACCTTCGGCTTGCCCACGGCCAGTTCGAAGCCCTCACGGCGCATGTTCTCGATCAGGATCGACAGGTGCAGCATGCCGCGACCCGAGACGTGGAACTCCTCCGGTGTGTGACCCAGCTCCACACGCAGAGCGACGTTGCTTTGCATCTCCTTTTCGAGCCGTTGGCGTAGGTGGCGCGACGTGAGAAACTTGCCCGAGCGCCCGGCGAAGGGGGAATCATTGACGCGAAAGGTCATGTGGAGCGTCGGCTCGTCAACGCGGATGATGGGCAATGGCTGAGGGCTGTCCGCGCAGGCGATCGTGTTGCCGATATCCACCGTCTCGAGTCCGACGACGGCGCAGATGTCACCGGCCGATACCTCTTCGACCTTCTTGCGACCGAGTCCCTCGAATACGAACAGCTCCGAAATTCGTTCCTTACGCTGCGTTCCGTCGCGATAAATGACGGTGACTTCGTGACCAGCGTGGATCGTGCCGGCGAAGACGCGACCGATGCCGATGCGGCCGACGTAGTCGCTGTAGTCCAGCGTGACGATTAGCATCTGAAGCGGCGAGTCGGGCTCAACATCCGGTGCTGGCACGTGATCGATGATCGCTTCGAACAGGGCGAACACATCGTCGGGGTGCTCTTCCGGATCCATCGTGGCGTAGCCCAGCGTGGCCGAGGTGTAGACCGTGGGGAATTCGAGTGCGTCTTCGTCGGCGCCGAGTTCGATAAACAAATCGAGGACCTCGTCGAGCACGGCCTGGGGCCTGGCGTCGGGGCGATCCATCTTGTTGATCACTACGAGGGGGCGCAGGTGGTTCTCGAACGCCTTTTGCAGCACGAAGCGCGTCTGTGGCATAGGACCCTCGAACGCGTCCACCAGCAGCAGGCAACCGTCCGCCATTTTCAGAACACGCTCGACCTCGCCGCCGAAGTCCGCGTGGCCGGGCGTATCGATCAGATTGATCTTCGTGTCCTTGTAGGTGATCGCGATGTTCTTGGCCAGGATCGTGATGCCGCGCTCGCGCTCGAGGTCGTTGGAATCCAAAATGCGTTCGCCGGATACTTGAGATTCTCGAAACTGCCCGCACTGGCGGAGCATCTGGTCCACAAGCGTGGTCTTGCCGTGATCGACGTGGGCGATGATCGCGATGTTGCGTATCGTCGTGTTTTTCATGTTCGCTGCCTTCGGCTTTCACTCACTGAGCATTCTCCCCGGTTCGTCGCCGTCTCCGCTGGGTAGATCGGGAATATCCCCTGGGGACTGTGCGCGATCCGGCGTGCGAGAACAGCCCGTCAAGACCGGCCCTCCGCGATTGCCAAGGTGGCACTTATAGCGTTACGCAACACGCGTGGCAATCATTTCGTCGCACAATACTCGCAATCTTGTAGGGCGGGTTCTACCCGCCTCTTTCGGCGGGCGGGGCCGGCTCGCGCGGTTCCAACTGCCGATACATCAGTCCCGGTCGAGCCGGCGGGTGAAACCCGCCATACTTCCTGACGAGCCTAAAAGAACCTGAAGTCCTTGATGGACGTGCCGGGGAAGTGGATTGATCGCGTTCGCCAACGCCGCTTCCTGGACAAGCTGATCCTCGACCTGAATCCCGGCGCGCCGGGACTGAGCCAGACCTACGGACGCCGGGAACGATCAAGCTCACCGGCAGCAATGGATCGCAGCGGAATAGCCGTCAAGCGCAAGGCTTTGTTGGATGCTCCATTTCATCCGACGATCAGCAGAGCCACGTAGGGAACGATATTGAAGACCAGAAAGACGATTTTGAACAACCCGAGGAACGAGTAGATGACCACGTTGAAGGTTTCTCGGGGAATGGGAAACCATTTGCTTTGCGTGCGATACACTAAATCCGGGGCGAACACGCAGAACGCTGCCCACAGAATCAACATGCCGCCATTTATGATTGTGCACCACATGAAGAACGTTGTGAGTGTCTGAAGATCCATGATGTTCCTTTCCTATATTTCTGCATCCAACAATAATTAGCTTGATCCGCATAACATGCGGAACTTTGGTTTCCTGTCCGCATAACACGCCTCTGGATCATCTTCCAGAGGCGCGCTCCGCAAGGATGAAGGATGAAAGCTGAAGGATGAAAGCTGAACAGCCGCTTCTCTACTCATCCTTCATCCTTCCGGCATCGTCCTTGCTCTTCATAGGTCAAACTCGCACCAGTCAAAAGGCTTCTGCAGGCGCCGTTAGACAACGTACAGGAAGCATAATGTGGAGCGGCGGTCGCTGCAACGCCGGTGTCCACGCCGCCGTTGGTGCAGCTTGGATGACGCGGCCACCGAACGAAGGCTGGTCCCGGTGCGCCGGGATGGGCCACCCGGCCAAACAGCACAAATCGCCGGATGCGATGTACGCAACAGAACGCCGCAATCTGGTCGTGGTCAAACTGAAGTCGCGCGTTCCCTATAACCTTGATATCACCCCACATGACCAGCGGCGGAAACAATCAAGCAGAGGGCCACCCTTAAGGTTGGGCACTCTTCAAGTTCCTGGTCAGTCGCCTCATTGCAGCGGGCGTCACACCTCGCCGGCAATCAACGCGGCGCCGAGGGCACCGGTGTACTGGGGGTGATCGGGGACGAGGACCTTCCGGCCTAGGGCGTTGGAGACCAGGTCGACGATGATGGGGTTGTGGGCCACAACGCCGCCGGTCATCACCACGTTTCCCGTAAGCGGGTCCATTTCCAGGATTCGCTTGACCACGGAGCGGAAGGCGGCTTTGACGATGTCGGGTAGGGGCGTGCCGTCGGCTATGAGCTTCAACAACTCCGTCTTGGCAAAGACGGTGCAGAACGAGCCCAGCTCGAGATCGCTGGTGGCCTGGCCGGCCAGGTCGTTGAAGGCGGACACCGGCGTGTCCAGAGAGTTGGCGATCTCTTCGAGAAAGGCTCCCGTCCCGGCCGCACACTTGCGGTTCATCTTGAAGCTTCGGCGGTCGCCACTGTCCTCGACCACGATGACCTTGTTGTCCTGTCCGCCGATGTCGACGATGGTCATTGCGTGGGGATAGCTCGCATAGCAGCCACGGGCGTGGCAGGTAATCTCGGTCACCGTTGTGGTGGCGAAGTCCACACTGCGACGCCCATAGCCGGTGGCTACCACGCGTTCAATTTCCGTTGCCTTAAGCCCGGTGGCCGAGATTATCTCCTCGAGGCATGCCTTGGCTGCCGCGGCAAAATCCGCCCCTGACTTTCGCAGTGACCGGGCCCGCACCACATCGCCATCCAACAGGACAGCCTTCGTGGCTGACGCCCCGATATCCAAACCCAGTGACCAGCGATGAGTCATGTATGGTAACCTGAATATAGTGTTTAGACCCGCACGGAGCGGAACCGAAAGCCAACCGTGAGGAAGGGTTCACGCTGCACTCGGCAAGGCCGCTTCCTCACGGGCGCGGTTCGGATCACATGGACGCGTTCGGATCAGCTAGAGACCCCGACTCGCCCGGCCAGTTGTTCGGCGAACGCCTCGATCTGTGTCTTGGCCTGTTCGTCCGAATAGCACCGAAGGTCGTTCAAGTCACCCGCGATCGTGATCGACGGTATGCCCAGTCGCTCCTGGAGCCGCTGGGGCATGCCATACCGGCTGTTGGTGTTGTGCGGGCAGGTCTTTGAATCATGGAAGACGATCCCATCAACGCCGAACGTGTTGATCATTTCCTCCAGGTATTTCTCCTTATAGGGATCGGATCGCACGATGAACAGTTCTGTGTACGCCCGGGCCATCGATCTGATGGGATCATCCGGCTCGAGAGCCGTGAATATCCATGAGTTGGCGTAAGTGCTGGCCACCATGCAGGTCCGCAATTCCAAAAACAGCGTGGCCAAGTCGCGCAGGCGACCCCAGATCGGCATGCCTTCCCAATAAAGCCGGAGCCTCTCGCCCTCCACGGCCGCGACGCCGTCAGATACGCGAGCCTTCAGCTCCGGCAGCAACTCCTGATAATAGTCTATCGCCGTTTGCGTTCCGCGCATCACGACGGCAGGGGCCATGTGGATCGTACTGTCGAAGAAGGTGAGCGGCGATGGTTTCGCGGTGGCGGTCTCCAGCACCTCTTTCCAAAGGTCCGAGCATTGACGCGATAGGCGCACAGCCTCGCGAAGTCGATCAATATCGAATCTCTGCCCACAGATCTCTTCCAGCGGCCGAATCAGGGCCTTGATCTGACCGGCGATGCCCGCGACGTGCACATCCGTCACCTCACCGACACCACGGTAGCACTCGATGCCGATGACCGGCTTCGACCAGTGCCGGCCATACCAGGCCAGCCAGTCTTGCACTTCGCGGCACTGGTTGGTGTTGTAGACCAGCACGTCGGGTTCGGGGATGGTGTTGATGCCTTCGTAGGCGTCGCTAAGCGGCGTACGGCCCTGCAAGAAGGCGCCGATGTCGCTGGTCAGGTAGGAGCAGATTTCGGGTGAATAGCCGATTGCGTTGGCCGAGGGTATGGTTTCGGCGGCCATGCGGGTGGCACCGAGCATGGCCCCGTGGTTCTCCGGGAAGTAGACCAGGAAGCCCATGGCCCGCAGGAGTTCGGCCGGCCCGACACTCGTGCACCAGGCGACTTTAGGGTGTCCTTCCTTCGCGGCTTGATCCAGCTCATAGAAGTGATCGGCCATCAGCTTTCGCATTGTCTTGGCCGCCACAATCTTCTTGATCTCGACCTTCTTCGCCTCAGCCATTTACAAACCTCCACCACGGTAGGGTCCGCTGCCTGTCCCGGTCCCGATGTGCATCGGGATCGGGGTGCGGACCATCCCATACAGCATCGTGTCATGTTACCCGAAAAGAAGCGGCCCGCACAGCACGGGCGCGGTAGGCGGGTCCGTCGTGGGCTTCGATCCGTCTGCGCCGTTGGGTCGGCTCAATGCTCTATCCCGTTCTTGATGTCGCCCGGCGTAGGGTATCATTTAGAGTCATCGCCAAGGGGTACGGGGCCTTCAAGGGCTTTGCGATATTCTGCGCGGCGGATGGATATCATCTGGGCGGCGATGCTGACGGCGATTTCCTCAGGCGTGACGGCTTTGATGGCCAGCCCGATGGGCGAGTGAACGCGGTCAAGTTGCTCTTGGGTCGCGCCGCATAGTCTTAGATTGTCGAAGACGACCTTGATCTTCCGCCGGCTGCCGATCATGCCGACGTACTTGGCCGGTGAGTTCAGGACGGCGCCGAGGGCCTGCTCGTCGTGCTTGTGGCCGCGGGTCACGATTACAACGTATGTGTTCGCATCAGTCGGCCAATCCGCGAGTGTCTTGGCAATGTCACCGGCGATCGGATTGATCGGCGGTGGGAAGCGCTCCGGGCTTGCGAACTCGCCGCGATCGTCGATCACGCTTATGTGAAAACCCAGCGGGACCATCATGGTGGCCAGGGCCAGACCTATGTGCCCGCCGCCGGCGATGACCAGCTTCGGCGTGGACTCGAGGTTGAGACGATACTCGACGGGACCGGTTGATCTCGCAACGCGAATCGGGATCGTCGCAGAGTGTCCGGTACGAAGCTGGTCAAGTGCTCCCCGCAGCGGCTGTATTTGATCCTGCTCCGAAAGCACCGCAATCGCGATATCCATCTGACCGCCACAGATCGGCCCCGTCTCGCCGCCGGAGTCGTGGTCCAGGCCGAAGGTGAAGACACCGCCGGATGGCATGCTGATATCCCGCCCCTTGGAGGTCAACAATTGCCGGGCCTGCCGCGTAACGTCAGCCTCCGTCATCCCACCGCCCACCGTGCCGACGATCTCGCCCGATTCGGTCACACAGGCCATAGCCCCGGGCACCTGTGGCGTCGACCCCCGCGTGGCCACAACCACACACAAAGCCACCCTCCGCCCGGTTCCAACCTCTCGAACGACGGTGTCAAGGATATGCGTTGTGTCACTCATTCTATTGAGCGCTTACAGAGTTCATCCGGCAGGTCAAAACCGCCTACTTAGCCCATATTACTGCACAGTGGGTCCCGCGCCCAAGCCGTAGGCCCGGGGAATGACGAGAGATACTACAGTGGTCACGGCTGATGGCTGACGGCTGACGTCTCTCTTCTCTTCTCACGAGATGCTTTGAGTATCTTCTCCGGTGTGATGGGGAGGTCTTTGATCCAGGTGGCGTTGGCTATGGCGTGGGCCACGGCGCCGAGGACGGGTAGGGTGCTGCCCTCGCCGATTTCTTTGGCGCCGAAGGGGCTGCGGAGGCTCGGATGAATTGACAATGGCGCCGAACATTCCTAGGACGGCTTCGCCCATTGTCCCGGAGGAGGAGAGTGGGTACTCCCTCATCGGTTCTATCTGTCCAGTTCGCTGTGTAGTCTCGCGATCAAGTCGGGCAGATCGTCGTGGACGACGCCCCACAACACGTCCAGATCAACTGCTCCATACCCGTGAATCAGCCGGTTTCGCATGCCTACCATCTGCCGCCAGGGAACGCCCGGCGCGAGCACCCTGCGCTCCTCGCTCACCCGCCCCGCGGCTTCACCGATGACCTCGACAAAGCGTGCCAATGCCGCCGCGAGGACGACATCCTGATCCAGATCGCGGCGGGAACGGTCGCGGATGGCCTCGACCGCTTTGCGGGCGTAGTCGAGCATGTCGCGGAGCCGGGCTTGGTCATCCTGCGGCGACATAGACGTCCTGAATCCCCCGGAGCACCTGCTCGCGGATTTGGGGCCCGAGAAAGCCGGGCGTGTTCAGGTCCACCGCCCGCCCGATGATCTCTGACAACTCGTCCTGCATGTCGAAGAACGCGAGGCCGGTCCTGGAACCCGGCTGGAACTCCACGAGCACGTCCACGTCGCTGTCACGCCTGAAATCGTCGCGCAGCACGGAGCCGAATAGTCCCAATCGCCGGATGCCATGACGGCGGCAGAAGGCGGCGATCTTGTCGCGGTCCAGTGGTAGTCGTGCGTCTTCCATCACCGCTATGTTACCATGCGTGGCCGACGGCCGAAACCTACGCTAGCCCGTTAAGTCTATTCGTCAAGTGACTGGACGTTCGCCGCTGACGGGTGACGGCTGATCGCTTATAGCTGATGGTTTCTGCTTCTCGCGAACCGCCTTGAGAATCTTCTCCGGGGTGATGGGCAAATCTTTGATCCAGGTGCCGGTGGCGTTGGCTATGGCGTGGGCGACGGCGCCGAGGACGGGGAGGGTGCTGCCTTCGCCGATTTCTTTGGCGCCGAAGGGGCCGCGGGGTTCGTAGGAATCCACGATGCCGCTGAAGATTTCCGGGGCGTCCTTGATGGTCATCATCAGATAGCCGTGCAGGTTGGGGTTTAGGATTTGACCCTTTTCGTCGAACTGGACCTCCTCCATGATGGTCTCGCCGGCACCCATGACGATGGCACCTTCGACCTGGCCATGAACCGCTCGGGGATTGATCGGCGTGCCGCAGTCGTGGTAGTCGGTGAAGCGGTCGATCTTGACCTTGCCGGTTTCCAGGTCCACCGACAGTTCGCACACTGAGGTGCCGAACGAATAGGCCGGGCTGGTGCCCACGGTTGCACCTTTATAGTCACCGCCCAGACCCTCCGGCGGCTTGTAGCAACCGGTGCCGACCAGCGGGCCGTTGTCGTTGAAATACTTCCGGGCGACTTCCGCCCAGAGGACGAATAGCGATTCATCGACGGGTTGCTCACCGGTTGCAGGTCCGCGCGGACTAAAGCCCGCGGCTCGGTGTGCGTCGTCCACTGCTCGGGTGGGAAACATTCTTCCGCCGCGTGCCACGACGTCGGCTTCGTTGCAGCCGAGCATGTTGGCCGCGTAGGGTCTCATCTTGTTGACCACGTCCTCGGCCGCTCGTGACACTGCGTGGCCACCCATCAAGGTTATCCGCGATGAGTATGCCCCGAGGTCGAGCGGCGAGATGTCGCTGTCTTCGCTGCGAATTCGCACCCGGGATGCGGGGATGCCCAGGGACTCGGCGCACATCTGTGTCAAGACGGTGTCACTGCCCTGGCCGATTTCGGCGGCGCCGATCAGAAGAACCGCGGCCATGCCGTCTTCGCTGATCTTCACGATGGCGTTGGCATGTGGGAAGATCGGTCTTTTCTGGAAGGGTTCGCGGCCTTTCTCGTGTGAAAGCTGAACCTGCCCACGGTAAATGCAATAACCCGCTCCGGAGACGAACCCGCCGGAGCCGACGCCGATGCCTTTACCCCTGGGGAGCTTGCCGTACTTTTCGTTCCAGCCGCTTTTTTCGCAGGCGGCGTCGAGCGTCGCTAGAAACTCGCAGCTACCGATGTCCATCTCGTTAACAGTTATGGTGTTCGGGGTCATGGCGTTGCGGCGGCGGATTTCGATCGGATCGATCCCCAGGTCGTCGGCGATCATGGTGAGCAGGCACTCGAAGGCGAATCGCGGCTGAGGTACACCGTGCCCGCGCATGGCCCCACAGGCCGGTTTGTTGGTGACTACGCGGTAGCCGTTGTACCGGTAGTTGGGAATGTGGTAGAGCGTCGGCACCACGCTGCCGGCGTAGTAGGCGGTAGCCACGCCGAACGATGAATAGGCCCCGCCGTCGAGATAGATTTCGCTGTCGAACGCCTTGATCCTGCCGTCGCGATCGACGCCGAGCTTGAACTTCATGTGCTGCTTATGCCGGCCACGGCCGTAGTGAAACATGTCCTCACGGGAGTAGACCATCTTGACGGGCCGCCCGGTCTTCTTGCTGAGAATGGCCGAGCAGAGATCAAGCGGCGAGGTTGCCGCCTTGCCGCCGAATCCACCGCCGACGGTGGGTCGGATCACGCGAATCCGGCCCAGCGGCATGTGCAGCACGTGAGCCATCATGTATTGCACGTAGTGCGGCACCTGAGTTGACGAATAGAGCACCAGTGTGCCGTCGTGATCCCAGGTGGCGATGGCCGCGTGCGGTTCCAGCGGCGATTGGTAAACGTGGTTCCCGACGAAGGTTTCCTCGCGCACGCGATATGACTCTGCAAACGCCTTTTCGACGTCGCCGAAGTCTTGATCCACGTGCGTGTTGATATTGCGTTCATAGCGGTCATGGAGTTGCGGCGCGCCTTGGGCAAGCGCCTCAACCGGATCGAAGACGGCCGGGAGCTCCTCGTAATCGACTTCAATCAGCGAAAGAGCTTTCTCGGCAGTCTTCTCGTCAACCGCTGCGACGGCCGCAACGGGCTCTCCGACGTGCCGGACCTTCTCCTTTGCAAGAACGTGCTCGTCGTACCGAGCGGGCGATACGCCGTACATCGTGTCGGGTACATCGGCACCGGTTATGACTGCGATCACACCTTCGAGAGCTTTAGCCTTCGAGGTGTCGATCTGCTTGATACGTCCATGGGCTACGGATGAGCCGAGGATCTTGCCGTGGATCATGTTGGGCAGCGAGACATCACCCGTATACAGGGCTCGCCCGGTGACCTTGTCTGCCGCATCGACGCGCGGGATGGAGACGCCGACACTGTCGTATTTTGATCCCTGAGCCGCAGGCTTTAGCCTGCGCGGTTCCTTGCACTTAGAAGCAGTTTCGTCGTCCGTAGCACCGCGCGGGCTCCCGACTTCGTCGGGACAGTTTCCGATCGCAGCTCGGTCTTTCTCAGCGCAGGTGCCATCGCTTCGATAGTTGTTACATCGCTGAACCGCACGAAGGATGCCGGCATAGCCGGTGCATCGGCAGAGGTTGCCGGCCAACGCCTCTTTGATCTCATCGGCTGAGGGGTCGGGATTCTCGTTGAGCAGGGCCGTCGCGGACATGATCATGCCCGGCGTGCAGTACCCGCACTGTATAGCCCCCTCGTGTACGAACGCTTTCTGGATGGGGGCGAGTTTGCCACTCTTGGCGAAGCCCTCAACAGTAGTGATGGCCTTGCCCTCGAACTCGACGGCTAGCAGCAAGCAGCTATTCATTGGTTGGCCGTCGATCAGGACCGTGCACGCACCGCAATCCCCGACGTTGCAGCCTTTCTTAGTACCGGTCAAATGCAGCTTGTCGCGTATGACGTCGAGGAGCGTGTCGCCCGCTTCGACCGCAACGCAGTGTTTGTGTCCGTTGATCGCGAGCGTGCAAGGGGTCATCATGCCGCGTTCTCCTGGGCGCGCCGGCAGGCGGTTGCCAGCGCCCGGCGCGTCATCACGCCAACCACCTCACGACGGAAATCGGCGGACCCCCGCACGTCGGAGATCGGCTCGGCCGCCTCCATAGCGGCCACGGCTGCGGCGCTGAACGCCTCCTCGTCCGCACGTTTTCCGACAAGCACCGTCCGTGCAGCCTCGACCACCTTCGGTATGGGCGCTACTGCTCCGAGGACGATGCGGGCGCTGCGCACGGTGTTGTCGCGTCCGAGGGTCAGGCCGGCGGCGACTGCTGCCACTGCGATGGCATTCCCGTCGCGTAGCGCGAACCTGGCGTAAGCGGCGCCGAACCCCGGTGGAGGTTTCGGCACCAGGACCCTGGTCAGCACCTCGTCATCGCGCAGAACCGTTTGACGGGCATCCACGAAGAACGCCTCGAGCGGCACGCTGCGCTCTCCCTTGGGCGACCAAAGCGCCACGGATGCGTGCATCGCCGTCAAAATGGGGGGCAGGTCAGCGCACGGAACTGCACATGCTATGTTGCCCCCGACCGTGGCGACGTTGCGAATCTGGGGTGCCGCCATCTTGCCGGTTGCGTCGAGGATCGGCGAGAACCTCTCGCGAACAATCGACGAGCAGCCTAGCTGCGTGATCGTCGTAAGCGCGCCGATGCGCAAGCTGCCGTCGGTCTCCGATACTCCACGTAGGGCGTCGATTCGGTTCACGGAGACTAAGTGGCCGACGCTGACCCTGCCGGCCTTCAGGTCGACGAGTAGATCCGTCCCGCCGGCGAGCAAACGGGCGTCCGGAGCGTACCGCGACTTTGCGGCTGCCGCTTCTTCAAGCGTCGTGGCTTCGTGGAGCTCGATGTCTGGCAAGTGCACGCTGCCACTCCTGACTACGTGTCGGACCTGGGCCAAGAGACCCAGCGACCGCAGGCTCTATGCGTACGTGGTCCCATGGGCGTCAGCACCCGCGGCTCGATACTCCAAGCACCCCGTGAAGAAACTGGGACGAAATCTGATTAGCGACGGTCGTTGGCGAGCGGTCCCGCTTGGGGTCATACCAGCGATAGAGCCAGTTCAGCGTGCCGAACAGGCACATGGTGGCCACGTGACGATCGAGCGTGCTTTCAGTAGTATGCGCATCGTAGATACGATCGACAATGCTTCGCGTAAGGTCATAGTAGTCGCGTCGAAGCCGGCTCGCTTCGTCGTGGGCGGCCCCGGTCAACGAGTCGAGCTCATGGGAGCAGACCTTGAGAGCGGCCATGTTGGCGGCAAAGTGGCCTACGTGAGCACGGACCATCACCCGTAGTTGCTCGATGGGGTCGGTTACGCCGTGCAGTTTCTCTCGCAGGTTGTTGAGCAGGGAGTTGAAGGTGCGGGTTTGGATAAGGAACAGCATGCGTTCCTTGCTGTCGAAGTAGTGGTAGAGCCCGGCCAGGCTGACCGTCGCCTCCCTGGCAACCGCCCGCATGGAGGCCCTGCCGTACCCGACCCGGGCAATCAGACCGGTGGCCGCTTCCAGGATGTGGTTAAGTCTCTCGTCGTAAGTTCCGCGTATATCGGACTTTCGGTTCGCCGCCCCCGAGTTCCGTTCGTGTTCGAACAATCGTTCTGGTTTCTGTGATATCATTGGCAATGAGTTTCGCTGTTACACGGACGCATGCTCGCATCTACTATGTCACATAAGCGAGGCCGTGTCAAGAAGAAATGTCCGAAAAAGCTCTTGACCATGTGCGCAGGCCTGCGATAATCGGTGCCTTACCGTGCGCGGCAGAAGCGGCACCAAAAGTATGCGTCCGCGTATGTGCCACGGTAATGACCGTATGTACGTACGTTCGGTTTTTTCGGCCGCGTTGAACGCGTCGTCTCGCGTGCCAAGCGGTGCGCTCTCTGGATCTAGTTGGAGAAGCCGGTCATGAGTCTGTTTCCCGCCCGTAATGCCGAGTCGTTTGATTTCAAGGAGGTCCAATACGAGAAGCGTGATTGGGTTGCCCGGGTCACGATAAATCGACCTCATAACTACAACGCATACAGCACCCCTGCGCTCCAAGAGCTCGCAACGGCGTTCGAGGACGCTTCCTGGGACGACAGCGTCGCTGTTGTGGTGTTTACCGGGACCGGTGATCGCGCCTTTTGCACCGGCGGCGACGTGAAGGAGTACCAGGAGAGTTACACTCAAAAGCCCCGCGACTACTGGAAGTACATGTGCTGCTTCAAGGGCTACATCGAGTCGATGGTCAACTGCGCCAAGCCGGTGATCGCCCGCCTCAACGGGATGGCTGTCGGCGGAGGCAATGAAAGCCAACTGGCTTGCGACCTGGGGGTCATGGGTGAGCATGCGTTTATCGCCCAGGTGGGGACCGGTGTCGGATCCGTGGCCTGCGGCGGATCGACACAATGGCTCCCGCTGCACGTCGGGGATCGCAAGGCCCGGGGTATCCTGTTCCTCAACCAGCGATACCCGGCTTATACCTCGCTGGCCATGGGGTTGGTGAATGTCGTCGCGCCGACAGTCAAGGGGCCCGACGGCAAGTTCGTGACCCGCTTTAGGACGGGTCGCAAGTATCTGGCCGACTGGAATACCGACCCGTGGGATGATCCTTTCGACAATCGCGTGACACCGCAGGAGATCGGTAAGGCCCAGAAAGGCAAGGACGGCTACTCGATCGATCTATCGCTGCTTGACGACGTAGTGGCGGATCTGTGTGATCAGGTGGTCAACAAATTCTTCGAGTGCACCCGCTACACCAAAGCCCAGGTGAACTTCTGGAAGGAATTGTCCTGGCACGCGACCGCCGGCCACGCTCGGGATTGGCTTTCCACTCACTATACGAGTCTGGAACCGCATGAAGGCATGACCGCTTTTGTCGAAAAGCGGAAGGTGGATTTTGTGGGGATGCGTCGTCGTGCAGCCGACCCGAGCGGTTCCAGTGAATTCTTGTGGGGTCCCTATGCCAAGAGCTGCCCGAAGTGCGAGGCCAAGGGCATCCCCGCCTTTTTCGAGTATTGCGGCAAGTGTGGCGCCAAGTTGGGCTAATCTCTCGCAGGAGCATAGGACATCATCATGACACTAGAAAATAAGAAGGCGATTGTCACAGGCGGCAGCTTGGGAATTGGAGCTGCGATTGCCCGGGAACTGGCCCGGCAGGGCGCCAACGTGGCGATCAACTATCGGAAGCACGACACCGAGGCGAAACAAGTGGTCGCGGACATAGAGGGCATGGGTCGCAAGGGTCTGGCGATCAAGGCGGACGTGGCCAGCTTCGCCGATGCCGAGCGCATGGTGGCCGAGGTGAAAGAGACCTTTGGCGGGCTCGACATTCTGGTCAACAATGCCGGGATTAACCGGGACAGCGTCATCTGGAAGATGACCGAAGAGCAGTGGGATCAGGTAATCGACATCAACCTGAAAGGCTATTTCAACTACATCCGCGCCGCCGTAGGCGTTCTTAGAGAGCAGAAATCCGGCAAGATCGTCAACGTCACGTCGATCAACGGACTTCGAGGAAAATTCGGACAAACCAACTACTCGGCGTCGAAGGCCGGTATCATCGGATTGACGAAAGCATTGGCCCGCGAGTTGGGTCGGTCGAGCGTCAACGTCAATGCGGTGGCTCCCGGCCTGATAGAAACTGACATGATGAAAGACGCCCCTCAGAATGTGCTCGATGCAGCCCTTGCGGAAATCGTTCTGGGCCGGATGGGCCAGCCTGAAGAGGTGGCATCGGTGGTGGCGTTCTTGTGCAGTGAAGCCGCCAGGCACATCACCGGTGAGGTCATCCAGGTTGACGGCGGACAGTATATTTAGATTGCAGATTGGGGATTGGAGATTGGGCAATAGGACTGGATCGAACGGGTGGTGGAGCCTTTTCGTAGATAACGCCACCTTTCTGGCAAAGGAATAGAGGCTGGCATGAACCTGAATGACATAGTTGCGATCAGTGCGGTACGGACGCCGATGGGTCGTTTCGGCGGGACGCTTAAGGATATCGCCTCGTACGATCTCGGGGCGGTAGCGATCCGGGCGGCGCTGGAAAGGGCCAAGGTGGCAGGTGACGGTATTGACGATGTGATCTTCGGAAGCTGTCGCCAGGCGGGCAATGGGCCGAATCCGGCTCGGACGGCTGCGGTCCGTGCCGGGATTCCCGTCAGTGTTCCAGTCCAGACAATTAATATGGCTTGCCCTTCGGGAATGCGCTGTATCGCGCTGGCGTCACAGGCCATCCGGCTCGGCGATTACAAAACCGCCGTCGTGGGCGGAATGGACAGCATGAGCACGATTCCTTATCTGCTCAAAGACTGTCGCTGGAGCGGCTTCAAGATGGGAGATCGTACCCTTCTGGATGGCTGGGCGGACAGTATCGACCCGCTGTGTGGCGTGGGTATGGGAGCCACCGCAGAGAATCTTGTCGACAAATACAAGATTTCGCGTCAGGCCCAAGACCAGTTTGCCGTGGAGAGCCATCAGAAGGCCGCGAAGGCGCGGGCGGATGGATGGTTTGACGAAGAGATTATTCCGGTCGAGGTGCCGGCCGTGGGCAGACAACCGGCTGTTGTGTTTGACAAGGATGAAACGATACGCGCGGATACCTCACTGGAGAAAATGGCCAAGCTCAAGCCAGCGTTCAAGAAGGATGGGACGGTCACAGCCGCCAATGCATGCGGCATGTCCGACGGAGCGTCGGCGCTTGTTCTGACCTCGCGCGAACATGCCAGGTCGTTGGGAGCGACACCGCTGTTCTCGCTGGTGGTGTACTCCAATGTGGCAGTCGACCCGGTCACTATGGGTGAGGGGCCTGGTGTCTCTATCCCTGCGGCACTTACGCTGGCGGGAATGACTCTCGACCAGATGGACTTGATCGAGGTGAACGAAGCCTTTGCGGTCCAGGTACTGGCCAACCAGCGCGTGCTGAAGTGGGATCCCGACAGGCTCAACGTTCACGGCGGGGCGATTGCTCTGGGCCATCCGACGGGGATCAGCGGGGCGCGCATCGTGGTCACCCTCTATTACGCTCTGAAACGGACCGGCGGCGAACTGGGCATCGCCGGCATCTGCGGCGGCGGCGGCGTGAGCATGGCTCTGGTCATCAAGCGGGAGGACTAGCGACGATGGGCGATTACCAATTCCTGGAACTGAACGTAGCAGAGGGTATCGCAACGGTCACGCTGAATAGACCGCCGCTCAACATCCTGAATATCCGGATGATGGCGGAGCTTAATACTTTGCTGGAAGCGGTCCTCGGTGATGGTGACCTTGCGGCTATAGTGCTTCGGGCCAATGGCAAGGCCTTCAGCACCGGCGTCGATGTGAGCGATCACACGGCTGAGAAGGTCGGCGAGATGATCGGGCAGTTTCACGGTATCTTCAGGAAGCTTGCGTCGACCGACTCGCTAACTATTGCCGCGGTCAGCGGAGCGGCTTTGGGTGGGGGATGTGAACTGGCCACCTTCTGTGACATTGTGTTGGCGTCTGATCGGGCCAAGTTCGGCCAGCCCGAGGTGCAAGTCGGGGTCCTTCCGCCGGTGGCGGCGTGTGTCTTCCCGCCGCAGATTGGGCTCAAGAAGGCGATCGAGCTTAATGCGATCGGCAGGACCATTGACGCTCACGAGGCGCACCGAATCGGTCTGGTCAATCAGGTCTATCCAACGGAAGAGTTTGACTCCTCAGTCGAGGCGTATCTTGCACAGATCCGGAAGCTCTCGCGCCCTGTGGTGCGGATGGCCAAACGGGCGACGACCATGGTAGCAAGAGAGCAGGTCCTTTCGCACTTGGAACGAGTCGAGCGATTGTACCTTGATGAGTTGATGAAGCTTTCGGACTCCTACGAGGGTCTCGCAGCGTTTATGGAGAAACGACCACCCAAGTGGCAGCACAAATAGAAAATTGTGGATTGGCGATTGCGGATTGGGGATTGGGGATTGCAAAAGACAAAAGGGTGAATCAGCCTTTATGACACCGAGAGATTTCAAATGACGAATGAAGGCCGACGCCATCGTGTCTTTGGCCGTCGCCTCCATCAAGACGGCCCGTTCCCGGAACGAATACCCAATCGTCAATCGGCAATCCCCAATTGTTGAAAGGATCGAGCAATGAAAGCAGCGGTGTTCCACGGTAGTGACAAGGGATTGAAGATCGAGGATATCCCGGTTCCGCAGGTCGGTGACGGTGAGGTTCTGGTCAAGGTGGCGGCTTGTGGTGTGTGTCATACCGACCTGCACTACCTTGAACACGGGGTGCCGACGTTCAAGAAGCCTCCAGTGGTGTTAGGGCATGAGGCCTCAGGCATGGTGGAACAGGTCGGGGCCAACGTGACCAATGTCAGCAAGGGGCAGCGGGTATTGATCCCGGCGGTTTTAACCTGTGGTTACTGCTCCGCCTGTCGGCAAGGGCGTGAGAACATCTGCAGCAACATGAGAATGGTGGGCAATCATTTTGACGGTGCCTATGCCGAGTACGTGGCAGTTCCGGCCAAGGACCTGTTGGATCTGCCGGAGTCCATCCCGTTGGAAGAGGCGTCCATAATCGCCGACGCGATTTCCACACCGTATCACGCCGTGAAGAACCGGGCCCAGGTGAAACCGGGTGATACGGTGGTGATATTCGGATGCGGCGGCGTGGGCATCAATGCCGTGCAACTGGCGTCGGTGGCCGGGGGATACGTGATTGCCGTGGACATCAACCCCCGCAAGCTTGACTGGGCGTCCGAGTTCGGGGCCGCCAGGACCATTGACGCGACAAAAGTCGATCGGGTTAGTAAGGAGATCAAGAAACTGACCGGTGGCGGGGCCGACATCGCCATGGAGGTCATCGGGAATCCTCGGACGATTGAAGAAGCGTTCGAGTGCGTTCGCGTGGGCGGGCGGTTATGCGTTGTGGGTTACACGCATGAGGCGATCTCGATTGTAGCCGGCAAGATCATGTTCAAGGAAATCGAGGTGGTCGGCTCGCTGGGCTGCCGCCCGGTCGACTATATGCCGCTGATTCGGATGGTGGAACAGGGCAAGATCGACCTGAAGCGACAGGTGACCCATCGCTTCAGCCTGGACGAGATCAAAAAGGCCTTCGAGGTAATGAAAGAGGGCCTGTCGTTGCGCTCAATCGTGATCCCGCAGTAATTGCGGAGGCAGTGTAGTCGGCAATGTTGCATGAAGGTCAACTTGGAGTTCATCCGCCCGGTGCGCTAAGTGTGGCGTTCTTCATTCACGCCGGTGCGGAGTGCTTCATCGGCCGGGGCGGCGACGGAATCACACAACCGCTCAAGGAGATCGGTGCACTTAACCTCGACGACCAGCGCAGGCTCCGCTCGATTCCTCTGCGGGGCCGCATCTTCGCAAACCTTCTGGAAGCCGACGCCCTCGACCACATGCCGGAACTTCTGCTGGTTTGCTGCAACCCTGATCAGCTCGGTTTGTTCACCAAGGAGCTGACCCGATTCCTGGAGAATCTGGCAGAACGCCAGCGGCTGTGCTCCAAGGACGACATCCACCGGGAAGTGCCGATCCTGTTGATCCTGCCCAACGGCGTCCTGTCGGAGCAGATCGTTCGCACCTACGACGAGCAGTTGCACGAGTCAATGCTGATGCAACGCCTTCCCGGGCTCACCGATGAAATGCGGCAAGCCCTGCTCGAAAGAGTGGTACGGGGGGTCTCCCTCCAGGCCGGTGGCCGGCGCGGTAGCGGAGCCGATACGGTCTTCATCCTCGAACGGAAAGGATCACTGGTTTTCGCAGGAGGCGGGGACTTCGAGCGTCAGCGGGTAGAAGACATTCTTTCCGCTCATGATTATCCGTTCACGCACGCCCGCGGCGTGCCGGGCACCCGGATCGAGTTCGATAAGGCCATGATCTCCATCGTGCTCAACGTGGGCGGCTTGATCCATACTGTCAAACCGGACGGCGAGCTGATCGATTTGCGCATGGGTGACCTGTGCAGAGACCCCTCGAAAGCGGAGTTTGTGGGTAGAGTCACACATGCGTTGTTCACAGTCGGCCGGGCCGTCGGTGCGTATCCCACCAATGCCAAGTACGAGGACATTTGGGCCACACACCGAGCGACGATCATGGCCCACGCCGGGCACGTCACCAGTTCGCTGATGACGTTCCGCGATGCACTGGGCAGCGGACTTTATAGCGTCGAGCTCTTTTCTAATGAGGAATGGATCCTAACGCCGCTGAGTCGCTATGCAGCCAACGCCGGGTTGAAGGAAGAAGAAGCGCTGTTCAACTCACTCAAACGCCAGGTGCAAGAGTCGATGGCCAAGGCAATCCACCATCGGGACCGGCAGTCCTGTGGCGGAAAAATGAGGACCAGCAAAATGAAACTCACCGGACAACGCACCTTCAGTATCGAGCTTTACGAAAGCGGCTCTGATGAGATGGCACTGGTCGGCACGGTACTTGATAACGACCACCTGATCAAGCTCGAACTCGATCTCAACCTCCCGGACGAGCAGATTACACGCTGTAAGCTCGATATGGTCCGCGTGCCATTCCCGGTGTGCCGGGGAATCGAGCCCATGGTAGACCGCCTGGTCGGGCTGCGGATCGAGCGAGGCGTGATCAATGAGATTGCACAGCGGATAGGCGGTCATCTGGGATGTTCGCACGTCAAGGAACTGGCTGCCAACATGGTATATTTTGCGGCCTCGAGCCTGGTGCAACATCGGCTGGGCGTGGACCCCACAAGTACCGAGTATGAAACCAAGCCGCCCGAAGAGCGGTTTACGATGACCAAGGAGCTTTTGAGCGATTCATGTCTTGCATATTGTCAGGCAACGGCTTGGAGGCTCGACGAGCAGATCGGAATTAGGAAGGTCGGTGAAGAGCACACTAATCCTTTGCCTCTGGGAGATTACGAGCCATCCTTCGGAGCGTTGCTAAGAGACCGAGCCCAACGATGGGGTGAGAAGGTCTATCTTCGTTATCGCATCGACAACCGTGAATTTGCTGTCACCTGGAAGGAGTTCGCCGGGAAGACGTTTCAAATCGCCCGCCATCTGCTTGACCAGGGAATCCGCAACGGGGATCGAATCGGCATGATCTCGGAGAACCGCGCCGAAATGTACATGTTTGAAATGGCCACCATGTCGATCGGCGCAGTCACAGTACCGATCTTCGCCGGGTACCGGCCACAGCAGGTCGCCTACGTATTGGACAGCGCCCGGCCACGGTATGTGGTGGTCTCCGGCAAACACCAGCTCGACAAGATCGAGCGCGATAAGCATCCCTGGGTTGAGAAGATCTATTGCATGGATTTCAACGATGCCTGCCGGAGCTGGGGTGCCGTCAACTTCGCCACGCTTATCGCCGATGGCGGGGTTTCGGAGCAACGCCTGTGGGATCACATAGATTCCGTCAAACCGGAGGATCTCTGCCTTGTCATGTACACCTCCGGCACCACGGGCGCGCCTAAAGGGGTGCGCCTGGGCCACCGACACCTGATCTCTCAGCAAAGAGCCATGTCGCTCATGTGGGACGTGAACCAGAACGATGTGTATATGAACTACCTGCCGTGGCATCACAGCTTCGGTGGGTTGTTCGAGCGATTCATGACTCTCTACAACGGATGTGAACTGTGCCTCGACGACTCGCGCGGGAAGGATATCGACCGGCTGATCGAGAACTGGAAGGCCTTTAATCCCACGACCTTCTTCAGCGTCCCACGGGTCCATGATTTGCTTATAAGCAGATGCCAACAGAGTCGCAGTGTTGCAGACGTCGTCTGGGGTGGTCGATTGCGCTTTGTCCTAAGTGCCGGTGCCCCGTTGCCGGCTCATGTGGAAGCCGCTTATCGCGAGCGCGGCATCCCCGTGCTCGAGGCCTGGGGGCTGACCGAGACATCGCCGTGTGTCACCGCCACAACCATGGATAGTGGATGGAAGAGCGGGTACGTGGGCGTTCCACTGCCCGGGGTATCGGTTCGCATCGACAGTGAGCAGGAAATCCTGGTGAAAGGCCCCAACGTCATGGAGGGCTATCTCAACGACGAGGAGGGCACTGCACACGTCATCACGGAGGATGGTTGGTTCCACACCGGCGACCTCGGCGAGTTCACCAAGGACGGGCTGCGCGTCTTTGGTCGAAAAGATGGGACTTTCAAACTCACCACCGGTGAGAAGGTGCATCCGCTACGTGTCGAAACGGTGCTGGTCAACGAGTCGTCGTATGTCAGCCAGGCCGTGGTATTGGGGAGCGGCAAGGACTACGTCGGGGCGCTGATCTACCCGGATGTCCGCAATCTCCAGTTCTGGGCGGCCAACCACGACGTGGCTGCCGGTGACGTCCTCAGCCATCCTGCCGTGCATGAACTGTATGCATCGGAGCTCAAACGGATCAATCCGCTGATCGAGATCAAATACCAGCGCCTGACGCGAGCGGTGTTGGCCGACCGTGAACCCTCTCTGGACAGCGGCGAGTTGACCCCCTCGGGGAAGCTCGTCCGCAAGGTGGTGATGAAGAACTTCAAGAACAAGATCGACGCGTTGTTTGCACCGGAGACCCCGGGAGAGGTCATCGAGGTGCAACAAGCATCGCAAAGGACGGTTACCAATGAAGCGTGACGAATTCCCGCACGTGGTCATTGCCGGAGCGGCCCGCACACCTGTGGGGCTCAAGTGCGGCACCCTCAGCAACTTTTCAGCGGAGGATCTGGGCGTCTTGGCCGCCGAAGAAGCGATCCGCCGCAGCGGCGTGGGGCGCGAGAAAATCGACGCCGCCATTGGTGCCAACGTTTATCAATACACCGCACCGGGCTGCCAGGACATCTACTTCCCGCGCAACGTGGCTTTGCGTTGCCACCTCAATACCGAGACCCCGGGGCTAATGGTGCAACGGATTTGCGGTTCCGGGCTGCAGACCGTAATCAACGCATTCCAGCAGATTGCCTTGCCGGATGTCGTCGATGACACCAAGATCGCCCTCTGTGTCGGCGCGGAGACTATGTCGCGCGTTCCGCAAGTCATACGGGCGCCACGGCGATCGGCGCCGAGCTTCTGGGAGTTCGTTGAGGACGGCGACGTTGAGGACATGATGCTGGCCGGACTCAATCACGATCTCGCCGAAACGGCCATGATGATTACCGCCGACGAGTACGGAACGCAAATGGGCGTTACCCGCCAGGATTGCGACGAGTTCGCCAGCTTGTCACACAGCCGTGCCCGGGCGGCATACCGCAGCAGCCACTTCAACGGCGGCGACGCACTGCGAGGCATTTTTGCCATCGACGCAACGGACCTTACCGGCAACCCGGTGCATTTGGCCCGTGATGAATGCGTGCGCCAGACCTCGCCGGACGTGCTTGCCAAGCTTCCGGGCTTCACGCCCAACGGTCTGGTCTCTCCAGGCAACGCCAGCGAGATCAGTGACGGTGCGGCGGCGCTGGTGGTCGCCGGTCGGGCGGAAGCCGAAAAGCAGGATCTGCCGACGCGGTATGAGGTTGCCAGCTATGGTGTTGCCGGCGTTGAGCCGCGGGTCATGGGGCGCGGACCGGTCCCGTCCGTCAAACAGGCACTGTCCCGGGCCGGTCTTGAGCAGAATGACATTGGCCTTTGGGAGATTAACGAAGCCTTCGCCGCTCAATACCTGGGCGTTGAGAAGGAGCTGAACCTGGACCGTGAGATTACAAACGTCAACGGTGGCGCCGTGGCAATCGGCCATCCACTAGCGGCGACTGGAGGACGCCTGCTCACCGATCTTATATACGAAATGGAGCGGCGCGATGTGCATTACGGGTGTGCATCGGCGTGCATCGGCGGTGGTCAGGGCGTGGCAGTAATCGTACGTGATATGGAAAAGACGTAACACTAACCTGATTGAACTGCGAGCTTTAACCCGCCCGGATATTCGCGTGCTGGAGTATTCGGTCGGCTCAAGACATCGCGCAGGCTCACGGCTTGGGGCTCACAATGGGATTAGGGTACTTCCGGCTCACAGTGGGATTAGAGTAAATGAGAAGAGCATTTTCATTCGGTGATAGAACGATCGAGCCGGCTGTCAGGCGAGTCAATGAGGTTCGCTGTGTGGCTATCATTGGGGCGGGCACAATGGGGCAGGGCATCGCCATCGATCTGCTGCAGAAGACCGATTACGACATCATTCTTTTGGACGTGCAGGCTGAAGCTCTGAAGCGAGCCGAGGCCAAGCTGACTTCCCTCTGGCAACAACAGGTCAAGCGCACGCAGATCCGTGATGAAGATGCCAAGGCCCTAAAGGCCCGCGTAAAGTATACCCAGAAGTACGATGATCTTACCGGCGCCGATATCATCTGGGAGGTGGCCACGGAACGTAGTGAGATAAAGGCCAAGATCTTTGAAAACATCGAGAAGACTGCCGACCCGGAGCATCTGGCCGCGGTCTTCTCCAACACCTCCTCACACACGACCGGGGAACTCGCCGTACTGTTTCGATCGGAGGCATTCCGTGAGAAGTTTCTCACGGTGCACGGTTACTTCCCGTTCGAAGCCAATCGTCTCATCGATGTGATGAAAGGCAAATATGCGTCGAGTGAGACCTTCGCATTGGGGGTGGTTTTCGCCGATCAGATCCTCGAAAAGACGGTCATTGCCCTGCCCGTCGACCATCACGGCTACATTACCGACCCCATCTTCCAGGCCATGGCAGCGATCATCTCCTGGGATATTGAGACCGGTCAAGATATTGTGCAGTTTGGGGGATTGTGGGAATTATTCACTGCCAATCCCTTCTCAGTGCTGGATCAGACCGGGCACATGCCCTATACCGAGTCGTCGCGGCACTTGGGGGAGGCGCTTCCGGCCGACGACCGCCTGCGCAGCCTGTATAAGCGCGACGGCAAGTATTACCCTGACTGGATCGCCAAACTGGAGAAAGAGGGATCCACCGGTGTCAACTCTCCGTCAGGCAGGGGGTTTTATACCTGGAGCGAGGGTGGCCGTCCCAAGCCTCAGGCCGTAATCGATCCCGCCAGTGGAGAGTATGTGTCGATCGGGGAAATCTCCCGCAAGGATTTCTGGTCCTGCTATGAAGCTACCGAGCGCGATCGGCGGGCCGGAAAGATCAAGAGCGTTGAATCATTAGTCCACGTCGCCTGTGCGGACGACGCCGGCGGCCGGGCCTTCCGGCGGTATGCCCTTCCGATCTGTCTTTACGCCCTCGACATGATACAGGATCGGGTCGCCACCCCGGGGCAGATCAACATGTGCACGCGGGCGGGGTTACGCTACAAGGCCGGGCTGATTGAGCTCATTGATGCTTTGATCGCACACTTGACCATCGACGGGGTGATTGAATTGATTCGTCGAGCTCGGGATGAAAACGCCGACGATCCCTATATGCTCGAGATGCTCGACGTAGACGGCAAGGCTGGACCGCGAAAGGGTCGGCCGTGTCTCCTGCATGAGATGAAAAAGCGGAACTTCAGTCGCCTTTTGGGATATGGCAAGTATTATCACAATCCAGTCGCCGAACTGGACCTGAATTCGGGCAAATACAAAGGCTGCTATCTCGACTTGAAGTTCTATGAACCCTCCTCACGCGACCGCGTGGTAAGCATCGTGTTTGACAGTCCACTTCGTGGCAACGTGTGGAATCGGGCTGCCATTGATCAGCTCGCTCATGCTTACAACCGGATTCTGCAGCTTCACCGTGAGGGGCGCTGTGGGGGCGTGCTGTTTAGTGCGGCTGGTGCAGGCATGCGGATGCTGGGTGCAGATGCCCGCGAGTTCAACCGCGGCTGGTTCGAGCGCGAAAAGGGGTATGTTCCTCTTAATGAGGCGGAGGCGGCGGGCTTTACACGCAACGGCATGGAGCTGTTCCGCATGATTCAACAAAGCCCCGTGGCCACAGTCGGGGTCTTCGGTGAGAAATGGGGTGGCGGTGCCGAGTTCTCCTACTTCCTCGACCTTCGCTACGACGTGCGAGCGGAGGGTTTCGTCTTCGACTCGCTCGAACGCAAGACCAACTGGCAGCAGAAGAACACCTATAATCAACCCGAGCTTGACTACGCTATTCTCGGCGGCTTCGGGGCGGCCGGAGAACTGAAAAGACTCGGCATGGGTGATTCGATCATATTCGAGGTCTTTGACCAGGGAATGACTGCCGACCGCGCCTACCAAGTGGGATTGAGCAATGCTGTATTCGAGGACGAGCTGGAGGCCCTTCGCCGGGGCTACGAACGGGCTCGTCTTATGGCCAAAGACGCTCCGTACTCCAGAGCGCTATTCAAGAAGCAGCTTTCTCGTGGAACTGACGATGAGGCCCTGGCCAAGGAAACCGGCGAAGTCTTCAATCCCAAGAAGAATCCCTTCGTCAGCACGGGTCTGCTCGGTCTTCTGGACCGAGGGGCCCGGGCTCCGAAGATGAATTACACATGCACAGGCACCGAACTTCCGGGATGGAGCTATCCAACGGAAGACGGCATGTTGGATGTGGATGCAGCCGAGGAACCGGGCCCTGAGCGGACGGCTCACGGAGGCCATTGAGTTGACTTCCAGCCGACGCTCATCGTACACCTGCCATGGCTGTGGGTTTTATGGCAATCAACTGTCGGGTGAGGGTCCAAGCCCGTGTCCGACATCGGACTCAAAAGGTATGGGAGACGCGACTATGGCAAGCCAGGCCGTGCTTGACCAAGAAACATTTGAAACCTTCCGCAACTGGCGGTTGAACCGCGCCCAATATGCCAAGGAGTGGAAGCAGCGAACCGGGGGCAGGGTCATGGGGTACTTTTGTACCTACGCCCCTGAAGAACTCATGTATGCAGCCGGTATCCTACCTGTCCGCATTCTAGGTAGTCACGAGGTTCAGGACGTGACCGAGCCCCACATCTTTGCGATGTTCTGTCCGTTCTGCCGAGACTGCCTGGCTCAGGGACTTAAGGGGCGCTTTGATTACCTGGATGGCATCATGATCGCTCAATCCTGCCTGCATATCCGGCAGACGTTCACCAGTTGGCAAAAACACATCCCGATCGACTACAGCTATTACCTGCCAATGCCTCATCACGTTCAGAGCCGGCGTGCCACTCCGTTCCTGACCAAGGAGCTGGAGGTGTTCAAGGACTCGCTCGAGAAGTGGCTCGGAAAGACAATCGACGAGCGGGCTATTGACGACGCCATCGAGGTGTACAACCGGAACCGCCGGTTGTTGTGGAGAGTTTATGAGCTGCGCAAGGGCGACCGTCCTCCGCTGACCGGCGAAGAGGCGATGGAAGTAGTGCTTTCATCACAGATGGTGGATAAGCAGGATCACAATGCCGCGCTTGAAGGTCTGTTGGCTCAGCTGTCGAAGCGCGAGCCGGCGCGCCCTACTGGAACCCGCCTGATGATCTTGGGCAGTGAAAATGACGATATGGAGTTTATCCGGATGGTCGAATCTTTCGATGCCACCTTCGTCATTGACGATCACTGCACGGGCACACGTTATTTCTGGAACGATGTGGAACTCGATGGAAACCGACTGCATAACATAGCCGATCGGTACGTCAAACGCGTTCCCTGTCCAACAAAGGACTGGCCGGAGCGCACCCGGGTGCGGCACGTGCTCGAGTTGGCCGAGGCATACGGGGTACAGGGTGCGATCGTCATTCAGCAGAAGTTCTGCGATCCCCATGAACTCGATATCCCGGCTTTGACCAGGGCCCTGAACAATGCAGGAATCAAGACCTTGTTTCTGGAGTTCGACGTGACCGTGCCCATCGGCCAGTTCAAGGTCCGGGTTGAGGCCTTCCTCGAGATGCTTCAAGAGGATGATCTTTTCTGAGCCCCACTACGGGAAGGAAACTGTAATGGCAGATAAAGCGAAATACAAAACCGCTCCTCTCAAGTGCTGGAAGAAAGCCAAAGAGCTGCGACTGAAATACTACGAAGACTACGCCAAGGCCCACGAACGAGGCGGTCTGAGGTGGGCCGGCGGGGCCTGGAGCTTCAGTGCCATCCCATCCGGACTTGGAGAGGATGTATGGAGTCTGACCAGCGAGCCTTACGCTGCCAGTATTGCCTTCGACAAGGACTTCTCTCTGAGATGTCTCGAGGCCGCAGAGAAAGCGAGCTACGCGCGCGATCTGTGCGCCTATATGCGGAACTATTGGGGATCAATTATTCTCAACGAGTACGCCTTCGGCGGGCCGTTCCCCAAACCCGATTTTATCTGGCAGGATCACATCTGTTGCAGCCACGCCAAATGGTATCAGGTGGTGAGTGACCTGGAGGGTGGTATACCGCACTTCTGTATGGATGTATCCGTGGGCCCGTACAATGAGATGGCCCCGCACAAGATCGACTATCTCGTCGGTCAGATGCACGACGGCATCGAGTGGCTGGAAGAGACCACAGGTAGGATCTACGATGACGATCTCCTGATCGAGGCTGTTAAGAACGAATTCCGTACTACCTCGACTTGGGCGGAGATCTGCAGCTACAACAAGCACGTTCCGGCGCCTCTCGACGAAAAGAGCATGTATTCGCTCTACGTCCTGGGTACACTCAATAAACACGACCGCCAGGTGGCTGAGTTCTATCAAGAGCTTCGTGACGAGGTCAAGGAGCGCGTCGAACAGGGCATTGCTGCCATTCCCAATGAGCAGTGTCGGCTGATGAGCGACACTCAGCCGCCCTGGGGGTTTTTGAGTATTTTCCGGTATATGGAGGAATTTGGCGCGATTTCTATCGGCTCGCTTTATACCTTCGGGTTGATCGGTATCTGGGAGGACAAGCCGGACGGGTCCTGGGGGCCTCGGGCCACACCCATGCAGCAGGGCATAGACATCAAGGATCGAGATCAGGCTCTGCGTTTGTATGCGGATTGGACGCTGAGTAAGCCCGAGTGGCAGCACTTTTACTCACCCCACCTCAAGACGGAGATGATGATCAGGATCGCCAGAGAATGGCAGCTCAATGGCATTCTCCTGCACTACAACCGTGGGTGTGAAGGTCTGTCGGTGGGAATTGCAGAGAATCGTCTGGGGTTGATCGAAGCCGGTTTTCCGGTGATGGCGTTTGAAGGGAATATGGGGGACGAACGCGAGTTCGACGAGGCTCGTGTCAAGGTGCGTTTCGATACTTTCATGGAGACATTGGGCCTCAAGAAAAATGGGAAATCTTAGTCCCAAGCCATTGGAGACCAACATAGGATGATTTCAGCCGGAATTGATATTGGAGCGAAGACTGTCAAGACCGTGCTTCTGGAGGATGGCAAGATACTGGGCAAGGGTCTTGTTCCTGCCGGCCTCGACACGGTCGCTTCCACAAAGCAGACTCTCAAGCGGGCTTTGGCCGCTGCTGGCCTTACTGTAGAGAAGGTGGAAGGTTTCATGGCCACGGGCACCGGCCGAAAGAGTTGTCCCTTCACTGATGCGGAAATCACGGAGGTCGGCGCCGCCGCCAAAGGAATCAACCATGTGCTCGAGTCTTGCCGGGCCGTAATTGATGTCGGTGCGGAGGAAGGGCGGGCTGTCCGTTGTGATGCCAAGGGAAAGGTCATTGACTTTGCCTTTAATGAAAAGTGTGCTGCTGGGGCGGGCACTTTTGCCGAGGGCATGGCCCGGGCTCTGGAGATTCCTCTTGAGGAGCTCGGCCCCCTGTCTCTCAAGGCTCGCCAAGCGGTTCCGATGAACGCCCAGTGTGCGGTTTTCGCGGAGTCCGAAGTTGTCACGTTGATTCACAACAAGACACCGCGCGAGGATATCGCTCGGGCCGTACTGGATGCCATCGCCAGTCGGATCATCTCCATGGTCCGAAAGGTCGGATTCGAGAAGGATGTCGCTCTGATTGGCGGCATGGCCTTAAACCCCGGGTTTGTCGAGAGTATGAAACGGGGCCTGGAGATGGACGTCCACGTTCCCGAAGACCCGGAGTATATTGGCGCTCTTGGTGCGGCTTTGGCTGCCGCAGAGCAAACGACATGATTTCAAGAACCTTTGGAAGCTTCCGACAGAACGTATGTGGGAAGGTCTCTCCACCCGGTTGCTCGGTGGATTCGGGCGTCTGCTCCACGGGTCCCGTCAAACGATCGTCAGGAAGCCAATACTAGATACAGGTGGGAGGCACAAGCGTTGACTGACAAGAAGGAATTCTGGCGCTGGAAAGAGTATCGCTGGCACGACGAGACCATGGATTGGAAGAATGCCGACATCATCAGTACCGGTGTGGACATAGGTTCCGTCAGCTCCCAGGCAGTGATCCTCGTGGACGGCAAGCTCTACGCATTCAGCAATCAGCGCACAGGATCAGATAGTCCGGAAAGCGCCAACCAGGCCATCAACTGGGCTATGGAAAACACGGGGATGACTCTCGATGACATCCATTATTCGGTGGGCACCGGCTACGGCAGGGTGAACGTTCCCTTTGCCGACAAGGCCATCACGGAGATCGCCTGTCATGCCCGGGGCGGCAACTTCATGTATGGCCCTAGCGTACGCACCATATTGGACATGGGTGGTCAGGACTGCAAGGCCATCCGCTGTGACGAGAAGGGGAAGGTTGAGGCCTTCCTGATGAATGACAAGTGTGCCGCCGGAACTGGGCGAGGAATGGAGGTCTTCGCCGATCTCCTGTCGGTTCCCATTGAGGAAGTGGGAGAACTCTCCCTCTCAGTGGAGGAAGAACCGGAGCCGGTTTCGAGTACCTGTGTGGTTTTCGCCAAGTCGGAAGCTTCAGCACTCCTGCGCGAAGGGTGGCCTAAACATAAGGTGCTCGCTGCCTACTGCGCTGCCATGGCTCACCGCATTGTGACCCTCCTCGAAAGGATAGATGTGCAGAGGGATTTCGCCATTACGGGTGGGATCGCCAAGAACAGTGGGGTTGTCAAACGCCTGGAAAAGGAGTTGGGTCTGGAGGCCCTGAAAAGCACCTATGATTCTCAAATTGCCGGTGCGTTAGGGGGGGCTTTGTTTGCCCGAGCTTTGGAGACCAAACGCCGCAAATCCTGAGGAGTCTCTCGGGATCACCGCATCGCGGGCCCAGGACTGCCCTGGGCCGGCCACTGAACGACCGTCAGACGTTTCTCTCGTTCCCTCGGGTCGGAAGCAGCGATATGATAGCCAACTACGGTTACAAGAACGGTTCGGGTGACTTCTTCATCGCCATTGATACTGACAAGTGCGACGGCTGTGGAGACTGTGTGTCAGCCTGCCCCAATAATGTGTTCGTCGTTGGCGAGGACCCCAACGATCCGCTTCGCGATGAACCCGTAGCGATGGTGGGAGAGGAGCATCGTAAAAAGCTCAAATATACCTGTGCCCCGTGCAAGCCGGACCGGGATCGTTCTGCGTTGGCTTGCGTGGCTGCCTGTAAACCGCTTGCCATATCCCATTCGTGGTAGATGCCTGTGGCAGATGATATAGCCGGGGCGCCGAGTACGAAATCGCAATGGTGAAGATCACTATCAACGGCAACTGGTATGAGTTCGAGGAAGGCTGCACGGTCCTTTGTGCAGCAGCCGCAAATGAAATATACATACCCTCCCTATGCCACCATCCGAACCTTCCGCCTTTTGCCGACTTGCCCCTTGCTTCCCGCGTCTTCCGGGGTGACCGGTGCTATGAGAATCAGCCGGTTGCCGAGGACGAGTTGCGCCGCATCGAGGGTTGTGGTCTCTGTGTAGTTCATGTGCAAGGACTGCCTGAACCGGTGAGGGCCTGCCAAACGCCGGTAAGCGCCGGCATGTCGGCTCAAACGGACAGCAGAGTGCTCCAGGAACTCAGGCGGTCCAGTCTTATGAACATCCTGGCCACTCACCCCCATGCCTGCCTGACATGTGCGCAGCGTGAAGGGTGCAGCTTGGAGGACTGTTCGACCAATGTCCCAAAGGAGGAGCGCTGTTGCTTGCAGTTCCACAATTGTGAACTACGCAAAGTGGCTGAGCATGTGGGCGTGAAGGAGGAGACGCCCCGCTACCGGCCGGCAGGGATGCCACTTCTGGATAGCGAACCTTTGTTTACTCGTGACTTCAATCTATGCATCAATTGTGCTAGATGCGTTCGCATCTGCAATCAGGTGCGCGGTGTGGAAGCTCTTGGTATTGTCTACAATGACGGTCGTCTGGTCGTAGGTAGTGTCGGCCACACGTTAATTGACTCGGCATGCAAGTTCTGCGGCGCGTGTGTCGAAGTATGTCCGACCGGATGCCTGATGGACAAGGAGACGCACGTAGGCGACAGAGAACAATGGTTGATACCTTGCATTCATACCTGCCCTGTCGGCATAGATGTTCCGGGATACATCCGGCGAATTACCTGTGGCGATTTCAAAGGGGCGGCCACACTGGTCCGGGAGAAACTACCCCTTCCAAATGTGCTTGGGCACATATGTTTTCATCTCTGCGAGTGTCAGTGTCGCCGCAGCGAGGTGGACGACGCAATTGCTATCTGCGCGCTGAAAAGAGCTGCCCTGGCCACAGGCGACAGCGTCTTACCTAAGGAAACGATCAAGACTATGGAGAGTGGTAAGAAGGTGGCAGTGGTCGGCGCGGGTCCGGCAGGTCTGGCAGCCGCTTATTATCTGAGATTCAAGGGCCATGCTGTCACCATGTTCGAAGCGGCGGATGTCCCAGGAGGTATGCCGGCTCTTTCTGTTCCGGAGTATCGACTGCCCCAGGCGGTTTTGCAGAGAGACGTCACTGCCATCCGCAGTTTGGGTATTGACATCAAAACGGGTTGCCGCCTGGCCACTGCAGAAGCCATGCTTGGCCTATTGGATCAGGGCTTCGACGCCTTGCTCATAGCTGTGGGCCTACCCAACAGTGCGAGAATCGCCATTGAGAGAAACAACTTGGACCACGTGTATTGGGGACTTGAGTTCCTCAGAGAGGTCAAGGCCCGACGGAGTTTTAACCTTGGCAGAAAGGTCGTCATTGTTGGCGGTGGGAATGTAGCCATTGACGTGGCGATGACTGCACTCAGACTGTCAGGTGGTAGCGTGCGACTATTCTGTCTGGAAAGCCGGGAGGAGATGCCAGCCTATGGGCATGAGATCGCAAAAGCCGAGGCTGAAGGGATAGAAATAAACCCTTCTTGGGGACCGGCCGCAATCCTGGGTGAGCAGGGAAACGTAAGCAGTGTGGAGTTTCGACGCTGCCTGGCCGTGTTTGACGACCAAGGGAACTTTGCTCCCGCTTTCGACGACCAACAGCGTATGACAGTTGAAGCAGATGCAGTGATCCTTGCCATTGGACAAACGCCGCCGGAAAGCATTCCCACCGAACAAGAGGGAGTCTTCCTGGCCGGAGATATCACCGGTGGCCAGATGTCGGTGGTCCATGCTATAGCCTCCGGGCGTGCGTCTGCTGAACGGATCGACAGGTATTTCGGCGGAGATGGCGACATGTCTCTCCACATCAGCGATCGCACACCACCCAGCGCTTGGCTCGACCGCGAAGAAAGATTTGCACCACGTTCCCGTGTGCCGGTCCCCTGCGCCTCCCCGGAAGAGCGCCGCACCGATTTCCGGCAGATCGAAGGTACGTACTCATGTGAACAAGCGATGGCCGAGGCCAAGCGATGTCTCCAATGCGACCTCAGATTGTTGATCACTCAGCCTGCACTGCCGCCGGAGAGGTGGCTGGAGTTCACTCAGTCGAACGTAGACGAAGTCCCGGCCGTCGAGGGGATTTTCATCCTGGCCGACGCGAACAAGAAGCCGATCACTATCAAGGGCACAGCGGATATCCGCGCAGGATTGCTCGAGAAGCTCGAGTTGAGCACCGAGGTCCGTTTCTTCCTCTGGGAAGAAGACCCTATGTATACCAAGCGAGAGAGCGAGGTCATCCAGCAGCATCTGACGCAATATGGTGAGCTGCCCAGTGGCGGCGATGACGAGCTGGACGATCTCTTCTAACGGCAACGCTCGCAATACGTTCCACCTTCGCCTTTTTGCTTAGGATTCTATCCGATGTGCTCAGCCGAAAAGGCTTCGGATCGACGTGGCGTGGTGCTGAGCACGTCGGATAGAACTCCATTGAACGAAGCCGCGGGGGAGGCTATGGGGACTCAATGCTGGTCGAGGGGGTTCCGGAGGGCGCTCCGAGAGTAGCGGAGGAATCAGAGGGTGCCCCAGCGGTGCAAGGATCGTCGTGATTTGGGCGGAGGGCGGTTGTCGGCAGTGTTCGCGCCACGAGTCGCCTGGCCCATAGGGGCGGAGCGTCGCTGACCTCCGTTCCGGAGGATCGCCAATCGGGCTGTTGGCGAGAGTTCCAGTCACTCTGTTCATGACGTATCGAAAGCCGGGATCGGTACGCAACCTTGTCGGGCGATGCGCCCGCCCGGCGTCGGCTTCAGAATCTCGACGAGCACCATCCGGCCCGTGCCGCAGATCGGGCAAAAGCCGCGGCGTTGGGGATCACCGGATTGGGGGTCGGCGAGGATGTCGCTGAGAGGATCGGCTTGGACACCACTGGTCGGTTGCCCATCCTCGGTACCGCGGATCAACTCGCAGGCTTTGAGCACCGGCGGGTAGTTGCCGCAGGCGGCGTAGCCGCGCCGCGTGCCAAGAACATGCTCGCGGGGCCTCTACGATCCTTTCCATCGAAGGCTTCGACAACTTCGTTACCTCCGTCGCCGCTTCGATTGCTATCGGCTGGAGCGACCAGTTGCCGGGTGGGACTTGTACTCACTGAACATCCACGCCTTTGCACGGCGCACAGCGGAGATTGCCCTAAAGCCTGCGGATCAGCCTCTGGGCAGTCGGGGTGTCAACGCTTGGAGAACTGAAACCGTCTACGTGCCCCGCGCTGACCGTACTTCTTGCGTTCAACCCTCCGTGGATCGCGGTGCAGCAGGTTGTGGTCACGCAGCTTCGGTTCATAGTCACGATGGGCCTTGGCCAGCGCACGAGACAGGCCCAAGACCACTGCCCCAGCCTGCCCACTGATCCCACCACCACCAACATTGACGAACACGTCTATCGACTTGTTGGTCTCAGTGACATCCAGCGGCGTCCGAACGGCCTGACGATCCTTGTCGAGCATAAAGTAGTCATCCACCTTACGCTTGTTGATGACAAACGCCCCCTCGCCGGGGCGAATGCGCACACGGGCTACCGAAGCCTTGCGACGGCCGGTACCCCATACGTACGGACCGCTCATGTTCAATTTGGCCTCGGCGCTCTTTGGCTCGACTGCTGGCGTGGTTGTCTCGTTGGACTCAGCCGGTGTCGCCGTGGGGTCTGTGGTCGGCTCCTCGCTCATACGTTAGTATCCTTTGCGAAGTGTAATCCTCTACAAAGCCAGCGGCGCAGGTTGTTGGGCTGTATGCGGGTGTTCATCGGCCGCATAGACCTTCAGCTTCTTGAGCATCTTCCGGCCCAAGGAACTCTTGGGCAGCATCCGCCGGACCGCCTCACGAACGATTCGCTCAGGATGCCGCTCGAGCATTCGTCGGTAGGGGGTCTCGCTGTATCCGCCGGGATGGTACGAATACCGGGGGTACACCATAGTGTCCGCCTTCCGACCGGTCACGCGAACCTTGTGCGCATTGGTCACGACGACGAAATCCCCGGTGTCCACGTGCGGCGTGTAGGTAGGCTTGTGCTTGCCCATAAGCACCGTGGCGATCCTTGTAGCGAGCCGGCCGAGAATCCGGTCGCTCGCGTCCACGATGTACCACTGCTGCTCGACCTCACCGGTTTTGGCCAGGAAGCTTCCTAACTTACGCTTTGACATAGACTTACGCTCAATCGCATGCACATCCCACGATGCAGAATCCGGCAGTGTACCGCCGTTTTCGCGTCCGTCAACCCTCGCGACGACCAGGTTTCCGGGGGCCCCAGGGCAATTCCGGGTTGTCCTGGGCGGTTGCCTGCCCCACGACGCAGGCGTCGTGCCCACAGACCCGTACGTGCACGATTACAGCATACGGTTCCTCAGGCTGCGGTTTCGCTGCTTGACGGTAGATCGGGTGGACGGGATCGCCGGGGGGAGCGGATACCATTCCAAGAGCCGATTGAACCGCTCCCAGGTCAGGTCGTCCGTTCGCCGGCGGCGGGCCCAGGTCACCCCAAATGGGATGCATCCCCATGAATCACGCCTATTTGCCCGCTCCAAGGGGAAAAAGGGGACCGGCTCCGAGCTCATGGCCGATCACGCCACCGAGAAGCGCCCCCGGCGAGGTGCCTGTACCCTTTTTCAACCCGCGCGGGCGGGTGCCCCATGTCCTTCGTAGGAATGCGCGCGAAGTGCGACTTGAATTGCGCTAAGTAGTTGTGGCTGCTAACGTTATGCCTCCGAGTCC
>JAUWWQ010000005.1 GCA_030616775.1 Planctomycetota bacterium
GTGCAATCCAGTCGAGGGTGCCATGCCCAAGCCCGTCGAAGACGGGCGCCGGCGTGCGGACGCCGGGAAAGCATGGCGGCGCTGCGCCATCAGTCGCCACAAAACAGCCTCCGATCAGAATCGCGCCCAACAAGCAACCCATCCGTCACGACACACGCCGGCCCCGGCGCGCAGCGCTCGGACTCTTTCCATCATCGTTCGTGGTCGGGCGTTGTGTCGGGCCTAAGGACCTGACGTATACGCAGAGTCACGTCCAAGCGTCACCTATTGCCGCCTCGTGATCCACCATTGAGCGAGCAAGACTATCACCAGGGTGAGGCTGCCGGCCAGGGCACCGGTGCCCAGACGTGCGGTAAGGTTGACGGGGCGGCCAGTGACATCAGCCGATATGAATTCGATGTCGGCTGCTTCAGCTCTTGACAAGCGCTCGACAGTGAGTTGGCGAAGTCGGCCTTGGGTTTGGGTCAAGTCGGTTTGCGTGAGTTTCAATCGGGCGGTGGCGATCTCGGCTTTCAGCACCGCACGCAAAAAAGCCTCCGACAACTCGGCACTTAGGTTCAGCTCTCGTTGTAGGGCGATTAGCTGGTCGACCGTCTGGTCGGCAGCGGTGCGAACCTGTGCGACAAGCTGCCCGGCCCGAGCAAGCTCCTGGATCCGCCGCTTTCTGGTCCGCTCGGCAGCTTGCGCTTGAAGAGCCTCCTCGATCGCCCGGATTTGATGCTGGGATCGGCGCCTGAGCCCGCGGGCGGCTTTCAGTGCGGCGTCGAGCCGGAAGTTGTCCGGCGTCTCGATAGTACCGGCTGCGAATTCGAACCGATGGTGCAACGCCTGCATGGTCTGAAACGCACGGACCAAGTTGGATTGGAAGACGTGGTGTCGTGCGCTGTCGCGGGGATCGGCGCTAAGGGCGCGGACCTGCGACCGCATGGATGCCAGTCGCTTAGCTGCGTCGAAGAGGAAGTCGCTTAACTGTCGGCGAACGCGTTGATATACGTCGAGCACTTCGCCGCTATACGGATTGACCTCGAGTCGCTGCAGGGCCGTAAACTCATAAGTCCACGTCTTCGCGAAGGTCTTGACCATGTCCCTGTAGGCCTGAACGGTGACCACAAGCGCTAAGTCGCTGCGCGGGTCCTTTTGAGGAATCGCCCGGTGTGGATTGGAAGACGCGGTCTCGATCAGCTCGTCGGCTGCCAGGGCAAGCTGCTCCAGCGGCCCGGCTGAGCGCTGCCGGACGTTGAGCAGGTGCAGCTTGAGTTCCGAGAGGTTAACGGCCAGTTCCCGAAGATCCTGTTGCAGTACATCGTCGGCCTGAAGCGCTTCTCGGTGCTTCTCGCTGCTGACCAGACCGTATTTTGGCTCAGGTTCCGATTGGAGCCGGGCAATGTTGGCAGACGCTTCGGCGAGCTGCTCGCGCGCGGTGTCAAAATCGGACCTGAGGGCCCGCCAGTGGGAGAGCAGCGCCGTCCGGTGTTCGGACGGGTCTGTCTCAGGCAGTGCCGAGATGGCGGCATCTACCTGGTCCTGTGCCTCGTTCAACCGGGCCTGCAAACGGGCTCCATACCCGGCCAGAGTATCCTCCGCCTGTGAAGGCGTAGAACGGGCCGCTGCCGCCGTTGCACGCATTTTGTCGCAAAACCCTGTTGCCGTCTCTCGAAGGCGTTCGAGACCGGCATCCCCATCGGGCGTGATCAGGATCACTCGCAGGAGGTCCTCAGCCGGCGAGTCGACGAACCACCGCTTTGACGCGGCGTCGCCGGAAGTCGCCCCCCCCAACTGATCCCATGTGTAATCAAGCAGCTCCTTGCGGTACACCGCACACTGGTCGGAGGAGGGGGTACCGGCGATTCGCATAGTCGCTACACAGCGGTATTCGAACCGCCCGGCCAGTGTCAGCGCGATTCCAACTGCGCTCGCCGCGATGGCAGCCTGGGCGAGACTCACCCTGCGGTGGGGCGGAGGCTTACCGACAATGGACCGCACGTACCGATTCGTCGCCGCCGACAGCGCTTCTAAGGCGCTGACTCCCGCATCAAGCGGCGATCTATCCGCCCGCCGCGCTTTTCGCCGCGTCCGGGCAGGCGGCGACTCGGTTCGCGTCACGTGTCGGTTCAACTCGCTAGCTCCTGATGACCGCGTCGATCCGGGCTCGATCTTCCTCGGTGATCGTCCAACCCACGCCGCCGGCATTCTCCACAACCTGCGACGGGCGCTTGGCACCGACGATCGGCGCGGTTACGCCGGGGAAGGATACCGTCCAGTTGATCACGAGTTGTGTCACAGTCCTGTCATAACTGGCCGCGATGTTCTTGAGTTCGTCGACGACGCGGAGATTACGCCGATACCGCTCGCCCACGAATTCAGGATCGTGCTTGCGGATGCCCTCGAAACGGCAATCTGTGCTGAACTTGCCGGTAAGCAGTCCTTTAGCGAGCGGGCTGTAGGGAAGGACACCGATGCGATGCTCGATGCAATAGGGAATCAGATCCTCCGCAGCCCGAAGGTGGAGCATCGAAAAGGACGGCTGCAGACAATGGATCGGGCCGAACTCGCGGGCGGCGGTCATCTGCTCGCAACTGAAGTTGGACATACCTATCGCCCGGATCTTGCCCTGCTCCAGCAAGGTGGTAAGGGCGTCCATGGTTTCGTGGATATGTGTCTCGGGGTCGGGCCAGTGGCAATGATACACGTCGATCACGTCAGTCCGAAGACGCCGCAGGCCGTCCTCGCACTCCCGGATAATACTCTCCCGGGACAGGCACCGCGGCGGCAACTCATCGTTCGATTTCGGGAAGAGGAGCCCGCATTTGGTGGCCACAAGTACCTCGTTTCGTCGACCTTGAATGGCCTTGCCAACGATCTCTTCACTGTGCCCAAGCCCATATATCGGGGCCGTATCAATCAAGTTGATACCGAGGTCGAGTGCTTGATGGATGGCAGCGATGGATTCGCGGTCGTCCACCTGCCCCCAAGTCTCCACTGTCCCCCCCATCGCCCAAGTGCCCAATGCAATGACGGATACTTCCAACCCGCTGTCGCCGAGGAGACGTTTCTGCATTGGTGAACTCCCTTTTGGAAGACCGGTGGGCCTGCTCCTGGGAGAGGGTTCCAAACGGGCGGAGGGCGCCCGTGTGCGAAACCAACATGGATAATCGTAGCCGGTCTGGTGCGGGTCCGCAATTTCGCCCGCGCACGGTTGAGTACCGTCAGGCGGCGGGAACCACGAGCAACCTGGGCCGCGCGGCGACGGCCGCAGCAACAACTAAGAGACCTGATGTGCCCTACAGGCCGCTAGTTGGCCCACGGCGAGGGGCGTTCGTGCTATCCGGTAGTAACCTCACGAGGTGAGAATAGCCGACCGATATGCGTAACACACAGGGCAAACCTGGCGCGAATACCAGAAGGTTGTGGCGCCTGGGGCTGCCGATCTATGGGAACCAGCCACGCGGTCCGGGGCTCTTTAGATGGTTCATCCAAACGTAGTGGGCAGCGGATAGAGACAGTGGGGCCGCATCTGGTAGGCTCGGAAGCCACCCAACATTTCGAGGGGGCTGGCCGCAGCTTGCGGGGCGCTCGTTAGCTAAACTGTCAATGAATATATCTCACACAGGCTTGCGTAATCATCCTAGGCTGTTCGTTTTCGCTCCGCTTTGTGGCTTTTGGGTTTGACAGGGCTTGGAGCATCCGTATACTTGCCAAGTTCTAGGTGGGTATACGCCTAGAGCTTCGGCTTTGGATACGGCTTAGACTTCGATTGGGCAGCGCGATCCCGGACTCCGCCGCAAAGCGCATGAGGTTTCATTTTAGCGTTGTTGCGGCGACGTTAATTGGTGTGCGCAAAGAATCCAGCGGCGACCGCCGATTCACGTTGCTGCTGTAGCTCAGTTGGTAGAGTGCGTCCTTGGTAAGGACGAGGTCACGGGTTCGACTCCCGTCAGCAGCTTTTTGGTTTGAGGCAGGGGACGGTGAAGGTGACGGGCCTTTACACCACGCCTCCTTGCCGAGTAATGGTGAGATTCGGATCGGGAGCAAGCTTCGGTTAGCAATGAGCGCCGGAAGGGCGGTCCCCTAGGGAATCCAACCAAAGGACAATCGGTTCAACGTAGTAAGCATCGAGCGAGTGGAGGTACACACTGGATGGCCAAGGAAACATTTGAAAGAACAAAGCCCCATGTCAACGTCGGTACGATCGGTCACGTCGATCACGGCAAGACGACGTTGACATCCGCAATGACCGGGGTACAGGCCTTAAAGAAACTGGCCAAGTTCAAGACGTACGATGAGGTGGCTAAAGCCTCTGAAAAGCAGGGCCGACGCGACGCCACCAAAATCCTTACGATCGCGACGTCCCATGTGGAGTACGAAACGGAAAAGCGCCATTATGCCCACATAGACTGCCCCGGGCACGCGGACTACGTCAAGAACATGATCACCGGGGCCGCTCAGATGGATGGGGCGATTGTGGTGGTCTCGGCGGCAGACGGTCCGATGCCACAGACCCGCGAGCATATTCTGCTGGCTCGTCAAGTGAACGTGCCCTGCCTGGTCGTCTACCTCAACAAGACCGACTTGGTGGATGATCCCGAGCTGATCGACCTGGTCGAGATGGAGATCCGGGACCTGATGACCAAATACGAGTTCCCGGGCGAGGAGATCCCTGTGATCAGAGGTTCGGCTTCGGTCGCGCTCGAGGACCTCAGCGACCCTGAAAAGGCCAAAAGCATCCACGAGTTGATGGATGCGCTCGATGAATACGTTCCGGTGCCGGAGCGGGACATTGACCAGCCGTTCTTGATGTCTGTGGAGGACATTTTCAGTATCAAGGGCCGTGGTACGGTTGCTACCGGCCGCATTGAGCGCGGGCAGGTAAAGGTGGGCAACGAAGTCGAGATCGTCGGACTGACGGAGACCCAGAAGACCACTATCACCGGCGTGGAGATGTTCAACAAGACGCTGGGCTCTGGTGTCGCTGGTGACAACGTGGGATGCCTGCTGCGCGGCACGAAGAAAGACGAGGTGGAGCGTGGTCAGGTGCTGGCGGCTCCGGGCTCCATCACACCTCACACCAAGTTTGAGGCGCAGGTCTACGTGTTGACCAAGGAGGAAGGCGGGCGACACACACCCTTCTTTAACGGCTACCGGCCGCAGTTTTACTTCCGAACAACCGACGTTACCGGTGGGCTTAAGCTAATGGGTGCTGAGATGTGCATGCCGGGCGATAACATCGCAATGGAGGTGGAGCTGGGCAAGGCGATTGCCATGGAGCAGGGTCTGAGGTTTGCCGTCCGTGAAGGCGGGCGTACGGTGGGGTCTGGCGTTGTCGCGAAGGTCTTGGAGTAGTCTGACCCTGCACGTTGGGCACCCGACGGAGCCTGAATAACCATGGCCAAAGCCGCAAAGCGCGAGTACGTCTGGCTCCAGTGTAAAGAGTGCAAAGACCTTAACTATCGCACGAGTGTCAACGTGCTCGGGGGGACCCCGAAGCTGGAATTGAAGAAGTTCTGTCGCCGTCAGCGCAAGCGCACGGTCCACAAGATCAAGCGGAAATAGGATTTGACCGTCGGCAGTTGAGGAGGTTTGCCTAGGAGCGTAGCTCAATGGCAGAGCACCGGTTTCCAAAACCGGCGGTTGGGGGTTCAAGTCCCTCCGCTCCTGATGTGGTTGTCGCGAACAGTTCGGCCAATTGGCGAGCCGCGCCGACATTGGTGGCGTAAACTAAGAACATGCGGATTTATGGGGCAGACCGAGACTACGAGTGTAGCACCGAAGAAGAGGCGTACCATGCCAGCACGTAGTGGTTCCGAGGTTGCCCAGGCAATCCCACGACCTCTCGGTCGTCAAAGCGGCCCGCTGAGCCAGTATAAACGCGACCAGGGTAAGATAACTCGCACCTCGACCTTCGTGGGTCTGGGGTTGCTGATTGCGTGGGGTGCAAAGTTCCTCAACGACCGCCTCGCGGGTTACCTGGGTGACGAAGCTTGGCGACTCATGATCACGCCGGGGATCCCGATCCTGGTTGCCGTGGTGCTGGGGGTGGTGGCCTGGCGGATGGCCTTCGTGAGCCGCAAGAGCAGCGACTTCATGATTGCCACAGAAGGTGAGATGAAGAAGGTGAGTTGGTCGACAAAGTCTGAAGTCATTGGCTCGACGAAAGTCGTCATCACCTTCACATTGCTGTTGGCGGTGCTGTTGTTCGTAGTTGATCTCATATTCCAACGTCTCTTCACGTGGATCGGCGTTCTTAAGCTATGAAAGACACCGAGTCGACATTGCCTGAAGCCGCGAGTTCGGGCGCAGTGACCGCACCTGGGATGAAGTGGTACGTGCTCCGCGTGGCCTCCAACAAGGAGGAGCAAGTGCGTGAGGCGTTGCAACGCAAGGTGAAGATCGAAGGTCTCGAGGAGCGGATAGGCCGGATCCTGGTACCCACGCTCAAAGAAAAACGCATGCGCGGGGGCGTGCTTCGTGTGGTGGAGCGTAAGCTCTACCCGGGCTACGTCTTCGTGGAGATGTCTTGTGAGGAGGATGGCTCGGTCGCCGAGAATGTCTGGTTTCTGATCAAGGAAACCTCCGGGGTGGGCGATTTCATCGGGTCGGACGGCAAGCCCACAAGCATGCCGGAACACGATGTCTCTCAGATGCTCGCAGCCTCGGAGAAGGCGGACGAGGATCCCGGCCTCTCGGGGTTGAACATCCAAAATGGAGACCAGGTCAAGATCAACGACGGAGCGTTTGAAAGCTACGAGGGTGAAGTAGAGTCCGTCGATGAACGTCGCGGCATGGTTTCCGTGATCGTTTCGATCTTCGGCCGCATGACCCCCGTAGAGGTGGGCTACTGGCAGTTGGAGAAGGTTGAATAGCCTGGCCGGGCTTCAGGCCGGTCACGGCGCCTTTGGATACGCGAGGACGGCAACAACTGTGGCCAAGAGAAAGAAGGAACTTACAGCGAAGATCAAGCTCCAGGCCCCTGGCGGGCAAGCGACGCCTGCGCCCCCTGTAGGTCCGGCATTGGGGCAGCATGGCGTCAACATTGGCCAGTTCGTGCAGCAGTTCAATGCGGCAACGACCGCGCTGAACGGTATGCCCGTTTCCGTGGTGATTAACGTCTATTCGGATCGATCCTTCGACTTTGTGGTCAAAAGCCCGCCGGCCTCGGTGCTGCTCAAAGAGGCGGCCAAGATCGCCAAAGGCAGCGGTGTGCCCAACAAGGAGAAGGTGGGAGCAGTCACCAAGGAGCAGCTTCGATCAATCGCCGAGAGAAAGCTACCGGATCTGAACGCGCACGATGTCGAGGCGGCCGAACGCATCGTTGCCGGTACGGCGCGTTCTATGGGTGTTGAGATCATTGAGTAGACGTCCCAACTAACTGGGTGTTTGAGAGAACCTCGATGGGATACCACAGCGTACGATACCGCAAGCAGCTCGAAGTCGGCGGTGACAGACGCACGCCCGTCAGTGTTGAGGAGGGGATCGCTAGGATCAAGAAGATGGCTGCGGTCAAAGCCGACCGCAGCTACAAGAACGGTAAGAAGCGCAAGGGCCACGATCAAACCGTGGAGATCGTGATGCATCTGGGCATCGACGCCCGGCAGGCCGACCAGATGCTTCGCGGTGCGATCTCCCTTCCGAAGGGTCTGGGCAAATCGCGCCGGGTGATCGCGTTCTGTGATGAGGCCCAGGCGGAGGCGGCCAAAGAGGCGGGTGCGATTGAGGCCGGCGGCGATGAGCTGGTCCAAAAGGTCCAGCAAGGGTGGTTCGACTTCGATGTTGCCGTGGCCCATCCTTCCATGATGGGAAAGGTCGGCAGGCTGGGGCGCCTGCTCGGGCCGCAGGGAAAAATGCCTACGCCCAAGGCAGGCACGGTCACCCCGGAAGTGACCACCACGGTAAAGGAGTTCACAGCCGGCCGGCTCGAGTTCCGCAATGACGAGGGCGGCAACATTCACCTGCCGGTTGGCCGCGTTAGCTTCTCCGATGATGATTTGAAGGAGAACATTCAAGCGGTTATTGACCACATGGTGAAGATCAAGCCCGCGGCCGCCAAGGGGCAATATGTCAAGCGGGTGTGCCTTTCGGCCACGCGGGTACCCTCGGTGACGATCACGACGAGCGCGTAGGGGGAGGGTCCGGCCTCTGTGTGTGTGTGGTAGTAGTGGCATGAAACTGGAAACCGACGGACACGGGATCGTTCGATGAGCAAGGCCGTCAAAGCGATGATTGCTGCGGAGCTGAAAGAACGCTACGCAGATACTGATAGTGCGTGCGTTGTTGATCTGAGGGGTCTGAACGTCCAAGAGCAGGAACAACTCCGCAGAAGTCTCCGGGAAAAGTCGGCCCGGTTGCAGGTGGTCAAGAACAGCTTGGCGCGTCGTGCGTTTCAGGGCGGGCCGCTGGAGCCGCTCGGTGACACTTTGGAGGGACCTTGCGCGCTGGTCACCTCCTCGGAATCGCTGATCGAGACCGCCAAGATCCTGGTCAAGGCCGCCGACGAGTTCAATCAGCTCGAGCTCAAGCAGGCCATCCTCGACGGGGATCCAGGCCTTCTGACGGTCACCGATATTTCGAAGATGAAGAGCCGCACGGAGTTGGTCGGTGAGCTGGTAATGCTCGCTGCCTCGCCCGGTCGGGCGTTGGCGGCTTGCCTGATCTCACCGCAATCGAGGATTGCCGGCTGCCTGAAGGCGATGGTCGATAAGGCCGCCTGACGGAGAACTCCGAACCGGTTCCTGAAGTATTATGTAGTGATGACGCTGCACACCGACTGGTCCGCCATGGCGGATGAAATGACCCGCAACGGGCGGGTCGCCTATCGGTGTGGCGATAAACATGGCGGAAGGAGATGGAAACACAATGGCGGAAGCCAGTACCGCTGAGTTCAGCCCAGAGATTACCGATGAGTTCAGCCCCGAGATTACTGAGCTTGCTGACAAGCTCGTGAACCTGACGGTCAAAGATGCTCAAACCCTGGTCGATTGCCTCAAGAGCGTACACGGTATTGAGCCTGCCGGCGGGGGAATCGTGATGGCCGCCGGTGCGGGCGAGGCCGGCGCCGCTGCGGCTGAGGTCGAGGAGCAGACATCCTTCGACGTGATTTTGGCCGGTTTCGGCGACAAGAAGATCCAGGTGATCAAGGTGGTCCGGTCGCTCACCAGTCTGGGGCTGAAAGAGGCCAAGGACCTCGTGGAGTCCTGCCCGAAATCCGTGAAGGAAGGGATTTCCAAAGAAGAGGCCGAGAAGATCAAGAGTGAGATCGAAGAAGTGGGTGGTGCCGTTACCATCAAGTGAGGTTTGTGTATCCAGCTTTGTGATATCCACAATAGCGCCTGTCTGCCGCGGGGCGGGATCGACCGGCTTAGTGGGACAGCCGGTCCACCGGATGCCCCGCCGGTCGATGTACCGTCCCCTTACATTATGAAGGTTGCGACTTCCGGTGTTGGTTGGGTGTGTGACCCGGGTGTGTGCCGCATGCGCCTACAGCGCCGGACCGCAGAGTTGAGGGCCAGAGTCCGATGAGTGCGCCTCTCCCGGTACGTGATTACTCGAAAGTGGGCGACGGGATGCCGATACCCGATCTGATCGGTATCCAGACCAAGTCCTACGGCCGTTATCTTCAGGCGGATGTTCCTCCCGCTCAGCGCCATCCGCACGGGCTCGAAGCGCTGCTACGGGAGATGTACCCCATCGCAAGCTACGACGGAAACCTGTCCTTGCATTACATCAACTATGAGTTGGGCAAGCCTCGCTACACTCCCGATGAGTGCCGCGAGCTGCGCCTGACCTTCGGGATGCCGCTCCGGATCCGACTGCGTCTTATCCGCAAGGACAGCGATGAGATTCAGGAGGACCTGATCTACCTCGGTGACATGCCGATCATGATCGGTGGTGGGGAGTTCATCATAAACGGCGCGGAACGCGTGATCGTTTCCCAGCTCCACCGTTCGCCCGGAGTGGACTTCATCAAGACCCAAGCGGAGGGCGACCGCGCCCTACACTCCTGCCGGATCATTCCCGAGCGCGGGAGCTGGATCGAGATTGAAGTTACGAGAAAAGACGTGTTGGTCGTGCGCATCGATCAGTCCAGCAAGCTGCCGGCTACGACGTTTCTGCGTGCGATGGATCCAGCGTACTCTACGGACGAGGCAGTTGTCGGGGAGTTTTACAAGACCAAGGGCCTCCGTGCTTCGCAACTCAGACCCGACATGTACAGCGTATCGCCAATCATCGACGAGGGAACGGAGGAAGTCCTCGTCCGTGCCGGGTGTCAGATTGGCGACGCTGTGGAGCGCATTCAAGACTTGGCGATCAAGAACCTGCGGGTGATCAGCCAGGTCAGCGACCCGCTTATTCTCAATACTCTTGCGGAAGATACCAGTCGCTCGCATGAAGAGGCGCTGCTGAAGATCTACAGCCGGCTTCGCCCCGGCAACCCACCCCAGCTCGAGAAGGCCAGGAAGCTGTTCAGCGAGAAGTTCTATGACGAAAACCGGTATCGCCTCGGCAAGGTGGGTCGGTTCCGCCTAAACCGCAAGTTCGAGATCGACCGGGACGGTGGGTCGATGACGCTTACCACAAAAGATGTGGCCAGTTGTTTCAAGTATCTGCTCAAGCTGCGTACTGGTGAGTCGGCGTTTGCGGTGGACGACATTGACCACCTCGGAAACAGACGGCTGCGCACCCTCGACGAGCTTTGTGCCGACGAAATGCGGAAGGGCTTCCTCAAGCTCCGCCGCACGGTCCAGGAGCGGATGAGTTTAAGAACTGACCCCGACCAGATCGGCCGGGTCGCGGAGCTGATCAACAGCAAGTCCATCAGTTCTGCGATTGAGTTGTTTTTCGGGCGCGGCGAGCTTTCCCAAGTGGTCGACCAGACCAATCCTCTGTCGCAACTGACCCATGAGCGGCGGCTTTCAGCACTGGGTCCCGGCGGTTTGAACCGAAAGCGGGCAGGCTTCGAGGTGCGCGACGTGCACATTAGCCACTACGGCCGAATCTGCCCCATTGAGACCCCCGAAGGCACGAATATCGGGCTGATAGCGTCGCTGAGTCTGTACAGTATGGTCGATGACTATGGATTCTTGATCACTCCCTATCGCAAGGTCGAGAAGGAAGGCAAACTCGGGCAAGTCCGTTATCTGCGTGCCGACGAGGAGATGCGCGAGGTCCTGGCCCCGCCGGAGGCGGTGGATCCCAAGACTGGTTGTTTGTCCGAAGGAGCGATCATCGTCCGGAAGTACGGCGACCTGGGGCAGGTCCCGAGCAAGGAGGCGACCTACGTCGATATCTCTCCCAAGCAGACCGTAGGTGTTTCGGCCGCTTTGATTCCCTTCCTTGAACATGATGACGCCAACCGGGCGCTTATGGGCTCGAACATGCAGCGGCAAGCCGTTCCGCTGCTGAAAGTGGAGCCGCCCTTGGTCGCCACGGGCATGGAGTGTACGGTGGCCGCAAACAGTGGGATGGTCGTGCGTGCCCGCAGCAGCGGGAAGGTGACCTATGTAGACACCCGGCGAATCGTGATCGACAACACCGACGAGTACGTCCTCCGCAAGTTCCAGGGCCTCAACGAGCGAACCTGCATGAATCAAAAGCCACTGGTGAGGTCTGGTCAACGCGTCAAGAAGGGGGAAATAATTGCCGACGGTCCGGCAACCGCCAACGGCGAGCTCTCCCTGGGCAAGAATCTGCTTGTCGGGTTTATAACCTTCGACGGACATAACTTCGAAGACGCCATCATCATCAGTGAACGCCTGGTTCACGATGACACGCTCACCAGCATCCATATCGATGAGTACGACATCGAGGTGCGGGACACCAAGCTGGGACGTGAGGAGTTCACGGCCGACATCCCAAACGTTTCGGAACGCGCACTGGCCAACCTCGATGAAAATGGCATCGTGCGGATCGGCACCCGCGTCCACCAGGGTGACATCCTCGTCGGGAAGGTCAGCCCGAAATCAAAGAGCGAACTGAGCCCCGAGGAGAAGCTGCTCCACGCGATCTTCGGTCGGGCCGGAGAAGACGTGAAGAACGACTCCCTCGAGCTTCCCTCCGGTGAGGAGGGGATCGTGATCGGAGCGAAGCGGTTCAGCCGCCGGGTTCATATGACCGACGAGCAGAAGCGCCAGTCGGAACTGGAGACTAATGAATACGTCAGGGGCCAGGACACTAAGATCATTTCCTGTTTCAGACAGATGTGCGCCGAGATTGAAGAGGTCATGGGCGGTCCCATGATTGACCCCAGTACCCGTCAGAAGGTCGGGCACAGCTACCTGGATGAGGTAGTGATGGAGCAGGTGGAAGTATTCGGCGGACACGTGCGAACCAGGGACCTAAAGTGGGTCAAGCCCGGCTCAATACGTGAAGAGTGTTTGAAGATTACCGATCGGTTCTGGCCGCGTATCGAGGAGATCCAGGAGGAGCGGGATCGCAAGGGCGCGCAAATGAAGCGCGGTGACGAGCTGCCCTCCGGCGTGCTCGAGATGGTCAAGGTGTACGTGGCGACGAAACGGCAGATCGCGGTTGGTGACAAGATGGCCGGTCGCCACGGCAACAAGGGTGTCATCGCCAGGATCATGCCGGAGGCCGACATGCCCTTCCTGGACGACGGCACGCCGCTGGACATCTTGCTCAACCCATTGGGGGTGCCCTCTCGTATGAACGTTGGCCAGATTCTGGAGACGCATCTGGGCTGGGCCGCAAAGATGCTTGGATTCCAGGCTGTCACCCCTGTGTTCGACGGGGCGTCGGAGGAGGAGATACACGCTGCACTCGCCGAAGCGAACAATCGGGCAAGGGAACGGGCGAACGACCCGGAGACCGTGGCGAACGCAGCCCACGAGGATATTCGGTTCGCACAGGTACCTCCCGGTGGGAAGGCGCGCCTCCGCGATGGGCGGACCGGTGAGTACTTGGATCAGCCCGTCACCCTGGGCTACATCTATATGTTGAAGCTCCATCATCTTGTGGATGACAAGATTCACGCTCGGGCCACCGGGCCGTACAGCCTGATCACACAGCAGCCGCTGGGGGGCAAGGCCCGCACAGGCGGGCAACGCTTCGGGGAAATGGAAGTGTGGGGTCTGGAGGCCTACGGCTCTGCCTACGTCCTCCAGGAACTGTTGACCGTGAAAAGCGACGATGTCGAGGGTCGCACGAAGATCTACGAGACAATGGTCAAGGGAAAGAACACCTTGGAGGCCAGCACCCCTGTTTCGTTCGACGTGTTGTGCAATGAGATCCGCGGGCTTTGCCTGAACATCCAATTAGAGAAGCGTCGGGCCGGTTGACGGGTAGCCCGGCGGAAGTGCCGATATGGGCTGATGTCAGGGATGACAATTATGGCGAAAGTCCCAAGCAAGAAGGAGATCACATCGTGTTCGATAACATCGAGTTTGAGACGATGGCGAAGCCGGACCCCGGGGAGCTGTCGGCTTTTTACCAACGGCAGCAACATGAGACCACGCAGTCTCCGGGCAAGCTCCAGCGGATGATGGACAGTACGCTCTGCTTCGTGACAGCGCGTCGCAACGGGGAGTTGATCGGCATTGCCCGCGGTGTGACAGACGGCCTGTGGGGACGGCTTGCGGAGTGCAAGTTGGATCCCCTCTACCAAGGGCCAGCCTGTGTCACCAGGACGGACGGACGGATCGAACATGATTCGCAAGGCATTGCCGCAGAGATGGCCAGACTGGTCATCGAAGCACTCCGTGAGTGTGGCGTGGAACGGATCGATGCCCTGGCGTACGGCACGGAAGTGGACTTTTGCGAAGAGCTGGGGTTTCGCAAGATGCGGGGGGTGGTTCCGATGGAACTTCCCATCGAAGCCCCGGTCCTTGCGCAACAAGCGGTGTCTGTGAGTGAAGGAACGTAACAACGGGCAACCAGTTGGATTATGAGTTGCATATTGACCACGAGTCGCCTTTTTGTCCATAAGGGGATTCACCGCGATGCTGGATAATATCTATGATCGCGTAAATGACTACAGTTGCGTGCATATCTCGTTGGCGTCGCCCAACGATATCCGTAGCTGGTCGTTTGGCGAGGTAAAGAAGCCTGAGACCATCAACTACCGGACCTATCGGCCGGAGAAGGACGGTCTGTTTTGTGAGCGCATTTTCGGGCCGGAACGCGACTGGGAATGCGCCTGCGGAAAGTTCAAAGGTACGAAGCACAAGGGGATTATCTGTGACCGCTGCGGGGTGAAAGTCACACACTCGCGGGTGCGACGGAAGCGAATGGGGCATATTAATCTCGCGGCTCCGGTCGTGCACATCTGGTTCTTCAAGTCAATGCCCTCCCGGCTGGGGGCGTTGCTAGACGTCAAAACGGCGAGTCTTGAGAAGGTCGTCTACTTCCAGGACTACATAGTTGTCGATCCGGGTGATACGCCGCTGAAGGAAAAGCAGTTGCTCACCGAAGAGGAGTATCGTGCCGCTCGGGAGCAATACGGCCACTCGTGGACGGCCATAATGGGGGCGGAGGCCGTCAAGGAGCTGCTCACCCGTCTCGACCTTGCTGTACTGTCATTGCAGCTACGCGACGAGCTGGCCAAGACCGGCAGCAAGCAGCGAGAAAAGGATCTTTCCAAGCGGCTCAAGATCGTGGAGGCCCTGCGGACCTCACCGAACGAGGCCTCCTGGATGGTGCTGGACGTCATCCCGGTGATCCCGCCGGACCTGCGCCCATTGGTGCTTCTGGACAGCGGTAACTTCGCGACAAGCGATCTGAATGATTTGTACCGCCGGATCATCAACCGCAACAGTCGACTGAAGAAGCTGGTGGACTTAAACGCCCCGGAAGTGATCATCCAGAACGAAAAGCGGATGCTTCAGCAGGCCGTTGACGCTCTCTTCGACAACGGGCGTTGTCGCCGTCCGGTCCTTGGCTCGAGCAACCGCCCGCTTAAGTCCATGACCGATATGATTAAGGGTAAGCAGGGGCGGTTCCGGGAGAACCTGCTTGGCAAACGCGTCGATTACTCTGCCCGCTCGGTGATTGTCGTCGGCCCCGAGCTTAAGCTGAACCAGTGTGGGCTCCCCAAGAAAATCGCGCTGGAGCTTTATCAGCCCTTCATCATTCGCAAACTCAAGGAACGGGGTTTGGCAGACACGATCAAGTCTGCGAAGAAGATGCTGGAACGGCAGGATCAGGCCATTTGGGACATCCTCGAAGAGGTCATCTACCAGCATCCGGTGCTGCTCAACCGGGCCCCGACGCTCCACCGGATGGGTATCCAGGCGTTTGAACCGATCCTAGTCGAGGGGAACGCCATCAAGATTCACCCTCTGGTATGCAGAGGATTTAACGCCGACTTCGACGGGGACCAGATGGCGGTGCACCTGCCGCTCTCCATCGAGGCTCAGGTGGAAACGCACGTGCTGATTATGTCGACCAACAACATCTTCGGCCCGGCGAACGGTGCCCCGATCATGTCGCCGACTCAGGATATGGTCATGGGCATTTACTACCTGACGACGGAGCATGTCAGTGGCAAGGTCGAGCCGGACAAGGCCCCGCGCTTCATCAATATGTTCGAGGCCCTGCTGGCCTATGACCATCGGCGCATCGGGATCCACGATCCGATCTGGGTGCGGATCGATCGTGATCGCGTCGTTTCCGACGCCAATGGTGAGGCTGAGCCTGTACCCGCAAACCGTCGGATTCTGACGACGGTGGGACGTTTGATCTTCAACGATGTTCTCGCTTCGGAGTTACCTTTCTACAACTGTCCATTGTCACAGAGGGGACTGGTCCGGGTGATCGACGACTGTCACGAAGAGTTGGGCAGGACCGGTACGATCGATCTCCTTGATGAGGTTAAGGACATCGGATTCAAGTACAGCACACTGGCAGGTCTATCGTTTGGCATCACCGACATGCGGATACCGCGGTCCAAGCAGCAAATCATCGACGCCGCCCAGAAGCGGGTTGACGCCATTCAAAAAGCGTTCGACGAAGGAACGCTTACACGCCTTGAGCGATACAACCAGGTCATTGACATCTGGATCCACGCCCGTGAGCTTGTGACCCAGGCGATGATGGCTGAACTGCGCTCCGATTACCGCGATGCCCAGAACAACTACAAATCGCCCGGCGATTCCGATGCCAAGCCTTACCTCAACCCGATTTACCTCATGACCCAATCAGGTGCCCGGGGCAGCGTGGATCAGATCCGGCAACTCGCCGGGATGCGGGCCCTGATGGCCAAGCCGTCTGGCGAGATTATCGAAACGCCGATCAAGTCCAACTTCCGCGAAGGCCTATCGGTGCTGGAGTATTTCAGCTCTACGCACGGCGCCCGGAAGGGACTTGCGGATACGGCCCTGAAAACTGCCGACTCGGGGTATTTGACGCGTAAACTGGCCGACGTGGCCCAGAACGTTATCGTGAACCTGCACGACTGCGGCACCATCAACGGAATCAAAAAGAGCGCCATCTACAAGGGTGAGGAGGTCGACATCCCACTGGGTGAAGCCATTATTGGCCGCATTGTCCGTGATACGATCCGTAACCCCAAGACCGATAAGCTGATCGTCGCTGAGAACGAGGTCATTACTAAAGAGGTCGCAGAGGAGATCGAAGAGCTCGGCCTTGACGAGATTCGTGTACGGAGCCCCCTGACCTGTGAGTGCCCGCTGGGCATCTGCGCCCTGTGCTATGGCATGGACATGTCAACCGGTGGGATTGTGGAGGAAGGGATGGCGGTTGGGATCATAGCGGCTCAATCCATCGGCGAGCCGGGGACACAGTTGACCATGCGTACGTTCCACACGGGCGGGGTGGCCCAGAAGGCGGCCCTGGAGAAGACCCTTGCAGCGGCTCAAGATGGCGCGGTTCGCTATCACGAGCTGAATCCCGTGGATGTTCCCAACGACGACGGCACGTTCCGAACAGTGGCGCTGAAGCGGAACGGCGAGATACTCATTGTAGACGAGAAGGGTCGTGAGCTGTCGCGCGACAAGGTGACCTACGGCGCCGTTCTGTTGGCTAAGGACGGTCAGGCAGTTTCACACGGCGACACCCTTTGCGAATGGGACCCGCATTTGACCCCTATTTTGGCTGAGGCCGGAGGCTTCGTCCGCTTCCAGGATGTTGCCGACGGCGAGACCGTCCGCCTCGAGCAGGAGGGTGGCAGCACCAGATATGTGGTCATCGAACACAAGGGTGAGAAGCACCCGCAGATCGTGATTGCGGACACCGTGGGCGAACAATTCAAGGTTCTGGATTATCACTACTTGCCCGCCAAAGCGCGTATAGAGGTCGAGGAAGGGCAGGAGATCTCTCCGGGGATGCTTCTGGCACGCCAGCCTCGGGCCATGGCCGGCACGCAGGACATCACCGGCGGTTTGCCTCGGGTGACCGAGATATTCGAGGCCCGCCGTCCGAAAGAGCCGGCGGTGATGGCGGAGATTTCCGGGCAGGTAGAGATCCGTGCGGATAAGCGGCGTGGCAAGATGACCATCATAGTGCACAGCGAGAGCGGGATGGAGAAGGAGCACCACGTACCGCACGACAAGCACCTGTTCGTGCACGCGGGCGACCACGTCGAGGCCGGTGATTCCCTGATCGACGGTCCGATGATCCCTCACGACATCCTGCGGATCAAGGGCGAGGAGGCGCTGCAGCAGTATCTGCTGGCGGAGGTGCAGGCGGTGTACCGCAGCCAGAGCGTGACGATAAACGACAAGCATCTTGAGACTATCGTCGCTCAGATGTTGCGGAAGGTGAAAGTTGAGCACCCCGGCGACTCGAACTTCCTGCCCAGCGAAGTGGTGGACAAGTTCCGGTTCCGTAGCGAGAACGATCGGCTGGCCGCAAGCGCGGTTATCAACAATCCCGGGGACACTAAACTGTCTGTCGGTGACGTGGTTCTAAAGTCGGAGTTGACTGAGATCAACGACGAGGCCGAATCCCGGGGCGGCGAACCCGCCAAAGGGAAGAGGCCCAAGCCCGCCTCGGCGACCAGCCTGCTGCTGGGAATCACTAAGGCCAGCCTGTCGAGCGACTCGTTCATTTCCTCCGCGTCATTCCAGGAGACTACGAAGGTGCTGACAGAGGCGGCGCTGGCAGGTAACATCGACGAGTTGCGAGGGCTGAAGGAAAACGTCATACTGGGACACCTGATCCCGGCGGGTACGGGATTCAAGCGCTACCAGCGCATGCGGGTTAAGCAGATTGGAGAGCCAATCCCGTATCCGGCCGAGCTACCCACGGAGTTAGCCTTCGGCAGCACGGGGTTTGGCGTCCTTGCGGCCCAGCAGGAGGTTCCGGTCGGCGCCGCCGGCGTTGCGGTTCCGGCGTCTTTGCCCTTCTCGGACGGAGCCGATCAACAGGGCGCCACATCCGGTGGTCTTGATCAGAATGGGACGGCCTCACCGGAAACGTAGGTCTCTTGATTAAAGCGTACCGGACGGTGCTGCTGAGTCTGTAACTATGGGTCTGTAACTAATAGCAATGAGGTAGGCGATGCCAACGATCAATCAGCTTGTGCGTCATGGACGCCGAAAGGTTCTGAAGAAGTCGAAGGTCCGTGACCTCGACCAGTGTCCACAACGGCGGGCCGTCTGCTTGATTGTCAAGACGCAGACCCCCAAGAAGCCGAACTCGGCCCTGCGCAAAGTGACTCGCGTCCGCCTGACGAACGGCAAGGAGGTTAGCGTTTACATTCCGGGCATCGACCACAATCTGCAGGAACACTCCATTGTGCTTGTGCGTGGCGGCCGGGTGCGTGATCTTCCCGGTGTGCGGTACCATGTGATCCGCGGAGCGTTGGATTGCGCCGGCGTTGAGGGGGACAAGGAGGGGCGGCCGCGTAACCGTGGTCGCAGTAGGTATGGCGTGAAGCGGCGCAAGTAGTTACGGTGTCGCCAGGGCGATTGGTGATTACCGACATAAAGAGTCAGCCGGTCCTATGAAACATGGTGACTTCGACGTAGCCGGGCCGATCACGCGATCGACGGCGCTTGCGGGCTGTCGAGCGTTCGCCCCAGTGGGAGGCGTTGTGGGCTGCTGCTTGCTGGTAAGCTTAGGAGCCCAGGTACGAATCCCGGTTCCGGGCACCGATGTGTTTATGACGCTGCAACCGCTCGCAGTCCTGCTGACGGGATTTGCGCTGAGTCCGCGGCGGGCGTTGGCGGCGACGCTCCTTTATTTAGCATGTGGAACGGTGGGCCTGCCCGTCTTTGCCGGATCAGGGGGGTTGGCCGGCCCGACCGCAGGCTATCTGATCGGCTTCGTCGTCGCTGCGTGGTTGATCAGCGTTCTCAAGGGTGGACACGGCGCCGGCTTCGGGACACTGCTGCTGGCGGGAGCGGCTGGCTTACTCGTCATATTCGCGTTAGGGATTGCGTGGCGGATCGGTTTGGTGTATGTTTTGGGTTTGTATGGCGGTGACGTGTGGTTTGCGGTCTCAACCGGGCTTATACCTTTTTTGGTCAAGACCGTAGTGGAACTGTTGGTCGCAGTGACGTTGGTCGTGTCGGTTCGCAGGCCACGCCCCGGGCGCCCCTTGCGGCGTCTGTGGTTCCGGGGCATTTAACAAGCTACTCAGTCGGGCGGCAGGCAGCCCGCCCGCTGAGCGATTTCCGGGAAGACAATCGCAATGGCTTACAAAAAGTTCACTCATTCGACTGCCCAGTTAAGGCCGGATGTGCGCTATGACAGCCTGCTGGTTTCGAAGTTCATCAACTGCACCATGCAGGGCGGCAAGAAGAGCACGGCATCACGCAACTTTTACGATGCCATAGACATTATCGCCAAGCGCATCAAGGACGTGCCCCCGCAGGAGGTCTTCGAGCAGGCTATCGGCAAGTGTAAGCCCAACGTTGAAGTGCGGTCCAAACGCGTCGGCGGCAGCAACTACCAGGTTCCCATGCCGGTGAATCGCAAGCGGCAGCAGTCACTTGCGATCCGCTGGATCCGCGATGCGGCGCGGGCCAAGAAGGGCAAGCCGATGCGTGAGGCCCTTGCCCAGGAGATAATCGACGCCTTCAAGGGCGAAGGAACCGCGATCACCACGCGCACGAATATGCACCGAATGGCTGAGGCGAACAAGGCGTTCGCCCATTTCGCCTGGTAGTCATCGGTCAAGCGATTATCCAGTGTGAGCCCACCTGTTGTGCCGGGTGGGCTCGCTACATAGATGCGGTCGGCAACCTCGCCTTGGTGGAGCGAAGTGACGGGAAAGGCCATGAACCTCAATCTATCAACGGTCCGCAACATCGGGATCGCCGCGCACATCGACGCCGGCAAGACCACCGCCACCGAGCGCATCCTTTACTACACAGGGCGCACGCATCGAATGGGCGAGGTCGACGATGGGACCACCACGACCGACTTTGATCAGGAGGAACAGAAGCGGGGTATCACCATATACTCCGCGGCGGTGAGCTGTCCTTGGCGGGGCCACACGATCAACCTGATCGACACTCCCGGACACGTTGACTTCACGGCGGAGGTGGAGCGATCTCTGCGGGTGCTCGATGGAATGGTGGCGGTGTTCGATGCCAAGGAAGGGGTGGAGGCTCAGTCGGAGACGGTCTGGCGGCAGGCGGACAAGTACGGCGTACCGCGCCTCTGCTTTATCAACAAGATGGATCGGATGGGCGCCGACTTTACGGCCAGCATCGACGCCATTCGGAGTCGCCTCAACGCAGACCCGCTGGTGATCCAGCTTCCGATCGGCGCGGGCATTGATTTCAGAGGGCTAGTCGATCTGATCGACATGAAAGCGATCTATTACAAACAGGAGGAGCTGGGGTCCACGTTTACGTTTGGTGATATCCCCGATGAGCTGAGCGGACCGGTCCAGCAGCGGCGTCGCGAGCTGCTAGAAGCGATTGCCGAGACCTCCGAACCGTTGATGGAGAAGTACCTCGCAGACGAGCCGGTGGAACCGGCGGAGATCCGGCGGGCCATCCGAGCCGCGACGATCGAGCATAAGCTCGCCCCAGTCCTGTGCGGTAGTGCGCTTCGCTACGTGGGGATCCAGCGCTTGCTCGACGCGGTGTGCGATTTTCTGCCCAGCCCTCTCGAGGTACCTCCTGTCACCGTTGCGGACGTTAAACGCCCCGACGTCGAGCACGAGCTTTCATGCGATCCAGGCGGCTCCCTGGCGGCGCTGGTGTTCAAGGTCGTCATGGAGAAGCCGGTCGACCTTTACTACCTGCGTATCTACTCGGGAACGCTTAAACCGAATATGCGCCTTCTGAATGCGGTCACCGGTCGGAAGGAGAACATCACTCGGATCTTCCGGATGTTCGCCAAGCGGCGTGAGCAACTCGACAGGGCCTTCGCCGGTGATATCGTCGCGGTCATCGGCCCGAAATCCGCGCTGACCGGGCACACGCTTTGCGACCAGCGCCGGCCGTTGTTACTCGAATCGATCAAGTTTCCTGAGACGGTGATCAGCGTATCGGTGGAGCCGAGATCCTCCAAGGACCGGGACAAGCTGCTGGAAGCCCTCGCCGCGCTTGAGCGGCAGGATCCGACCGTTTCCGTTGCGGCCAATCCCGAAACCGGGCAGACGCTCATCTCGGGGATGGGTGAGCTGCATCTGGAGATCGTGGTGCAACGACTCCGATCTGACATGAACGTCGACGCCGCGGTGGGCAAGCCACGGGTTTCCTATCGGGAGACGGTGACCGCTTCCGGAGAGGGGAAAGGTCGGTTTATTCGCCAGCTCGGGAGCCATGGTCACTTCGCCGTGGTCCGGCTTCGGATTGAGCCACGGGCCCACACCCGTGGCCGGGCCAGCTTCGAGATCGGCAGCGTAATCCCCGACAGGACCGTTTCCCCCGAGTTCATGGAGGCAATGGAGGCGGGGATCACGGAGGCGGCCCAAAGTGGTACGTTGGGCGGGTACCCGGTGATCGACTGGAAGATTACCCTGCTCGAGGTGGAACTGCACAGGGCGGACAGTTCAGAGTTGGCGCTCGAGAACGCGGCCCGGATGGCGTTCTACGAGGCAATGGCAGCGGCGGAGCCGATACTGTTAGAGCCGATAATGGACATCGAGATCGTCACTTCGGACGAGTACTTCGGCCCCATCATGAGCGATCTTAATGCCAGGAAGGCAGTTGTCCGCCAGACTCGGATACGCGGGTCGGACCGCCTGATCACGGCGGATGTGCCCCTGGCCCAGATGTTTGGGTACATCACGAAGCTGCGGAGCCTGTCACAGGGGCGAGCGACCTCCACGATGACCCCGTCCCACTACGCGCCGGTGCCGCCGGCGGACATGAAGGCCCTGGTCGGGTAATCTGCTGATCTGACGTGCGAGGGGTCGCTGTTGCGGCCGGAACTCTCCGGGCCGCAGGGAGTGGCCGGCGGCGGCAGAAAAAGGTGCCAGAAGGCTGGTTGACAGGCGGCGAGGAGGGTTTATGCTATAGGGTTCGCGGCCTTTTAGGTTAAAGGTTGCTAAGTGGTTTGTCGGCAAGACCTTACGTAGTGTGAGTACCCAAAACAGAATCAGAATCCGAATGGAGGCTTACGATCCGCGAGCATTGGATGCATCTGCTCGTGAGATCGTAGAACAAGCCAAGCGCACGAGTGCAAAAGTGCGTGGTCCGGTTCCGTTACCGACTCGTATCGAGCGGTACACCGTGCTACGCGGGCCTCACATCGACAAGAAATCCCGCGAGCAGTTCGAGATGCGAACTCACAAACGCATCATCGACATTAGCGAACCGACAGCCCGCACGGTTGAGGCCATCAATCGCATCCAGGTGCCCGCCGGTGTTTTTGTGAAGATCAAGACATAAGTGTAAAGGGCTGCTGTTGAGCAAGCCGCGGCGGCGCCCTGGTGTTGTAACACTATTATAGAGACACAATAGGCGTGTGAGCTTGATCGCACGCAAGGGAGCGAGTTCAACTCGCTGGCCTGTACGCGAGGGAGGATAGTCTGTCCTCATGATTCCCGCACTGCTGGGTACGAAGATCGGCATGACCCAAGTCGTGGACGAGCGTGGGGCCGCTGAACCGGTTACGGTCGTCAAGGCCGGACCCTGTGTGGTGCTCCGGGTCAGGTCCAAAGAGACCGACGGGTACGACGCCGTACAGCTTGGCTATGGCGAACTCAAGCCCCATCGCTCCACGAAGCCGATGATTGGTCATGCCGCCCAAGCTGGTACCAGCCCTAAACGGGTGATTCGTGAGGTCCGCCTGAGTGAATCCACCGCCGTATCTCGCGGGGACGTGCTGACGGTGGAGCAGTTCGCGGAAGGTACGGTGGGGTACGTGGACGTCACTGGGATCAGCAAGGGCAAGGGCTTTGCCGGTGTCATGAAGCGGCACGGGTTCGGCGGAAAGGGAGCCTCGCACGGTGTCGAGCGGAAGCACCGTTCGGCCGGCGGCATTGGTGGTAGTGCCACCGGTGGAACCGGTCGTTCAGTCAAGAAGGGTAAGCGCATGGCCGGACACATGGGCCATGTCCGCCGCACCATCAGCGGTCTGCGAGTCGTGAAGGTTGATTCCGATAACGATTTGTTGGTGATCCACGGGAGCGTTCCGGGCCCCAACGGGTCAGTGGTGCTTGTGCGGCGGTCCAAGAAGAGAATGGGTTGACGTTGATGCTGGCGGTTCCCGTTTTCAGCATGCAAGGCGAGCAGACCGGTGAGATGGAGATCGATCCGGCTGTGCTTGGGGCGCGCATCCGACCTCAACTGATCAAGCAGGCGATCGTCGCCTTTTTGGATCATCAGCGCCAGCAAAGCGCTCGTACGAAGGGCAGGTCGGACGTGGAAGGCTCGACCCGCAAGCTCTACCGCCAGAAGGGCACCGGAAACGCTCGTGCCGGAAACCTGCGGACGCCTGTTCGGCGAGGAGGTGGTCGGACGTTTGCCAAACGCGGGCCCCGTGCGGTTAAGGCATTGCCTAAGAAGATGCGGCGGCTGGCCCGGAACAGCGCAATCCTTGCCAAGCTCCAGGCGAACGAGGTGATGATCATCGAAGAGCTTCACTGTCCCGAGATCAGGACGAGGACGATGGCTTCAATTTTCTCGGCGTTAGGCGTTGAGAAGGGATGTGTGCTGGCCATGCACGAGCGGGACGGCAACGTGTATCTTTCGAGTAGAAACATCCCCGACACGGACGTTCGCGTGGTGGATGAGCTCAACGCGTACGAGGTGCTGCGCCGAGGGAAGTTGATATTTACGAAACCTGCGTTTGAGCGGTTGGTGTGTGATCCGGTGCCCGTACGGGTCGATGCGTCCGATGAATAGGCGGCTATTATGGACATATACCACGTAATCAAGCGTCCGCTGGTGACTGAGAAGGGCACGCACCAGTCACAACAGTCGCATGAGGCCACCAGGCACAGACGTGCTCGCGGCGGTGCTTATGCCTTTGAGGTGCACCCGGAGGCATCGAAGCCGACCATCAAGCAGGCCATCGAGAAGATTTACAGCGTGAAGGTTCAATCGGTCCGCACCGCCCGGCGCATCGGGAAGACCCGCCGGGTAAGGTACAAGACCGGCAAGACCGCCGATTGGAAGAAGGCGGTGGTGGTCCTACACGCGGACTACCATATTGACTTGTTCTGACGGGTCTTACCGGTTGCCGGGTTAGTGGCGACCGGTGGCGAGTATCTGCGAGCGGTATTTCAATGGGTATTGTTGCTTACAAGCCGACATCACCGGGACGACGGAAGTCCACGGTGAACGACTTCTCCGAGTTGACGGACAAGAAGAATCGTCCGGAGAAGTCGCTGTGTGAGCGGCTGCCCAAGCACGGTGGTCGCAATCACCACGGTCGTATTACCGCACGTCACCGTGGCGGCGGAGCACGTCGCATCTACCGTCGGATCGACTTCAAGCGGAATAAAGACGGCGTGGCTGCATCGGTTAAGGCGATTGAATACGATCCCAACCGGTCATGCCACATCGCCCTTGTCGAGTACGAGGATGGGGAGAAACGCTACATTCTCGCGCCGCTGGGTCTTGGAGTGGGCGATGCGGTTGAGAGTGGTCCGGGTGTCGAGCCCAAGGTCGGCAATGCCATGCCGCTCAAGAACATGCCGCCCGGCATGGACGTTCACAACATCGAGCTGAACATCGGGCAGGGTGGCAGGCTGGTTCGCAGCGCGGGGGGCTCGGCCCGGTTGATGTCTCGTGACGGCAAATGGGCGATTATTGTGCTGCCCTCAGGTGAGATGCGTGAGGTTCGGGCGGAGTGTCGTGCGACCATCGGCCAAGTTGGCAATGTCGACCACCAGAGCCTGCGTTGGGGTAAGGCCGGCCGGATGAGACACCGAGGACGGCGGCCGCGGACCCGCGGAACAGCCATGAACCCGGTGGCCCACCCCCTGGGCGGAGGCGAAGGGCGTAGCGGTGGGGGTCGTCACCCCTGCAGTCCGAGTGGGAAGCTGGCGAAGGGTACCCGGACCAGGTTGCCGAACAAGGCGTCCAATCGACGCATTCTACGGCGACGTAAGAGCAAGAGGTACGGGCAGCTCCCGTCGCCGAAACGATAGCAGTATGTGGGAAGGCTGTGTGCGGTGAGATGCCGCGACACGGCCGTAGAGGTGGGCGGCTACCCGCCCGGAAGGAATTTGCCGGATACGCTGGGCATGGCACGATCGCAGAAGAAAGGGCCTTACGTCGACGAGAAGCTCTTCAAAAAGGTGATGGCCCTGAAGGCTTCGGGTGCGAGTACTACCATCCGCACCTGGTCGCGGCGGTGCACCATTGTCCCGGAATTCGTCGGGCACCGCTTTGAGGTCCACAACGGGAAGATATTTCATCCCGTGTACGTCAGCGAGGACATGGTGGGGCACAAGCTCGGCGAATTCAGTCCGACGCGTACGTTCCGTGGGCATACCGGCGGCAAGAAGAGGGGTCGTTAGGTGGAGCGCTGACCCAGCCGGCCCGGCGTTTTGTGGACGCGGATATAGCCAAAGGTGGATGAGCAACGAACATGGACGGCAAGGCACCGATTCGCCCGGATCGCGCCTCGCAAGGCCAGGCTGGTAATCGACACCATCCGCGGTCAGCAGTGCGATGATGCCGTTGAACAGTTGCGTTTTAACCGTCGTCGCAGTGCGCGTATGATCGAAGCCGTGCTGAAGGCGGCGATGGCCAACGCGGACGAGCAAGAGGCGGACATGCGGCGGCTATATATCAAGGACGCCCGAGTAGACGGCGGGCCCTACCTTCGGCGGTGGCGTCCGAAGGACCGGGGACGAGCCCACCCCATCGCCAAGAGGACCAGCCACCTTATCGTTGCGCTGGCGGAGGCCTGAGTCGAGTATGCCGCAGGCCGATTGTCTGCGGCCCTGGGAGTACACAGTGGGGCAGAAAGTCAATCCAACAGGTTTTCGGATCGGAATTACCGAGGAATGGCGGTCCCGTTGGTTTGCCCCAAAGGCAGCGTTTGCAGAGTTTCTGATCGAGGACCAGAAGATCCGCGGCTACATCGACCGCAAGCTCAACAGGCAGCCGCCCTACGCCGCCGTAGCCAAGGTGGAGATCGAGCGTACGCGCAACGAGGTGAAGGTATTGTTGCACACGGCCCGCCCGGGCCTGGTGATCGGTCCCAAAGGAGCTGAGGTCGACAAGCTCAAGGAGGAATTGGAGGACCTGGTCGACCGCAAGATCAATCTCAACATCGTTGAGATCAAAGTGCCCGATGGAAACGCCAAGCTCATTGCCGAGTCGATCTCCGAGCAGCTCAAGAAGCGGGCCGGTTTCCGTCGTGTGATGAAGATGCGAGCCGACGCGGCGATGGCGTGTGGCGCAAAGGGTGTCAAGATCATGTGCAAGGGGCGACTGGGCGGCGCGGAAATGGCCCGGCGAGAAACGCAGATCCGCGGGTCAATTCCGTTGCACACACTCCAGGCCCACGTGGAGTACGGTACGGCCACTTGCCTGACGACCTACGGCACGGTCGGCGTGAAGGTGTGGCTGTACCATGGGAGGTACGGCGAAGAGGCGTTACTCGAGGAGCAGCCGGCACATGGTCGCGGCCGGGAACGGCGCGGCAAGCGCGGATAGGTTGTTGGGCGTTCGTTAGCTCCAGTGGGGGCGCGAGCAGAGAGACAGTCTCATGGCAATGATGCCCAGGCGAGTCAAGTGGCGGAAGAGCCAGCGTGGCAGAATCCGCGGTGTGGCCGCTCGGGGCAACACGGTGGCGTTCGGGGAATACGGCCTGCAATGCCTGGGGACGGGCTGGATCACCGCCCGTCAGATTGAGGCCGGTCGTGTGGCGGCGACCCACTTTTTGCACCGTGAAGGGCGGGTCTACGTGCGGATTTTCCCGCGCAAGCCGGTATCCTCCAAGCCGCTGGAAACGCGGATGGGAAAGGGTAAGGGCGATCCGGAGTACTGGGTGGCACGTGTTCGACCGGGGACGATGCTGTTCGAGATTGGGAGCGTCGAAGAGGACGTTGCCCGGGCTGCGCTGATGCGCGTCGCTCATAAGATGCCATACCCGTGTCGCTTTACGAAGCGACGCCACGGCCTGTAGCGACCGAGGGAAAGGCGGCATTATGAAGACAGGTGAATTCCGAGAGATGAAGACGGCCGAACTCTACGCCGAGTTAGAGCGGCTTCGCCGGCACTTGTTCGACTTGCGCTCCCAAGCTGTCACCGAAAAGCTGGAGAACCCTCACCAGTTGAAGGAAACACGAAAGGAGATTGCCCGGGTGCTGACGGTGCTGGGCGAGCGCGGCGAAACGGGTATTGAACAGAAGCAGTACCACCTCGAGACGGTGGCAACGCACGGTAGTGGCGGTTAGACGCGACCGTGGCAGGCGTGCCTTCCGGGGTCGTAATAAGGAAAACTTGGACCTATGGCCAACGTGGTGGGTGAACCGAATGTTCAGTCGGCGAAGCGCGGCAAACGCGAGTGTCGCGTGGGGACGGTACTGTCCGACAAGAGCGACAAGACCATCAAGGTACGCTTCGACTACACCATCAAGCACCCGAAGTACGGTAAGTACTACACGCGTTCCACGACCCTGCACACGCACGACGAAAAGAACGAAGCGAAAGTGGGGGATGTGGTCGAGGTGATGGCCAGCCGACGGATGTCTAAGACGAAGTGTTGGCGGCTGGCCCGGATCATACGGTCGGCCTCCTGAGAGGGAGCTGAGTCTCCGGCGGCGACGCAACGGCTGTCGTCCGGCAACGGCGTAGGTTTCGCACGATGATTCAGATGCAGACCATGGTGGACGTATGCGACAACACCGGCGCGAAGTCTGCGATGGTGGTGACCGTCTATAAAGGCAGTACTGCCCGTCGGGGTAAGAAACGTCTGAAGACGGCAAAGATTGGTGATATCGTGCTGGTGACGGTAAAAAAGTCGTTGCCCAATAGTGAGTTCTCCGGCGGGTCCGACCGCAAGGAAAGATCCAAGCGGCGAAAGGCGAAGGCGGTCGTTGTCCGGATGAAGGCGCCGACGCGTCGGTCCGACGGCAGCTACGTACGGTTTGACAGCAATGCCGTGGTACTGCTCGACGAAAAGAACGAGCCGCGCGGGACGCGTATCTTCGGCCCCGTGGCCCGGGAACTTCGTGAGAAGAACTTTATGAAGATCGTCTCGCTTGCGGAAGAGGTGGTTTGACGGACAAGGCGTATCCTCTGCGGTTGCGGGACCTCCTTGGCGGACGCCGGCCGGGTGTCGTGAGAGGGGCATGCTAATGGCGGTGCATATTCGGAAAAACGATATGGTTGAGGTGATTTCCGGCGATCACCGTGGCGCCCGGGGGAAGGTTCTTCGAATCAACCCGAAGCGAGGGTTGGTGGTAGTGGAAGGCGTGAACATGGTGTACCGCCATGTCCGCCCCACGCGAAGGAATCCGCAGGGCGGGCGTTTGCAGAAGGAGGCGCCGATCCACGTTTCCAGCGTGCTGCCTTACGATTCAGGCTCAGGCAAGGGTCGGCGTGTCCATTTCAAGGTGGAGCGGGACGAGGAAGGTAAGGTGGCTGCGAAGCGCCGGCTGAGCACCACCGGCACTTTATTGCATACATTGACGCGGGCGGAGCGTGTGGTGAGGTAGACGAGACTGGGTCGGTTGTCGGAGTAATGGCCTATGGCCAGGTTGCTGGACCGCTACAAACAGGAGGTTGTGCCCGAGTTGATGAGGGTTCTCGAGATTCAGAACCTCATGGCGGTGCCGCGCCTGGAGAAGGTGGTGGTCTCGATGGGGACCGGTTCACCGACTCAGGACAAGAATCGGTTGCCGGCCGTCGCGGAGGATCTGGGCAAGATCACCGGGCAAAAGGCTCAGATGCGGCGTGCTCGCCAGTCGGTGTCGAACTTCAAGACACGTCGGGGGTATGAGATCGGCTGTCGGGTGACGTTGCGGGGGAAGCGGATGTACGAGTTCGTGGACCGGTTGATCAACGCAGCCATTCCGCGTCTCCGTGATTTTCGCGGCCTAAACCCCAAGAGTTTCGACGGTTGTGGGAACTATTCATTGGGAATACCCGATCAGTCGATCTTCGCGGAGATTGACCTGGCGAAGTTGACCTACAATCAGGGGATGAACATCACCTTCGTGACGACGGCGAAGAAGGATTCGGATGCCCAAGAGCTTCTGACACGGTTGGGCATGCCGCTTAGGCGAACCGAAGAGCAGGTAGCTTAATGGCGACGAAGGCTTGGATCGAAAAGGCGAAGAAAGAACCTAAGTTCATGACGCGGCGTGTGCGCCGATGTCGACTATGCGGCCGGGTACGGGCGGTTTACCGCAAGTTCAACATTTGCCGGATCTGCTTCCGAAATCTGGCCCACGAAGGACTGATCCCCGGTGTGCGCAAGGCGAGCTGGTAATAACGTGCACGCTCTATCCGCACCCGAATCGGGTGGCGCGGAGTGTAGAGACAATGTGGTCTGATCCGATTGCTGATTTGCTGACCCGGATCCGCAATGCCGTGCGTGTGCGGCACAAGCAGGTTAGCGTGCCCTCGTCCAAGTTGAAGGTGGGCATCGTACGGGTCCTCAAGGAGGAGGGGTATATCAATGGTTTTGACGTGATTGAGGATGGGAAGCAGGGCATACTGCGGATCGACCTGAAATACGGCCCTCGAGGTGAAGAGATCATTCATGATATTCAGCGCGTCTCGAAGATGGGGCGTCGAGAGTACAGCCGGATTGCCGACTTGCCACGCGTTCTCGATGGGCTGGGGATCGCAATCGTCTCCACCAACAAGGGTGTGCTCAGCGACCGGTCCTGTCGCGGGCAAAACGTAGGTGGAGAGGTACTATGCCGCGTGTATTAGGCCAAGAACGCTGATGCTCTGCTCAGATGCTATAATCCCTGGGACTCGGTGATGCGTTGAGGGAAGTACGATGTCTCGAATCGGCAAACAGCCTGTTGCGGTGCCTTCCGGGGTCAGCGTGAAGGTTATAGACCGGGAGATCACCGTGTCGGGTTCTAAGGGATCTTCCACCTGGGTACACCCGGCGACGGCCGAGGTCGCGTATGACGATGCCTCCAAATTCGTGCGAGTCACCCGCAAGGATGACTCCAAACGAAGTCGGGCAAACCATGGTCTGACCCGGGCACTGATCAACAACATGGTCAAGGGTGTCTCTGAAGGGTTCTCAAAGCGACTCCTGGTTTACGGCACTGGCTACAATTGCAAACTCCAAGGCAGGACTTTGTACTTGAACCTCGGGTACTCCGGTCGTAGTCAGGGTCGGATCTCCCAGTTCGAGCTTTCCGTACCCGATGGTTTGGAAGTCGTTGTGGAGCGTGATGCGGCTCGCGGAGACAATGAACCCGCCTCGTTGGTGATCCGCGGCTTCGAGAAGCAGAAGGTTGGGCAGTTTGCGGCTGAGGTTCGGGCATTGCGTAAGACGGAGCCTTACAAGGGCAAGGGCATCCGGTACGAAGGGGAACATGTCCGCCGAAAGCAGGGTAAAGCGCTGACCAGTACCGGGTAGGCAACGATGGTCTGTTTTTCTCCGTGGTGCGACAGGGTTTGCGGGCGATGAAATCGCAGAATATCAAGGTTGTAAGACGCTTGCGACGTAAGCGTGGGATTCGCAAACGCGTCTACGGCACAAGCCAACAGCCGCGGCTGACTGTGTTTCGGAGCCTCAAACATATTTACGCCCAGATCATCGATGATGATCTTGGCGTGACGCTCTGCGAAGCCAGCACGCGAAGCAAGGACCTGCGGGACCAGGTCCAAGCGGGTGGCAACATCGCCGTTGCGAAGATAGTCGGCGCAGCGCTGGCGGAACGAGCCAAGGCCGGGAATATCGGGAAAGTCTGTTTCGACCGTAACGGCTACCGATTTGGCGGTCGAATCAAGGGCCTGGCGGACGCAGCACGCGAAGCAGGCCTGGAGTTCTAGCTTGTAGGAGTCAGGCAGCAAGGCGTACCTGTTTGGCGGAACAAGACGTGGCAATGACAATGGTGACCAAACCAGGCGGTTTCTTCGAAGCGGAAGAGAAGACCCTCGATGAGGTGGTGGTGAAAATCAGCCGCTGTGCTGCAGTGGTCCGGGGAGGTCGCCGGTTCAGCTTCGGTGCCCTGGTTGTCGTCGGCGACCGAAACGGTCACGTCGGCGTCGGGTACGGCAAGTCGGCTGAGGTACCCTCCGCGGTGGAAAAAGGCCGGAAGAACGCGACCCAGAACGTGAAGCCCGTCAAGTTGGTCAAGGGCACCTTGCACCACCGGGTCGTAGGGCGGTACGGGGCAAGTCGCGTTGTGATGGTTCCGGCGGGGCCGGGAACGGGCGTCATCGCCGGCGCCAGTGTCCGGGCCGTGCTGGAGCTGGCCGGTGTCCATGATGTGCTCACCAAGAGCTACGGATCGAACACACCGCGAAATCTGGTGTATGCGGCTCTCAATGGTCTGTTGCAGTTGGTCAGCCGTGAGGAAGTGGAGCGGCTTCGCGGAGTCAGACTGGTCGGGTAGCGTGCGATGATGGACATTGGAGAGATAACCAAGCTCGCCGGCAAGGACCAACGCCGCAAGCGTGTGGGGCGTGGTCGCGGCTCCGGTCACGGTAAGACCTGTGGTCGCGGGCATAAAGGCGCCGGCCAGCGATCAGGCTGGCGCCAACGAGGGATGCAGGAAGGCGGGCAAATGCCGACCTTCCGGCGGATGCCCAAGCGGGGCTTCAGCAACGTCAGGTTCGCGACACGTTATAATATCGTCAATATCGGTTCGCTGGAATCGCGTTTTGAAGCCGGTGCTCATGTGACATCCCAGGCTCTTTTGAAGGCAAGTTTGATCCGACACATGCGTTACCCCGTGAAAGTGTTGGGCGATGGGGCATTGACAAAGAAGCTGATCGTGGATGGGGCCAAGTTCAGCAAATCGGCGATGGAGAAGATCGAAGCGGCTGGCGGCGAGGCCAGGATCGTTCAGTGACGCCCCCACTGCAACGTATGCCGAAGGATCAAAGGGCGGTACGGACTGACTAAAAAGGTATGTTCGGAACGTTTTTGAACATATTCAAGATTCCGGAACTGCGGAACAAGGTTCTGTTCACGCTCGGGATGTTGGCCATATACCGAATCGGGTTTGGTGTGCCGGTCCCCGGTGTGGACCAGGAACAGATGGCCCGTGGTTTCGGGGGTGGCGGGGCCGGCGGACTTGCCGATCTGTTCGACTATTTCCAACTGTTTACCGGCGGCAACCTGCGGCAGAGCACGATCTTCGGGCTGGGGATCATGCCATATATCTCGGCCTCGATCATCTTTCAGCTCTTAGTCACCGTCGTTCCCGCATTAGAGAAGCTACAGCAGGAAGGTGAGACCGGCCGCAGAAAGATTCAGGAATACACCCGCTATGCCACAGTGGGGCTGTGTGTGATTAACGCCGCGGTCTGGATGAAGTACCTGGCCAATCAAGGATTCATCTTCCCGCATTACACGGGCCGGTTCCTGGGTATGTCGTTCAGTTACATGTTGATGTCACTGACCATCCTGACCACCGGAACGGTGTTTTTGATGTGGTTGGGTGAGCAGATCGATGAATACGGAATCGGGAACGGTATCTCGTTGATCATCATGGCCGGGATCGTTGTGCGCATGCCGGCGGCCGGGATTTACGTGTGGCAACACATGAGCCTGAAAGGCACGGCCGAGGCGGGTGAGATGGACGTCCCCAAGATTGCGCTGTTGGTCGTATTATTTGTGGTTGTCGTTGCCGGTGCTATTTTGATCACCCAAGCTCAGCGACGAATTCCAATCCAGCAGGCCAAGCAGACCCGCGGGCGTAGGGTTTATGGCGGCCAGCGACATTACCTCCCGCTGCGCGTCAACCACGGCGGCGTGATGCCGATCATCTTTGCAAGCTCGATGCTGATATTCCCCGGAATCATTTTCGGCGCCCTCTACAGTTCCGGCTTTTGGCCGAACCGGTTTTGGGATTTCTGGAACACGGCGTTTCGTTCGGGCGAGTATATCTACATTATGACGTACATCGCCGCGGTCTATTTCTTCGCCTACTTCTGGACGACAGTGCAGTTTCGTCCCAAGGAGATGGCCAACAACCTGAGAGACTATGGTAGCTTTATCCCGGGCCTGCGGCCGGGTAAGCGAACGGCGGATTACCTGGAGAGAGTAATGGGCCGCATCACCTATGTGGGTGCAGGGTTTCTGGCGATCATCGCGATCATCCCGACGCTGGTGGCCCAGTCCCTGCAGATTCCATTTATGGTGTCGGCCTTCCTGGGCGGGACCGGCCTGCTGATTGTGGTCAGCGTGACGTTGGACTTGGTCCAGCGGATCGAGGCCAACCTGATCATGCGTAACTACAGGGGTTTCCTTGGTACCGAGGGGCCCATCAAGGGTTCACGGGGCTGACATGAGCCGGTTACCGGGTCGCTACCGGTGGATGGTGAAGTGTTGTTCGACAGGCAGTGCGATGTTAACAGGATGTCTCGATCACGGCGACCGGGTCGTCGAGAGAGAGCACCACGCGTGACGCGAGCCGGAGGGATCATCTTAAAAAGCGCTCGAGAGATCGAGCTGATCCGTGCAGCCGGCCGGGTCGTGCATGGTGTGCTCAATCAGACCCGGGAGCTCGCCCGACCGGGCGTTCCGACGGCCGAGTTGAACGCCGCAGCGGAGGAACTGATCAAAGAGGCCGGTGGTGTCCCCCTTTTTAAGGGGGTCAGGAATCCGCAGGCCAAGTACCCTTTTCCGGCGGCGCTGTGCACGAGTATCAACGAGGAACTCGTTCACGGGATCCCCGGCGACCGTCGTTTGGTGGAAGGAGACGTTCTGAGCGTTGACTGTGGTGTTCGCCTGGCGGGCTACTGCGGTGACTCGGCCACGACAATCGCGATCGGAACCGTCTCGACCGAGGCACAGCACTTGCTCGATGTGACCTACCGGGCGTTGGAAGTGGCGATCGAGGAGATTTGCCCCGGTCGTATGTGGAGTGAGGTTGCGAGGAAGATTCAGGTGCTGGTGGAAAGCGAGAAGCTGTCGGTCGTACGTGATTTCGTGGGTCACGGTGTCGGGCGGGAGATGCATGAGGAGCCGAAGGTTCCCAACTATTGGAGCGACAAGCAGCAACCGCTGGATTTCGAGCTGGTACCGAGGATGGTGCTGGCCGTTGAACCGATGGTGAATCTCGGTACCCATTTGGTGGGTTACGGAGACGACAGCGGGTGGGTCGTGGTCACGCGGGATCGCAAGTATGCCGCCCATTTCGAGCACACGCTGGCAGTGACCGACACTGGGGTGGATGTGCTGACGGACGGGAGATAGGATCAGCGAGGCGCGGGCGCCTGGCCCATTTGTGAGAGTTGACGGGCGATGAAAGTCAGAGCAAGCGTGCGGCGCATTTGCGAGAACTGCAAGATAGTCAAGCGCAGGGGGATCGTTCGTGTAATCTGTACGAATCCCCGTCACAAGCAGCGTCAAGGGTAAGGAGAGCTTAAGTGCCACGTGTCGCTGGTGTCGATATCCCGGGCAACAAGCGGGTCGAGTTTGCACTGCGTTACATCCACGGGATCGGACCGAAGCTCGTTTTGGATGTCTTGAAAGAGGCCCAGGTCGAGGTGGGTATCAAGGCTAAGGATCTCACCGAGGAGGAAGGCGCCCGCATCGGTAGCGTGATCGACCGGAACTATCAGGTCGAAGGTCGGCTTCGACGGATGGTCCAGTCGAACATCGCCCGTTTGAAGGACATCAGGTGTTATCGCGGTATCCGCCACCGGATGCACTTGCCCGTGCGAGGTCAGCGGACGCGGACCAATGCGCGAACGCGCAAGGGGCCGCGGAAGACCGTGGCCGGTAAGAAGGGCGTGAAGGAGATCCGTTAGTGGGAGTAAGTCGTGGCTAAACGAGCTGGCAAGCGTCGGGTTCGTCGTAGCGTTGCCCGCGGCATCGCGTATATCAAGGCGACGTTCAACAATACCCTGGTCACCATCACGGACATGAACGGCGATGTGCTTTGTCGGGCGTCTGCGGGGACTGTGGGCTTCAAAGGAACTCGGAAGAGTACCCCGTTTGCCGCACAGCGTGCTGTGGAGCAGATAGCCCACGCGGCTAGGAGGTTCGGGCTTATAGAGGTGGAAGTGAGGGTAAAGGGGCCGGGCACCGGGCGTGACGCGGCGATTACGGCGCTGCAGAGCTCGGGTCTGCGAATCTACTCGATTGAAGATGTGACACCGCTACCGCATAACGGGTGTCGTCCCAAGAAGCGGCGGCGGGTCTAGCAGAGGAAATGTTTTAGTGAATGGTCCGGGCGAGCAGGTGGCTTGATCGCCTGTTCCAGACCTGTGCGTGGAATACAGCGGATACGATCATGGGACGTTATCTCGGACCGGTTTGCCGTCTTTGTCGTCGTGAAGCTATAAAGCTGATGCTCAAGGGTGCGCGCTGCGAGACGGCGAAGTGCGCCATGGAGCGTCAGTGGCGCGCCCACCCCCCGGGGGCGCACTCGTGGCGTCGGCGGAAGCCGGGTGACTACGGCATACGTCTGCGTGAAAAGCAGAAAGTCAAAAGGTATTACGGCGTGTTCGAACGCCAGTTTATGATTTACTTTCGGACTGCGGAGCGCATGAGAGGCAACACCGGTGAGGCCCTGCTTAGTTTGCTGGAGCGCCGTCTCGACAACGTTGTCTGGAAGCTCGGCTTCGCTCCGTCCCATCGTGCGGGGCGAGCCGCAATCGTCCACGGCCACGTTTACATAAACGGTCGTCGGCTGAACCGTCCCGGCTATCTCGTGAAAAAGAGCGATCGAATCAGCGTGAAACCGTCGGAACGGAGCCAGAAATTCATTCGCCAGACTCTAGGTGACGGCGGTCCTTCAGTACAGTCGTGGCTGCAACTGGATGCCCAGAATCTCGAGGGCGTTGTAGCGGCAATGCCCTCGCGCGAGGACGTCCAGATTCCGGTAGAAGAGCAATTGATTATCGAGATGTGTAGTCGCTAGCGTTGCGCTTTTAGTGTTAGCCCCGGGCGGAGTGACGCCCGTTCCGTTCCCGCTGAACCCGGTTGGAGGTTATCCCCATGCGAATCAGGTGGCGAGGATTCGAGTTACCAAGCCGCGTCGTTCGCGACGAGGCCGTCAGCACCGGCTCTTACGGGCGGTTTGTAATCGAACCGTTTGAACAAGGCTTTGGGACGACGATCGGTAATTCGCTGCGGCGAGTTCTGTTGTCGAGCCTCGAAGGAGCGGCGGTCACTACGGTGAAGATTGACGGCGTCTCGCATGAGTTCGCGAGCATCGACGGCGTGCTCGAGGATGTCACCGACATTCTGCTGAACATCAAGGGAATCGTGCTGAAGCTTGATGGCGCCGGCCCCCAAAAGATCTCCGTTCAACGTGAGACCGCTGGCGAGGTGCGGGCGGGGGATATGGCCGCCCATCCGGCTATTACCTTTGCCAATCCGGATCACTTAATCGCGACTCTCACAGCCGATGTGAATTTCCAAGTAGAAATGACTGTCGGGAAGGGACGCGGTTACGCGACCGCAAGCGATAACCGGACGCCGGATCAGGAGCTTGGAGTGATTTCGGTGGACTCGATCTTTTCGCCGGTCCTGCGCGTCCGCTACCGGACCGAGGACATGCGCGTGGGGCAGCGGACAAACTACGATCGGCTGATCTTGGAGATATGGACGAACGGGACGGTGATCCCGGAAGACGCTCTCGTCGAAGCGGCGTTGATCCTGCGGAAGCACCTGAATCCGTTTGTGGTGTGTCTCGAGCTGGGCAATCAGTTGGCTACGCCGTCGGAGCAACTGGCAGAGCCGAGTACCCACGAACAGTCCGGTCTCGGAGAGCTTCTGGAAAAGCCGGTTTCGATTCTGAGCCTCTCGGTTCGGGCAAGCAACTGTCTCGAAGCAGCTAAGATCACCACACTTCGTGAGCTGGCAGGTCGGACCGAGGCGGATTTGCTGCGTTTCCGCAGCTTCGGCAAGACGTCTCTGCACGAGGTGCACCGCAAGCTTTCGGAGATAGGCTTGTCGCTTGGGATGAAGATCGGCGAGGAGGGGCCAGACAGCAGCGCCGGGGCGGAGGGAGCAACGCCCGGCCCCACCGATGCGACGGCCTCCGACACTACCGATGGGTCTTCCTCAGTGCCTGCGGAGGCAGGACCGATGGAGGCCTTTACTATGGGCGACTAGACTGCGTGCCTTGGAGGGATGGGGGTCCAGCCGTGCGGCCTCGCGGGCAGAGCGTAAAGGATAACAATGAGGCACCGTATTCATCACCGAAAACTCAATCGGACTTCCGAGCACCGTAAGGCGCTACTCCGGAACCTGTCTCAGAATCTGATTGAGCACGGGCAGATCACCACCACGCTGCCCAAAGCCAAGGCCCTCCGCCCGTTTATCGAAAGGTTGGTGACGCTGGCGGTCGAGGCGAGAAAGCTGGCCGCGGCGAACGATACCGCCGGTGCTCTGGGAGCTCGCCGCACGATCCACAAGCTCCTTGGAGATCGGGGGCTGATCCCCAAAGACCACCGCGATTCCTATACGGGTATGACGGACGCACATCGGGCCAAGACGACACGTATGCTCAGTGGCCGGCGGTACCGCACCGGCGAGCCTAAGGGCCGTCTGGCGTTTACGGCGGAGTCGGTCACCCACCGGTTGATCGAAACCGTCGCACCGCGCTACAAGGATCGACCGGGCGGGTATACCCGCTTGGTGCGATTGCCGAGCCGGCGGATCGGAGACTGCTCGCCCCTGGCCGTGCTTCAGTTGGTTGGCGACGAGGAGGCGCCCGTGTCGCTCACCAAGCCGGGCAGGTCGGCCCGGCGCCGTCGAGCCGATGCCCGATACTCCATGGCGGTGAAAGCCGCCAAGAGTTGGGCTAAGGAGGATCGCGCCATTGAAAGCGGTGTCGAGGCTCCGGCTGAAACGGAAGAAGAACCGCAGGATGTTGATAATAGCGAGCCACAAGGAGAGGGTGGTAACGTCGATTCCGGTGATGACCAGACGCCAGCGGGGTAGGTAATACTTGGCTAGGAAGGATGTGATGCCACGCGATTCCGATTGTGTCTTCTGCAAGATTGTCGCGGTGGAGCTTCCGGCCGCCGTGGTCTACGAGAATGAATCCATCATCGTGTTCCTCGACGTAAATCCGCTGGCCGAGGGTCATCTCCTTGTGATCCCGCGCGAACACTATTCCAGCATAGTGGACATGCCGCCTACACAGTGTAGCGCCCTCTTTTCCGCAGTCCCAACACTCGGCCGGGCGCTCATGAAGGTGACCGGAGCCGAGGGATTCAACGTGCTGTTGAATAACGGTCGAGCAGCAGGACAGGCCGTCTCGCACGTCCACTGCCATCTGGTCCCCCGAAAGACCACCGACGATCTGGGGTATCGCTGGAATGCCAAGAAGTATTCGCCGGGGCGGGATGCACAGCTAACTGCCGCTTACCATGAGGCGCTCGCTCAGCAATAACGGGGACTCGTCAGCGCCTCGTCTTTCGTCCTCTTCTTCAGGATCCCAACCGTTTTGAATCTACGGTTGGCTGATAGGTACACGTATCACGAGCCAGCGCCCACCGTTACTCTCCAATCACCTGCACGACGAACCGCCGCGATCGGGAGCGGGTGTCGAAGTCGATCAGGACGATCTGCTGCCAGGTCCCGAGCTGTAACCTCCGGTCGATGAACGGCACGGTCAGGCTCGGTCCAAGCAGGGATGCCCGGACGTGGGCATGGCCGTTGTCGTCGTGCCACGTCTGCTCATGCAAATACGTGGCGTTTTCCGGGGCGATGCCCTCGAAGGCGGTTTTCAGATCGCGCTTGACCAGGCCGGGTTCGAATTCCGTTGTGGTCACTCCCGCCGTCGAGCCGATGACGAACACCGTAGCCGTCCCGTTTGTGATCTGCCCGGACTCGATGCATTGGGCAACCTGGTCGGTGATGTTCACAACGTGGGTATTGCCCCGTGTTTTTGTCTCCATGTTATGCGATTGGACAGCCATGTCGTGGAGTTTAACGATGCCGGGCCAGGGAGCAACCACCGCCGAATACAACAATGTGGCCGCGACGGCCCGACCGACCCTCGGCTGCCGAGCCGGAAATGAGGGCTCTCAAACCCCTGTTACAGCGGCCCGGTAAGCCTTAGCATATCGTCATCATGCCTACGCTTGATTACAGGACAGCCGGTGAATCCCACGGTGAGGCGTTGATCACGGTCGTCGAAGGGATGCCCGCAGGCGTTATGGTCGACGTTGATTTCATCAACACTGAGCTCGCCCGACGACAGGGTGGTTATGGCCGCGGCGGCAGGATGAAGATCGAGCGCGATGCCGTCAACATCCTTTCCGGTGTTCGCCGCGGCGTCACGATCGGCTCACCTGTCGCGATGCAACTGATCAATAAAGACTATCGGATCGACGAGGCACCGCCGGTTCATCGTCCCCGGCCGGGACACGCCGACCTTGCCGGAAGTCTCAAGTGGCTAACCACCGATTGCCGGGCAACGCTCGAACGGGCGTCTGCCCGGGAGACGGCCTCACGCGTCGCCGCCGGAGCTTTGACACGATGTCTTCTTCGGGAGTTCTACATCGAGGTGATCGGGTACGTGGTGCGGATTCGAGATGTGGCCGCCTCGGCGATTCCGGACCCAGACCTCGGTGAGCTTCGCAAAGCCCGGGATGCCAACGAGGTGTATTGCCCCGACGCCTCGGCTGCCGAGCGGATGATCGAAGCAATACGCCGGGCTAAAGCCGACAAGGACACCGTGGGAGGCGTTGTGGAGGTGCAGGTTCAAGGCCACCCGCCGGGTTTGGGCAGTTGCATGCGTTGGCAGGACAAGCTTGATGGCCGGCTCATGCAGGCAGTCGGCTCGATCCAGGCTTTCAAGGCGGTTGAGATCGGCCTGGGGCTCGACGCGGCTGAGCGGCCTGGCAGTGAGGTTCACGACGAGATTGACTTCGACCCAGCGCGTCGCGACGCACCTCACTTGGGCTTCGTGCGGCGGTCCAACAACGCCGGCGGGCTCGAGGGTGGGATGACCAACGGCCAGCCCATCGTGCTCCGCGCTGCAATGAAGCCCCTCAGCACGTTGGCCCGTGGGTCGGATAGTGTCAATCTCGAAACCAAGGTGTCCGAGCGATCGGACTATGAGCGAAGCGACGTCTGCTCGGTACCGGCGGCCAGCGTGGTGGCCGAGAACGTTGTCGCTTTTGAAATTGCCCGCGCATTTCTGGAGAAGTTCACCGGCGATACGCTCCGCGAGGTCCGTGCCGCGTACAAATCCTACCTGGACATGGTGAGATCCCTCTAGGTTCAGCTCGCGATCCTGGAGATGAGGGACATTGCACCTTCGAGGGTTTTGCGTTGGCGAAAATCCCAACGATAATAGCGGCGTAATGCCCGGAGTAGCTCGTCGCGGCTGTGGCGGAAATGGCAGACGCGCTAGATTTAGGATCTAGTGGCCGAAAGGCCGTGGAGGTTCGAATCCTCTCAGCCGCAATACCAGTCCTACGTGCGGGACCCCAAGTTTCGCCACTGAAAACCGCGCTTTTGATCCGAGCGTACATCCGCTCTCCCTTTGGTCGCGTTGAAGCGCCCGTGTACTGCATACCGTTACGCGACACGTTGCGCAGTAGTGAGCCCGTCACCTTCCAGACGGCCCAATTCGACCCTTGACTTGGCACTGCCCGCTGTGCGGGACGATAGCGAAGCGATCGTGGGCTTTGCACACTGTGCCGTGTCAAGGGGCGGATCAAGAAGAGCTTTGACAGGCCATGGAGTTCCGTTGCGGCAGCAATCGTGGTGTAATACTCCGTCAGTGCCTCGATATTGAGAACTGCCGGGACGACCTGGCGTCGGCGTTGTAGAGATTCTTCATACGCGGAAGCAGGTGAGTGACAGACCAGCAGCACAAGGTAGTGATTCTGTTATCCGGAGGCATCGACTCAGCCACGACGGCGGCGCTTGCCCGGGAGCAGGGCTTCTCCCTGTACGCGCTTACCTTTCAATATGGCCAGCGTCATGCGATTGAAACGGAAGCGGCTGTTCGCGTGGCCAAGGCTTTGAAGGTCGCCCAACACGCGCTTCATACAATTGACTTGCGGGCGTTTGGCGGATCGGCCCTGACCGATTCGATCGAAGTCCCCAAGTCGGCCGATGCTTCGCAGATCGCTGCAGGCATCCCGGTGACCTACGTTCCGGCGCGTAACACGATCTTTCTGGCATTTGCCTTGGGGTACGCCGAAACCATCGGCTCTGCTGACATCTTCATCGGTGTCAATGCCGTCGACTACCCGGGTTACCCGGACTGTCGACCTGAATTCATAAAGACCTTCGAACAGCTCGCTAGTGTTGCGACCAAGGCCGGCGTGGAAGGCACGAGGTTTACGATTCACGCGCCGCTTATTGCAATGTCAAAGGCTGACATCATTCGCGAGGGGCACCGACTTGGCATGGACTTCGGCTTGACTCATAGCTGCTACGACCCGACGTCCAAGGGCCTCGCCTGCGGCTTCTGCGATAGCTGTATGCGGCGCAAAAAGGGCTTCCAACAGGCTGGCATCGAGGACCCGACTCGATACGCGCCCCGCCCGGGCGACTGACGGGAATAAGCCGCGGTCCAAGCACCGGACGCCCAAATAGCAGCCGGCTTCATCTCGCCCCGCAGTGGCAAGCTCTGTCCGAGAATCGCTCAACACGGGAACGACCGGTCGCCCAGCACATAAGCACATAGAAGGCTACGGGCCGCTGGACTACGCCTCCGCCTCGTCCCAAACGGCAGACGAGACCGAACCCATCAGGCTTTCCAAGTCGGACTCGGGCAGCGTACGCAGATCGAAACAGATCGCGTCATCACGTATCCGGACGATGACCGGTACCTCAGTCTCGCGCAGTCTACCTGCCATCGACTCAGCCGAGACCTGTGAGGGCCGCCACTTCACAACCACGGTCTGAAGCTCCTGTCCCGGCATCGAGCCGCCGCCGGCATAACCGACATCCGAACAGACGTAGAAACGTTCGTCGGGCAGGGCCGCCTCCAGTTGCTCGGCCAGTTTCCGGGCCCGTTCAGCCAGTCGGTCGGTCGGGGCCCGGAGCATGGATAGCGTCGGGATGTTGGCAACCGCGTCTTCGGGATCGAGGTAGGCGCGAAGCGTGGCCTCCAGGGCGATGAGTGTCAACTTGCCGACACGGTACGTCCGCATCAGCGGATTGGAGTCGAGTTGTTCGAGGAGGCTGCTTTTCCCGAGGATAATGCCGCACTGGGGACCGCCCAGGAGTTTGTCGCCCGAGAAACAGACCAGATCGGCCCCGGCGGCCAGCGAGGCCCGGACGCAAGGCTCTTCGGGTAGACCGTATTGCGCCAGGTCGAACAGAGCCCCACTGCCCAGGTCGTCAACCGCGATCAAATCATAGCGGTGGGCAACCGTTGCAATCGCTTCAATGGGGACCGTCTCTGTGAAGCCGACTACGCGGTAGTTGCTCGGGTGCACCCGCATCAGCATGGCGGTGTTGTCGTTGATTGCCCGCTCGTAGTCAGAGATTCGCGTGCGGTTGGTCGTCCCCACTTCGCGCAGAGATGCTCCACTTGCGTGCATGATATCGGGCAGGCGGTAGCTGCCGCCGATTTCGATAAGCTGCCCGCGCGACACAATGACCTCCCGACCGGCGGCGAAGGTTTGCAGGATCAGCAATGTGGCGGCTGCGTTGTTGTTGACGACGGTCGCGGCCTCCGCACCCGTGATCGTAATCAGATGATCGACGACGTGGGTATTCCGCCGGCCTCGCTTGCCGGTGGCAAGATCGTATTCGAGGCTGCAATACCCGCTGGCGCCTTCGGTGATGGCTTCAATAGCGGCATAACTTAGAGGTGCCCGGCCAAGACCGGTGTGCAGAACAATTCCGGTGGCGTTGATGACTCGACGCAACGAGGGGATGGATCGTTCCAACAGCGCTTGCTCGGCACGGGCCAGCAATTCCTGCACGTCCACAGGTTCCTGCGTCCCACCCTCCAATATCTCCTCCCGGGCAGAGTCGATGGCGGCCTGTAACGCCGCCACGACCGAAGCCCGAGGCAGGCCGTGGAGCCACTGGCGAACTTCCTCGTGTTCGAGCATTGCGGAGATCGAGGGTAGAGATCGTAGCAGCTCCTTGGCATGCGATGTCATGGGCTGTCTCTTATGCTCTTCCAATGGTATGCCGTCAGTCATTTTCTGTCTCAGTGAGCACGCGGCGGTCTTCGATTCGTCTGGTGAAGCCGATGCGGTCCAGGTACTCCACAAAGGGTACGACGTACTTACGACTCGAATCCAGCGCCTCGCGCACCTGGGCGACGGTTACACCGCCGCACTCGTGAATCAGGTCAGCCACCTTCTCGCGAAGTCGCCGCTCCGAATCCGCATGAAGGTAGACTTTCGAATCAATCTGGACCAGTTCCCCTTGTGCCACAGCCAGCGTCGCCAATCGCTCCCAACGTTTGCGGTCTGCCTGTGAAGTTACACTCAGAGTGCCCAGAGACGGCGGCGCAAAACCACCCTCACGGATTTCAGCGATCATGGCTGCCAGCAGCCTCTCGTCCGCCCCGGACAGTGACGGGGCGAAGGCAGGCAGACAGACGAACCGGCCGAAGACCTTCAGAGTTTTGTTCCGAACGAACTCGTCGAAGAGCGGCCTGGCGAGTGAGCGGTTGGTCATCCGTTCTATCCAGCCCAGCACGCTATCGACGGGTCGGCCCGGCAGTTCGGGGTGGCTTCGGTGGTAACGTTCGAGCCATCCCGCCAGTCGGCCGGCCAGGTCGTTCACTGCCGCCGGTACCGCATTATGTTGGGTGCCGGCAATCGGCACCCAGCGGTTTTCCGCTCCAAGTCGCTGAAGGACGCCGGGAAGTTCGTCCAACTCGACGCCGGCCCGTCCGCAAAGCCGCAGATCGGTCGGTTTGGTGAATCCTGCCAGCCGCAGCACTTCCTCAACCCGGTCGGCTGCCTGGCCTTCTTCCAGACGCTTGAGGCTCTGCAGCTCCGTTGTGGTCTCGCGCCGCTTGCGGCGGGTGACCGGGCGTAGAACCACTCCGCCGCCGATCGTGCGGGTGGCATTCTCATCGCGGATGATGAATCGCTGGTCGTAGGCGGCCGCGATTGGCTCCCTGCTTCGCAATTGGGCATACGCCGACTCCCCCGGCGGCAGTCCCTCGCCTTCCAGCAGAACGACTCGCACGGGCACCTCGAGGGTGCCGATCTCGAGCCGCACGAGGCTTGTCGACTTGAGTGGTCGTCCGCATGAGCTTAGATACTGCAGCCGGACGTCAATCAGGCGTGACGGTTGGAGATAGCCCGGGGTGGCCAGTTCGGCGCCTCGCTGTAGACGATCGCGGTCGATGCCGCTGAGGTTGATCGCGGCCCGCTGCCCGCGGGCCAGCATCTGAGAATGGACACCATGGGTTTGCAGGCCGCGAACACGGCAGGTCTCGCCCAACGGCATCACTTCCAGCGTATCACCCTCTGACACCTTCCCACGCAGAACAGACCCGGTTACCACGGTGCCACGACCTTGCACGGTGAACACCCGATCAACCGGCATGCGAAACGGGCCTCGGGCGGCGGTCCTTTCGATGTTCTCAGAGGCCGCCAGTATGGCGCCTTTCAGCTCCTCGAGCCCGGCCTCGGTGACTGACGAGACCGGACAAATGGGGGCCTTTTCCAGAGGCGTACCGGCCAAGAAGCGCTGGACGTCGTCTACGACCAGCTCGACCATCTCACTATCCACGGTGTCGATCTTGGTGACGGCCACCACGCCGCGGCGAACACCTAGAAGATGCAGCACTTCGACGTGCTCGATGGTTTGTGGCATCACCGAGTCATCAGCGGCGACAACCAGCAAAGCGATGTCGATGCCCGTTGCCCCTGCAACCATCGTGCGCACGAAGCGTTCGTGGCCGGGTACGTCCACTATTCCGAATCGGACGTCACCGATCGTCAGCGGGGCGAATCCGAGTTCAATGGTCATGCCCCGGCGATGCTCTTCGGGCAGACGATCGGTGTCGACGCCGGTCAACGCCCGCACCAGCGCGGTCTTGCCGTGGTCGATATGACCGGCCGTACCCAGGATGTAGTGTCGCGTTACACCCGGTGCGGTTGCGGCCGAACTTGACGAATCACCGGTGCTCATGGCGACAATTATCGAAGCCTGCCTCAGGACTTCAAGTGGATACGCAGAGATAAACGTTTCTCTTGGGCCGACACTAGGCGGCGTTTCGGGTGCCTGGGGATTAACGGGATCAGCCACGGGAACAGGCAGGATTCGCGGTGGGACGGGCGATGCCTGCTCGAGTCGAGCGGCTTCTCTTGGCAGGATGCTCTCAAATGTCCAGTAGCGGGGGAATGCCGGATAGGGCGCTTTCGGATCAGTCTCATTCCGGGATAGGACGATGCGCCCCTGGTTTCGGCTTGCAGAAGTCCTAGACTTCGATTAACATGGTTAACGTGCAGTGAAGGCGGTTCCGGTAGGGGGGATCGGGTGCAGGACACGGGGACCCGGACACAGGGGAACGACGTTGAGCTTCATTCCGACCACCAATTCTCGCGCCGGACGCCGAATTTGTAGACGGAGAGTTGTCGTCCGGTGACTGGATCGGCGGCGTGATCGACTACGCGGCCGTTGTCCGAGGTCTCAGGTGGCTCGGCACGGCGCCGGTGTTGCAGGAGATGCGGATGAGCAGAATGCTCTAAAGATGGGGTGTCAGCGCCGGAGTGTTCTGAGCAAGCGTTTTGGGGGTTCTTTCAACAAACAGGCGACGGGACGATGCAAAACCAAAGTACCGAAATTGGGTTAAGAGTCGGGTCATTCCTCACCATGTTGTTGCTGGCGGCGGTGTTGATGGCGGCGAGCCCGGCCGTCGGGCAGCACTCACGCGCCGGTCTTTCGGGCATCGAGGAGGGGCCGCTGCCTCGCTCGCTCGCTGCACCAAAGCCGCTGGCGATACGTGTGCCCATACCGGTGTCAGACTATAAGCTTGCGGCAACGGCGCAAGGACATGAGATCGCTTTGAAAGATTTTGGCAACCTGCTTGTGCCGGGTAAGCCGGTGTTGCCTTCGAAGATTTTTGCGATCGCGATTCCTCCCGGGGCTGAGGTGGTTGACGTCCTCGCCGACCTCGGCGCCGGGATAACCCTTCCGGGAACCTATTCGATCGCTCCTGCTCCCTTGCCTCGCGTAATCGGTCTGGAGGACCCCGCCGTCTACAAAAGGCAGCTTGACAGCTACCAGGCTAACTTCGATTCCGTCTACGGGAGAGATGATCCCTACCCCGCGAGTGTCGTGGAATTTGTCCGTAGCGCCGGCTATAGAAGATACAACCTCGTGGATGTGCGAGTCACACCGTTTACGTATCGTCCAGTCTCCGGCAAGTTAACGTACTATCCGGAGGTCGCAGTCCGCGTAGTATATCAGTTCCCCGGAAAGCTCCGCGCTGGAATTGTCGATAGCCTCGCAAGAACGGAACAGGTCGCGAAAGACATCATCGTCAACTACAACCAGGTCAAGAACTGGTATCCACAAAAGGCGTTCGCAAACAGAGGTCTTCACGATTTCGTCATCGTTACACTTGATACCTTGACGTCATCAGTAGTTCCGTTGGTGGACTGGGAGATCCACAAAGGCAGAACGGTCGAAGTGGCAACGACATCTTGGATCGATGCCAATTACACCGGTGACGATCTTGCAGAGAAGATCAGAAACTTCCTGCGGGACAAGTACCCCTCGGGTGAGTGGGGTATCGAAGACGTACTCCTTGTGGGTCACTATGACGATGTTCCCATGCGCCGCACCGCACAGGATCTCGGGTATGGACGACCCGAGACGGACTTGTACTATGCTGAGCTCTCACTGCCCGATGACCAGTCCTGGGACGCCGACGACGATCACCAATACGGGGAGGACTCGGATCCCATAGATTTCTATTCGGAAGTGAACGTGGGCCGGATCCCCTGGAGCGATCCAAGCACGGTGCTGCATATCTGCCAGAAATCCGCCGCTTACGAGCAGAACTCTGATCCGACGTTCAAGAAGAACATCCTTCTTCTGGGAGCCTACTTCTGGGAAGACACGGACAATGCCAAGCTCATGGAAGCGAAGGCCGCCCAGCCCTGGATGGCGGATTGGACAATGACCAGGATGTATGAGAAAAACGCCGACTATAGCTCATCGTATCCATGTGATTATCCGTTGTTGCGGAGCAACGTGGTGTCAGTGTGGGGCTTCGGGAGGTTTAGCTTTGTCAACTGGGCTGGGCATGGGTCCTACCGTTCATCGCACATATATGGTATCGGAGCACCAGCCTTCATTGATTCATCCGATTGTCCTTCACTGAGTGATGCGTACCCCTCCATTATCTTCGCAGACGCCTGCAGCAATTCGGAGACTGACTATGATAGCATAGGTCGGGCCATGCTGAAACGGGGTGGAGTCGCTTTCGTCGGTGCCACCAAGGTTGCCCTTGGAGCGCCGGCCTGGGACGATCCATACGACGGTTCGGGCCAGTCGTTGGACTATTTTTTCACAAGCTACGTGACATCGGGGGATTTCACGACGGGCCAGGCGCATCAAAAGGCTCTGAGGGACATGTACACCTACGGGCTGTGGTATGCTCCCAGGTATGAAATGTTCGAGTGGGGAGCGCTGTTGGGCAATCCCCATCTTGGAATCGGCCCGCCGCCGGTGTTGAGCATCTTGCTACCCGACGGTCCACCCAGATACGCGGATCCCGACGCTCCTACCACCTTCTCCGTGCAGATCGTTGGCGGCATCGAGGACTACGTGCCGGGCTCGGGCCTGCTGCACTATCGCCTCGACTACGGGATATTCGAAACCTTCCTTTTGACCCACGACACTGGGAACCTGTACGAGGCCACGCTTCCGCCGGGCGGCGTCTACGAGGCGATTGAGTTCTACGTCAGCGCCGAGGGTGACGGAGGAACCACGGTATCGAGCCCGTCCAACGCGCCGAGTAGCGTGTATGCCGCGATGGTCGGCACGTTCGTGAAGGTCGTGGACGAGAATCTCGACGCTGACCCGGGCTGGACTACACAGGGACAGTGGGCGTTCGGCCAGCCAACCGGCGGCGGCGGCGAGTACGGTGGACCCGACCCGACCGGCGGGTACACCGGTGACAACGTGTACGGATACAACCTCGACGGCGACTACCCGAACAATCTACCGGAACGCCACCTAACAAGTACATCTATCGACTGTTCCGATGTGGGCGGAGTGACGTTGAAGTTCTGGCGTTGGATTGGAGTCGAGCATAGCATGTACGATCACGCCTACCTCCGGATCAGCAACAACGGAAGTGACTGGACGACGATCTGGGAGAACGGTAAGGAAATCACCGATTCGACGTGGGGTCTTCACGAGTACGATATCTCAGCCGTCGCGGACGGTCAACCGAGCGTCTATCTACGCTGGACAATGGGTCCCACGGATGGCGGTTGGCGGTACTGTGGATGGAACGTCGATGACGTGGAGGTCTGGGGGTTCGTCACGTGCTTTGACGGGATACTCAACCAGGGTGAGGAGCGGATCGACTGCGGTGGGCTGTGCGCACCATGCGATTGCACGTCGGACGGCGCATGTATTGACGGGCTTTTCTGTAACGGCGATGAGACCTGCGATTCCTCCGGGCATTGCCAACCCGGAGCTGGGTGTCCGCCAGACCTGTGCGATGAGGATAACGACATCTGCGCTCCTTGCCAGAATGACGGCCAGTGCGACGACGAGCTGTACTGCGATGGCGTCGAGACTTGCGATGCCTTCGGCATCTGCCAGCCGGGTGCGTCCGTGGACTGCGATGACGGTGTGGACTGCACTATCAACTCATGCAGCAATACTTTGGGCTCGTGCGAGAATATTCCATACGATGACTTGTGCTACGACGGCAATGTCTGCACGGTCAACTGGTGTGTGCCGGATTCCGGCTGCCTCAGTGACGGAACAGGGGTCACAGTGCCGTGCGATGACGGGAACGCCTGTACCCTCGACGACATCTGTCAGGGTGATGCCCAGGGGACCTGCAAGGGTACTACTATGACTGCGGCACCGGAGGCGGGAGAGGGTAATGTGGTCAAGAACCGCTACCTCTCGGTTGCAAGCGGAAACCCCGGTCGGTCGACAGCTATCCGCGTGAGGTTTGTTGACCTGCCCGACCCGTTCGAGGCTCATGAGGGCCGGACGATGTGGGTTGGCATGCCGCGTGAGTTTTGCGAGAACTCCGGGCAGGACACTCCGCCTCAAGGCGGCTGCGGGGCCGCCCCCGGGCTGGAGAGCCCGGTTTCCGTTGGCGCCACGCTTCAGTGCGATCCGTACTATGCCAACTGGAGCACGTACGGGACCATCCATGTCCGCCATGGGGGCATCGTCCCGTCGGGCAGGTATGATCTTCAGGAGATCGACCTGGTTTGTGATGCAGCCGACGAAGGCAGTTACTCCGCACCCTTGGAGCTGACCACAAGCATTTGGGGTGATGTCGTGGGAGACTGTTCAACAACTCCGTGCAGCCCGCCCGACGGGGTTGTCGGCGTTCCCACCGACGTGACGGCTGTGCTCGACAAGTTCAGGAACTTGGAGGGTGCCCCGATCAAGGCCAGGTGCGATATCGAACCCAGCGAACCGGACCGGCTAATAAACATATCCGATGTAACGTGTACCCTCGACGCTTTCCGTGGATTTGACTATCCGTTTGAGCCCGGTCCGGATCCATGTTCTCCTTAGAGTCTATCCCAAAAAGTGTGGCACGGGTTTGCAACCCGTGTACTTCACGCCAACAACGATTGCCACCACGGCCAAAGTTGCCTAGCATCTTCTATGACGCTCTCCTTTCAAACATTCATGTCCGGTTTAACAATCCCGACATGATGCCTCGAAGAGAGCGTCTCTACAAAATCCTAGAAACTTCTGCTTAGAGCATTCTCAGTTATTGTGTAGCGACCACGCAGACAGTCGCAGATCAAGTTGTAGCGGCCGGCGCCCCTGCCGGCCGTAGGATTACGGAAACGTGCCAACTGGCTGCGGCCGCTACGGGGGCAGCCGCTACGTAAAAACGAAGCCTGCTGTAGAACTCCTCGGCCTGGGATCGCGCTCCAGCATGAGAATCGTCCGGGCCACTCGCTGGAACGTGCGAGGCGGTAGCCTATCCATTTCCTTCTCAGCCGAGCGCTGAATGAGGACCGTATAGCCGCGCTCTTTGCTCATCGAGCGTTCTTCTCAGCGAGGTACTCGCGAAACGGCCGCAAACGCTCCCCGCTCCATTCGGCGAGCCTGCAGAAGATATAACCGATGACGACCCATCGCGCCAGATACCCCATACTACCTATTTATGCGCGCTGGCCCTGTGGCAGCACCGGGATCGCCAGAATCTATCTTGTCTTGTCGAAGCGGTTCATTGCATTGGTCTCCGTCACGAGTAGATCTTGCACGCCGCACAGCCCACCAGAGTCAATCACTGCCCAGGGCTAAGATACAACTGCATTCGATCGAAATCGAAGGTCAACGCGTACGGTTTGAAGAACGCGTGCGAGATGATCCCACCGATTCGGAATCCGCGGCCGTATTCGGATTCCGCAGGGAAGGCGCCAAACATGCCTGTCACGTTGTGCTGCTTTGCATCGCCCAGCGCGAGGGTGTTTACCATAAAGGGGGTTACCGTAACGGGTCCACCGCCCCCCATCCCCTGAAAGGAGGGAAGACCTGACAGGTCAATACCCGCCGCCTTGATCGTGGATCCCGGACACAAGAACCCGCCGCCCGCCAGTCCGGTGTCAGCGAAGAGCAGGCACGGCTCGGCGTCGTTCACCTGTCCCCAGGCCACCATGATGTGCGTTTCCGCCAACCAAAACGGCACTACGTGAGCCTGCTGAGCTTTTGCTTCCCTTTCGAAGTCTGCCAGCATCTTGTCGGTCTTGCGACGGAGGGTGAGCTGCTTGTTGGGATAGTCGAGCGTCGAGACGAAGTGGTATAATAGCGCGGTTCCGATGACCCCATCGATGCGTTTCCCCATAGGGAGTCTCGGACCTTCCCTCACGCTCACGGGGACATTAGTGATTTTGAACTCGCCAAGCTGAATCGACTCGATCGTCCCGCGATGCACGGGTGCTGTTCTGCCACCTGCAAAGGTCGCCGTCTCCGGTGGGCCGAACCTACGCATCCCCACGCTCTCGGCGAATTCGGGAGCCAGCATCAAAACCGGTGCGCCGGTATCAATCAGCAAGTAGACTTCATCGCTGTCGTTTATGCGAGCTTTCACCACCGGTAGCGGATCAGTCTGCTCGAACTTCACGTGGGCGACGTTGGCTTCGCCAGAAACATCGTAGGGGGTGAGTCCGGCGAAGCTGGCCAGTTGATCGGCTGCGGCCTCTCGGTCGACTTCGCGATAGAACGGCGCCGCCTGTGCGAATTTGTCCTGCCGGTAGTAGCACTGAGCCAACAGGGATTTCGGACGCTTGTCGTCCGGAAGAAGCTTGACGGCCCGCTGGAGATGGCTTTCAGCCTCCGCGAAGCGGTTGCCGAGCAGGGCGATCTCCCCGAGGCGCAGTACGGCGTGACTGCCTGGGTCATCATCGGCGACCGCCGCCCGGTAGACCTTCTCCGCCTCGGCGAAACGGCCGGAGCGAAACAAGTTATCGCCGCGCTTGATCAGGTTTTTTGCCCCCTCGTCGGATGCTCCCAGCGTCGCCAGGCTCAGCAAGGCCAAAGTGATCGCGGCCAACATTGTCCGATTAAATCGATTCATCTCAGTACGCTCCTTTACACGTGACGGCAAGGGCGTTGCCGGCCAATTGGCTGACACGCCGCCCGGACTACGTCACTGTACAGATACCAGACGTGGCGATCCAAGCATATACTTCACAAAACGTGTAATTCTTAATAAGTCGGGTAGGTCGGGCTATGCCCGACACAATCTTTCCGGACTACTCGGCGTGCGGAGCACGCCCTACGGGTGCGGATTCCATCGCGCGACAGGCTCCTTCCACAAGGCGAGATGTTCCTTCATCTCGGCTGTTGAGAGCTCGGTCCGCCCCCTTGACACTGTGCCGACGCTTCGCGTCGCGGTGCGAAGCATCGGCGACGGGTGGCATGCTCGGCGCAGGCGAGCATGTTCTGACATTGAGCATGTCCGCGCTTCGCCCGGACATGCCACCCGTCGCCTGACCGTGCCACACGGCCGGGCAATGGGCTGGAGCGCTGCTGGACTCTGAAGGCCCGCGCGGGCTGAAGCCCGCGGCTCAGGGACGATTCGGATCGGTCGTTAATCGCCGAACTTGATGCCTTGGGCCAGGGGCAGTTCGGTGCTGTAGTTGATGGTGTTGGTCTGGCGTCGCATGTAGGCTTTCCAGGCGTCGGAGCCGGATTCGCGGCCGCCGCCGGTTTCCTTTTCACCGCCGAAAGCCCCGCCGATCTCCGCGCCGCTGGTCCCGATGTTGACGTTGGCTATGCCGCAATCGCTGCCGCGACCGGATAGGAACTGCTCAGCCTCAAGGAGATTGCGGGTGAAGATGGCGGAGCTTAGACCCTGAGGCACGTCGTTGTGCATGGCGATGGCGTCATCAATAGTCTTGTACGGGATTATGTACAAAATCGGCGCGAAAGTTTCCTCCTGGACGATGGGAGACTCATTGCGGATATCGGCGATGCACGGCGTCACGTAGCACCCGCCCGGATACTTGTTACCTTCGAGTTTCTCACCTCCGCAAAGAATCTCGCCGCCTTGTTGCTTGATGGTGTCGAGGGCCGTCATCATGATTTCGACGGTGTCGGTATCGACCAGCGGCCCCATCAGCGTTTCCGGCTCGAGCGGATCACCGATGTTTATCTGCTTGTAGGCGGTTACGAGTTTCTCGACCAGTTGATCACGGACCGAATCGTGTACGATGATGCGGCGTGTCGTGGTGCAGCGCTGTCCGGCCGTCCCGACTGAGCCGAACAAGATCGCCCGTATGGCGAGCTTCATATCGGCGTCGGGTGTCACGATAATGGCGTTGTTGCCGCCGAGTTCCAGGATCGTCCTCCCCAGACGCTTCCCGACGATCTCACCCACCCTATACCCCATCTCACAGCTCCCGGTGGCGGAGACCAGCGGGATGCGGCGGTCGTGGAGGAGCTTCTCACCGACTGTGCTACCCCGGCCAACGACCAGGCTGAAAATCGCCGGGTCCGCTCCGGTGGCACGGCAGACACGTTCCGCAATCTTCGTGCAGGCGATGGCAGTCAACGGCGTCAACGATGACGGTTTCCAGAGCACAGCGTCACCACAGACGGCCGCGATCGCTGCATTCCACGACCAGACAGCCACCGGGAAGTTGAACGCCGAAATCACCCCGACCACGCCCAAGGGATGCCATTGCTCGAACATCCGGTGCCCGGGCCGCTCGGACTGGATGGTCAGGCCGTAGAGCTGCCGCGAGAGGCCGACGGAGAAGTCGCAGATGTCGACCATCTCTTGGACCTCGCCTTCGCCCTCGGCTCTGATCTTACCCATCTCGAGAGTGACCAGGGCGCCCAGGTCGGCCTTGTGCTCGCGCAGGGCCAGGCCGAGACGGCGAACGGTCTCGCCCCGAACCGGAGCCGGCACGTCACGCCACTTCAAAAAGGCTTCGTGAGCCCGTGCGGCAATCCGGTCATACTCGTCGGAGGTCACCTGGGTGACTGTGGCGATGCTTTTGCCGTTAATGGGAGAGATCGAGTCGATCTTCTCACCACGGCCCACCCACTCGCCGCAAAAACCGCCCGCGTTGGTCGACTCGATGCCCAAATTGCCAAGTATCTGTTGCATAATCGCGCCTCATCGCAAAGGAAAACGAGAATCTCATCCCGAGCCTCAGGATAGTCGCAACGGAAGGCCCGTCAAGGTTGGCGGAAACCCTTGCGGGACAAGGGCTTGGGGCGCGCGCTACGCGATGACCGGAGTGCCGCATTGTCGATTGGGAAGCGGCAGGGCACCGGCTCGAACGGACGAGACGGGCGTTATTGTCCGAAGACCCTCTGGAATGCGGCCCAGTCGGCCAGGTCGATGTCGGCATCGCCGTCGCTGTTGAAGATGCAGAGGCAATCAGCCGATGACACGGCGGCGGCATCGGCCGACACAGGACCGCTCGCGCATTGGTCCCATTCCGCGAAGTCGGCAAGCCCTACGAACTGATCGCCGTTGGCGTCGCCGAGAATGCCGGCGCGCCCCCAGCGAGCCCAATAGGCCGAGATGTTGCCCTCGACTAGGGTGAAGCTACCGCCGGCGATCAGCTCGCCGTTGTAGACCGTCATGGCCTCAACGAAGTAATCCATTCCACTCCCGAGTGAACGCCACTGCGTCCCGTCCCAGCGGGCGATGCGGTTTGCCTGGACGTCGCCGGCGGTGCTGAACCCGCCCCCTGCAATCAACTCGCCGTTGTAGTGCGTCAGGGCAAAGACCGAGCTATTCATCCCACGTCCGAGGGGTCGCCAGTGCGCGCCGTCCCAGCGAGCTATGTGGTCTACCCCAACGCCCCCGGCGGTACTAAAGGAACCACCCACGATCAATTCGCCATCGTAGACCGCCAGCGAGTAGACCCCGCCAGGAGTGGTACCGCCGATTCCACTTCCCAAAGACTGCCACTGTGTGCCGTCCCAGCGACCAATGTAGTTGGCCTCTACGCTCCCGGCTGAGGTGAACCAACCACCGGCGATCAACTCGCCGTTGAAGATGGCCAGCGCGAACACGTAGGCATTCGTACCGCTGCTGAGAGACCCCCACTGTGAACCGTCCCAGCGGGCGATGTGGTTGGCCGGGAGGCCGCCGGCTGTGCTGAATGAGCCTGCAGCGATCAGGTCACCTTTGTAAGTAGCGAGCGCCCGGACCAATCTGTCTGTTCCGCTTCCAAGAGGATTCCATTGAGTCCCATCCCAGCGGGCGATACGGTTGGCTGGTACGCCCCCGGCCGTGCTGAACGCACCACCAGCGATCAGCTCGCCGTTGTAGGTGGTGAGGGCGTAAACATTGTAGTTCATACCACTGCCGAGCGGCTGCCATTGTGTCCCGTCCCAGCGAGCGATGTGGTCCGCCGCGACGTCGCCAGTGCTCTCGAAGTAGCCGCCCGCGACCAGTTCGCCCTTATAGGTACCCATGGTCCGAACACTAGCGTTCGTCTCAAGTCCCATGTGCTCCCACTGCAGACCGTCCCAGCGGGCCAAATGGGCCGACGGGTTGCCCCCGGCGGTCGTGAATCCGCCTCCAGTGATTAGCTCGCCGTTGTAAATGCCCAGAGCACGTGCGGACGGAAAAGGATCCCCGCCACTTAAGCCAGTTCCCAGGGCCCGCCACTGCGTGCCATCCCAGCGGGCGATATGGTTCGCTGGCAAGCCCCCGGCGGTCGTAAAGAGGCCGCCCGCGATCAGCTCGCCGTCGAACACTGTCAGGGCATCGACATGGGTGACCGTCATACCGGCTATTCCGCCTCCCAAAGCCCGCCACTGCGTTCCGTCCCAGCGGGCGATCCGGTTGACCTCCACGCCGCCGGCATACCGGAAAATGCCCCCTGCAGTCAATTCGCCATCGAATACGGTCAGGGCCTTGACCACATTGTTCGCCCCACCTCCAAGAGGATTCCAATGCGTCCCGTCCCACCGGGCGACATACGAAGCGGCAACGTCCCCAGCGGTTCTGAAGTACCCCCCGGCGATCAGCTCGCCGTTGTAGGCAGTCAGGGCATGAACATGGTAGCTCATACCGCTGCCGAGCGGCTGCCACTGTGTCCCATCCCAGCGGGCGATGTAGTTCGCTGCCAGACCCCCGGCGGTGGTGAAGTAACCCCCCGCAATCAGCCCGCCGTTGTAGACGTTCAAGGCATAGACGGCGTCGTCCATCCCGCTGCTCAGCGGCCGCCATTGCGTGCCGTCCCAGCGAGCAATGTTGTTGGCCTCGACCTCCCCCGCGGCAGTGAATGAGCCCCCAGCGATCAGTTCGCCGTTGTAGACGGTCAGGGCCGTGACCGAACTGTTAGTACCGGTTCCGAGGGGTTTCCACTCCGTGCCGTCCCACGCGGCGATGTTGCTGGCGATTACATCGCCGGCAACCTCGAAATAGCCTCCGACTATAACCCACTCCGGTTCCAGCCCGGAGCTGTCCGGGTCCCATGTGGTCAGGGCATGTACGCTTCCGCCCACGCCGGGAATCTGGCGGTCCGGGCCGGAGAGCCATTCAGACTGGCAATCCGCCACTGCTCGGGCCGGGAGGAGCTGCAAGGTAAGCACGAGTACGGAGAACGAACATGCAAACATCTGTTTCCTCATGACATCGCTCCCTGGTGATCTGACAAGTAGATAGTATGGACTTTTCCGACGACTGATTCAAGTCCCGGGGAGCATCCCACGTGTTTCGCGTCAAGCCTTGTTTTGGCATCTTGTCCGCGCTCGATGATTTCCAGGTTTGGGCACGTCCGCACGGCTGTGTTTTCGGACGTAGACGGCCATTCAGAAGCGAAAACGCCTGCGCTGACGCTCTCGCGCAGTCACCCTCCGCAAGGCATGAAATCAGAGACGTCGCAACCGTATCGCTGAACGCTTAACGGGCCCGATGATGGGTGAAGTCGGCGCGCGACCGACGGAACCGCGTACCGCATTCCGGGCAGCGTCCGCTGCGGTTGTATCTCAGGTCGTACCCGCACTCCAGACATAGGCCATGCCATTGTCGCCACCATAGACGAACCGGACCGCGGACAATGGGGTATATCACCAGGAAGGCAAGAAGGACCGTAGACAACCACAACGGGAAGGCAAGCCAGCTAATCCGATAGGGACCTTTTCGAACAGAACTGAGAATCAACTTCGCCGGAATCGGGTCGTAGTTCAGCAAACCCTGGAATTCACTTTTGCCGGCTGTCTTGGTGGGCATGCTGAGCAGGCGCAACGCGCAGGTGCCGTCTTTCAAATGAACGCGCAGCGATTTGTACAGTGTCACGTCGTAACGGTAATGCTCCGGATGGTGGTGGCTCTTGTGCCACAGCGACACGCTCAACGGCAGCATGACCAGTGCGACGACAGCTAGGACCTTGGAGATCATAATGGCTGAGTCACTGTTAGGCTGTGTCCGAGTACACCGGGCAGCGTACAAGTGCACGCCGTGCCAGGTAGGGGTCGCTTGCCCGGGGCAGGCTGGCGACCACAGGCTGATTCCACCGGATATCTATGATAGTCCCAGAGGTGCCGTCTTTACAACTGTCTTGCGGACCGATGAAGGCCGTCACAGCCTGAGTTTTGCGCGGTCGGTGGTGATTAGTTCTGCCTGGGTGGCATCGATCCACCCAGACTTACCATCGGCAAGCTCGATTTTCCACCAGTCGCCCCGCCGCTGGCGAAGGATGAACTCAACGCCTGGTTGGAGTGGTTCCTCGAACTGCCGCTGGTAACCTGGGCCCGGCCCCTTGTATACCACGACGTCCATGGCCGTCACGACGCCATCGGGGGCGTTACGATCCGACCAGCGGGTCATACCCACAGAGGAGGCCGCGGCCCCGGCCAGCAGGGCACATACAATTCCTGACACGGTTATCGCCCGGCGCGGGATGAAGTTGCGCACGATCAGCAAAGCCCATAGGGCGACGTAGAGCACAAGAGCCACCTGGGTTCGACCGCCGACGGGCGTCTGATAGTGCCAGAAGAAGACACTTTTTAGAAACGCACTGCGACGCGTGGGCTGGATCGAGGTGAGGCAGCGTGATCGCGCCACAGCCAGGTTGTCGGCGAGCATTTCGTCACGGGGTATGAGCCGTTGGGCACGACGGTAGTGCAGGATAGCCCGGCCGACATCGCCCGCCTGCAGGTAGCAGTTGGCGAGGTTGAACTCGAGCCTGCCGTTGACCACGCCTGCCGCGATGATGCTGCTGAATCGCTGGGCGGCCGAGCGAAAGAGGCGCCGGGCCCGATCCGGCTGGTCCAACTGGACTTGCTGGGCCTCGTCGAACTCGGCAAGAGCATCTGCAAACTCCGTCCGCAAATCCGTGGGCTGAGCTATGACTCGCGCAGTAGCAAGTGGCAGGAGGCAGATGATTACCCAAGCGAGTTGATAGCGCCGCCCGCCCGGCATCAGCGCGTGCCTCCCTCAATTCGCTTGATCCAGCCGCGAACCTTGCCGGCGGCCTGCGACACCGACAGATTCCCCACAGTATTAGGGGCGTAACGCACGGCATCGCAGGTCTCGAGGAAAGCCACAATCTCGGCGGCGGTCGTGTCCTCAAGACCGTGTGTTGCCAGCAGTGATCGCACCTCGCCCGGCGTGAGCGTAGCCGGCGGCAGGGCGAAGCGATCGGACAGATAACCTGTCACAGCCTCTGCCAATCCGTACAATTGCTGAGCGGGTTCCTTGTGACGCAGAGCCCGCTGGACTCGCCCGTGTGCATCTCGGCGGGCACGCCGCCTGCGGGCGAAGCTCACGTCGGCTTTCAATCTGGCGCGGTGCCTTGTGGTCAGCGTTACGATCAGCCACACCAACGGCGACACGACCACCGAGGCCACCCACGGCCCAGTAAGAGTGAAGGAGTGGTTGGCCAGTACGGCGTCGGGGTCGATGAAGTTGGGTGAGATTCCGCCGGTTAGTACGGTCAGGGTTGTGCCCTTCGATTCGGGTTCGGCTTCCTTGAGCATCGTGATCGTTGCAGTCGTGGCTGACGGCGGATCGACGCCGATGCTGATCGGTTCGCTGGTAAGGGTGACGTAACGTTCCTCGCGCGGGTCGAAATAGGACCAAGAGATTGCCGGAACGGTTTGTTCGCCGATCTGCCTGGGGAATATGGCCCGCCGAAAGACCTTGGCGCCGCCTTCCCGGTCGCCGACCAATTCATCGGCGGTGAAATCGAATCGGCTGACCAGTTCCGGGTGTTCGTTCAGGTCCGGAGCGGCAACACCTTCGAGCGGGGCTCCTCTTATAGACACGGCCAGCGTGATGGGCTGACCTTGCTCCACACGTCTCGGTTTGACGGTCACGTTCATGGTGAACCGGCCGATGGCGCCGGTGTAGTCGGCCGGTCGACCCTCCTCCGGTGGGGCCTTGACTTCGACTGTGACGGCGTCGGCACGTGCGGTCTCCCGGCGGGTCTGGGTCACTTCGTAGCTGCGAAAGAAACCCAAACGAACTCGCGTTGGGTAGTTGGCCTTAAGAAACACTGGGCCCACCAACACTCCACCGACCTCTTCAGCTCGGACTTGCCTGGTCACTCGAAAGACCTCGTAGCGATGCCGGATTCCGTTGGAGTCTGTAAGCCACTGTTCCGTTCGCCTGACGTCACTGCCGGGAAAGACGGAGAGTTGTGATCGGGCTTGAACAAGGACCTTGTTGAGAAGATCAATCTCGTAGATCCTGCCACTGATCTCGACTTTGCGGATTCCGATGGTGAGCGTGGCCACGTAGGTCTCGGTCACGTAGAGCGACCGGGGCTCGACCTCGATTTCGGCGTAAATGAACCGATCACCTCGGGGTGTCGAGGCTGTGTCAGTCCTGCGGACCACGATGGTAATGGGTTTGGTCCTGTAAGTTCTGGCGTTGGCGGTGACCGTGATCGGCCCCAGCGTGTAGGTCCCTTCCTTCAGGGCGGTCAGACGCATGGTGTAGGTATAAGTCGTTCTATGTGATGCCCGGCCATTGATGATTTGCGTAAACGAGCTGCTTGATGGTATCGAGTTGAGCAGCTTCAGGTCCAGGCCGTCAGATACCGCCACCTGAGGGATGTCCGGACGGCCGGTGTTCGTGCAAACGAGTTGGACATTGACCGCCTCGCCGAGTTCGAGCGTGCGGGTATCGACTTTCAGCTCAACACTGGGCTGTTGGGCGAGCAACGCAGGGGTGACGGACGCGAATACCCAACTGGTGATAATGATGGGCCATCCGCGCATCTCTACCAATCCTTATCCACGGGAGTGACGGGCATTTTCTGCACCAGCTCGCGCCGCATCTTCTTGCGATCACGCAGAGCTTGCATCATCTCGCGGAGCTTGCGCTGAGCCTGTTCGCGGGAGACCTGCTCCTGATCTTGCGCCTGCGCCTGTTGCTGCTGCTGTTGTTGCTCTTCAGGCTGCTGAGCCGATTCAGATTGCTCCTGCTCTTCTTGCTGTTCAGCCTGCTCCGATGGCTGACTTTGTTGCTGCTTATCCTGCTGCTCTTCGTCCTCGCTTTGCTGCGGTTGTTGATCCTCTTTTTCCTGGTCGCTGCTATCCTGCTCCTGGTTTTGATCGCGGCTTTCCTGTTGTTGTGGTGGCTGTTGCTGCAACTGCTGTTTCAGCTCTCGCCACACGGAGGCCGCCTTGAAGTTGGCATCGCTGGCCAGTGCGTGCTCGGGTTGCCTAGCGAGAACCTCGTGATAGCGGCCCATGGCGTTTTCCAGGAGGCTAAGCGCCAGTTCAGGGTTGTCCATGTTTCCCAGCGCTTCGGCATGGTCGCACGTTCCCAAGCTGTATAAGGCATCATCCGCGAGCGAATCACTGGCAAACGCTGCGGCCTTTCGGAACGCCTCGCGGGCCTTGTCAAACTCCTTGAGATCGTAGTGGGCGAGTCCCTCGACGAATGCGATCTCGCGGGCATCGGGTTCGAGCGCTTCAGCATGTTGATAGGCTTCTAAAGCTGTGGTTGGATACCCCTCAGTCAGCCGGTGGTTGCCCTCTCGAACGGCCTGATGGGCATTGAGATCGGCCAGATCGGTAGCCGTTGCCTCCCGTTCATCGGCTGCGGCTTGTAGAGGTGCCACCATTATAATCCCGATTAGTAGAAGCAAGCGCTTCATCACGTCGCCTCCTGTTGCCAGACGCGTTGGGGCAAGTCCGCGACTGACGATCGCCGTTCACTGATCATCGTTTCCAGACCGAGCAGAACAAGGGCCACAGCGAGAAACCACTGGTACCGCGGTTTGTGACGGAAGCGCTCTTCAGTCGTAAGTTCCACCTTCCGCATCCCGGCGATCGCATCCACCAGCCGATGCAACTCGTGGATCGCGGCGAACCGGCCTCCGCCGGCGTCGGCAATCAGCTGCAAGCCGGCAACGTCCAGCTTGGAGAACACTATTTGTCCATCGTAAAGCAACGGTTTGCGTGTGTCATCTTCCCGTGCCGGTACCTGTACGCCGACCGTACGGGCAGGATCGCCGACGCCGATGGTAAATGTTCGGATGTCGTGCTTCTCGAAGGCGGTCTTGGCAGCTTCGACCGGCCCGCCTTCGTGATCTTCGCCGTCAGTAAACAACAGGATTATCTTGCTGGCCTCCTGTGGCGATTTGGCGAACAGATCGGTGGCGGCGCGAATCGCTTCGGCAATTGCGGTCCCACCACGCGGTGCGCTGCCGACCTTGACCGCCTCCAGCTTGGAACGGAAAGACATATGATCGGTTGTCAACGGTGCCTTCAGCGACGTCGATCCGGCGAACGCGACCAGGGCGAGCCGATGCGCATGCTGGAACACGGCCCGCTCGGTCAGTTGTTGCCGGATAACGCGCTTGGCCCGCTCGAGCCTGTTGGGCTCGATGTCCTCCGCCAGCATGGAACGCGACACATCGAGGGCTACGACAATGTCCACACCGTGGACTTTTTGCTTCTCAAGGTGCATGCCCCACCGCGGGCCGATAACTGCCGCAACAATCATTAGAATCGCTATGACGACCAGCGAAGTCCGCAGGGCTTGCCGTGACGGACTTATGCGGCCGGCCAGTAAGGGCGCAAGCTCGGCTGAGGTGAATCGCTCCAGCGCCCTTCGGCGGCGAGCGACGCCGTATAGGGCGAGCAATCCTGCCAGCGGTCCGGCGCCACCGAGCCACCACAGGTGGGGGTTGTCGAACAACAACGTATGTACGTCGGTCGTCGCGACCACCGCGAACCCCAGGGCCATCAGCGCAAGGGGGAGGAGCAGGGCCCATGTAATCCAGGTCGACAGCGGATAGAGGACACGGCGACTCATGGAATCCTCCGGTACCTGGTGTTGGCAAGCAGCAGCTCGGTCATCAACAGGGCGAGCCCGGTCAGCATTGCCACCTTGGCTGCGAACACGTTGTCATGGAACGTACGTTCGCCGGTGCGGCGGCGTTCGAGCCGATCGATCTCGTCGTAAATGGTGACCAGCGAGTCTGCGTCCGTCGCTCGGAAATACTTCCCGCCGGTGATCCGGGCGATTTCCTTGAGGGTCGGTTCGTCCACCTGAGCCCGGCGCTGGAACAACATGCCGAACCCGCTTTGACGAGGTGGGGCTGAGCCGACTGCGCCGATTGTATAAACCTTGATGCCCAGCCTGGCTGTCACTTTGGCCGCTTCAATGGGTTTGGTCGGTTCGATTCCAGAGAAGTTCGGAGGATTGTCTGCACCGTCGGTGAGGAGGATCATGACCCGGCTTTTGGCCGCCTCGGCGCCTGGTACGCCGGCGACAGCCTGCTCGCCGGCACGCCGCAGGTCGTCGGTTGCCAGCGCGATGGCATCGCCCAGAGCGGTGTAGCCCGCCTCGGGGTGCTCACGAACCTGCCGGCCGTCAACCCAACCGGGGATATCCGTCTCCTTCAGAAGGTCGCGAAGGCTGCCATGATCCAGTGTCAAAGGGCACCGCGTGTCGGCGTACATTGCGAAGGCGGTCATACCGACCAAATCGTTTTCCCGTCCACGCAGTTCGCCCCGGCCTAGAACGAAGTTCTCGAATACTCTCTTGACGGCATCGAGTCGGCGGACCCGCCGTCCGCTCATGATGAAGTCCTCCTCGGCCATGCTGCCTGATACGTCGAGGACCATCTGGATGGCGATGCCCTCACTGGTATCGCGGTAGGCGCCGCCGGATTGTGGACGGGCGAGGGCAACTATTAGCGCCAAGACGGCTACCATCCGCATCAGCGGCAGGATGAATCGGGTTTGCGTGGCCCAGGTTGTTTCGAAGGGCCTGAGGGGTCGGATGGAACTGAAACGTACAGTCGGGCGCCGGGCCAATCCACGAGCGCGAATCCACACCAGCGGAATAAGCACCAAAAACGCCAGGCACAGCCAGCCGAACAGCGGACCCGGTGTGAAACGTTCGTCCAGCCAGTCGATCATGCGGCGCGCTCCTCAACCGGGGAAGCGGTTGCCCCGCTGGTGTCTGCCGGTGATACACGCTGACACGTTCGCTCGACGAAATCACCGGCGGCTTTGAGCACGGCTTCGGATTCCCCAGACCCCGGCAGGTGGCAGGCGTATTTTACCAGGTCACAGGCAGTCATGAATCGATTCAGCTCATCGGTCATATTTTTGCCGAAGCGGGAGTCGGCGGCCGCTGCGGTCAGAAACTCCTCCGTGGTCATCTCCGGCGCAGACACACCGAAGCGCCGCTCGATGTAACCGCGCACGATGCCGCTTGTGCGGTAATGGAATTCCTGGATAAGACCCATGGCAATCAGATCCTCTGCGATCAGTGTCGCGATCTGCCGCCGGGCCCATTCGTCAGCGGGTAAACGCACGATCACTCCAGGTCGCCGACGACGCAGCCGTCTAACAAGCAAGAGCGCCGCGACTGCAAGGGTAGCCGCGATCAGAGATGCCGGCCACCATCGGTGCCACTCCCGTGGCAGATCAATCGGATCAAGCCGGGCGATGTTCCGCAGTTCCTCCGGCGACAACGCCGCACCCTCGGGAGGCCGCACAACTAATGTCAGCGGCTCGGTCTCCACAGTCTGGACTTCGGCGGAATCCGCACGGGTCGATTCCCCACCCCAGTCATCGTCCGCGGCGCGCAGGTCGACGAAGGAGACCTCGGCCGGTGGCAGCTCGTGTTCACCCGGGAGAAAGAATTCGAGCTCGAACCGGTAGGTCCAGCGAAGCCTGTCATCGTCGGTGGGTACGGCAAGTCTCTTGTCCGAGTTTACGACGCCGTACTCAAACCGGTGATCGCCCTCACTCAGGGTGCGCGCGTACTCGCTCTGAACGATGGTGACGCCCTTTTCGGCGATGACTTCCAGTTCAAGCTGGGCGTGCTGCTCGAAGTCCAGTGTTCCCGGAGTGGCCTCAAGAGTCACCGCGACCGGGCCCCGCTTGGCCGTCCGCGAAACAGCCGGTACGGCGGCATCACGTTCAGCGCTCCCCTCTCCGCAGCCGCTGATGCACGTCAAACCCAAAACCAATGCCGCACCCGCGCTGATCAGGGCACGTCGAGCAAGGGTGGCATCGCGCAGCCAAGTCTGCCTGTGCCACACCGTCGGGTTCGCACGCAATGGTTCGTATCCGGTCGTCATGGGGCTCGATCTACCGGCGCCGTTCGCGTTTGCGAAAAAACCTGACCAGGGGCTCGACGTACGGTCGATCCGTACGAATCTCGATCATATCAGTGTCCATCCGGCGGAACATGGTCTCGCGGGCGGCTGCGGCGTCTTGACGTTCTGCAGCATAACGTTCGCGCAGCACCCGGCTCGAGGTGTCCACCAGAGTCAGTTCTCCCGTTTCCGGATCCTCCACCTCGATGAACCCCACGTTGGGAAGCTCCATTTCCCGCGGGTCAGTAATCGCAATGGGGATCAGGTCATGCCGCCGCCGGGCGATTCGCAGGGCGGGTTCGTAGCCTTCCGCCAGGAAATCGCTGAGCAGGAAGCAGACCGCCTTGCGGATGGTAACGCGGTTCAAAAAGCCCAGCGCCTCGGCAATGTCGGTGCCGTGGCCGGCGGGCTCGTGATACAGCAGCTCGCGGATGATTCTGAGTACGTGCTGAGTTCCTTTCTTGGCCGGCACGTATTTTTCCACCCGATCCGTGAACAGAATCAGTCCTACCTTGTCGTTGCTGCGAACAGCGGAAAACGCCAGCACGGCGCCGAGTTCAGCCGCGAGATCCAGCTTGAATTGTCTGCCGCTTCCGAACAGGCCCGAACGGCTGGCGTCGACCACCAGCATCACCGTCAGTTCGCGCTCCTCGCGGAATTTCTTGACGAACGGTTCGCCGTAGCGGGCGGATACGTTCCAGTCAATCAAGCGCACGTCGTCGCCGATCTGGTAGGGGAAGACCTCCTCAAACTCCATTCCGCGACCGCGGAAGGCCGAATGGTATTGCCCGGCGAACACGTCATTGACCATCCGCGACGTGCGAATCTGAATCTGACGGACCTTCTTCAATAGCTCTTTCGGTATCACTGCGATTGTCGATTGCGGATTGTCGATTGTCGATTGGCCCGGGTACGGGCTGTCTTGCGCGACGCGGAGGCAATAGCCGTCAGCTCGTTTGCCTCTTCCTGCAGGTCACAAACACGTCTGGGCGCGATTTGGCCAGATTCCGTCAGCATCTCTATCCAGTACGCCGATTCATCAGCCTCCTCCTCTACGATGGCCATCCTGGAAACAAACTCGGACCGGGACCGGGCACGGCAAGCCGCTCGGTAATTGGCTCCAACGGATGTGGCAGCTCGCAGGAGTTGCCTTCCGAGGACATCCGTAATGGGGTTCCTGGGCAAGGCTGCGCACAGCTTTACGACGCGCAACGCAAAACGCTTCGTTCGCTCCTTCAACTCATCGGCGCTCGTGCGCTTTTTCGCAGTCCCCACGGCGCTGCCCCCAAGAATCGACACTCTACAATCGACAATCGACAATACTGCTACGGCACTGGCACATGATCCAGCACTGTCTGCACCACGTCCTCGGAAGTCTTCTCTTCGGCTTCGGCTTCGTAGGTGATGATGACGCGGTGGCGGAGCACCTCCATCGCGATCGTTTTGACGTCCTGTGGTGTGACGTAGCCGCGGCCGGCCAGAAATGCCGATGCCTTGGCACCAACCGTCAATGCCAGCGTGGCCCGAGGCGAGGCCCCGTATTGCACCCAGTCGCCGATGGGCAGGTCGAACGCACCCGGGTCGCGGGTGGCGAAAGTGAGATCCACGATATAGTCCTTAATCTTGTCGTCGATGTAGATCTCGTCGACCACACTGCGGGCGTTCACAATATCACGGGGTGACATCACCGGGTCTATGTCGAGAGTCGGCGCGGTGAAGGCCATCCGGTCGAGGATATCGCGTTCCTCCTGCTTGGACGGATAGCGGACCACAAGCTTTAGCATGAACCGGTCGACCTGGGCTTCGGGCAACGGATAGGTCCCTTCCTGCTCGATCGGGTTCTGGGTGGCCAGCACGAGAAACGGCTCGTCCAACTTGAACGTCTCCTTGCCGATGGTGACCTGCCGCTCCTGCATGGCTTCCAGGAGCGCGGATTGCACCTTGGCCGGGGCGCGGTTGATCTCATCCGCCAGGATAATATTGGAAAAAATGGGCCCTTTTTGGACAACGAACTCGCCGTCGGTCGGGCGGAAGATGAGCGTGCCGATCAGGTCTGCGGGAAGGAGGTCGGGTGTGAACTGCAAACGCTGGAAACCGGTGTTGATTCCCCGGGCCAAGCAGGCAACGGCGGTGGTCTTGGCCAGCCCGGGCACGCCCTCGATAAGCATGTGCCCGTTGGACAGCAACCCGATGAGCATGTGTTGGAGCAGGTCATCCTGCCCAACAATGACGCGGTGCATCTGATCGAGCAGCCGCCGGAAGGGCTCGCTGGCCGTGGCCACTTGCTCACTTATGTGTTTGACGTCTAGCTCTGTGGTGGGCATTTCGTAGGGCTCCAAACCTTCCAGTTGAAGCGAGCCGCGGCCTCTGGGCAGCGCGGAACTCCGCGCGGGCATCAAGCTGCGGCTCGTCAACCCGGTAAACAGCGGGTCGAGACAGGAATCTACCTGTGCATGGAGACAGACGCAAGTTTACGCGCACGACTGTCAAAATCCAGGCTCGCAGTGGAGGCTTCCAGGCAGGGCTGCCCGCCAGACGCTGGGCGGGACCAGAGGTGATCGACGGTCATGCCTGAACGGATTTCAGGGCCCCGCGGATCTCATTAAGAAGCTGGTCGACTTTGAAGGGTTTGAACAGCACTGCGGCAAGACCCTCGCGGCTGGCCCGCACAATCGAGTGGTTGGGATCGTACCCGAAGCCTGTGGTGAGGATCACCGGGGTCTTCGGATTCGCGGCCTTGGCAGCGGCGAACACCTCATATCCGTTTCTTTGAGGCATCTTGATGTCAGTAAGCACCAGATCGAAGGACTGCTGTGAGATGAGCTCAGTCGCAGCCGCCCCGTCGACGGCCGTGCAAACCCGGCACCCGTATCCGCCTAAAATGTCGCGGATAATCTCGCGAAGCACGTCTTCATCTTCGGCCACCAGGATTCGTTTCCCGTCAAGAACAGGGTCCTTGCGATGCCTTCTAGTGGGCCGAACGCCGACGATCCCGATCTCGGCGGAAGTGAGGTCCTTGAAAGTCTCGCGGATTCTCACGACGTTTTCCGAGATGGTCCGCAGCCTGCGCCGCAAATCGTCGTGCCCGATATAGTCCTCCACCAGGTTCTCCACATCGGTCAGGATGTCGTTGAGCGGGGCAGTGATTTCCGCCATCACGTTGGTGCCCAGTTGTCCGGTGGTGGTCTGACGTTCACTGGCCAGAAGCTCGAACAGATGCAGTGCCAGGGCGATGTACCGGCCGAAGATCTCGGCGAACTGGCGATCATCTTCGGTAAAGGCGGCCAGCCTGGTGTTCTCGAAATTCGCGACGCCTACGACCTTGTCATGCAGCCACAACGGTACGGTCAAGGAAGATTGGGCATTTTCGATGCCGGGGAGGTAACGGGGGTCTTTCGTGGTGTCGGGGCAGATGTAACTGCGTCCGCGCGAGGCTACATAGCCGCAAATACCGTTGCCATCGCCGGTGGCGTAGAGCTCGACCAAAGCCGCATCCGCCGGCATACCGGAACAGAGCACCAGGTCGAGCCGGTTGAGCTGTTTATCGAGAACCCGTATCCCGAAATTGTCAAAGTGCAAAAGCTCCCGCGTACACCTGAGGATCTTCTGTTCAAGCAGGGCCAGACGTTCCTGGGCGTCGAGGCGCGAAAACTGGGCCGCGTCGAGGCTGAGCAGCTCCCGGCCTGCCTGGTCGATGGCGTCGATCTTATCCTGAAGCCGTCCGGCATTGGTGGCATCCCAGACTACAGCGGCAACCTGGGTAACGCGGTGATGCAGGTCTATCACCGGCGTTGCAGTAACTTCGAACCGTTCGCCGCCACTGGTGGTAAAGCTGAACCGTCGACCGCGGGAATCAGCCGGTACCCGCCGGGCTTCCGCCTCCACCCACGTCAAGGTCTCCATACAGCAGTGACAGACGCGCTCACGGACCTCTGTGGAGAAGCTCAGCATCTTGGGATTGGCCCAGTCGAGCTCGCCCGTCTTACCGACGATGCACACGCCTTGACTGACGCTATCGATGATTGCGGCTGCCTGCCTCGAGAAATGGAGGCCCTGGAAGGGGATGAAGTCGGCCGCCCCGCTGATGATCACGTCGAACGGCTCGGTGCGGAGGGCTTCCAATGCCTCCTCCACCGTCGCGACGTGTTTAACATGGGCGTGTTCGTCGACCCACCCGGTAAAATCCTCACCACCGTTGGGAGTCCCAAGGACTAATACATGCAGTTGCTTGACGCTGCTTCGGGTCATGGCCGGCGACGCTCGATCAGCCTCTCGTTCCCGATCCATTTGATCATAGGCATTGAGCGGGTAGGTTTCTCATCAATAGCCCGGGTGAGGTTCAAGGACCCTCCCATTAAGGGTAGTGGTATACGCCTTCATAGTACAGAAGTTATGGGCGTTTTATCTGGTTTAAAATGCCCGAGCTTACCCAGAATTATGTAGGGTAGTCGCTCGTCTCGGGAAGGCACGCAGGTCAACGCAGGGCGGGCCAGGCGATTGCGTGGGTCCGCTAACTACTCGCCGACCCCACCCGAATTGAGCATCCGTCCCACACCTACTGCAGGAACCAAGCCTTCGAGCGCAATGCGATTCCGCCCGGCAGGAAGCTGCCGATCGAACGGACCGCAGTCCCAGTCAAGAGGCTCATCGTAGAGCACCTCCCGCGACCAACATCTCTTCGTAGAGCGACAACATCTCGGCGGTGTGCCTGGCCATGCTGAGCCGGTCGCCGAGGGCGGCCGCCGCCCTACCCAACTGTTGTCGGAGGTGGCTGTCGCGCAGGCGGTCGACCCGATCCGCAAGGACGGAAACATCGCCCGGATCGTCGATGACAAACCCCTGTACTCCGTCTGCGATGACCTCTGAGGCCCCGTCCCAGCGAGTAGTGACGCAAGGCAGTCCGGCGACCATGGCCTCGAGCACGACCCGGCTGCAAGGATCGTAGTAGGTCGGGTGAACGACCATATCCGCTGCGTGATGAAACTCGCGCACCCGAGTGCTGGGACCCATGAACGTGAGGTATTCGGTGATGCCAAGTCGGGCTGCAAGACGATGCCATCGCTCCGAGTCTCCCTTGCCGATGACCAATGAGCGGACGTCGGTTCTACCACGCTTAACGAGAAGAGCCAGCGCTTCCATCCAGCGTTGGACGCCTTTCAGGCGGAAGTTGTGCGCAATCTGCAACACCAGGCAGCCCCGGTCAGTGATGCTGAACTCCTTGCGGATAGCGGCACGATGCCGGGCCCGCTCTTGAGCTGTGCTGTCGTCCGGATCCACGCCGTTGTAGACCTTGCGGATCCGCTCGTCGGGCAGTCGGTAATGCTGTTTCAGTTGTCTGACCACATAATCCGAGACGGCAACGACAAGCGGCTTATCCGCTCCGCCAAGCAAGCCTCGCTCCAAGGCAAGGGTGTAACGCTGCTTGAAGTTGAGGCGGTTGGCATAGCGCTTGAGACGCCGGGCGGGGCGCCATTTGAGCAGGGCAAGATTGCGTTCGATTGTCTCCGCCACGGTGCCCCCTCGGGGCTGGTAGATGTCCGCGTGCCGGCACGGTGAGATGGCGTGAACGATGTCGAACGAGTCCGATTGTAAAAGGTGCTCGACACGATGGGTGAACGTGATGCTACGCCGCGTCCGGGACATTGAAGCCCCGCTGATGGTGTGAACATGCAAGCCCGGCGCAGGTGAAGGCCGGCTACGTGTGAAGACGTGAACCTCGACGCCGCGGTCCATTATATGGTGCACAAATTCCAGCGTCGAAGTCTCTGCCCCGCCGCGCCACGCGTCCAACCATTCCGCAACCAACGCGATCTTCACCGACCGTCACTCCGTTTGTACCACCGCGCCCTGCGACGTTCCTCGTGCCCGGCGATGCCCTGCGTTTTGCCAACCACGCGGTATATCAGGCGCTTCGCCGAGGCATCCAGCTTGGATACTCGAAGATAGTGTGTCAACCACCGCAGGCGGTCGGTCTTTGAGACCAGGCGGAGCGGTGCCGAGAAGTTGAGCGATGCCAGGTCTTTGATGATCCATCGTCGATGTCGCAGCCGCGGACGAACCACTCGTTGGAGGTCAATCAAGCATAGCGACGTTTCCGGCGGCGACGCCGGGTCAAAGAAGACGTGCGAGAGATAAAGATCACGATGGACGTAACCGCGTTCGTGGAACCGTGCGACAAGGGTGGCCAACGGTTCGATGAGACTGCGGACTGCCGCTCTGTCGCCCTGATCCCACCGCTCAACCCAACTCTCCAGTGAGGACCCTGGGGCAGCCGCGGTGAGAATGGCGCTGCGCAGCTCCCTCGAGCCGCGCACTTCCTCGCCGAAGGCGACAGGTTTCACGCAAGGGATGCCATCGGCTGCCAGCCGGTTCATCCAGGCCCACTCCACACCGGCGATGCTAGAGGCACCACTGCCGGATCTTCGAACCGCGCGACGGGCACTGAGCGGTGGGTTGCTAAACCTCTTGAGGTACAATGTGCACCGCTCATCGCCGTCATCTAAATGAGAGTGCCCAATCCGGTCCCGCCAAACGGAGCCGTCCGCCTTCGGCGGATGAGGGAGCGGTCTGCCAGACGTCGAGGCGGGGTGCGTTCGGGCACGGTCGGTAAGGATCAGTCGCAGCCGCTCCCGCCAGGGAGCCAACCCCGGTTTACTCAGCAGCTCGGCGTTCGAGATGTTGAACAGAGCGTCGAGTGAATCCAGGCCATCAGCGCGGAGCAACGGTTCGTACGCCGCCGCAATCACCAGGTCGTTGCGTCGTACGAATTTCAGGCCTACCTCTTCTCGCATGGCCTGCAGAGTGTAGCCGGTCATCATCATCTGGCGAAATCCCATACCCTGGCTGTCCCAGAATGCACAACCCGGGCACGGGAGGACCGCACCATATAGAGCCGTCCTTCGTCAACGACGCCAGGTGAGATCACTCGCCCCATGTGCGGCATGCACGGGGCGTGGGGGTATATAGCCTCCCGTACCTGCCACGGGGTCAACAGCCGCGCAAAAGGCCTATCCCCCTTTCGCCACAGGCAACACCATCGCGATCAGGGCCGATTCGGAGACGCAGAGGTCGTCGAGCACGTGATAATGCTTAGGATTCTATCCGATGTGCTCAGCCGAAAAGGCTTCGGATCGACGTGGGCGTGGTGCTGAGCACGTCGGATAGAACTCCATTGAACGAAGCCGCGGGTATGGCTATGGGGATTCAATGCAGCTAAGTGCGTTCGCGGGGACCTTCTGAGGGCTTCGGAAGGCTTGAAACATGGCCAGCCAAGCAGGGGTGGGCGTGTTGGGGGCTTGGAATCGTCGTCGGCGGCGGCGCAAGAGAGAACGATCAAGTCACTCCGGCGCCTTCCGCTGCCCCACACTGCACAAATCATATCTGCCGATGCAATATCCGGGCTAAGCACGTACTCCATCGCGGGCGGAATAGCAGGGCTAATGATGCCCGAATTCAGGTGAGCACTACTCTCGGGCTACTTTTGCGGGCATCAGTTCGCGCACGGTCACTAGAACAGTGGTCAGGGCAAGAGCGACGAGGGCGATACCGAAGAGTTCGGGTAAGCCCGTAGCGCCCGGCGAGTAGAGCTCCTGGCTCAGCTCCTCCGGCAGTTCGTACAGGCGGGGCAACTCCGGTATCACCCCGGCCATCGTCACCCGCAGGTAATGCGTGACACTGTAGACCCGGGCTCCAACCGGAATGTTGCTGATAATCAGTTCGACAACAACGAGATAGAAGATCGACAGCGTCAGCGGTCGTGCGGTAAGCTGGCCGATCAAGGTGAAGACGGCGAGAAAACTCAGCACACCGGCCGGGATAATCAGCAGGTAAAAGCAAAAGTCGTTTGTAGGATTCCAGTCGGTAAAGGTGGACGACCGTGCCGCGACGGATTGCAGATCCAGCCCGACGAACGTGCAGGCATGCAGCAGAACGATACTCAGATCGCACAATACGGCCAGTACCAGAACGTTGGCGGCGAACTTCACCAGGAGCATGGTTCGCCGCCGCATCCGCCGCGTGGTCAAGTACACAATGGTTCCCGCATCCACGTCGGCCCCAACTAACGCAGTGCCATAGATCAGGCACACGAGCGGAATCAGGAGCTGGATAAGGAGAAACTGCACCCCTGAATGGTAGGCTCTCCACGCGGTTTCGACATCCGGAAGCGGCTCTGCAAAGTTGCGGATCAGGATTATGATCGCCGTCGGCGCAGCCAAAATGATAAGTGGCAGGCAGATCTTCCGATTAAGAAGCGTTTGTCTTATGGTGAAACCGAACAGTGCCGTAATCGGTCCCATGACAATAACCTCGTGGGTCAGCCTTCCCGCTGAGTCAGGTAGTCAAATATCGCTTCCAGGCTTTCGTCGGCTGCGGCGATCTCACGAACCGACAGTTTCCTGTCGAGAATCAGGTTCGGCAGCAAGTCGTATACCCGTTCGGGCCAAGGCGTTTCAATCGTCAGAGTGTCGGGCGAGCTCACCCTCAGCCCGGCGACAATGTCCAACGTGGCGAGGTCGGCGGCAAGACGCCGTGGCTGGTCAACCCGCACCCGGATAGCATGCGGACGATCGCGCATCGTCCGGCGAACCGCCTGCAGATCGCCCTGCGCCACGATTCGCCCGTGATCGATCAACAGAATCTGTTTGGTCAGCGCCTCGACCTCATGCAGCACGTGGCTGGAGATCAGGATGTCCACGCCCTGCTTGACTAATTCGTGGAAGAGATTTCCCAACTCGTGACGGGCAACCGGGTCAGTGCCCGTGAACGGCTCGTCCAGGATGAGCAGCTTGGGTCTGTGGACGAGGGTCTGGGCGATCTTGATCCTCTGCCGCATTCCTTTGGAATAACCTCTGATGGCCCGCCCGGCGTGCTCGGTCATCCCGGTCAGCTCGATGGCATGGCGCGCCGCCTTTACCGCTGCTGATCCGCGCAACCCGGATGTCTTGGCTAGGAACAAGACAAACCGATAGCCGGTCAAGTTGGACCAGAACGGATCACCCTCGGGGCAGTAGCCGATTTGCGAGAGGACGCCGGGTTTGTCCCAAACCCTCTGTCCGAAGACTCGTATGCTCCCTTTGCTGGGTCGAAGCTGGCCCATGGCCAAGCTCATCAGAGTGCTCTTGCCCGCACCGTTGGCGCCCAAGAGCCCAGTGATCCCACGGTCAATGGCGGAGGTCACATTGTTTAGGCCGATGACCTCGCCATACCATTTGGACAAATTGTCGAGTTCGATTACAGCCATTGAGACTCGGTAGTTGTCAGTTATCAGTCCTCAGTCATCAGTAGCCAGGCCTCCCTTGCCAACGGTATTCCGTCGGTCGTCGGCTCGTTCGGCTGGTCGTTTATGACTCCCTATAGATTCGCGGCAAAGCGCGAGAAGCGTATTACTCGCCAGAAGCACACCAGGATCGCAGCCACCGTCCACGCGCCCAACACTGTAGCGGCGCAGATCGGCCTGACCGGCCTCACCAGGACACTGCTGAACGCCTCCGTCGGCAAAGAGGATGCCCCCCAGGCCTCTCGGATGCCAAACAGCCACTCGGTCAGGATCACCATGTTGTCTCGCAGTGAGATGCAGCCGAGCCAACCTGAGGTCGCTTTCGCGGGTAGATTCTCGTTGATGATCCCCTGCGCTATCATGGTGAGCACGCAAACTGCCACCCAGGCAACGGCAACGTACCGATGATCAGACGTCAAGCTGGACAGCGCCAGGATGATCGTACCCCCTACCACACAGACCATGGCCCCCGAGAGGATCAGCTCGAGAGCCAGGCTCAGGGTCTGGCCCCAGGTGTGCAACCCACCCGTGATCATCGAGCCAATGGTCAAAGTCAGCAGGTTCGGTACGAGCATCACCATGGCGATGAAAGACGCGACCACCAGCCATTTCCCAGTCAGGTAGGTAAGCGGTGTCACCGGTTTGGCAAAGTAAATGGGCAGGGCCCGGCTCCTCAAATCCCTGGCAATGAGCCCCGGTCCGACCCGGGCCACCACGAGCAGAAGCCAAAGCATCTGAATCTTGATGGTCAGCAGGAACATGGAGCGCCAGAGTGGCTCGCGGAACTGCTCAATCTGGGCCACGCCGCTGATGTCGACGCGGAGAAACACCTGCACGAATTCATAGAGCCCCCTCGCCTGATTGGTGCCGACCACGACCTCCAGCAACGACACGATGTACAGAACAATACAACTACCGAGCACGACCAGCCCGCCGGTCATCACCAGAACCCGCGTCACCTGTCCCTTCAGGGCCAGGCGAATGCCGGTTACGACGATGGCCAGCCAGGTCCAGCGCCCCTTGTTCAGCTCGCCGCTCCACCGGTCATAACGGTGGGACCGTGATGTGACCGCCGTGGTCATACTTGATGTTGCCTTTGAATCGCGGCCATGAAGGTCTCTTCCAGGGTGCTCCGCTTGGGGTGCAGGCCGTGAAGTTTGGCGCCGGCTTCGCGTACCGCCGTAAGCACCAGCCCCTGGGTTCCCTCTGCGGGAAGTCTGATGTTCAACAGGCTGTCGGTGTGATCGAGCACCGACACTCCGGATGTGGCCAGCCGCCGCCGCAGCTCGCCGCCGTCACCGGAGAAGTCCAGGCTGTAGAGCGTAGGATGGGGCTGGCTCATTTCGCCGATCCGGCCGGTGGTAAGCACCTCGCCGCCGCCCATGATGATAACCCGCTCGCAGACCCGTTCGACATCGGGAAGCAAGTGGCTGGACAACAGCACGCTGATCTCGGCTCTGCCCAGATCAGCGATAAGCGAGAGCATGGTCTGCCGCCCTTGGGGATCCATGCCGTTGGTCGGTTCGTCAAGGAAGAGTAAGTCGGGATCGTGAACCAGGGCCTGTGCCAGCTTCAGCCGCTGCTTCATGCCCGCGGAGTATTCCTCTGCCGGGCGATACCGAGCCTCATACAGACCGACGTAGTCGAGCACTTCGTGGGTCCGCTGCATGGCATCCCCGTGAGACATCCCCGCCAACCTGCCGGTGTAATATACGTAGCCGGTTCCGCTCAAACCGGGGATGAGGCAGTCGTTCTCGGGTACAAAGCCGACGCGTCGCCGAATCATCCGTCGCTGTCGGCGAACGTCCGACCCCAATACCGTTGCCCGGCCCGATGTGCTGGGAGTCTGACCGAGCAGAACACTGATCAAGGTACTCTTGCCCGCACCGTTGGGACCGAGCAGGCCAATCAGACCGGGCTCCACCGACAACGTTACATCCCTCAGAGCCACGATGTGACCGTAACGCTTACTCAGCTTGTCGCAGGTGAACACATTCAACAAACAGGTATTCCTCCGCCTCCGGGATTTATTCGGAATAACGCTTGTCAGCCCCATCGGCAATCATGGCACGTTTTTGACCGATCTCCGGTGGTGCAGCGTGCCATAGGCATCGGCAGGATGCAACCCCTCCGCGCCCGACAGTCCCCATTGCTGAATACTGCTGAGAAGCCCGTTTCTGCACGCCGGATCGCGCCGTCCGCCGTCCATGCACATGTTCGAGGTTATTGTGTCTTGTCATCACCGGCCACCGCAAATCCTATTCGGGAACAACGCCATGCTCGGCCTTGTAGCTCAGTTGGGTGCCGCCATAATGAGTGTTGCCGAACTGGATGGAGCCATGCGAAGTCGGCTACGATGTTCTTCTTCCTGGTTGATGGCGCCGGCCTTCGCTTGCCAGGTCGGATTGTCTTGCGGACATAAGCGCAATGTAGGAGACCGTCATGACTGACGCCGGACGGGACCGGATGATGGTGAGCGGGCGTGCCACGCAGATGCCACCGTTTCTCGTTATGGAGGTTCTGGAGCGGGCCGCCGCGCTCCAGCGGCAAGGGCGGTCAATTATTCACCTGGAGGTGGGCGAGCCAGACTTTGACACGCCCAGCGTCGTTGTCGAAGCGGCTCTGCGTGCACTGCGCGACGGCAGAACGCATTACACCCACTCGCTGGGTCATCCGGAGCTTCGTGAGGCCATAGCGGCCTGGCACCACACGCAGTACGGCGTCGAAGTCTCGCCGGACTGCGTCGTGGTCACCATGGGCAGCTCGGGAGCGATGCTGCTGGTGTTTGCCGCTTTGCTGGATCCGGGGGCGCAAGTCCTTCTGACCGATCCACATTACGCGTGCTATCCGAACTTCGTCTCGGCATTCGGCGGTGTGCCCGTGCGCACTGCGGTGCGCGAGGAGGACGGATTCCAGTTCGATCTTGAAGCCGTGGAAAAGCACCTGGGGCCGCGGACCAAGGCGCTAGTGCTGAACTCGCCCGCAAACCCGACGGGCACTGTCACCCATCCCGATCGTATGCGGCAGCTTGTCGAGTTGGTTGGTGAGCAAGTGGTGATCGTATCGGATGAGATCTACCACGGTCTGGTATACCGGGGGCGGGCCCATTCAATTCGTGAATACGCGCCCCAGTCCGTGGTGATTAACGGGTTTTCGAAATTGTTTGCGATGACCGGCTGGCGCCTGGGCTATGCGATTCTACCGCAATGGCTGGTGCGACCTGTGCAGAAGCTGCAGCAGAACCTCTTTATCTCACCGCCGGATTTCCCTCAGTTCGCAGCCATCGCAGCCCTTCAGGAAGCTGACGCAGATGTCGAACGGATGCGGCGGTGCTACGACGAACGCCGACAACTGGTGCTGCAGCGGCTAAAGGGTATGGGCTTGAATGTGCTGACCGAGCCCGTGGGGGCGTTCTACGTGTTTGTCAACGTGCAGCGTTACACGGACAACGTGCACGAACTGGCATTTCAAATATTGGAAGAAGCCGGCGTGGCCGTGACGCCCGGCGTCGATTTCGGCCCGGGCGGGGAGGGCTACATTCGCATTTCCTATGCCAATTCACTGACGAACATCGAGGAGGGAATGAACCGCCTGGAGACGTTCTTCGCCAGTCGGGCGCTCCTCTCAACCGTGGACTACCCGCCAACCGCGCCATAGGCGTAGCCTACAACCCGCGTCGACTTCATGGCAGGCACCGATGTACAACAGATACCGCGTCGGCGCCCACCGGTCTCTGTCACCGCCCTTCAGAATCCGCTCAGGTCCCTCGCCCCATTGCGTTACAGGGCGCAGGGCGGGGGACCAACCGGTTGCGTTCGAGAGGCTTATCCCGGTACGATAGCCGTCACGGAACCGAGCAATGGGGAATCTCGGCTTTTAAGAAGTCCTAACGGGAGAGAGTTACAGGATTCTTCAAGAAAGGAGATTGTGATATGGCACGCTTACTTTTTCTAGGGGGAATGCTTTGTCCATTGATCCTTTGCCTGACGCCATTGCAGGCCCAAGAAGGGTTGAAGGTCTTCATTTCAGTGGACATGGAAGGCATAACCGACGTCATCAACTGGGATGAGACCGGCTCTGAAGGCTCGGACTATGAGTACCACCGAACGTCAATGACCAAAGAGGTCAACGCTGCTATCGAGGGCGCTTTGGAAGCCGGAGCCACGGAGATTATCGTCCGGGATTCCCACGGAAGTGCCAGAAATCTCATCCCCGACGAGCTGAACAGAAACGCCAAGCTCCTGCGAGACTGGTCGGGCAGCCCCTTCGGCATGATGGAGGGCATCGATAGGACTTTCGATGCCGTAATCTTCGTCGGGTATCATGCCAAGGCCGGGACAAAGGACGCCACGCTGGATCACACCATGTCAGGCTCCATCTACGATCTGAAAGTGAACGGCGTTTCACTGCCGGAAGCCGGGTGGAACGGACTCATTGCCGGATCTTACAACGTGCCGGTGATCTTCGTCGCTGGAGACAAGGCCATTTGCGAACAGGCCGGGGCAATCTTCGGAAATATTGAAACGGTCGCGGTAAAGGAGGGTATTGGGGAGGCCTCTCTGAACCTGCACCCGGAGAAGTCGCGAGAGTTGATCAGAGCAGGAGTCAAGAAGGCTCTGGGGAGGCTGGCTGAGTTCAAACCATTGAAGTATCACCCACCCTTCACCATTGAGGTTCAGTTCAAGAACGAGCATCAAGCCTACAGGAACTCCTGGTATCCCGGTGCGAAAAGGGTCGGTGATTGGGGCGTTTCCTACACAAGTAACGAGTTTATGGATCTGATGCGATTCTTGATGCTGACACGATAACCTCGTTCCTGTCATTACGCTGAGGAGTCCTGGACCAGAGGTAGTAGCCCTGGCTCAGCGCACTGATGCTGTGGTACGCGATTTGAACGGCCGGATGACTTGCCGGTGGGCGGGCATGCCAACTGTTTCACCTGGACCAGAACTCGGCTCCTGGTACTCGAACCAGTTACATTCGGTCCCGCAGGCACTCGCGGAAGGCTACGGAGCCGACCTAACCTGACTCTACAGATAAGGACTCACAGGAATTTTAGTGTCGCGCCCCACTTATACGCACATGTTCCAATCTCAACCACTCTTTTTTCTTGCGAAGTTGTCTTTTTTTCTCTTGTTGTGCGTTTGAGGACAGAGTATTATCACACTTTCTGAGCTGCGCGGAGGAGGCCCGTGGTGGCTCGACCAGTTCCCGGTGTGGCGTGAAGCTCTTCAACGCTACTCGGAGGGGTGGTGTGGTGCACATAGAATCAGCGACATTGTGTTGGCATATTGGCTTGAAGCCAAACGGAGTCTCGGGTCTGTACGCGCGTCGCGATGTGAACCGGACTCGGTAAGACGTTGCTCGAGGATCGACGAACGTGGGATGAAACAGGAGGCCGGGCTCACCCGACCTCATGCCAAGTGGGTAGGAACAGAGGCGAAACCTTTCAAGAAGGAGGGTAGTTATGAAGGCAGTAACTGTAGCGAGGGACCGTGGAGTTGTCTGCCGGTGCGGGCGTCCCGGGGCACTGCAAAGCTGGCGGGCGAGTCCAACAAGCATAGAAGCAAAAAAGGAGGAAGAATGGTAACACGTAAGTCTTTGTGTACGGTTGCGTTTGCGGCGATAGGGAGTGTGCTCTGGGTAAGCCCCATCCTTGCGCAGCCAGTCCCAATGCTGGAACTGGCGATAGCGGACACAGCCCGTGTAGTAGACTACGAGAATGGAATTTATGTGGTCGGCACCAGCGACGGTGATCTCTACGTGATAAATGAAGCGGGAGAATATACAGTTACCGCGTTCGGGGCGGGCCTCAATTCAGCGGGCGTCCTCAGTATTGTGACCGAGCGAGGTATTAGGCGGTATGCCTGGACCCAACAATGTTCAACTGTAATAGGAGGTGCAACATGTTTGTCTGGAGGACACAACGAACTCATTCCGGTGCCACGAAGCCTGGTACCCACCGCGTTGATCGCCCGAAATTCCGCGCCCGCGCCGTGAGGCACGGGCTAGCAAGCATCATCGTGGTTGCCGCTCTTGTTGGTTGTTTCTGTCTTTCTGGAGCGTTCGCCGATGAGGACATAGTACCGTTGTCTAAGCTGGCGGCGACTGGCCCGGAGGCGAACACGGGCGATGACCTGGCCGTGATGCAGAAAGGCGCGCACGACGACGGGCGCGGGTGAGAGTGCACGGATCCCGGCCGTGATTGCTGGGACACACCGTGCGGCCTGCAAATCACCATGTTCGATTTCAGCGTGGATCCCATCCCGGCCGGTTTCTTTGGTCCGGGGTCCGACCCGTTTGACGGTATACTCGAGCTTGGTGGCGGAATGTCTTCTGACACGTGGATCTACAAGGAGACCGACCTATGCTTCTGTCCACCCTGGCCGTCGACGGCCGCAACGACGACCGAGGTAACCTCTCTCAACCTTGTGGGTTGCGAGGACTTCACGGTGACCTACGGCGGCTCAGACCCCGAGTTATGGAGCGTAAGCGCGTCCCTGGACGGCGTTCAACCGCAGGGGGAGCTTACGGCTACCAGGGAAGCAGATTGGGGTGGGACCTTTGACTCTTTGTTACGTGTGGTTCCCGGGTTTCAGTTCACCGGTCCGGGTGGTGCTCCAATCCTGGATTTCTCGCCAGGCGTGGTGGTCGAGATAGTGGGCGACGACCTGCCTTGGGTAGCGTTTGACCCCGACCCCGGCGGTCCCAATTGCAGCCAGGAGGGCTTCTGGCCCGGTTGGCCTCCGCCGGGGCGTGCGGGCTGTTGTGAACCGACGTGCCACGACGCGGGTCCGGGCTACCCGCCAGGGCATCTGCACTGCGTCTTGCCGCCGGGCTGCCCGAGGTGCACGGAGGTGATCCCCGCGATTTCCGAATGGGGCCTGATGGTCACGCTGCTGCTGTTTGCCACGGCGGGGACGGTCGTTTTGGGGCGGCGGCGACGGCCTACCGTGGCGGCGTGAGGCGATTGCGGATTGCCGTTGCCAGAAGAGCACCAAGTGAAGCGTCCAGCGTTTGAGTTCGTCCCCGGCGTTCGTTCGTTAAATCGGGGGACACCATGAATTCTGTTCGACACAGTGTTTGCTCGGGGCGGTGCCCAGCCTTTCTGGGTGACAACGTATCGGCGAGGTTCGATGCCCGTGGAGGGAGCGGCTAAGAGGCGCGTGGCGAAACGCGCGCAGCATCAACGGCCGGCGCTGCACAGGCGACTTGCCGGTCATCCTCGATCAGGCAACGTACAGAGCGATCGAAAGGCAATTAGCCAATGGAGCCTAGCACCGCAGACTCAGACTTCCTCCATGAACGCCTCGTGGCCATCGGCGAAGGGCTCAAAGAAGGCGTGCGTCGCGAGGTCCGTCGGCTGCGCCAACTCGGCTTGCCCATCTACGTCGCCGACAACGGCCGGGTTGTAGATCGGCAAACGACACCACACTCCCGACGCGAACCCTCGTAGGTTGCTGCCGCTCCGCTTTTGACGACCGCACCACGGCCCAGGTCACCCGGGACAGCGTGGGAAGGACTCTGGTCCGACGTGGTTCTGAGGGGAGGTCGTTCAGAGGATGATTCACCTGCAAACCTGTAGCGCCACCCCTTGTGGGTGGCGCCCCCTTGTGGGCGGCGTTGCCACAACGAAGACTGGCCCCTCGCCGCCCACAAGGGGCGGCGCTACACCCTAAACACATACCGGGGCTGGCGCACACCTCGTCGGTGGCACATGCTGAAGATGCCTCGCGGGCTACGCCGTATCATCCTCGGGTTCGGCGCCACGCACAAGGCGTGGCGCTACATTCCGCTTACGCAGCAGCGCAACGACCCGCCCGTCGCCCTGCGTAGATCAGCGTTCCTGCGGTCAACGTGAGCAACGTCATCACAACGAGGCCCCACTCGGAGACGGCGGGGATGCCATTGCAGGCTTCCTATTCGCAGGTTGTTCCGTCGCCGCGGTACAACCAGCCCAAGCCTTCACACTCTGTTTGTGTAACGTGGACGCAGGCCCCGGGCCCGCAGCACGCCCCGCACTCATCGGGAATCCCGCAGGGGCCCGGGACCCACTGCTGCCCGCAGGCGTGTTGTTTCCCTGACGGTACCTGCCGGGACGGCATGGACGGCATGGACGGCCTATGCTGCGAGAACGAGGGCGGTCAGCCCAAGGGACCGGGGACCATGTGCCTTGGCATGCAGGCCTGTTGTTTCCCCGACGGGACCTGTCAGGACATGGACGCCATCTGCTGCGAGAACGAAGGCGGTGAGCCGAAGGGACCGGGGAGCATGTGCCTTGGTATGCAAGCCTGTTGCTTCCCCGACGGCACCTGTCAGGACATGGACGCCATCTGCTGCGAAAACGAGGGCGGTCAGCCGAAGGGACCGGGGAGCATGTGCCTTGGTATGCAAGCCTGTTGCTTCCCCGACGGCACCTGTCAGGACATGGACGCCATCTGCTGCCTAAACGAGGGCGGACAGCCGAAGGGACCGGGGACCGTGTGCCTTGGTATGGAGGCCTGTTGTTTCCCCGACGGCACCTGTCAGGACATGGACGCCATCTGCTGCCTGAACGAGGGCGGCGAGCCGAAAGGACCAGGAACGGCATGCCTTGGCATGGAGGCGTGTTGCTTCCCCGACGGCACCTGTCAGGACATGGACGCCATCTGCTGCCTAAACGAGGGTGGCGAGCCGCAAGGCCCTGGCTCAAAGTGCGAGGGCATGGAGGCGTGTTGCTTCCCCGACGGCACCTGTCAGGACATGGACGCCATCTGCTGCCTAAACGAGGGTGGCGAGCCGCAAGGCCCTGGCTCAAAGTGCGAGGGTATGGAGGGGTGTTGCTTCCCCGACGATACCTGCCAGGACATGGACGCCATCTGCTGTGAGGACGAGGGTGGCGACCCGCAAGGGCCTGGCTCAGCGTGCGGCGGCATGGAGGGGTGCTGTCTGCCGGATGATACTTGCGTCATGGCGGACGCCCTGTGCTGTGTGAATGAGCTTGGAGGCGTACCGCAGGGGCCCGGCACGGTGTGCACGGCATTGGAGGCCTGCTGCTTCGCGCCCGGCAGATGTATTTGCAGGAACCTCGATCCGTTGTGTTGCATCACGATCGGTGGAGAGCCACAGGGTCCAGGAACGATGTGTCTAGGCGACTCCAACCACAACGGAGAGGACGACGCGTGTGAGCACCCCATTCCGACCGTCTCCGAGTGGGCTCTCGTGGTACTAACCCTACTCCTTCTGACCGTGGGGAAGGTTTACTTTGGCGGCCGACGACGCGCCGCGACGTAACGCGCTCTGATTGCTGCAGCGCCTCCGCCACAGGATGGCGGACCGCTTAATCGCCTTGAGAGAATCGCGTCTGGCGTTAACGCGATGTGCCCAGCTCTGCTGGCGTGTTTGAAGGGTCTTCAGTCACTGGAGCCGAAGGGACTCGAACCCTCGACTTCCTGGCTGCAAATCATCCTAAGGAAGAGAGCCCTCTGGCACGCCGACCGGCCAAGTGTCGAAATCTCACAGCGCTCGGATCCCGCCGATCAGCAGCTCGCGACAACGGTGTTTGCCCATCGCCCCGAGATCAGGTTACAATGCGCCGGCGCTGCATCACAGGGCGCATGGATGGACCTTGATCGGAACGTACCTTGCAGGAAGACTTCTGATGGGTACGCGGCGGGGCGTTGGCGTGTGTAGGGAGGAAAGGTGCCGGGGACGGAGGTCTGCCGGTCAGCGGGCCGCCCGGAGCCGGGGAGTAGATCAGCTATGATCGAACTGACCATCTACGGACGCGGCGGTCAGGGCGGCGTAACCCTCGCGAAGCTGATCGCTACAGCTTACTTTCTCCAAGGGAAGCACGGTCAGGCCTTCGGTGTCTATGCCGCTGAGCGATCAGGGGCCCCACTTCAAGCTTTTGTGCGTATCGACGACAACGAGATCACCAACCACAACCAGGTTTACGAGCCGGACCATGTGATCGTCTTGGATCGCACGCTGATCAACCCGCAGATTCTGACGGGCCTCAAACCCGACGGCTGGATCATCCTCAACTCGCCGGACGGGCCCGATGCGTTCGCCGAGCAGTTTTCCGGATGGCGTGTTGCCACGGTCGATGCGACCGCGATCGCTGTTTCCAACGGGCTGGGAACACGGGCCGTCCCGATTGTCAACACCACCGTGCTCGGTGCCGTTGCTCGGGTGTTCAACCTGACCTTGGACGACGTGGAGGCCTCGCTTGCTAAGGTCAAGTTCGGCGGCCCGAACATCAAATCCGCCCGCGAAGCGTATGAGCGGGTGCAAGTGAAACGTTTGAAGGGCCGGCTGGCCGCTGCACCAAGCCCACCCGCGAAGGGTCCGGTCGTGGGTATTTTGGACGACGTGGTCGGCGCGATGCCACGCATCAAAACCGGGTCGTGGGCCACTCGTCAGCCCGAACGTCAGCGCCTGACCCCTCCCTGTAACCACGGCTGCCCAGCGGGCAACGACGTGCGCGGTTTCGTCGAAGCTGTAGGTAAAGAAGACTACGACCGGGCCATGGCCATCTTGCTGGAGACCTCTCCGCTTCCCGGCGTGTGTGGTCGGGTCTGTCCGGCACCGTGCATGGAAGCATGTAACCGCCGGTTGTTCGACGAGCCGGTTAATGTCCGCGAACTGGAGCGATATGCTGCTGATCACGGGCAGCGGCCGGATCCTGTGAAACCTTGGCGTAAGGAGCGTATGGCCGTGGTCGGGTCGGGCCCGGCGGGCCTGTCCGCAGCATACCACCTCGCCCGGTTGGGCTACCCCGTGACACTGTTTGAAGGCAACGCGGAGTTGGGCGGCGTTCTGCGCACCGGCATCCCGACCTACCGTTTACCGCGCGATGTGCTCGGGGAGGAAATCAGCTACGTCCTTCAACACGGCGTGGAGGTGCAAAGCGGGCGCTTCATCGACCGTGCTGATTTGCTGAAGCTCTCACATGAATATGCGGCGGTGTTTGTGGGGACCGGCCTGCAGGACTCACGTAATCTGAACATAAGCGGGTCGGCGACGGGCCTGATGGAGCAGGGTATTGATTTCCTGGATCGGGTCCGCCATGGACAGGTCAGGCTCGACGGCGAGCACGTCATCGTTGTGGGCGGTGGGAACACCGCGATCGACGCTGCCCGGTCAGCCAAGCGTATCGGTGCCGGCAGTGTTCGGATTGTCTACCGCCGCACGCGCGCTGAAATGCCCGCCATCAAGGAAGAAGTCGAAGAGGGGCTCGAAGAAGGTGTGACCCTTGCTGAACTGGTGATGCCGCTGCGGTTGGATCGCGACGGTCTTGGACCGCTGTTGACCTGCCAGCGCATGCGCCTGGGCGATCCGGATGAGTCAGGCCGGCCCAGACCCATCCCCGATACGAGTGAAGACGCCCAGTTCGATCTGCGCTGCAACCGCGTGATCCTGGCCCTGGGCCAGACGTCCAACCTGGCGATCCTCCCGGAGGGCTCGGAGATCCGAAAGGACGGTACCCTTCTCGGCTTGAGCGGTGCCCCGATCTTCGCCGGCGGGGACTTCGCTACCGCGGAGGGGACGGTGACGGCGGCCATCGGCAGCGGCCGCAATGGCGCGTGGCACATACATCGAACGCTGACCGGCGAGGATCTGTTCCCACCACCTGCGGAGCCCATCGCGGAGCCTGATGTGATCACCATGCACCTGTTCAAGTACGCTCCGCGCGAAAACAGTGTCATGCTGCCGGCAGCGGATCGACGGCACACGTTCAAAGAGGTGCGCCTGGGGTTGGCCGACGGTCCGGACCGTCACCCGGCCGTAGTCGAGGCCGGGCGGTGTTTCAGTTGCGGGGTCTGCAACGAGTGCGACCAGTGCCTGAACTACTGTCCGGAAGGGATCGTTCTCCGCGACGGCGAAGGGTATCGTTTTGACTATGACTATTGCAAGGGCTGCGGCATATGCTCGTCACAGTGCCCTCGTGGTGTCATTTATATGTCAGAGTTGTAGTAGAGCTGGAGGCTGCCTGTGGCACGGGCAATGGAAACCGGGAATCACACCGCCGGCTACGCACTGGCCGTCGCCGGCGAAGCCAACCGTGACGCTCGCGGCTGTGTCTGCGGGGCATATCCGATCACGCCGCAGTCCGAGATCATCGAGTTTCTGCGAGGCTTTGTCTTCACCAAGGGGTGCGTCGTCCCGGTGGAGTCCGAACACAGTGCGATGGCGGTTTGCATTGGCGCGTCTCTGGCCGGCGCTCGCACGTTTACGGCCAGCTCCGCCAATGGTCTGGCTTATATGGCCGAGAACATCTTCGCCGCTGGTTTCTACCGCCTGCCCGTGGTGCTTATCGCGGTCAACCGGACACTCGGCCCGCCGTGGAACATTTGGGTTGACCAGGGTGACAGCCTGATGCTGCGCGACGCCGCCTTGCTCCAGTTTTACGCTGAATCGCATCAGGATCTTGTGGACACGATTCTGGTGGCGTTTCGCGTGGGCGAGGATGAGCGCGTGTTGCTGCCGGTGCTGGTAGCGTTGGACGGCTTCGTCACGTCACACACGCAGATGGTAGTCGACCTACCCGAGCAAGAGCTGGTCGATCGGTACCTGCCGCATTGCAAGATTCCTCATCGCCTCCGCGGCGATCACCCTACCACAATCGGCGGTCTTACCTGGCCGCGCGAAACCGAGCATCACCGTATCGAGATTCAGGAGGCCATGGAGCGAGTGCCGCAAGTGCTTACGGAGGCACTCGACGAATTCGAGCAGGTGTTCGGCCGACGACCGCACGGGGCCCTGTCGGCTGAGCACACCGATGACGCGGATATGGTGCTGATCGCCTGCAACACAATGGCGCGGACCCTGCGCAACGTAGTAAACACCCGCCGCAGCAAGGGTGAACGGATCGGCATGATCAAGAGCAAGATGTTTCGCCCGTTCCCGCGAGAAGAGCTGCTTGCGGCTGTGTCGAACGCCAAACGGATCGGCGTGTTGGACCGCAATCACTCACCTGGTTCCGGTGGAATCTTCTGGCAGGAAGTCGCTACGACGCTTCAACCGTGTCCCGACGTGATCGTTCAGGACTATCTAGTCGGGTTGGGCGGCGGCGATGTGACACCCAGATTCATCGACGAAATCATCGACGATCTGGCCAGCCGGGACAAGGCCGGCAAGCCGGTATGGAAGGAGGTGGCCGTGTAATGTCCACGGTGGCGTCACCAGAGGAGTTGTACTGCCACAACGTGCTGCGCCCGGGAAACACGAACTGTGCCGGGTGCGGCATGTCGATTGGTCTGAGGTGGTTGGATGAGGCCCTTGACGGGGAGAAGCCGACCATGGTGATTCCCGCCTGCTGCGGTATTGTCACCGCGGGTGCGTTTCCGACAACCGCCTTCGGCGTTCCCACCGCGGCGTCCACGTTTGCCAGCGCGGCGGCGGTCGCCAGCGGCATCAGCAACGTCTACGAGCTGAACGGCGAATCTAACGTCGTCGTGTGCTGGACGGGCGACGGCGGCACCTATGACATTGGGGTGGCCACACTCTCCGCGGCGGCGGAACGCAACGAGAACGTCCTTTACATTTGCTACGACAACGAGATCTACGGCAACACCGGTGGCCAGCGCAGCAGCGCTACCCCGGAAGGGGTCGTCACCAGTACGACACCGAAGGGCAAAAGCGAGCGCAAGAAAGACATGATGGCCATTATGGCCGGCCATCGTATTCCTTACGCCGCCACCCTTTCGGTGGCTCATCGCGATGACTTCCTGCGCAAGATCCGAACTGCGCGGAAGACGAGCGGTTTTCGTTTTCTGTTGATGCTCTCGCCGTGCCCCACCGGATGGAAGTCCGACCCGGAAGAGAGCATTGATCTGATCAGCTATGCGGTGCGTAGCGGGCTGTTCCCGCTCTATGAGATCTTCGACGGCATCCGTTACCGGCTCAACGAGCGGCCGGACGGAATGCCCGTCGAGGAGTACGTCACGCGTCAACGGCGCTACACCAAGGTGCCCACGGACGTGGCCCCGCTTAAAAGCTACATCGAAGATCAATGGCGGTATCTGGACGCGATGGCCAAGGCCTTCCCCGCCGACGGGGGTGTGAACCCTTGCCATCGCATTCCCTCCGAGGACCACGATCGCAAAGGAGAATAAGTCGTGAGGAAGTGGATTGGATACACGGTGATTGCAGGAGTATTGCCTTGGCTGATGGGCTGTGATGTCCTGATGGATATTCTACTTCCATCGACGGTGACCGTATCGCTGGTCAATGATTCGCCGGACTTCGACGTCGAGGTCGTGTTGATTTACCACGACGACGAGGACGTCCTGGAACTGGTCCTTCCGGAAGTCGGGACGGAGCGCGAGTTCACGATCGAGCCGGGCGGGACGGCCACGTTTATCCGCGACTGCGACGTCCTACAGGCAATAGTGATCGATGACGCCGATCTTCTGATCATCGGCGGCGTCGGGCCGGAAACAAGCAGCGACGTACTCCGCATGGGCGAGGACTTTGAATGCGGTGACGAGATCGTCTTCACCTTCACGCATTCCGACATCCTTTTGGACTTCGAGGTCAGCTACTGATCCTCGCGAGAGCTTTCTTACTTTTTGTATGGCGGTTTTGCCGATGATTCTTCCGCCGGGATGGCGGGAGAACCAAGGCATGAGGTCACATCCGACAGGCCGGCATCGAGACGACAGCCCCAATGACCATTCACACCTTCCGGAAATCATTTGAGCAGAATCATGCCAACGCCGGGACTCCGATCCACGTCTTGCAGCGGCTGATAGGCCATGCCCGACGGCGGGTCCCTGTGGATCGACATTTCGGTCGACAGCCAGTCGGTGATCATCCTTATCGGGGACACCGGTTGCGGCCTTGACGAGACCGCTAAATCACGCATCTTTGAACCCTTCTGGACTACCAAGGGTACACTGGCAGCCGGGACCGGTGGGGGCACGGGACTCGGGCTGGCGATCACGCACGGCCTTGTGAACATGATCGGCGGCACGATTTCCGTTACTTCGGAGGTCGGGAAGGGCTCGTGTTTTCGGGTGACCCTGCCGCGACCGGACACACCCTGAACGCCCCAGCCCGCTTCACCATGAAGATTCGGACCGTTCCATGAGGGATGGGGGGGGTCCCTTTGGCCGTCGTGAGCGGGTCAGGAAACTTGCCAGGTGGGGGCTACGTACTGTAAGGTGAGTGCTGCAGCGAACGTTAGATCCCTGGGAGCGCTAAGCATGGCGAGCAAACTCCGGCTTAAGTTCGACAACCTTCCGCTTGTCGAGGCAGCGGTTCGTGCGAGTTTTGACGGTCCGAAGGCTCTGAGCTACTCGCTCGTCAACTCCGTACATGCGGACTTGAAGCTGTCGTTTCCGGCGCTAACAGAATCCAAGCAACTCGAAATCGTTCCAGGAGCTAGAGGGGTTCAAGCCGAATTCGGCCCAGGATTTCTACCGGGTGCGGTGTACACCGGGCATGAATCAGGGCTTTCCGTAAGCGTGCAACCGCAGGTCATCGTCGCACGTTGGTCGAAGCAACCCGGTCTGATTGAGCCAGAATATCCACGGTATGAAGCGCTTCGTGATTCCTTGTGGAAGACGGTTGAAGCGTTCAGGAAGGCCTGCGGCGACGATTATCCTGGGATCGCCATTGTAAACATGTCCTATGTCAACTTCATCCCTTTGTTAGACCCGGCGAGCGTCTTGACGGCGTACTTCTCTGACGGCGCGCATTTGCAGATAATGAGGAACGCCCGTCAAGTGCGAAAGCTCGAGGCCGCGTGGAGCGAGGGCGACGACCTCGATGTTCGATTTGCGCTTGAGCAAGCGGCCGCCAAGCTGCCCGAGGGTGTGACCCAGGGCTATCGTCTCACGACGGCCGCGGGGCTTAGGTTGGGCGAATCACTAGATGCCAAGTCTGGGTTGGAGAAGGTTCACGACGCGCTTCAGGGATTCTTCTTAAAACTGATCTCCGAACAGGCGAAGAAAGAGTGGAAACTTCAGGACCTCAATAATGAATGAGCTTTTGACCACGACGCCAAACGCTGCCGACCGAGAGGTCCAATTCAGCGACGAGTACTTTGAGATCGCCATTGGACCGTCGGGGATCGTGTCGCCGAATCGCGAGCCTATTCACAACGAAGCGCGTGGCGAGCCTGTCACGACGCTCACAGACTCGCAGGAAGCCGCTTGGGTGGCAGAGACGTTCCGCCCCACTGTTTGTATTTCCTCCGCCGCGGGCGACCCCGAATCAGGTGGACTGTTCGTTTCGGAGCGGGTAGCTGCGTTCTTAAGACAAATGAGAAACGATCTCGCCGAGCTACGCGAACCCGTGCGTTCCTCTCCTGGAGCCGAGCTCTGCTATCGTTTCACCGAAAGCGTAGGAATGGCTCTCGCGTTCGTTCCCCAAGCACGGTGCGCGGTATTCGGGGACGAGGAGGACGGAGTCGAGCTTGTCGCACACTCCCGTGCGTCAAAGCGGCAGGTTTCATTTGAATTCCCACACGAAGGCGACATGATCAAGATCGTCTCGATCGACGAGGACATGCGCCGCTCCGAGCGTAAGTGCCGAATCGACCACGCGAGGACACTCGGGGAAGCGATTGCATGGCTAAACCCGCGTTGAGGCCGTTCGTCAACGAAGATCAATTCCTTCGGCGAGTCAGGTTCCCCGATCACATCAAGAAAGACGGTATGCTGCGTTGGAAGGCCTTCAAGGACAAGGATCCACGCATGTCCTTTACCTTCCGCGACCAAGCCTTGAAAACCGATGTAGCGCTGGATGCGTATCACAACTACTTCAGCGAGACGGTCGGCGAAGTGCTTCCGGCGATTCTGTGGTTCGGGTTCTTTGGGCTTACGCAGCGCATCCAGCCACCACTGGAACCACGGCATGATCCCGACCGCACCGATCCGATATATGGGCATCTCCATTGCTCGACCGAGCGGCCACATGGGAAGCCTCACATGCAACTCTTGGCCAAGCTCGTCAACGACGGCGATCATGCGGGGATCGCACGGCGTTACTCGAACCCGATTGCCTAGCGTTGAGACGCGTGGGTCGGCGTGCTCGCGAAAGGCATCTTAATCCGCTGCCGTCCCGGATCTGCGGCACGTTTCAGCACCAGCGGACCGCATGGCCTGGATGTCCGCGATCACGGATTGTTCGGCCTGATTCTCGACGAGCGACGTACCGTCACCGTCCAGGTCCCAGCCGTACGGCACCGTCCCGATCCGTTGGCCGTTGGCTCGCTTCACGGCCATAGCCGACCGGGTTCGTTTCCGTGTTAGGTTCCGCTCCATCTCGGCTGCACCGGCCAGGACAACGAGCATGAATCTGCCGGCCGCAGTGGTCGTCCGGCCCGGCAAGACCGATCGAACGTTCTCCGGTGCGATCACCGCCGTGCGGCGCTGGCTTTGGACCGACTGGGTTTTTGCAACACCCCGGCATCACGAAGCCTTTGCAAAACTATCCGGGCCTATAAGGGCCGTGCTACTATACGCCCTCGCCCCCGCCGCCTAGCGACGGGAAAAAGGGCAAAAGTCGAGCTAAGTCGCTGGTTGGTGGGCCTGGCCCAAGGCGTGATCAGTTCCTGACTCTTTTGGCTTGAATACGGTTGGTCTTGAGGTCGACGATCTCGATCAGATCGGCGAATTGGTCTTCGACAAGGTATTCGGCCAGGACCTCGGCCGTCATCTTGGCTTTGATGCGGAACTTGGCGATGCCTTTGGTCATCGAGTAATTGACGTTACGGATCTTGTCCGGGTCGATGGCTTTCAGCTTCTTCTTGAGCTTGATCGCGTCGACCAGGCTCATACCCTCGACTTCGAGGGTTAACTCGCCGCCAGCGCTAATGCGGGTGGCCCATCGCTTCATCACGTTCTGATAACAACGCTCCACCAGCTCCTTACCGGCGTTTTCCAGGGCTTTCTTACCGGCCTGGGGTGAGAGCGTGTGATGTCCGCGGGCACCGCCGCGCCAGTTGGCCAACGACTCGCTGGCCAGCAACTCGGCGGTGTCGGTGTAGTACATCTTGATCATGGCGTCGCCGTTGTACATGGCCGTCGGTTGGCCCACCAGCGTTCGCACCCCGGCTGAGTCCGCCTGCGCGCTGCCGGTGATGAAGATCTGCGACCCGAAGTCTTTGGCAATGGCCTGCATCTTGGCCACATTCTGTGCGGACGCAGCGTCGGCCGACTCCTTTTCGGCAATGGCCCGCAACTGTCCGCCGGCATGTACCACAAATCCCGCATCGAGCAGTCGGTGTTCGATCTGCGACTCCAGAATGCTGCTGTCCTGAATGATCCCGTCGATTCGCTCCTGAATGTAGACCGCAATGCCAGGTCGCCCGATCTGATCGAGTACGTTTTGCACCTCACCCCAGGTCGAGGCGATAGCATCCTTCCTGACCTTGGCGACGATTTTGCAGTACCACGCGCCGCCGGACATCTCGCCTTGGTCGAGAATCTTGTAGTCCGTGACGATGCCGTCGGCCCGAGCGTAGATGGTGTCACGGATCAGCTCGAAGTTCTCGACGTTGCTCCGCGAGCTGATTTCGATCCCGCCGCCCTGCTCCAAGGCTTTGCGCAAGGCGTCATGGCGGGCCGAGTCTTCGGAGATCCCCTGTCCGACGACAGAGACTTCAACGAAGTCTTCGAGCCCCGTGGCAGGGACCGTCAGATACACGGCCGCCATGAGACTCCAACACGCTCGTCCTACGAGGCACCTCATCGCGCTTCTCCTTCTTCGTCCGCCCTTGTTCTGCCGCAACCTGCTGGGCGGAATCGCGCTTCCTGCAGATCTTGGTTGCGAGCCCGAGCCCGGAGTATACCCCATCGGCGTCTGTGCCACCTTCTATAAGCGCGCAGTCTTACTTCACTGCCGGGGCACCTTGCGCTCTGTTCCTCTCACGGAGAGCCGTTCAACCACGTTTCCGATACGGCTCGGTCGCCTGGATCGGCGCCCGCGGGCGTACCCAGCTCCTTCTAAGAGACCCGTTGGCATCGCCAGTGGTTAGGCCCGGCCTGTCTCGCTCGCTGCGCATAGGCCCGGCATACGTGCATCTTCGGAGGGCGGACTGGAACGAGCCGTGTCACTGGTCAGTTGTGAGCCGCGATCTTGGGCGGTTGGGGCATGGCTTATCGGCCCGCTCCTCTGAGCCTGCTCCACGCTCTTGTTGACCGGTGGCGTCACGGTGACTGCGCAGAATCGGACATTCCCAGCCCGGGGCCCATGGAATGCCTACAATCTCTCGTCGATTGCACTGGGGGACAAACCCTCTGATAATGTCCCGCCCAAGGGGTAACCATGACATCAAGAACCTGCAAAGTTGGCCGCCTGAGGGGCGGTTTAGAGCGTGTGGGATTAGTCACCCTGCTGGTCGGTTGGGTCCTGGCACTTGGTTCTGGTTTGGACCGCATCGAGGGCGCCCCGACTGACACGGCTTACGGCGATATCGCAGCCGTGACCAGCGAAGCCAACATCGCATTGGGCGTAGAAGCCAGTACGGTCGTCACGCTGGGAATCGCTCAGGCGCCCGGGAGGCCGCTCACCACCGTCGTCCCCATCGACGGTGAGGTGTACACGCTCGAACTCGTACCACACTCCGTCCGCTCTGACAGCTACCGGGTTCAAGTTCAGCTTGCGGACGGTTCCTACCATGACGTGGAACCCGGTCCGATCCGCACACTCCGTGGTACTGTCAAAGAGGTTGAAGGGGCCGTGGTCGGCGCTTCGCTTTCGGACGAGGGCCTGCATGCCCGGATCATCTTCCCGGATGACACGGAATACTGGATTGAGCCGCTGGTATCGCGGGTCGCCGCTGCCGCCCCGGGGCAGCATGCCGTGTTTCGGGGCGACGACGTCACCCCAAGCGGCGGGACGTGCAGGGTCTTGCATCCACCCATCAGCGAGGAGCAGGTTTCCGACGGCCAGGGCGCTGTCGCCGCAGGAGGACTGTTCATTGCCGAGTTGGCCATTGACGCCGATTACGAATACTTCCTCGAGTTCGGCACCTGGGAAGCCACCGTGGCGAGCATCGAAGACATCGTCAATGTAATGAACGTGCAGTATCAGAAGGACGTGAGTATCACGCACATTCTCACCACGGTCATAGTACGCACAGCAGAGCCCGATCCGTACCATGAGACCGATGCGGAGTATCTCCTGTATGAGTTCAGAGATCACTGGCTCTTGGAGCATTCCGATGTCACTCGGGATATCGCCCAGCTTTTCACCGGCAAGGAGCTTGACGGGAACACAATTGGCATTGCCTGGCTCGAGACGGTGTGCGACCACCCCAGGTTCGGCTACGGCTATAGCGTGGTGCAACCCACCTGTTGCGGAAACTTCGCCTGTAAGACCGATCTATCGGCCCACGAGCTGGGTCATAGCTGGGATGCTCTGCATTGCTACTGTAGCGATTGGACAATGAACGCCAGTCTGCAATGCGCGAACCAGTTTAATACTGTGTTTACGATTCCCGATATCATTGCATTTCGGGACACTCGTCGTTGTTTGGACGAAGGCGATGAACTGAATGGAATCATTGTCACCGCAGACTCTGACACCGTCCTGGAGGGCACCACCCTTCAATTCACGGCCACCGCCGATTTCCGCTACGGCCAGGACCAGGACGTCACCTTGGAGGCGATCTGGTCGGTGGACCGCCCGCAGGCCGGTTCGATCGGCTCCGACGGTTGGTTCACCGCCTTTGACGTTGGCGGCGACGTCTGCGTCACGGTGTCGGCCTCGTTTACGTTCGATAGTATTACCCGCATGGACGACAAGATCGTTGCCGTGACCGATCCGGCGACCCCTCTCGCGAGTGTTGCGAGCATACCTCCGGACGGTGCGATCGACGCCCGGCAGCCGTCCGAGCCGGACGGAACCAATCCTGTCGGGTGGCAGTCGTTTGACATTGTGTTCAATGGTGAGACCTGCCTGACCACGGCGGCTGACTTTGCGGTCGCCCAGGAGGGAGGCGTTCTGGCCGCTCCCACCGTCGTCGCTCTCGAGCACGTCGGGCCGCAGACCGTCCGCGTGCTGCTCAGCGACATGATCGAACCCGGGGCGTGGACCACCGTGACTCACCTCAGCAGTGGTGCCATTACGCGGGTCGGCTATCTGCCCGGCGATGTAAACAGCGACGGCACATCCGCACCGGCCGACATTCTCAAGGTCATCGATGCGCTTAATGGCGTCGGCGATCCGCGGGCCATCTGGTCGACCGATGTTGACCGCTCGGGCGTCGCCGGCCCCCCGGATATCCTGAGGGTGATCGACCTGCTCAACGGAGCCGGTGTCTACCAAGCGTGGCTCAACAGGAGCCTCCCGTAGACCCAGGCGTTATCCTTGCTTGCATCGGAACATAGGATTCGACGGTGATAGCGTCCGTCCGATATACGTGGAAGCCCGCGGTGACGAGACGTGCGCACATCATCGGCGTCCTATGTCTTTGGCCGGGTCTCGCCGCTGGATGTGGCGACATTTTCGCCACCAGACCGGCACCGCTGTTCAGTGTACCTTTGGCTATTGAGGGTGAGCCAATCGGTTCCGCCGTCATTGACACCGGCGGCGGTTACGAATTGTTGTTGCGCGACAGCTTCGGTCTAGAGGTCGTCGACGTGGTTGAAGTACTTGCCTTTGGTGGCAAGGAGCTGGTCGGCGTTACGGAAGGATTCCAATACACCGCCGGCGGTTGGGATAGCACCACCGATGCTGCCCTGGTAGGCCTGTCCGTCTGTGACTGTAATGGGTTGGGCTTTCACTTCTTCCGCAAGACCGGTACCGTCCTCGGACTCGATTTTGCGAACCCGCGGGCCATGTTCCTCCCGGTTGTGCCCACAGGCGGCGTTACGATCCCCTTTCAACCGCCGCCGTCATTTCTACCTAGTTTCGACAGTGCATTCGTCCAGGTCGAAATTGCCTCCGACAGCGACACCCGGACGGTGCTCGGGCTGCTCGATACCGGCACCAACGCGAGTGTGATGCGGCGTGGGCTTGTGGGGACACCGTCGTCGCTGACTCCGGACCGTCTTGATGTGACCGTCACCGTAGAATCTCTTGGAACGGTGGCCGTCCAGGTGGGACTCTTCGACACCGCCGGCCTGCCCGACATCATCCTCGGAACCGACGTAATGCGAGCCTGGTCCGATCGATGGTATTTCTTCTTTGCCAAAGAGCGTGGAACCGTCACGGCGGTCCCGGACCTTGAATCGGATGCTGTTCCTGGCAACGCCTCCAGCCTTGCGCATTGACTGTGGGGCGGGCGAGGCAAGCTGAGCCCTGCCGTGAGTATGGTAAGCGTTTGTTGGCATCCCGCGGACAATCCCGTCGCTGCCCCCGTCTCCGCAACCGGCGGTCGTCAATTCATGATCTACGACCACACGGGCACAATGTAGCGTCCGGTGCCCCTACCCAACGTATACTATGGCGTTGGGACTACGCCCATCGACCACTTCTTCCCCTGTACGTCGTGGCACAGTCATGTACGACGCCCGGGGTTCCCTCTCTAGTCAGCTTGCGATGCGTCCCGCATATGTCGCAAGATGAATTGGCCGAACAGAGGCACGGCGAATGAGTACCTGCCATGCCTGTTTTTGTAGATCAGACCGTTGTTGCATAACGCCAGGAGCATCTGATTCACATGGCTTGAGCTGAAAGGCTTTGGGGAGTGCTCTCTTGACCTTTCGACTACCTCCTGGACGGTGAATTCCTCGTCGCAGTTGTCAAGTGTCGCGATCACGGCAAGCAAATCGCGCTGGCGATCCGTTGCCTTAGCCCACCGGCCTGCGAAGAAATCTGCGTCCAGCTTGCGGATGATCTCGTCCGTCGGAACTGATGGTTTCTCGCCGTCATCCATCTTCTGTAAGAACGTGTCAAAAACGTCCCGACAGATGAATTGGATGAAGTACGGGTAGCGCCCTGAGTCGCTAATGATAAGCTCGACCGACTCGTCGTAAAGCTTAATCGGGCAGTTTGCATTCTCTATCGGCTTACATATCGCGTCACGTGCGGCGGGCTCGCTCAGCCTGTGCAGCACCACGACACGGAACATCCGCTCCGCGAAGGTCCGAGCCTCGACAAGCTTTGGAAACAAGGTTGGCAGACCTGTAAGAGCAAGCATGAACGGGATGTCCTTCCTTTGAATCGACTGAAACACGTCCAAAAGCAGAGACAGTGGATACTGCTCTTTCTTGGGGCGGTTTGACAGGTTCTGCGCTTCGTCATACGAGAATATGATCCCTTTTGCGTTTTGTCGGCGTAATGCGAGCCACACGAATTCGAGCACTGCCTTCAGCTTGTCAGCGACCAATCCTGGCGTTTGCCGAAACAGAGCCACCAGCGTCTCGTAGTTCAGCTTTGTGTCGATGAACGTACGTTGCGGAACGAACCCAATACCTGAGACTTCCTGCCTGCCGACAACGAGGCTCGAGGTCACAAGCGAAAGGTCGGTCAGGAGACGGTGGGCGATCGTCTCGTCGTCCACGCTTGTTGACTCGGATAGGTCAGCTCCCACCCAGCACCATTGTTCGCGAATTGCGATAGGCTTGAGTTTTTCCAGTAACACGGTCTTCCCGACCCCGCGCAGCCCTGTTAAGACTAGGTTTCTGAGGATCGTAGTCTGCCTGAGCAACTGCTCGAACTCCATGATCTCGTGCTCTCGACCAGCAAGATACGGCGGCATATGTCCAGCACCGGGTCTGAACGGATTACTGAATTCCTGTTCGGGCATGTTTACACCTCGTTAGCTGGAGGAATAATTTTAGGCGTCTACCTAACTTTACATCCTTACGATCTCTTGTCAAGGATCGCCCAATTTTTTCTTGATGGGTCCATTTTAAATGCATTTGCGGACGTGCCTCGCCCAATCGCAGTGGGCGCGCCCGTTTACAACGCGTACAGTCGAGTCATGCTTCGCCTATTGTGGTGTGGCCGGCAACCACATCAGTAGACCACCGAGGCCATCGAGGATCAGAACCTTCAGACCCGCTGCCGTCAATGCCACGCGGAAGGCGATGCGGAAGTGTCGCTCGGGCACGCCGGTCAGGATGCGCTTGCCGATCAAGGTACCCGGAATCACCATTACGATCATCAACAGTGCCAGCGATCCGAGCCGGGTAAGGTCCAGATCCCGAAGCCAGATAAACGCCGGAATCTTCAAGATATGTGTGGCGAGCTGACAAACAGCCTTGGTGGCGATGAGACGTTCTTTAACAAAGTTGCGCCGGGCGAAAAGCGGGGCGATCAGTGGGCCGACGGCACCGACGGTCAGTGCGGCTGTCCCGGCCACCAGCCCCATCAGTGGGAAGTCCCACCAGGTTCCCGCAAACCGTCCATCCCCCTTTCCTTGCGGCAAGTACGTCGCTATCAGAATGAACGTCCCGATAAGCGTTTTCAGATAGGGCTCGCTTTGTTGCGGCTGTCCCAGAGCCCACAGTAGCAACATCCCAAGCGCGGCCCCGGGCAGTAAGCCTAGACAAAACCTTCCCAAAGTGTGGCCATCCACGTTCTTGATGAATGCCAGAACCCGCGTGCCGTTGCTGGCTATCTGGACAGCCGCATGCGTCGGAATGGCCTCGCCATGCGACATGAAGCAAAGCATGGTCGCCAGCAGCAACATGCCGCCGGCCATACCGAGGATGGCGGAAATGATCGAGGTGATCAGTGCAGCCAGCGCAAGTATGATTGGAATCCAGATCGGCATAAGCTCTCAGGTGTCAGCCATCAGTCATCAGCCGTCAGCTATCAGCTTGCAGGATCCTGATTTAACTCGTTGACTGTTCGATCCAAGGCGGCGGGTTAATGCGCTCCTACCCGTAGAACGTTGACGTTTCGACGTTTCGATGTTTAGACGTTTAGACTTTTCGACGTTTCCTAAACTACACACCAGTTGACCTTGGTGCCGTTGCAGGTAACCGCGGTGACGTGCTCGGCGTGGTAGAATTGCTCGATCAGCCACGCCCGCCCGCCGTACGTCATGGTCATGTGGTGCTCGTCGGGAACCTCAACCAACCGGCAACAGGTCAGCCCGGCGATGCCCACACCGTTCGCCTTGAGTGTCGCCTCCTTGGCGGTCCATAGTCTGAAAAAAGCATGCCATGATCGGTTCCCTATCACGCTCCACTCTTCGTCGTCCGCCAAGGCGTCGTGGAGTTCGCGTTGGCGCGGCGCGATGTGCTCAATATCGATTCCCACAGGCCGATCCGAAATGACCGCTGCCGCCCAGTGTCGCTTATGTGACACGGACCAGTAGAAGCCCGCATTAGGCAAGGGGACTTCATCAACGTCTTTGCTCCATCCATGTGTGGGGGCGTGGCATCGCTTGGCGCAGTGCTGAAGCGCCGAACGAGCGCACATACGTTGCCGTTCAACTCGCCGGGGCGACCGCGGCGGTGTGTCTTGGGGAATCGCCACAATCACCGGTGTCAAGATCATGGCGTGTCGGTGGGCCAGACTCCGGCTACGGTATGCTTGACCACGTTTACATCGAAGTAGTTCGTGCTCATCCCGGCGTCGACCACGATACCCTGTGCGTTGATGCCGCTCGATCGTTCGCTGAGCAAAAACACAGCCGTGCCGGCGACCTCGTCCGTAGTCAACGCCCGCTTGCGGGGAATGACCTGCTCGGCAAACATGTAAGCGTCGACGTATCCCGGAATGCCGGCCGAGGCGCTGGTCTTCAGCAACCCGGCGCACACCGCGTTGAAACGCACTTCGGAGAAACGGCTGAAGGACTTCGCAAGAAACGCGATGGAGGAATCGAGAGCAGCCTTGGCGGGTGCCATATAGGCATAGCTTTCGGCGGCCATTCGGGTCGTCGAGATCGAGATGGTCACGACGCTCGCCCGGGCGTCGAAGATATCCTTAAACGCATTGGCGATGGCAATCAGCGAATAGCAGCTTATCGAGATGCATTGCAAAAAATCCTCCCGGCGAACCTCGTGGAACGCACCGGAAAACGTCTCAAGGTTGGCAAACGCGACTGAATGAACGATACCATTGATAGTTCGGTGTTTTTCGCGCACCGCCGCGGCGACCGCCGTGACGTGGTCGTCACGCTCGACGTCGCAAACGTGCACCTCTCGCCCGGCAAGTAACTGGCGCAAGCTATCACGGTGGTCTTCCGATTGAACACTGTAGACAACTGTCGCACCTTCCTCCTCGAGCAGGCGGGCAATCCGGTAGGCGACGCTGCGCTTGTTGGCAACGCCGAAGACTACGAACGCCTTGCCTCCAAGGTCAAGAAAACTCACGCCGCGTCTTCCTTAGAAGTCTTTTGCCAGCATACAGGCAAACGTGACCCGCAGGGCAAGTCTGCCTTCGACGGTAGCTCGCCCGGTCAAAAAGTATGCCCCATCCAGTTCGTCGTCCAGTGTCACTTCCACATCCAGCATCTGACCTGGCCGAACGATCTGTTTGAACCGGGCATCGGCAATACGTGTCAAGACCGGTATACCCTTCGACGCTTCATCAGGCCCCTTTGCGTGAGCGATCAGCAGTGCTCCCGCTTGAAAGCAACACTCGCAGACCAATACGCCGGGCATCACTGGTTGACCGGGATAATGTCCACGAAAGAAATCCGATTCCGGATCAACGAGCTTCTTGGTGAGAATCCGCCGCTCATGCACTTCGACGATCCGGTCAACGAACAGAAACGGCGGGCGGTGCGGGATCGACGTCAGGCTTAACTGATCGGTCATGAAAGGGCCTCCTGTGTCTCGGCGGCTGAGCGTCCGCGCGGGGTGAAGCCCGCGGCTCGACCACTGCTATGTATGAAGTTCTCGACCTCGTTGGCAACGATAACGCCGTAGTTGATCGCCCCAAGCCACCCGGACATGATGATACCCACCGACCCGGCGTGGAACAGGCCGGCCACCTGCTTGGGAAGGTCCATGCTGACCTTCAATCCCTCGAACTTGGTGCCGAACGTCGCGCCGCGTGCGTGTTGGGTGTAGCGGTGGAACGTTACAGGCGTGGAGGCTTCGACGTGGTCAAGTTTGCCCCGGATGTCGGGTAGATACTTCTCCAGCGCGTCGATCGTCGTCTCGATCAGGTTCCGTTTGTCGCGTTTATACTCTTCCGGTGACAGGTGGGCCCAGTCTTCCCAGTTGGCATTGGTGGACGAGACAATCGCATAGCGATCCGAACCGGGCCGGAGATGCGGGTAGTACATCGAGAACGTCCGGCTGGTGACGTTCTTGGAACACAGAGCGACGGAATCGAACTCCTCCTTCACTGAGGCAAATATCAGATCGCCGATGTAGTCTATCGACTCGCCCTTGCGCAGGCCCATGTACACCTGACAACTGCTGTTGTTAAGCCGGACCGCTTTTGCCTCTTCGACGAATTCCTTAGCTAAGTGTTCATAGCCGACCAGCTTGTCGATCGTGGTCTTGAGATTGGCGTTGGAGAGTACAGCCGCGCAGTTGATCCGCTTGCCGTTGGCGATCACGCCGCAAATGCGATCGTCCGTAACGACGATCCGCTCCACCTGCGCCCCTCTGCGCAGGTCGACTCCGTTTCGCTCCAGCTCCCCCTTCATCAGGAAGAGCAGCTTGTCCGTGCCGCCACGAAAGATGTACACGCCCTTGCTCATGAAGTTCGAGAAGACGATGCCGTAGGTGATGGCCGGATCATCCAGCGTTGACCCATTGGCATACGTGATCGGCTCCATCAGCAGTCGCACGACGTCGGAGCGGCCTGGGAAGAAACTCTCGAACAGCTCGCGGGTGGTCATGCTCTGGTCGTCGTAGAAATCCATCCGCCGCGCAGTATCGAAAAACCGCTCTACCGTTTCCCGCTCAATGCCGAGCTCCTCGACCAGAATCCGGGTAAAATCGACCCGGTCAAACGTGGTTTGAAGTTGAAACTGCGGATTGTCGAAGCGGATGCCCTCGAGCTGCACGATGGAATCGGCGATTTCCTGCGTCCAGTACTTCCGGCAGCTCTTGATCATTCCGACCGGAAAGCCGTGCAGTGAGATGTCGAAGATGTGCCCGCCCTTGCGCCGAAACCAGGTGGCCAGACCGCCGAAGTTGTAGTGCTGTTCGAGCAGCAAAACGGACCGGCCACACTTCGCCAGGTAATTCGCCGCGGTCATCCCGGCCAGGCCGGAACCGATCACGATCACATCGTAGTAGTCCTTCGTATCCAGCAGCCGGTCCCGCGCCATGATTCAGTCCTACGTCTTGGCCAGCAGGTGCCAGTTGGCCATTGTCACGCCGCTGAGCATCGCCCCGATGATACCGAGAAATCCCTGATCCGTCCCGCAAACGAACAGATTATCGAGCCTGGTGCGGCCATCGCGGAGCTTCTTGGGTGCGCCATAAACCGCGCCGTTTAATCGCCCCGTAAACCGCCGGATCGTGCGGGGCGTGAACATATCAGTATACACGATCCGGTCTCGAAATCCCGGAATGTACTGAGCCCCTCGCTGAGCGACTTTCTCACGACACGAATCCTTAGCGGCTGCGTATTCTTCCTCGTCTAGACTCGCCCAACGGTCGTAATTTGCCAGCCATGTCAGCCGGAACAACCCCTCCGGCATATTCTGATGCTGCTCGTAGTTGCCGGGACAGCAGATCACCCCGCTGCGAAGATCCACCCGGTCGGTTGGGACGGCGTAGGTGAAGGTCTCCGCGTCGTTGAAGAAGACGATGGTCGCCTCATGGCCTAGATTCGCGGGCAGCTCATCGAGCACGACAATGGACTCGACGAACGAGACCCGTCCGACTTCGTCCGGCGGCGGATCACCTTTCACATCCGAGCAGAGCTGCATGGTCTCGAAATATCCGGCGGAGGAGAAGACCACCTCGGCGGTTAGAGTCTCGTACGATTCAAGTGTCAGAGAGGTAACACGATCGCCGGCTACGTTGATGCACCGAACGCCGCAGTTCATCTTGAGCTCTCCGCCGCACGACCGGTACTTTTCAACCAGTGCGTTGATGATAGTACGAATTCCGCCGCGAGGTCGGGCAAGCCCCTCGCAAAAGATGCTCTTGAACACGGTTACAAACTGCGTGAAATCCACGTCGTGCTCTTCTGCACTACAGTAGTACATGATCGGGCAGAGCAGCATCTCGATGAGGAGAGGATCGTTCAGGGAATCGCCAAGAATCTGCCGTGTGGACCGGTAGGGATGGTCTGATCGCGTGTCTTCGTATTGGTTGATTACCTCGAGCAACCGGTGAAAGTTGTCCGCGTCTTGCGGAAACCGCTCTGCAACTTCCTGTGCCAAGACGTTGATGTCGTTCGTGAATCTCAGGCGCTGCCCGGGAAAGCGCACCTCTGAAAACCGCTGCGGGTGCAGGTCGAAATCCTCCCGAGACAAACGAAGCTGCCGCAGAAGTCTGGGAAGTGGAGCATTCCGAACATCGGGCGGCACGTAATTGGTTACAGCGTGAAGCCCGACATCGAAGTCACGCCCCTCCAGCGTGTAATAGGAGTTGAGCCCGCCGTAGACATAGTGTTTCTCGACAATGCAGACCCGTTTCCCGAAGTAGGCCAGCCGGATGCCCGCGGCCAGCCCTGACATGCCGGCGCCGATAATGACCACATCGTAATGCATGCCCATTTGGGATGCTGCCGGCCGTACCAGTCACGGCCGTCAAACGGTGGGGGAAGCGCGGGCAGCCAAACGCCGGGCGACGCTAAATCGCAGCGACGGCCTCGAGCTTCGGACGCAAATACTCGATGCAACCATCCAGCGTAGCCAGTTGCGGATATTCCTCTTTAGGGACTTCGATCTTGTACCGTTTGCGCAGCTCCATCACGATGTCGAGGAAGTCCATTGAATCCATGTCGAACTGATCGCGCAGACGAACCTCGCCTTTGATGTTCGAAAGATCCGCGTCCGGCGCTACCGTCGAAATAATGCCGAGTATTATCTTCTTGACCTGCAGATCGCCCATACCGTCCTCAAAGCCTCAGACCATACAACAAAACCTGTAGGACCGATTCTCTACTCGGCCAGGAGGCAGGCCCAAAACCTACCCCACACTGGTTGTGTTAGCAGCTTCTTAAGTCCAGCCCTACCACACGCAGGGCCGATCCACCTTACCCCCGGTATCGCTTGATGACAACCGCCGAGTTAATCCCGAGCATCCCGAACGAGTTGTTGAGGATGTAATCGACCCGGCCGATCTCACGGGGCTCATTGATCACGAGATTGCGCATCTCGCAAGCCGGATCAAGCTCCGTCAAGTTGATCGTCGGGTGCACGACGCCGTCGTCAAACGAACCCAAATTGCCCGCCAATTCCAACGCCCCGGCCGCGCCCATCGCGTGGCCGATAAAACTCTTCGTGTTGTTTACGTACACCTCGCGGCAATCACCGAACACTTGGCGTACAGCCGCGGCTTCCTGCAGGTCGCCGGCCTCGGTGGCCGTTGCGTGCGTGCTGACAATACTCACGTCTTCCGGTTCGATGCCTGCTCGACTGATCGCCAGCGTCATGCACTGAGCCAGGCGCTCGCGATCGGGCATGACCGGGTCGGCTGCGTCCGAATTCATCGCATACCCGACCACCTCAGCCACAATCGGGGCGCTGCGTCTTTTGGCATCGCGGATTCGCTCCAGGACGAAGAGGCCGCCCCCCTCGGAGACCACGATGCCGTTGCGGGCCTTATCGAAAGGGCGTGACGCCTTGGTCGGATCTTCGTGCCAGGCCAGAGCGTTTTCACTCGCAAAACTCGCGAAGATACCGAACGAGTGAATCACCTCCGAGACGCCGCCGGCTATCGCCAGATCGACTTCACCGAGCCGTAGCATCTGGACGCCTTGGATCAAGCCGGCGTTCCCAGCCGCGCAGGCCGCCCCGATCGTATAGTGCGGGCCGTGCAGGCCTAGATTCACCGTCACCTCCCCGGCCGGATTGTTGGCCACTGTACGAGGGTTGTGATGGTGGGACCAGAACCTGGTATCATAGTCGTGCTGACGGATGGCGTCAATCTCGTTCTCGGTCTCGACGGTGCCGTGCTCGGTGATCCCGACGAACGTGCCGACCCGTGATCGATCGAACCCGTTCCGATCAATGCCTGCACGCTTCAAGGCTTCGTTGGCACAATAGATCGAGATTGCCCCCGCCCGTGTCCCGCGTCGCCGCTCCTTTCGGCCCTGATATTTCAGCTCGTCATAGTGACAAACACCGGCGAGGACCCGGCCCATAAACCGCGTCTCGATGGCGGTGATACCGGACTTGCCGGCCAGCAGGCTGTGCCGAAACGCTTCGGGCGTATCGCCGTTTGGGGCTGTCAATCCCACGCCTGTAATGACGATGCGTTCTGAATCCAACATTGGTGCCGCGCCACACGCAGATTTTCACTGCCTGGACCGATCCGCCCGAGCCGTAGGCGGCTCAGGCAGAGAATTTTACCAGATTCTCACAATCAGGGAACCTGACACCCTATCTTTGCGGGCTTTGACCGACGGGTGCATCCCAATTCGGGTGGCATGGGCAGACTTGTTTGCCCGTAAGAGCCGTTTGCACGGGCAAGCTACCGCTTGCCCCTGTCACCCGGTCAGCTTCTACCACATTTTTCGGGATGCACCCTTAACCTACTTGGCTGCAAGATCATCCTAGTCCGCTCGCACTTGAGAAGTTCCGTCCACACGATGCGCCGAGCGACTTTAGAAGGCAATGTACGCCCTCCGCTGTTGAAGTTCGGGGGTGGTAACCAAGATCGCGCCGGGATGCTGAGATGTCAAAATAGTGAGATTTCGCAAGCTGCACGGCGAGAAACCGGGTCATTCGCGGCTCTCGTACCGTTGGGACGAGGCGATGGACTCCTTCCAGCATGGCGCCAACGCGATACGCTCTGCGGTAGGAAACGGTCTGCGTCACCTTCGGAACCCCTACTGCGGCCAGGATCTCATTCAGCCAGGGCCACAGTGGGACCGGCTCGCCTTGGCTCAAAAAATACGCCCGCCCCGCACAGGATGCCGCGGCCGCCAGAGCCTCAGCCGCTCGCAAGTGCGCCTCGGCTGCGTTGTCAACGTAAGTGATGTCGACCAGGTTCTCCCCGTCGCCGACCTGGACGAGGCGCCCGTGCCGTGCCCGCTCGATCACCCGCGGAATCAAGTGCGGATCCCCCGGCCCCCAGATCAGGTGCGGCCGAAGTGCGACCGTTGCCAGTGTCGGCCCGTTAGCTGCCAGGATCATCCGCTCCGCAACCGCTTTCGTTTCGGGATAGTCAGCGAGGTAGCGTGTTGCATAAGGTTGAGATTCATCTACGCCGCACAGGGCGTTCTCATCAAAGACAACACTTGCCGAGCTCGTGTAGACAAGCTGGCGAACGCCGTGGATCCGGCACCCGTTAAGCACGTTCTTTGTTCCGTTGACGTTGATATCCCAGTACGTCTTCCGCCTGCCCCAGATGCCGACGAGCGCGCCGACGTGAAAGACGGCATCTATGCCTTGGCACGCTTTCTCGATAGCCGTTGCGTCCCGCAGATCGGCCCGGATGATTCGTATGCCGGCTTCGTCGTGCTGTGGGTATATGCTGCGGCCCAGTATGACTACGTCATCGCCGCGAGCGCGCAACATCCGGGCGATGCGACTGCCCAGATACCCGCCACCACCCGTGATCAACGCTTTCATGGAAGCCGCTCAGCCGCCCAGCTCGCCAGAAGTTCCCGGTTGATCTTGGCGTTGTGACGAACATCAACAGGAAGACTGCGATGAAACAGGACATCGTCAATACGACGCGTCAATTCGTTGGCGCGACCGAGACGCAAGAGTTGTTCACGGAACTCTTGGACCCCTGAGCCGGTGGGAAACTTGCCCACTTCCGGTTCGATCACGATCACTGCTCGCTGTTTTCCAGGTGTTCCAACACCGACTAGTGCGGAACGGAACACGTCCGGATGCTCGTTGAAGACGGCTTCACATTGAACCGTGAACATTGTCCCCTGCTCTGTGAGCACCCGGTGTGATTTTCGACCGCAGAACCATATCCGCCCCTCCCCGTCCCGATAGCCGATGTCGCCGATCCGGTGCCATACCCGGTCCCCATCCCGTATCTTGGCCAGCGCGGTCGCTGCCTCAAGACCGAAGTATTCCTTGGTGACAATCGGGCCCGCAACGACGATCTCGCCCAGCTCACCATCGGGAACAAGCAGACCATCGGACCACGCGGCGATCGGTTTGTCCGTGACGCGAATCAAGCGCAGGTCGATTCCGGCAGACGGCTTACCCACGCAGGTACCCGCGCCCCGGCGGCTTAGTTCCGTGCAGCCGTCGAGAAGCTCGCGGCCGCTGATCGAAGCAACCGGTAGTGATTCAGTTGCGCCGTACGGCGTGTGAACATCTGCCTCCGAACTGAGCACTCGGTGGAGCTTTTCGATTGTCTGATAGGGCACCGGGGCGCCGGAAATAAGGATACGCCGCAGCGACGGGAGCGAGACGCCGTGGTCTACGCAATATGTCGCCACGCGGGTCCAAATGGCGGGTGAGCCAAACGCGCTTGTAGCGTTGTGGTCGCGGATAGCCTCCACGATTTTCGCGGGGTCGACACGTCCCGGCCGTGACGGATCCATGTCCGGAATCACACTAGTCATACCCATCGCGGTACTGAACAATGCAAAGAGCGAAAAGGCCGACAGATCGATCTCGCCCGGCTTGATGTCATAATGACTCTGGATGGCCCGCACTTGGGCATCGAACATGGAATGTTCGTAGACCACGCCTTTGGCCGGTCCGGTGCTGCCGGAAGTGAACAGGATGGCGGCCACCTCGTCGGGTGCGGTATCGACCACATCGAAGTCTTCGCTTGCGCCTAGCGCCAGTCCGTCAAGAGTCTGACCACCCCAAAACCATCGGCGACCCACCGTAACAACATGCTTGACGGTCCTAAATGGACGGCGACGCAATACCCGCATGACATGTGCCAGCGGTATGCCGATGAATGCATCCAAATCAACCTGTTGGATGCACTCGAGCATCCGCCTCACGCCCATGCCCGGATCAATCATTACCGGCACCGCCCCCAGCTTGAACAGGGCGAAGACCAGTCCGACGAACTCAAATCCCGGCCGGACCATAACCAGCACACGCATACCGCGCCGCAGTCCGGCCTTTGCCAAACCGTTGGCGTATCGGTTCGATGTCGCCTCGAGCTCGGCAAAGCTCATCGTTGCGTAGATCGCCCGGCCCCGGTGCTCGCGTGACCGTGGAACCACGACAGCCGCCTTATCCGGCGCCGTCCTAGCCATGTGCGGCAGGTACGAGGCGATGTTGAACGTTGCGGAGGAAGTCCTTGTCAAGGCGTAGGATGATCCCTGTGATGGACCAATGCGTGTTCCAGGGGCTGCTTGTCCTACCACTCGCTCGCTCCTATGGGCCAAACAAACCCGGACGGGCCGGCATCACACCCTGGTGTAGTGCGAAGGTTCCGAAAGCTGACCGGGCTCGCGGCATTGTACGAACCATCGCGATGAACGCATACCCGATCCGGGTAGGTTGATCCCGGGCGTTGTGCCCCTATCATCTCGGCACGCATGTTTGGCACCCACGTAACATCGTTATCCCGCCGCGATCCCGGCCGGCCGGGCATCGGCGCTGTATTCGGTGCCATCGTCGCTTTGCTTCTGCTACCCCGCCCCGGGGCTGGGCAGTTGCAGATCAAACCAGAGCTGCGATCAGCACTGGCAGCTCGCCCGCACGCCGAGGTCCGCTTGGGCGCATGTGTGATTGACCTCGCAACGGGGGATACGATCTTCGCGGAAAACCCCGACACGCCGTTCACCCCGGCAAGTAATATGAAGCTGTTCGTGATGGCTACGGCCTTGTCCGAGCTCGGATCGAACTTTACTTTCGAGACCATCTTCGCCACCGATGGCACAAACCTTGTTATCGTCGGTGACGGTGACCCGGCAACCGGAGATGAGAAGCTCCATCAGCACCGAGGCGAGTCGATCACCGCCGATTTCGAGCGATGGGCGACAATATTGCTCGACACCGGCGTCAGCGCGATTCCAGGCGACCTGGTGATCGATGAATCCATCTTCGACGATCAATGGGTCCATCCTTCCTGGGAGGAAGGCGACCTTGACAACTGGTACGCTGCTCCTGTCGGCGGCTTAAACTTCAACGATAATTGTATCGACATCACCGTCTCCCCATCCGCGAGTCGCGACGCACCGGCGCTGGTAGCCTTTCAGCCGGAAACCACTCTGGTCAGGATCATCAACAAGTGTCGCTCAGGGGGTGAGGGTACACCGGTTGTCCATCACCCGCCGGGTACATTCGAGTACGTCATCAGTGGGCGATGCTCCAAGCGTTGGCCTTTTGGCTCCGTTTCCTTTCCCGATCCTGGCCTTCTGTTCGCGGATTCACTGCGTATGGTGCTGGAGAATCGGGGGATCAAGGTGGCCGGGACGATACGGCGCAAGCGCCTACGTCTCCCAGATGGCGGCCTACCGCCCTCGCTGACCGTCCTGGCCCGGCGGACCACCTCGTTATCGAATGTACTGCGACGGATTGGCAAGGACAGCCAAAACCTCTTTGCCGAGTGCTTGCTCAAACGCAGCGGCTACGCCTGGGCCAGACGACATGGGGTCTTGGACCCGCAAGGTAGTTGGTCGCTGGGAAGGCAAGCAGTCCTGGCGTTCATGCGGCGGGCCGACATTGATGCTGATGGCCTGGTCGTTGCGGACGGCTCGGGCCTGAGCCGCGACAATGCCTGTACTGCCGGTCAGTTGGCCTCCCTGCTCGCATGGGCGCATGCACAGGGCAAGGGGAGACTTCTGTATGAGGGTCTCTCGGTTGCAGGCGTAGATGGTTCCCTGCGTGAACGATTGAAGGACATACCCGGACGCGTCCATGCCAAGACGGGGACCATGCGAGGCGTTCGCACCCTTGCCGGTTATGTGGACGCGGAGGCAGGTCCCAGATACGCCTTTGCCGTGCTGTTCAACGGATACAAAGGCCCCAGCACTCCCTATAAGCAGATTCAGGATCGCATCTGCCGGGTGCTCGCCGGCTCATTGACACCCCGGCCGGGCAGCGAGTGACAGGTGGGGGCAAGTGCTCAGGATTCGTCCTGGACCTCATCCTGTTTGAGATCCTCGGGCTTGGCGGCTTCGCTGATTCTGTAAGTGCCATCGAGCCAGCGGCCCAGATCGACCATTTTGCATCGCTGGCTACAAAACGGCCGGTATGGTGCGTCCTCATTGCGACCCACGGTGATCTTCTTGTTGCAGGTTGGACATTCGTAGGTGGGCACGGATTGCTCCGCCGGGAGCGGCGTCTGGAAGTTCCAGCACGGCCTTGTCACCCCAAGGTGCCCGTACTTTGTGCTACGTTCCCGGTGCGGTCGATGCGGACTCCTTCTTCCCGGATGCCTTGTCCTGTTTGCCGGTTTCGTCCTTTTTGGACTTACCTTTGCCCGCCGCTTCCTTTTCGGCCTTGGCGGCCTTCTTGTAGCCTTCAGAGCGGTAGTCGGTCTGATAGAACCCCGAACCCCTGAAAATGATCCCGGCGCCGGTGCCGATGTGGCGGGTTACCGGTGCGTTGCAGTCGCACGACCTGGGATCCGTCTTTCGGAGCAGGCGCCTGGGCGGCTCAGTAATCGGTTGAAACAACTCGAAGACCGCCCCGCACTTGGTGCACTCGTATTCATAAGTCGGCATATCAAAAGCCCCTTATTCCTCTTTGGATTCCCCTTCCGATTGAGCAGCCGCCTCCGCTTCCTCACGCGTTTTCGTGTCGGTCTCCATCGCTTTAGAAACGACCACGTTCGTCGGCCGCAAGACGCGATCATGCAGCCGATACCCTTTGACGATTTCCTCAACGACTATCCCAGGCGGATAGTCTGTAGTCGGTTGTTGCATTATTGCCTGGTGAACGCTGGGATCGAACGTTTCATGTAATGCGTCGATAACTTCCAATCCGTGGTCACGCAGAGCCTTGGTGAGATTGCCGTACACCAAGCGTACGCCGTCGACCACAGCCTCGAGATTGTTGGAATCCTCCGCAGCGGCGAGGGAGCGGTCAAAGTCATCGAGAACAGTCAGCAGAGACTTCATGACCTCCGCGTTGGCATAGCGGATCGCCTCGGTACACTCGATGACGGCACGGCGTTGGGCGTTGTGATAGTCCGCCTTGGCACGCAGCAGGCTGTCTTCGAGCTTGTTGACTTTTTCTTGAAGTTCCTCAAGTGGGTCCGGCTGCTCAGCCGGCTTCTCGGCAGGCTTCGCCTTATGTTCTGTCTTGACCTTGGCAGTTACTGCCGTTTCGTCACCGGCTGCGTCGTCCACACCAGACCGATCGTCGCTGTCAACGGCCTGGGCCGTCTCGGCGCCTTCGGCCCCTTGCTCCCGGCGAGCCTTTCTGACTTTGGTCTTTTTCATGGTTCTTCACTGACATTTCGGACGCCGTTTATTCTTGCGAAGCGCCCGAAAGGTAATCCACCAATTTGTCAAAAAACCGCTTCGACTCCGACATGACAGATTTGTCTTCCGTGGCGGCGAACTGGCGAAGGAGTTTCTCCTGCTCATTGTTGAGCTTCTTTGGAATCTCCACGATCACCTGCACGAGTTCGTCACCACGTCGGGCGCTGCGAACGTCTGGCAGGCCGAGTCCGTTGAGCCGAAACAACTGCCCGTGTTGCGTGCCCCGCGGGATTTTCAACTCAGCCTTGCCAGTGAGCGTCGGAACGTCGACATTTGCTCCCAGCGCCGCTTGGGTGAGACTAATGGGCATCCGGCAAATCAGGTCGTTGTTGTGTCGTTCGAGGAATGTGTGCGGCTTCACCCGAACATAGCAGTGCAGATCCCCGCGTTGGGTGCCGTCCTCACCCGCTTCCCCTTCGTCTCGAATACGAACTGCCTGACCGTCGTGAATGCCCGCTGGGATCTTGACGGTTACCACGCGCTCCTTCATGGCTCGGCCGGTTCCCCGGCAGACTTTACAGGGGGTGACGACGACCGAACCGCGACCGTGGCATGCGGGGCACGTGGTGATCACCCGGCCGAACAAAAAACCGCCCGCCTGTTCGACCTGTCCGTAACCACCGCAGGTGCGGCAGGTTTGCCGCTCTGAGCCTGCCGCCGCCCCCGTCCCGCCGCAGGTATCGCAGAAGTCCTGGCGAGCGAACTGAATGGACCGCTCAGCGCCGGTCAGCACTTCGGTGAGCGTAAGCTCGACTTTCGTTTGTAGATCCGCCCCCCTGCGATGCCGGCGTCCACCCATTCCGAAGGCCCCACCAAAGATGTCGCCGAACATCGAAAAGATGTCATCGACACCCATGTGGGAGAAATCATGCACTCCGACGCCGCTGAGTCCCGCGTGGCCAAACTGGTCGTAACGCTGCCGCTTGGCGGGATCGGATAGGACTTCGAACGCTTCAGCGGCCTCTTTGAACTTCGTCTCGGCGTCGGGATCTTCCCTATTCCGGTCGGGATGGTACTTGTGGGCAAGACGCCGATAGGCCTTTTTGATCTGCTCAGGCGATGCCTCCGGCGCCAGGCCTAGCACTTGGTAATAGTCTCGTTTTGTGCCTGACACGGCCATTCCTTAACCGCCCTCGTCCACCCGACTAAGCACAGCCGATAGGACTGCGCATCGCTGGACCGAGAATTCGCTGGACCGAGAATCCCTTCTCGGTCCTCTGGCAGGTGCCGAGAGAGGATTCTCGGCACAGCGTTGAAAGGATTCCCAGCACAGCGTTTCTGCCCTCGGGGCTTCGCCTACGACAGCGCCGATCAACGGTCGGGCAAGCAAAGGGCGGACCCGGCGGTCCGCCCTCAACTATGTCGCCCACACTTGTTTCTTATCGGACAGCGCTTTTGATCGCTTTCTCTTCATCCTTCAGTTCGGTAACCAGAACCTCGGTAGTCAGAACCACCCCAGCCACGCTGGCAGCACTCTCCAGTGCAACACGTGCGACCTTGGCTGGATCGATGATACCGGCCCTGACCATATCGACGAACTCGTCTTTCTGCACGTCAAAGCCATAAGCCCCGCGTTTTTCGAGGATTTGCTCGACGACGACATCACCTTCGCCGCCGGCGTTGGCGACGATCTGCCGCGTCGGGGCCCGAAGGGCAGCCGTGACTATGTCAACGCCGATCTTCTCATCGCCGCGGGCCCGCTCGCGCGCCTTGGTAACAGCCCCGATAGCGCGGAGAAACACTACGCCGCCTCCGGGGACAATGCCTTCCTCAGCCGCGGCCTTGGTCGCGTTGAACGCGTCGTCGACCAGGTCTTTTCGCTCCTTCACTTCGATTTCTGTGGCACCGCCGACGCGAATCACAGCCACGCCACCGGCGAGCCGGGCGAGCCGTTCCTGCAATTTCTCACGGTCATAATCACTGGTCGTTTTCTCGATCTGGCTGCGAATTTGCTCGCAGCGGGCCTTGATCTCCGTCTTCTTACCGGCGCCTTCGATGATCGTGGTGTCGTCCTTGGTGATCACGACTTTCCTGGCCGATCCCAGGTCTTTGAGGGTGATGTTTTCGAGCTTGATGCCCAAATCCTCGCTGATCATCGTACCCCCGGTCAGCACGGCGATGTCACCGAGCATGGCTTTGCGACGATCGCCGAAGCCCGGAGCCTTAACGGCACAGCAGCTCAGCACCCCGCGGATCCGATTGACCACCAGACCCGCCAGGGCCTCGCCATCCACGTCCTCAGCTATGGCCAGCAGCGACTTACCGCCCGTGGTGATCGACTCCAGCAGCGGAATAAAGTCGCGCAGATTCGAGATTTTCTTCTCGTAGATAAGAATAGCCGGGTCGGTCAGAACACATTCCAGGGAGCCCGGATCAGTGATGAAGTAGGGTGAGAGAAAGCCCTTGTCGAACTGCATGCCTTCAACGATTTCCTTCTCGGTCTCGAGAGACTTGCCCTCTTCAACTTCCACCACTCCCTCGGTTCCGACCGCTTCGAGGGCGCTGGCCAGCAGCTTGCCGATCTCCTCGTCGCCGTTGGCTGAAATCGTCGCAACCTTGGCAAGATCGTCGTTCGACCGCACCTTGATGGACATTTCCTTGATCGCCCCGACCGCCGCTGCAACGGCCGTATCGATGCCACGCTTCACTGCCATTGGATTGGCACCAGCGGAGACGGCCTTGTATCCTTCGCGAAATATGGCTTCGGCGAGGACCGTAGCCGCCGTGGTACCGTCGCCGACTTCGTCGCTGGTCTTGGACGCCACCTGGTTGATCAACTTGGCACCCATGTTCTCGAACGGCTGGGGGAGTTCCACCTCTTTGCTGACGGTAACGCCGTCCTTGCTCACCCGGGGCGAGCCGAAGGACTTCTGCAGGATTACGTTGCGCCCGGTCGGCCCCATGGTCACCCTGACGGCGTTTGCCAGTTTGGAAAGCCCCTCCAGGATGGACTGACGAGCCTCCTGGGAGAACATCATTTGTTTGGCCATAGCCGGCTCCTTCTAGTGTCTTTTCTCGATGGTTGGTATCGAGTCGCAGGCATTAGCCTGCGTGGACCTCCGCGCGGCCCGGGGCCCGCGGCTTATCGTCGAGTCTACTTGTCCACAACAGCCAGGATGTCACTCTCACGGAGAACGACGTATTGGTCGGTACCGAATTCAATCTCGGTTCCGCTGTACTTGCCATAAAACACCTCGTCGCCCAGGGACACGCCCATCTCGCCGCGCCGGCCGCTGTCGAGCAGCTTGCCGGGACCGACGGCGATCACGATGCCGCGCTGCGGCTTCTCGCGGGCGCTATCCGGCAGGATGATGCCTCCGGTGGTCTTCGCATCAGCCTCCACGGGTTCGACAAGCACCCGATCCTCCGTGGGGCGGAACTTGATCTTCTTCTTTGTAGCGGTTGCGGTTGTCATCGCGATCTGTTCTCCATCCTGTCCTAGTAGTCCATATCCTCGTCCATGCCGGGAGAGGGTTCTTCCTCTTCCTTCTCGGGCTTCTCGGCAACGCACACCTCGGTGCTGAGCAGCACGCGGGCGACGCTGCTGCCGTTCTCCAGCGCCGAGCGAACCACTTTCGTGGGATCGATCACACCGTCCTTCATCAAGTCGGTAAACTCGCCGGTATCGGCGTTGAAGCCGAACGCCCCGCTCTTACCCAGAACGGTGTGCAGGGCGACGCCCGGGTTGCACCCGGCGTTGGCAGCGATTTGACGCAGCGGCGCCGACAGGGCCTTCCGCACAATCTCCGCCCCCGTCTTCTCGTCGCCGGATAGCTTCAGTTCGTCCAGCACATCGGCACAACGCAGAAGTGCCACACCTCCGCCTGCTACGATCCCTTCCTCGAGGGCAGCCCGAGTCGAATGCAAGGCATCCTCGATACGGGCCTTCTTTTCCTTTAGCTCGGTCTCGGTGGCGGCGCCCACGTTGATCTGGGCCACACCGCCCACGAGTTTGGCACGCCGCTCTTCGAGCTTCTCACGATCGTAGTCGGAGGTGGTTGTCTCGATCTCCTGTGTTATCTGCTTGATGCGGCCTTGAATCTCGCTTGTCGAGCCTGCCCCCTCGATCATGGTGGTGTTGTTGGCATCAATGCGGATTCTCTTGGCCTGACCCAGGTCCTTGATCGACAGGCTGTCCAGTTCGATCCCCAGGTCCTTCATGATGGCTGTCCCGTCGGTCAGCACGGCGATGTCACCGAGCATGGCTTTGCGCCGGTCACCATAGCCCGGCGCTTTGACTGCACAGACCTCGAGGATACCGCGCAGCTTGTTGACCACCAGCGTGGCTAGCGCTTCTCCCTCAATATCCTCGGCGATGATGAGCAGCGGTCGCTTGGCCTTGGCCACCTTCTCCAGCAAGGGAACCAGCTTGGGAACGCTGCTGATCTTCTCCTCATGAACTAGTACAAAAGCCTTCTCGAGCACGCACTCCATGGAATCCTGGTTGGTCACGAAGTGTGGCGAAAGGAAGCCGCGGTCAAACTGCATTCCCTCCACGAGCTCGATGACCGTATTGGAGGTTTTCCCTTCCTCGACGGTGATCACACCGTCCTTGCCGACCTTCTCGAAGCAGTCGGCCAGGAGCTTGCCCACCGACTCGTCGTTGTTGGACGAAACCCGGGCCACGTTGACGATGTCGTCGCGCTTGCTCACCTTGACCGGGCGGGACATCTCTTTGAGCGCCTTGATTACTTTGCGCACCGCCTTCTCGATACCGCGGTTGAGGCTAAAGGCGTCCGCCCCGGCGGCGATGTTCTTCAGCCCGTTCTGGAAGATGGCTTCCGCCAGGACGGTGGCCGTGGTCGTGCCGTCGCCCGCCACCTCGCTGGTTTTGCTGGCCGCTTCCTTGACGAGCTGGGCACCCATGTTCTCGTACTTGTCGATCAGCTCGATCTCCTCAGCCACGGTGACGCCGTCTTTGGTGACGTTGGGGCCACCCCAGCTTTTGTCCAGGACGGCGTTTCGACCACGGGGACCAAGCGTCAATTTGACTGCGTTGGCGAGCTTCTCAACGCCATTCCAGAGGGCCTTGCGGGCCTCCTGCTCGTAGGCCAGTTGCTTGACCGCCATATCACCTGTCTCCTCTGAACTCTAAAGGTTAAGCGTCGTAGGTCCGTTGCCCGGCCGGCCGGTTGACACTGCACCGGCAACGCGGCGTACCGGTAGCCAGGGGGGATGATAGCAATTGGCAGACCATTCTCCAACCGGGCTTCGCAGATCGCTAATTTACCTGTTACCAGTGACTTACGAGAATCTCGCCGGCGACGACGTGTCGCCTGTCGTCTGCCAGCTTGGCAGGTTGGAGCCTCACCCTCCGCGTGAAGTGCCAATTTGACAGCGAGCTCCAAGCCAAGTCTCCCCCGGCCCGGCGGTTGCCACCCGCTCCGCACTCAAATACGATGCCCTCGTGCCCGCCTGGCAGAACAAATGGCTCAAGCGTCGCCACGGCGCAACAATCCCTCGGTATCAGCGTAGAAGGACCCCTGACGGCCCTCGGGAGGTCCGAGCAACCCAGACATGAGCGATAGACCGATCCGCATTCGCCGCGCTACCCTGGCCGATCTCGACACCATCGTCGCCTTCAATCAGGCCATGGCCCTCGAAAGCGAGAACAAAACGCTCGATCTTTCGACGGTGACAGCCGGTGTCCGCCGAGCACTCGAAGATCCGGGACGCTCGGTCTACTTCGTGGCAGAGGTCGATGGGACGGTAGTCGGTCAGACCATGGTCACAATGGAATGGAGCGACTGGCGCAACGGATTCTTCTGGTGGATCCAGAGCGTTTACGTCGATCCGGACTCTCGTAGCCGCGGTGTTTTTCGAACGCTCCACGAGCACATTCTTGCACTTGCCAGGCAGCGCCGCGACGTTTGCGGCGTGCGGCTCTATGTTCACCGCGATAACCATCGAGCGGTCGAGGTCTATGCAAAGCTCGGCATGAAGCTGACCGAGTATCTGCTGTACGAAGAAGACTTGTCCAACACAACCGATAGTGCCGCGCCTTGACACCACGACTCGGGCGACGGGAGTGAGGTTGAGCCGTGTTGGGGATAGCCTATTGCAGATGGCGGCCACGGCCGGGTTTTTGCGATGACCATTGGGCGAAGTGGCGTTGGCAGGCCGCGTGCATATGCCGATCCACGTCTTGGCGGAATTTGCGGTAGGCATCCAGAAGGGCTTGACCATCGGGTGTTAAGTCTGTTCCGCCGCCGTCAGGTCCGCCGCGCCGGGGCTCCACAACGGTCACACCGGTCCGCTCTTCGATCAATCTGAGATGCTTCCACGCCTGCCGATAGCTCATGCGGAGCTGCTTGGCGGCTGCTGCTAAAGACTTGGTCGCGGCGATCGCCTCGAGCAGGCGCATCTTTCCGGGCCCCAGGGCGTTACGCCCACCCACATCAATCCACAACCGTAAACGCCCTTCCCAAAGCCCGGGAGTGGCGTCGGTTTTGGCCTTACTTCGATCTCTCCGTGGACCGGGTTGAATCCTTGGCACAGGTTCTCTCCCGTCGCTGGTGAATGTTGACGCCCAGGCAACATGGACAAAAAAACATCAGAAATCCTGGTGCTGGCTATTGGATTGCTTGACCTATCCGTTAGCATGTTACCCGGATTGGCGTGGTAGAGGGTTTTAGAAAGCACCGAAGAGGCGATTCTGCAGGTGTTTCTTTTTTGAGGCGCGATATGCTTAGTAAAGCAGGTCGGTCCGCGGACGGGGGTGACTGGATGCGCGATCCCTTTGGACGCAGGATCGACTATTTGCGAATATCCGTGACGGATCGCTGCAATCTGCGGTGCTACTACTGCATGCCCGACAGAGACGTTCCTCTGATCCAGCAAGAGGATCGGCTCACCTTTGAGGAGATCACGGAGGTTGCTCGAGCCGCCGCCGGCCTGGGGTTTGACAAAATCCGACTGACAGGCGGCGAGCCGTTGCTGCGCTCGAACCTCGTCCATCTTGTAGCGATGCTGGGGCGCGTGAGGGGCCTGAAGGATCTCTCCATGACCACAAATGGACTGCTCCTGGACAGATATGCCCTGCCGCTCGCCGAAGCGGGCCTGCATCGGGTCAACATCAGCCTCGATTCCGTAGACCCGGACACCTACCGTGAGAAAACACGGGGCGGCGACCTCAGCCGAGCCATCAAGGGGATCCGAGCCGCGCAAGCGGCTGGATTCCGGCGGATCAAGCTGAACTGTGTTGTTGAGTGGTCCTCGGAGGAGCCTGACGCTAGAGAAGTGGCGACCTTCGCTGAGCGCGAGGGCCTGGAAGTACGGTTTATTCGGCGCATGAACCTGGCCACCGGTGAGTTCTGGGTCGTGGACGGGGGCGCAGGCGGCGACTGCGCACGGTGCAACCGTCTGCGGCTTAGTTGTGAGGGCCTGGTGAGGCCGTGCTTGTTCAGCGATGTGGGGTTCAGCGTCCGGGAGCTGGGGGCGAAAGCCGCCCTTATGCGGGCCATCGAGGCCAAGCCCGAATCGGGCGAGCAGTGCGTCACCAGCACATTCAGCCAGATTGGAGGCTAGCTCGGATCGGTTCCTGCGTGCATTGACGCGGACATGAAGAGGGTTGCTTCCAAAACGCGTTACAACAAGCCACAAGGCGACTCCTCGCCGACTTCCAGTCATCCGGCCACCGCGCGGGCTGAAGCCCGCGGCTTGGCAGTGGAGCGATCGGTACATTCAAAGCAGACGTGGTATTACGGGTGCGCTACGATATGTGGATTGTCCAAATCCATGTGCGCCGACTAGGGAATTCTCGCCGGGGCACTCCACCGTATGAGACAGCACAGCGTCAGAAGCAGTGTACCGCCGAGCTCTTGAACGTGGCATAGAGCTTGCCACCTCTTTCGATTTCGAGCTTCTCGAAGGACCCATAGGTGACCAGTACGTTCAAGGTGAGGTCACCTATTCTCACTCGCACGTTCACCAACACGTCTTGAAATTCCCAATCGTCAACGAGGCATGGAAATTGGTTGCGGGCGCTGGACTCGAACGCTTCCCGAGAAAGAAGGATTTCCTCAGGTCGAATCCAAATGTGTGGGTATGGTTCCGCCCGTTCACCTATATGGATCCTGACGCCATTGGCTCGGCAGAATCCTTTCTCGTAGTCGTTCACGGGGAAGATGTTGCGCATTCCTACGAAGGTTGCGACGTCGGGATCGTCCGGCTTGCGGAACAAGTCTGCGGGACTCCCTACGCGTCGCAGCCGATCGCCCAGCATGACGCCGACACGATGCCCCAGCAGCACTGCTTCATCAACGTCGTGGGTAACGTGCATGAAGGTGGTACCGGTTTGCTGCTGAATTCGCTTGAATTCGCGCTGCAGGCGTTGGCGCAACCGCAGGTCGACGGCTGAGAGAGGTTCATCCAGAAGCAGTAACCCGGACGACACGACCAACGCCCGGGCGAGGGCAACCCGCTGCTGCTCGCCGCCGGAGAGCGCTTGGGGCATGCGCTCGAGTAACGGAGAGATGTTCAGAAGCTCTGCCGTTTGGCTAGCTTTCGCAATGGCCTCGATGCGGCCCACTCCCCTTGACCGCAGCCCGTAGATGATATTCTGCATAACGGTCATGTGTGGGAACAAGGCATAGTCCTGGTACACGATGGCAAATCCCCGGCGCTCCGGCGGAATAGTCGTGATATCCTGTCCGCGCCAACGTATCTGCCCGCTATCCGGGGTAAGCAACCCGGCGATGATCTCCAAGAGAACCGTCTTCCCCACGCCGGAAGGCCCCAGTAGGACGAAGTACTCCTCCTCTTCCACGGTCAAATCCAACTGTGGGAGTTCGAACGAGCCAAGCCGTTTTCGGATTGATCTGAGTTCGAGCGTCATAGCGACTCCGTGCGGGCCGGCCGTGCTATAAACCGCAGGATGCTAAAGCCGGCCGCACATACAAGTATGAGAATGACGGCTGCGGCACGTGCCGAAGCGAGGCCATAATCGTTGAAACGCTGGAATACCAGGACCGGCGTCGTCATCGGGTGATAAGCGATAATGACGACAGCGCCGAACTCGCTGATCCCCCGTGCCCACATCAGAACCATGCCTGACAGAATACCCCGCCACGCCATCGGCAGTGAGATGGTGAAGAACACCCGGGTGCGGGACGCGCCGAGTGTGCGGGCTACTTTCTCTATTCGGTCAGGAATGGCGGTGAATCCCTCACGAGCAGCGTTTATTAGAAAGGGTACGGATACAAAGGCCATGGCCAGCGCGATCCCTGCCTCGGCGCCCACGAAGTTAATCCCCAGTGGTTCGGTGGCGCGCTGTATGACCGAATGACGCCCGATCAATGTCAACAGCGCGATCCCCGCAGCCGAGTGGGGAATCATGATCGGAAGATCGACGATGCCAAGGACTACGGCTCTTCCGGGGAAACGGGTTCGTGCCAGCAGGTACGCCAAAGGCACTCCGAAGAACGTGCTGGCAAGCGTCGCTGCCGCTGCGGCCCGCAAGGTCAGCCAGATCGAAGACCACAACTCCGCGTCATGCAGCGCTTGTCCCAGCTCTTGATTCGATGCGGCGAGAATCAGGCGGGCCAACGGCGCGATGATGAATGCGAGGACTACGGAGCCGAGCAGAAGGAAGGTTATACTAAACAGCGACAGCCTGTATTTTCGCATCGCATGCGATCCGACTGCTCTTGTGTACTGGACGGTAGGCGGCCACGGCTTGCCCAACGATGCAACACGAAGCTGACCGCCGTCTAACCATCCTCGCCGATGGCTTTGCAAAGCGGTTGCAGCGTTGACGGTAGCAGGTCGAAGTGATCAGTCAAGGCCGGTGCGATGGTCGGCTGACCGTTTTCCCTCATGATCTTCTGCCCCGCATCCGAAAGCAGAAGCCTGACATAAGCTTCGGCCAACTCCCTGTTCTTGCAGCTCTTTGGAATCGTGACGCCGTAGACCATGGGCGCGCCTCGCCGAGTGATGTACTCTCCGGGCTTTTTCCCGGTAAGTTGGACACTGGCCGTGGCGTACAGATCTGTGAGCTGTGTTGATTTCAGATTCACCTCATTGGGCAGTACTACGAACTCGAGCCCATGCTGGGATGCTACAGAACGGTAAATGAACAGAAAATCGATCTCACCTGCCTCCAGGAGACCCAAGAGATTCGTTTCTTTCGGACGGATGTACTTGCGGTTGTGTTTCTCCTCCAGGCGTCGGGCCAGCTCAGGGATCTGATAATGCCTCTCGGCCAGTTGGAGGACCATCACAGTGCGATACCCGCAAGGATCTCGATTGGGATCGGAGCGGCCTAAGGTCACGTCGTCGTCGAGCAGCAGCTTTGGCCAGTTCTCGGCGGTAATTCTCCCAGCGTGCGCTGAGTGCTCGGTGAAGGCGATGACCATCTCATTTGTGGCAAACCGGATGCTGAAGTCCGCGTGTTCGGGTATCAGAAGGTTGTCGATGACTTTGTAGTCGGCGCTTCCGAGCACGTCGCAGTGTCGCCCAAGATCGCTTACCTTTCGCGCCGTGTCACGGCTTCCCGCCGCTTCGGCTTTGATGACAACGTTCGGGAACTGCTCCTTGAAATGCTCGGACACCTCGCGAAACGGCACAGCCAGACTACCGGCGTGGAAGATCACCAGCTCGTCTGCGGCCTCGCCCGCAGGGTCATGTTTCCTGCAAGCGACGCCGATCAACAGAAACGCCAGCATGAGACCCACTGCTAAGCGCCGGAGTGTTGGACCTCCTCTTGGGAACCATCGGTCGCGTGGGAGTCTCACGTTGGGCATCACTGTGCTCGCTCAACTAGTAGTGTTGGTGTGGCTGGCAACCTGGTCAACAGGTTCCCGGAATATTTCAGCTCAAAATCAATGCGCACCCACGGCATGGACCATCAAGACTTGGCATTATGTCCCCGAAGGAAGTGGGATCAAGGCTTGCCCGGAACTACCTTGGGGCCTCTAACGGAACGCTTTGAAAGCGGAGCCGTTCCGACGTTCGACGGGATAATGGAGCGGTCCCGGTGAGGCGATTTTGCCGCTTCCTTACCAGGCTGTCGGAATACTTGGTTCGGTTCTTGCATAGCGTGGTTCGGCACGCGAAGTACGTGACGTTCCAGATGACCGAAGTGGCGGTGCCACGGGAGTTGTTCGCGGCGAACAGGCCCATCAGAACCTTTGCTTGTGCGATCACGGTACTATTTCCTCCAATCGCCTTTGTGTTGATATCGAAAAGGCCTCTGACGTGCTCGTCTCGGCAACGCCCATAGGCATAACGTCAACAACACAAGAGACGACGGCTCGGGGATGACGGCGACCCAACCTTCGGCTCGCCCAAGGGGATTGATGCCGTCACCGACGATGACCATACCGTCGGCAGAAATGCCCCTGGCGCTCTCAAGTGTCCAACCTGTCAAATCTAGGCCAAAACCTGTCTCTAACAGTGCTTCAAGATCACGTAAACCGTTGACTTCGTCCCAGAGCACCGCCCGGGCCCCAGGAGCGCTTCCTACAATCGTTGATCCGTCTGACGAAAGGTCGTAGGGGATGAAGTCGCGCACCGCAACCATGCCCGTGGCGTCGGTCCAGCGGAATGCCCGGCCTCCCACCGGGGACCCGCTACGACCTATGATCGTGCTACCGTCCCCAGAGACGGCTGTCGCCAAGCTACCGCCCACTGTCTCACCGAAAAGGGACCCGAGACCAACCATCCCTGTTTCGGGCGTCCATCGAAAGGCCTCAGACTCCCCGTCGCCGGAGTCGCCGGACCCCACGACGACCAACCCATCGCCGGAGACACCCCTGGCTTGGCCCCCGAATTCACCACCGGGTAGATCACCAA
>JAUWWQ010000043.1 GCA_030616775.1 Planctomycetota bacterium
GGCTTCGGGCCGAGGTTCGGCCTGGCTCTCAAGGCGTCCGGCCCCGCACGCTGATACCTTTTCTTCCACTGCGACACGGCCCCGGGGGTTACACCGAGTATCTCGGCCACCTCGACACCGGACATTCTCTTGTCCAGCAGCGCCATGGCCCGAAGCCGACGCCGCTCCAACTCCTTCGGTGTGCCTTTGGGTCTCATACATGACGATATCGGCTTATGCGACCCGATGTATTTACCCGATCAAGGATCAATAGCACCCGTGTCTTGGCCGGTGCAGTGACGGGGTGACGAGGGCCGTTCAATTCTTTGATCCGGTGTAGCCGATGATACTGGGAAGGCGGATGGTTCCGCCTACGGGAGGTTATGGAGAACCGGACCATGTCGACGGGAAGCTTGGCTGAGGCATTGGGGCAGATTCCGGATCCACGTTCGGCTCAGGGGCGGCCAGCGAGATCCTGGCCCGCCCATCCAACTCACCCAGAAAACGGGTGCCCGAGGCACCGGGTACGAGCTTGACGGAAAGAAGAACGGCGTTTTTCTCAGTGGTCAGGTTGAGCATGTCGATATTGTACACGACGTCGGATGAAGGAGGGTGCCCGGCGCCGGTGCCGGTTGGCGCCCAGCCGTGCAGACAACGCGATCACGAGAGAATGTGTCATAGATCATGAAGACGCAATACGAAATCGGTGTGATCGGAGCCGGCAACGCGGCTGAGGGCATCGTACACGGCATTCTCCGCAACACCATCCTGTTTGCGGACCGTATGATCGTCTCCGATCCGTGTCCGAGCCGACGCAGGTTCTTCACGGAACGTTTCAACATTGACGTCACCGACGACAACGCGTACCTGGTCCAGAGCAGCTATATCGTCGTCCTCGCGATTAAGCCGCAGCAGTGTGTAGAGGTCTGTGAAGGTATCGCCGAGTACATCCGCGAGGATCACCTGATCGTGTCGATCATGGCCGGCGTGTCAACAGCTTCGATCGAGGCCATGTTCCCGAATGCGCAGACGCGCGTGGTTCGCGCCATGCCCAACCTGCCGGCTCATGTGGGTGCCGGGATGGCCGGCGTGTGTAAGGGCAAGTATGCACAAGAGGTGGATCTCCTGCGGGCCCAACGGATCTTTGACGCCGCCGGCCGCTCCATCGTCATCGAACGTGAGGCGCAGATGGACGCGGTCACAGCGGTATCGGGAACCGGGCCGGCCTACTTCTATTTCTTCGTCGAGGCCCTGGCCGCCGCCGGCGAACGAGCAGGACTGTCGCGACAGCAGGCGGACATCCTTGCCAAACAGGCCTGCTTCGGCGCCGCCCGCATGATGCTCGAATCGGGTGAATCGCCGAGCGTTCTGAGAGACAAAGTCGCCTCCCCCGGCGGCACCACGGAGGCGGCCATGGAAAGAATGGCCAGCAACGATGTCTTCGAGCACATCTGTGACGCCGTCCTGGCAGCCTGGAAGCGAAGTCAAGAGCTGGGGCGGTAGCTTTTGCACATCCCGGGTTTCTGCGCAGCGTTCCGTTGTGTTCAGCCCGTTGATACGGGCTGATCCACAGGCGAGTTGGAGAGGGGGCAGCGGACGTGCCATTTGTTCCGGATGAGGATAACATGCCACCGCGGGGATGGATTCGGCTGGTAGCATGCCCGCGCCCTCCCGGCTCACCGGGAGCCCTTGGGCCCCGATGGTCGGGATCTTCGACATGGCATCCGGCGAAGCCGGACCTGCGGTTGGAAAACGACAAGGAACTTTAGAGGATGCCGACGAATCGTACCAAGCGGCCTCTCAACTTCATCGAGGAAATCGTCGAAGACGATTTGCGGACGAATAAATGGGAGGGACGCGTGCATACGCGGTTCCCGCCGGAGCCTAACGGTTATCTGCACATCGGGCATGCCAAGTCCATTTGCCTGAATTTCGGCCTGGCGACGAAGTACAACGGCCTGTGCAACCTGCGGTTCGACGACACCAACCCGATCAAGGAGGAGGCTGAATACGTCGAGTCGATCAAAGAGGACGTCCGATGGCTTGGTTTCGACTGGGGCGATCGGCTGTGCTACGCCTCGGATTACTTCGATCAGCTTTACGAGTGGGCCGTCCGACTCATCAAGGCCGGTAAGGCATACGTTTGCGACCTCACGCCGGAGGAGACCAGGGAATACCGCGGTACCCTGACCAGACCCGGCCGGGACAGCCCCTATCGCAACCGCAGTATCGAAGAGAACCTCGACCTGTTCGAGGGCATGTGGGCCGGCCAGTTTCCGGACGGCTCCCGCACTCTGCGGGCCAAGATCGACATGGCCGCTTCAAACATGAACATGCGCGATCCTGTCATGTACCGAATCCTCCAAGCCACGCATCACCGCACCGGCGACAAGTGGTGCATTTATCCCATGTATGACTTCACCCATGGGCAGTCGGACTCCATTGAAAGGATCACACATTCGATCTGCACGCTGGAGTTTGAAGACCATCGCCCGTTGTATGACTGGTTTCTTGACGAGCTGAATGTCTATCACCCGCAGCAGATCGAGTTCGCCCGTCTGGAGCTCACCTATACGGTGATGAGTAAGCGAAAGCTCCTGGAATTGGTGGAAGAGGGGCACGTCAGTGGATGGGACGATCCGAGGATGCCCACCATATGTGGTCTACGCAGACGTGGTTGCACACCCGAATCCATCCGAAACTTCTGCGACCGGATCGGTGTGGCCAAGTTCAACAGCACCGTTGACATCACACTGCTAGAGCACTGTCTGCGAGAGGACTTGAACAAGCGGGCCCCGCGTGTGATGGGTGTGTTGCGTCCACTTCGCGTGGTTATAGACAACTACCCCGAGGGACAGGTGGAAGAATTGGACGCGGTGAACAATCCCGAAGATCCGGGTATGGGGACACGGAAAGTGCCCTTCTCCCGTGTGTTGTACATCGAGCGGGATGATTTCCGCGAGGATCCGCCGAAGAAGTTTTTCCGACTGGCTCCCGGCCGCGAGGTGCGACTGCGATACGGATACTTTATCACCTGTGTGGACGTGGTTAGGGACAGCCAGACGGGCGAGGTGGTCGAGCTGCACTGCACTTATGATCCAGCCACGCGGGGCGGTGATTCTCCCGACGGCCGGAAGGTCAAAGCGACCTTGCACTGGGTCTCGGCCGCCCACGCGCTCGAGACCGAAGTGCGCTTGTATGACCATCTTTTCGTCAAACCGGACCCGGACGATGTGGAAGAGGGCCGGGATTATAAGGCCAATTTGAATCCGAACTCATTGGAGATACTGACGTCCTGCCGCGTCGAGCCAAGCCTGGCCGGTGCCGCACCGGGAAGTCGATATCAGTTCGAGAGATTGGGCTACTTCTGCGTCGATCCCGATTCGTCCACCGAAAGGCTGGTGTTCAACCGCACAGTGCCACTCCGCGACACCTGGGCAAAGATCGAGAAGGAGCAAAAGTAGGGCGCATCTCGGAGCACCTCTCTCACGGTAGAAACATGCGGTCCGATGAAATGGACCACACCTGTCGGGAGCACGTAGGAAGCGGTGGGTCGCTCTGTGGCGGCCCGATGAGAGATGATAGGCATCTTGGATGAAGAACGACAATGAAACGAGGAACACTCTTGTGCGGGCCTGTGGTTGCAGCCGCGATACTATTTGTCGCTGGCCAGGTGGTATCACAAGACGAGGATGCGAAGCCAGACGCTGCGGAACAGCAAGGAACACGCGAGATGGATGCGATGATGCAACAACGAGCAAAGTATGCCCAGCCCGGCGAGCATCACGCCTGCTCTTGGCAAGCCGTTTCGGCCGACTCGCGTGCGGACGCAGGGCAACCGCATCTAATTTGCCCGAACCCGCCTCATGGCTCAATATCGCAGGTTGGACAAATGGAAGTCCCTTGTACTATTCCTGTTCACCGGCGATTCTAGGCCAGAAACCACGATCAAGATTGAGATGCGGTTGCCCTGTCTAACGCCCATCCGCACGTTCAGTGCCCCTTTCCAAACCCGCTTACCGCATGCTACAATATAGGATAAGAGGCCGTTCACAGCGGGGGCTCTTTTCAGGATCGATCCGCCACGGAGGGTTTGGAGAGTTCTTGTATGGCCAATGCAAAGATCATTTCTGTCGGCCCGGGTGAGCTGGAGCTGATCGCGGACTTGTACTGTCAAGTATTCAATCCCCCGCAGGACGAGACGTTTTTTCAGCGACGGTTTCACGGTCGGTACAACATCAGTCTGTTCGTTGCGATGCTCGATGACCAGCATGTGGGGGTTACGATCGGTTACGAGTTGAGACCTTCGACATATTACTGTTGGCTATGCGGCGTTCTTCCAGATGCCCGACGGTTGGGCGTCGCAACACAACTGATACAGGCCCAACAGGCATTCGCCGTTGACCACGGATACACCATGATCCGTTTCGAGTGCCAGAACCAACACCGCCCGATGCTGCACCTGGCCATCACGGAAGGTTACGATCTGGTCGGCATCCGCTGGGACACGTCCAGCGCCGCTAACATGGTCATCTTCGAGAAGGACCTGAGCTAGTACCCCGTTTCATAAGTCCCGCGATTACCTGAGCCGCGGGCGTTAGCCCGCGCGGTGCTCCGCGCAGGCTAAAGCCTGCGGCTCGGCGCGTGATCTCTAGTCGTAGTATTTGTGAAACACGGCACTATAGCGCATCTAGTACATCGCCCCATGCCACCTGTGCGATACCGCGGACCCAGGTTCTGCGGTGAGCACCGCTTTGTTTACTTGGGAAGACTTTCCTCGACGCTGTCAGTGTGCAACGGCGTCATGAACGGACGTGGACATGAGCGCAAACGAGGTCGGCTGCAGGTTCCCTTACCGTGCCAGCAGGGCGAAGACTTCCTGGTTGCCGGCGTGGCCGCGGATAGGACTCGGAAAGGTACCACACACGGTCCAGCCCATCGTTGTGACTTGTTGTAGCACACCTTCCACAACCTGATTTACCGCTGTGTCCGGCAAGACGCCGTTAACCAGCAGATCCTCCGGTGCTTCGTAGTGTGGTTTGATTAGCGTTACTACGCGCGCATTGGTACATGACCGAGCCGCGGGCTTTAGCCCGCGCGGTCCCACAATCAGCTTCGCAACGTTGGGCAGGATTCTTGCTTGCGGCGTCCAGCCAAGATCAATCGTTACGGTGTCAACCGGCTCGGGTAGTGAGACGTGCATCGCGTTGACACGTTCCACAACCACTACTCGCGGATCGCGCCGCAGCTTCCAGGCAAGGGTGCCGTAGCAAGTGTCGACGGCGTACACCCGCGCCACTCCGCATCGCAGCAGGCAATCCACGAACCCGCCGACGTGGCTGCCCAAATCAGCACAGACGCATCCGGTGACGTCGAGTTTGAAGTACTCCAAGGTGGCCGCCAGTTTGTCACCGCCGCGGGAGACATAGGGATCAGAAGGAGCAGGAGCCATAGAGAAGAGCGAATAACGAATAGCGAATAGAAACGGTGAATTCTAAAGTCGCTATTTGAAGGTTCGTCAGCCCACGTTAGCCGAAGCCAGAGCGGCCTTGAGCCTACGGGCCAGCCGCGATTTACGCCGCGCCACGGTGTTTCGATGCAGCGAGCCCTTGGCCGCCACCTGATCGAGCCTTTTTTGCACCTGCGAAAAGGCGCCCTGCGCCGCCTGCAAATCGCCCTGGTGCAGCAATTGGAGGAACTTGCGGGTTTCCGTCTTCACCATCGACTTATTATGCCGATTACGAAGCCAATTCCTCTCGTTTTGCCTGATGCGCTTCTTGGCCGAAATCGTATTGGCCACGTTCTTGTCTCCGGGAAGAAAACGTACCTGCCGTCTCGCGCAGTTCGTCTGCCGCTATGAAGGCAGTTTGTCCAGTCTAGCTCGCACGTCGCTGTAAGTATAGTCCTCTTGGAGGATCTTTCCGTAGGTCTCTCGGGCGCCCTTCGTGTCGCCGGAAGCCTCCTGGGCCCGCCCCAGCCAGTACATCATGGTCTTGGCCAGTTCGTCGTCGGAGAATTCGTATTCGCTGATCGCATCCTGAAGAGCCGCAATCGCCTGAGCGTGGTAACCCTTGCGAAAGAAGCAGCGCCCCAGGTACATCCCGCAGGCAGCCCGGTTTTTGGGATCCGACCGGGCAGTCTGAAAGAGCGGGATGGCCTCATCGAACCGTCCGGCCTGGAAATTCCGGACCCCGTACTCAAACCGGATTCTATTGTCGGTCGGGTAGCGCTCGGCCCGTTCCTTGAAGACGCCCAGCTCAAAACGGAGTCGAGTGATTCGATGCTCCTTGATCGCTTCCTGATCACCTGTCTTATCGAGCCCTCGCCCCTTGCGCCCCAGTTGTTTCATGCGAATGTCGTCGGCCAGATGTTTCCAGCGATAGTTGCCGGTGCGCTTGTATTCACTGACCAGAACGCCGATGGCCCGGGTCTCCTCGTCATCCCGCTCCCGTCGACAGAGCAGGTTGACCAGGCTCTTGAGCGCTCCGGCGCTGTCCGGTTTCTGCTTGAAGTCGGCCTCAGCTTTGGCGATCAGCATATCCACCCGTTCGTCGCTCTGGAAGGAGCGCTTCTGATCATGCAGATCCATCTGCTCCTCGGTATCGAGGATGCTGTCACGGTAGGACTCACCTTCCTGGTATTTGCCTTTGAGGATGGTGAGCTTGCTGGAAAGGTTCTTTACGGCGGTTTCAACCGTATTGTCTCTGGGAATTCGCCGCCGCCACAGGTTGAGAACGTCGACCCCCATCTGATATGCGCTGACGGCAAAGGGGTCCTCATTGCGCTGAGCCGCCCGGTCACCCATCTCCTCAAGTAGCCGTGCCAGCGTCTGAAACTGCTTGGCATTGGCCTTCGAGTTCGACTCGAGTGCCCTCGTGCAAACGCCGGCTGCCCATTTTGCCGCGTCCTCGGACCGCAGCCGGCTCGCGTTCCTGTTGACCCCCTCGATATAGGCGATGTGGTCCGGATCGTGCCCGAAAAGCCACAGGGAGTTGAGGAACGCCTTCCTGGGATCCTTATCATTCATGGACCGCTTCATGGTGTCCTTGAGGCCGGGCTTCTTGCCACCGGTCTGGCGCCGGGCCACCCCGCACCCGTGCAGCGGCTTACAGGCATCCTCGACGGCGTCAGGCCAGTACTCCAGACCACTGACGTAGTATTCTATGGCGTAGTCGAACTGCCTCTTTTCGCCTAATTCGCGGGCACGCGCGAACCACCGTACAGCCTTGGCCTTGTCCTCGGCGCTGGTCACCAGCCGCGCGTTGGGATCGACTGCTGCCGTTGAGTCGCTGTTCTTGTTTTTCGCCATGGACCTCGACAGACTTCCAAGCTGAGAAAGGGCGCCCGCCGACACGATGCAACACGCTTCACGCGATCGCACAACAAGGGCAACTCTGGTTCCCCGGACGCACCCGGCCGGCAGAGCCAACTCGCCGAGTTCGCACCCTGAACCTTAGAAACCCTTTACAATAAACAGACGTACTATACTATTCAGGGTGTCGCCGGTGTCAAGCTGAGCCTCGGGGGGCCGGGAGGAGGCGGGGCCTGCGGAACTGGGGTTATGAGACTGCCTGATCTGGACAACCTGCGGATCGTTCATTACCCAGATCCCGTCTTGAAGAAGGTCTGCGCCCCGGTGGAGGCGTTCGGCCCGGACCTCAAAGCGCTCGCTGACAAGATGCTTGCTATCATGCACGAGGCCGAGGGCGCAGGCCTGTCCGCCCCGCAGGTGGGTATCCCCATCAGGCTATTCGTCTGCAATCCAACCGACGAGCCGGGCAACGACCTGATCAGCGTAAACCCCCGGCTTATCGAGCTCACCGGAGCGGAAGAAAAAGAAGAGGGATGCCTATCGATCCCCGGAGTCACTGTCACCATGCGGCGAGCTACCCACGCCGTCATGGAGGCCTGGGATGCGGACGGTAAGCCCTTCCAAAAGACCGGGCAGGATCTGGAAGCCCGGATCTGGCAGCACGAGACCAATCACCTTGACGGCCGGCTCATCTCCGACAACATGGCCACCACGGACGAAATCGCTAACCGTCGCGCGGTCAGGCAGCTTGAGGCGGAGTACGCCGCCGCCGGCCGGGCGTAATCGAAGGATCGCATGCGCCTCATCTTCCTAGGTTCCGGAGCCTTTGCCCTTCCTACGTTGCGGTGGCTCGCCGTAAGCCAACACGAGATCCGTCTGGTCGTGACACAACCGGCACGCCCCAGTGGCCGGGGTCGCAAGACCACACCCACGCCGGTTTGTGCGCTGGCAAATGAATTAGGCCTGGAAACGCTCGAACCGGAGGACGTCAACGCCCCCGAGGTCGTAGCCAGGCTTCGTTCGCTCGATGTCCAGCTCGGTCTGCTCGTCGCATTTGGCCAGAAGCTGAGTTCCGAGCTGCTGACTTCAATGCCCGGTGGATTCATCAATCTGCACGCTTCGTTGTTGCCCAAGTTGCGTGGGGCCGCACCGATAAACTGGGCTATCCTGCGCGGCGAACAGCGAACCGGATGCACGGTTTTCCGCGTTGTGCAACGCATGGATGCCGGGCCCGTGCTGACGGCGCGGTCGACGGAGATCAAACCCGAGGAGACCGCCGGGGAGCTGCACGACCGCCTCGCCGAGATCGGTGTCGAGACAGTCGAGGAGGCCTTGCGACTCTGCGAAGGCGGCACGATTCCGGATGGCACTCTCCAGGACGATGAAGAGGCCACGCATGCCCCCAAAATCAAGAAAACGGACGGATTTGTGCGATTCGATCGCCCCATCGCCACTGTGACCACGCATATCCGGGCGATGACGCCTTGGCCGGGGGCTGCGGCCCAGTTCCGATCGACCGGCGGACGATGGGAGAAGGTCATGATCGCCCGGGCCCGCCGCGCAGAAGGCCCGGCTACCCCATCGTTGCCGCCGGGTACAATTGACGAACGTAGCTTTGTGGCCGCCCTCGACGGGTTTGTCGAGATCCTTGAAATAAAGCCTTCATCCGGGCGCACCATGACATGGGGCGACTACGTCAATGGCCGGCACGTGGAAGCTGGTGACTCGTTTGTGACACCGGAGTCGTAGGCGCCATGCCGTTGCAGGAGGCGTTGGCCGGCTTTGAACGACGCTTTGGCAATCCGCCCGATTACGTGGTGCGGGCCCCGGGAAGAGTCAACCTGATCGGCGATCACACCGATTACACCGGCGGGTTGGTGCTCCCGATAGCGATCGACCGTGCGCTTCTTGTCGCTGCCCGTGCTACCGACGAGCCCGTCGTCGCGGTCTACTCCGCCCATTTCGATCAAGGCGTTCGCATAGCACTCGGGGCGTTGAAGGCCGATCCAGACCAGCCGTGGTCGCGCTATGTTGCGGGTGTCATTACGCTCCTAACGCGTCAAGAAGTTGCGCTTCGGGGTGCTCAACTGTGGATTGGCGGGGATATTCCTCCCGGCGGTGGGCTGGCAAGTTCGGCTGCTTTGGAGGTCGGCGTCGCGGTGGCGATGCTGCATGCGGCCAACACGAAGCGCTCACCGACGGCGCTGGCAACACTGTGCCGCCAGGCGGAGCAGGAATTCGCCAAATCGCCGTGCGGAATCATGGATCAATTGTGCTGCACATCAGCCAAGGCCGGCTACGCGTTGCTCATCGACTGTGGGGGGATGATCTCAGAGCACATTCCGCTCAACCTCGGTGATGCCACACTGGTGGTGATCGACAGTGGGGTGCGGCATTCCATCGCAGGGGTAGGGTACGCTACCAGGCGCCGGGAATGCTCAGCCGCCCTGGCTACGGTCAACCCGATCGACCGGTCAATCACCTCGCTACGCGACATCACCGAAGACCGTCTGGCGTTCTGTGCGGAACACCTGGATGACAACCTTGTTCGACGAGTAAAACACGTGGTCACGGAAAACGCCCGGGTATTGGCCGCAGCCGACGCGTTGCGGGACGGTGACGTGCAACACTTCGGCAGACTGATGACTGAGTCGCACGCCTCACTCCGTGATGATTTCGAGGTCTCCTGTACGGAACTGGATGAAATCATATCGATCGCCTCGGGTGTGGAAGGCGTTTACGGCGCCCGGCTGACCGGCGGTGGTTTCGGCGGATGTGTCATCGCTCTGGCATCCAGCAACGCGGTCGGACCGCTGGAATCCGCCATCCACGAATCATACAACGACCACTATGACGCCACTGCGTCAGTGTTCACCGTACGGTCCGCCGATGCTGCCTGCGTGTTGTCCTAGAGCATTTCCCGAAATTGTGATCCGAGCCGCGAGCGGAATGGAATCCCGATCTATCGGGAGCCCGCGCGGATTCCCACGACCCTGCGACGATTGAGCAGGACCGAATCCCGGTACACAGAAACTGGATTCGATCTAAGCAGGAAAGTTCGGTCTCCGGGGTGCCGGGGCCGTGACGTGTTTGTACTCATCAGGCGCTGTCAGGCGTATCCGGCGGCAATTCATCCAGCCAGCTTTGGATCTTCCCTACCATGTGCGGGATGCCGATCTGCTCGAACAAGTCGCGAGCCTTTATCCAAAGACTTCGTGCTGTAACGACATCACCGCGCGTCTGGTAGATCACACCGAGGTTGGCGTAGTCGCTGGCCATGCCTTCCAGCCGGCCGAGCTTCTCTTCGATCTCCAGTGACTTGCGGTGCGTCTGTTCGGCCTTGTCCAGGTCCCCGCGCCTCCGGTAGATCAGACCGAGGTTGCCGTAAGTGCTGGCCATGCCTTCCAGCGAGCCGAGCTTCTTGCTCATCTGCAGTGACTTGCACAGCATCTGTTCGGCCTCGTTCAGGTCCCCGCGCGTCTCGTAGATCAAACCGAGGTTGCCGTAGTCGTTGGCCATGCCTTCCAGCAGGCCGAGCTTCTCGTCGATCTCCAGTGCCTTGCGGTGCATCTGTTCGGCCTCGTCCAGTTCCCCGCGCGTCTCGTAGATCACACCGAGGTTGCCGTACTGAGTGGCCATGCCTTCCGGGCGGCCGAGCTTCTGTTCGATCTCCAGTGACTTGCGGTGCATCTGTTCAGCCTTGTCCAGGTCCCCGCGCGCCTGATAGATCAGACCGAGGTTGCCGTACTGACTGCCTATGCCTTCCAGCCGGCCGAGCCTCTCGTCGATCTCCAGTGCCTTGCGGTGCATCTGTTCGGCCTTGTCCAGATCTCCGCGCGTCTGGTAGATCAGACCGAGGTTGCCGTAGTGCCTGGCCACGCCTTCCAGCCGGCCGAGCTTCTCGTCGATCTCCAGTGCGTTGCGGTGCATCTGTTCGGCCTTGTCCAGGTCCCCGCGCGTGTTGTAGATCACACCGAGGTTGCCATACTGCCTGGCCATGCCTTCCAGCCGGCCGAACTTCTCGTTAATCTGCAGTGCCTTGCGGTACATCTGTTCGGCCTTGTCCAGGTGCCCGCGCGTCTCGTGGATCAGACCGAGGTTGCCGTAATCGGCGGCCATGCCTTCGAGCTGCCCGAGCTTCTCGCTGATCTCCAGTGCCTTGCGGTGCAGCTTTTCGGCCTTGTCCAGGTCCCCGCGCGTCTGGTAAATCAGGCCGAGATTGCTGCTGATTGCCCCGTGGGCTTGGCTTCCTTCATCGACCAGTTCCAGGGAGCGCTTGTTCAGCGCCTCGGCCGTACCGAGTAGCCCAAGAATATCAAGGGCAGGCGTGCAGTCGTAAGCCACGGCCTCCACAAAAGCCTCTGGTCCATGAGCGCTCAGGACATGCTCGGGAAGACGCGTTGCCGCCAAGGCGTCGGGGCGCACATCGGCCTTGAGGCGCTTGCGGTATGCATCAACGGCGCGAGTATGGTAGGCGTTCTGGCGTTCCTGGGAAATCTCCCCGTGAACATGGTCGGCAAGAAGTGAATGATAGATGCGCCTGGTTCCGTCGGGCTCGTTCCAGAACAGCCCGGCGAGAAACCGGTTGGCCAGCAATGCCTTCTGCGCGGTGGGGCTTAATCCGCTGACCGGCTGGACGATCTCGTCTGGGACGGCTACCTCCAACACTGCGTAGGCTTCGAAAAGCTTGATCGCATCCGCACCGTGCTTGTCGCACACCCGGCGGTACTGGCTTTCAGCGATACCCTCCGGTGTCGGATCAGCGGGTAGGTCAGTGATGTCCTGATCGTCGGCCAGGAGGTCCAGCGCTCCTGCGACGGCATAGGGATGGCCCCGGTATCGCTTGACGGCCGACCGCACCTCGCTAATCGGTTGTTTGAGTTCGGGAGCCCGGGCCTGGATCAGGTCCTCGACGGCGCACTCTTCCAGGGTGGACAAGGATTCTTTGGGGATGCGCACTGCGAGCGCTGCGAATTCGTCGCTTGCCGCGAGGACATCCTCGGGCCGTTGCGCGAAGAGGAACTTGATCTTGTCGGGCAGGTTCTCAACAACCAGCCGCCAGGCGTCGGCGCTGCCGTCGGCCATGTACTTCTCGGAGTCGATCACGAAGATCGCCCGGGCCTTGTCGGCCATTCGTTTGGAGATGAGATTGAGCTTTTCAAGAAGCTGGTCACGGGCGTTCTTCTTTTCATCCCGGCGCAGCGATCGGGCGAGTTCGGCGATCTCGGCTCCCTTGGGCAAGAGCTTGAGCAGGGCGAGCCACTGCCTGGCCCGTCGTTCGGTCTTCTCGAATGAGCCCTCGGTAATCCCGGCCGCGTCGAAGGCCCGATCGACCATGTGCTCCATGATCTTGTCGGGGGCGTCGGTCTCGGTGACCTCGAAGCGCACGTAGTCGCAGACAAGGTCAGGGTGTTTCGTGGCGCTGTCGGCCATCTTGTTGGCCAGGAGGCTCTTGCCCATGCCCTGGGGGCCGGTGATGAGGACCGCTTGGCCTTGCGGTGCGCAGAGGACCTCACGGAAGGCCTTCAGCTCTTCCTCCCGTCCGACAAAGATCCGGTCGCTGGACATGCCGGCAGCTCCCAAGGATACGGGCAGAATGATAACAGAGCGAGGGGCAAGTTGCGAATAACGATCTCAAATCATGTGTCCAGCGGGGAAACGTCTAAACGTCGAAACGTCGAAACGTCTAAACGTCGAAACGTCTAAACGTCGAAACATCTAAACGTCAAAACGTCGAAATGTCCCTCCGTCCCGCTGTGGTCCGCACGGCGGAGCCTACACTTTTGCCAGGCTTTCGGGTGTTGCGCCTTCGGGTAGGGGTTTGCTGGACCTGCACTTGGGGTACTTGCTGCATCCGAGGAACCGGCCGGTTCGTCCGGTGCGGATCACCATCGGCGCTCCGCAATCGTCACAGGGAACATCAGTGGGAATGGGCTTGGGTTTGGCCGCAGTCGGCACTTCGACGGCGGCGCGTTTCTTGGCATCACCGCGCAGGTTGGCCACGAACGAGCACTTGGGATACGCGGTGCACCCATAGTACGGTCCGAAGCGGCCGGTTTTCAATGTTACCTCGTTCCCACACTGCGGACAGGTAAGCGGCGTTTCAGGCCAGATTTCTACCACTGGCCTGCCGGTTCGTGTCCAGGCGAATCCTTTTGGTGGAGGGCCGAGGGCATCCAGGTCAACCTTGGTGCGTTTGCCCGGTGAGGTCCGGCCGGCCCTGGCGCCCTTGTTGTTATTGTTCAGCTCCACCGGGGCGTCGGGGATCTGGCCGGCAGCCGCCAGTTCTTCAAGGTGGTTCAACTTGTCCATCGGCATGGCATTGCGGCATTTCGGGAAACCGGAGCAGCTAAGGAATGGGCCGCGGCGACCCTTGCGAATCACCATAGGCCGGCCACACTTGTCACATCTTACGCCTGCCTCTTCGGGCTTGGGCTTTTCGACATAAACACCCGGCGGCAACGGTTTAGTGGTCTTGCACTTGGGATAAGCTCCGCAGCCGAGAAACGCCTTGCCCCGCGCGAATTTAACCGCCATCGGAGAGCCGCATTCATCGCAGGTCTCTTTGATGTCCTCCGGGTTGACTCTCTCGAGTGCCACCCCGTTGTCGTCGCATGGTACGGTGTTGGTGCACTCCGGATATCCGCTGCACCCCAGAAACGGACCGCGCCGGCTTCTCCGCAGAACCATTGGCTTACCACAAAGGGCACAAGGCTCTTCCCCGAAGATGTCATCGATTGGCCGCCCGTCGCGGTCGATATTGCGCGAAACGCTGCACTCCGGATAGCCGCTGCACGACAGGAACCTTCCGTTTTTCCCAATCCGGTAGACCATCTCCCGGCTGCACTCGGGGCATTGGTACTCACTTGGCTCGGCGCGGGCGCGCTCCATCTCGGCGTGCGCTTTGTCCAGCGCTCTTTTGAAGGGCTCGTAGAACTCGCTGAGCACGTGCACCCAGTTAAGATGAGCGTCTTCGATCTTGTCGAGCTCCTCTTCCATGTAGGAAGTGAACTTCACGTCCATGATTTTTGGAAAGTGCTCCACGAGCTTTCTGGTGACGATCTCCCCGCGGGCAGTCGGATACAGTCGCTTGTCAACCAGCTCCGCATAGCTGCGATCCTGGACGGTGTGGATGATCGCGGCGTATGTGCTGGGGCGGCCGATGCCTTCTGATTCCAGCTTCTTGACCAGCGAGGCCTCCGTGTACCTGGGCGGCGGCGACGTGTATTGCTGCTGTGGATCAACATGCAGCAAAGCCGCTTCGGAGCCGGCCTGTATGTCGGGAAGCACTACCTCGCCGTTGTCGGCCATGCCGGTTACGCGCAGGCAGCCGTCAAACACGAGCCGGCGGCCGCTGGTGCGGAAAAGGGCCTCACCCTGCGAGGTGTCGCCGGCGATCCAGACGGTCGTGCTGTCCCACCGGGCCGGTGCCATCTGGCAGGCGACAAACCGCCGCCAGATCAGGTCGTAGAGCTTGAACTGCTCGGCCGACAGCGACTTGCGAACCGAGTCGGGAAGCTTGGTGACGTCCGTGGGCCGGATGGCCTCGTGGGCCTCCTGGGCGCGCTTCCCGCTGGCAAACACATTCGCTTTGCCCGGCAGATACTTGGCACCATACTCGCTGTCGATCATCGCTCGGACTGATTCAATTGATTCCCTGCTCAAGTTTGTGGAGTCCGTGCGCATGTAGGTGATGAGTCCAACGGGACCCTCCCTGCCACCAAGATCGACCCCTTCATAGAGTTGCTGGGCCACACGCATGGTTCGTGACGGTGCAAAGCCCAATGCGCTGGAGGAAGCCTGCTGAAGCGCGGCGGTGGTGAACGGCGGGCCGGGCTTCGAAGTAGTGCGGCGCTTCTGGATTTCCTTGATGGCGAACTTGGGTGCGTCCGAGGGGTCGGTGCGTCCCTTCAGGGTGATGAGCTTCAGATCCTTGTCGGCATATCCCTCAAAGTCGCGTTCGTCAACGTCATCCGTTACAAAGCCGAGCGCTTCAGCCGCAGCCGTCGCTTCGGTCACGTTGACGGGCCGGAAATCCTTGCCCCCAAGTCTGACCAGTTCGGCGCTTAGGCATTCGTGCCTGGTCAACCAGGCATTACGCTCCTTGGCGGTGCGTCCTGCCGCCGGATCTTTGGCGCTAGCCAGGAAGTTGACCCAGGCGTCGCCCAGCTTGCCGGCTTTGGACGGGTCGGTGGCAAAATTTGCCGAGATGCGCCATGACTCTACGGGAGTGAAGGCCCGAATTTCCTCTTCCCTTGTTACGATCAGTCGGACCGCCACTGACTGGACCCGACCGGCTGAGAGTCCCCTGCCAATCTTTGCCTGAAGCAGCGGGCTGAGCTGATAACCCACGATTCTGTCCAGAAGGCGGCGAGCCTGCTGGGCGTTTACTTTGTCCATATCCAGGCCGTGGGGCTCGGCAAAAGCGGCCCGGATCGAGGACCTCGTGATTTCGTTGAATACCACCCGGTGGGTGCGATCCCGGTTCAGGCTCAGGGCATGGACCAGATGCCAGGCGATGGCCTCGCCCTCCCGGTCAAGGTCTGTGGCGAGATAGACCTTGCCAGCCTTTGCGGCTGCCTTTTTCAGCTCACTGACGACCTTGCGTTTGGCGTCCAGGATCTGGTAGACGGGTTCGAAGTCGTTGTCCAGGTCGATGGCCAGCTCGTGAGGGGGCAGGTCGCGGACGTGCCCCATGCTGGCCATGACCTTGTACCCCGCCCCCAGGTATCGGTTGATCGTCTTGGCCTTGGCGGGCGACTCGACGATAACTAACGCATTCTCAACAGGTTGCGTTTTCCTGGCCACTGCCTATACCCTGTTACGAAGCTTGGCGACCGAGGCACGGCTCGGGCAACCGGTCCTTAGTATCGACCGGGAACGCGAGTTCCTGCATCGCCCGATTATATACCCCCTGGTTGATGCGAATCGGGGGATTTAGCAGGACTGGGTAGAGCTGTCAAACCGACGCAGCCTAGATAAGGAAAATGTGGGTTGATTTCGACGCCCGATCACCTATAGTGGTGCGGGGTACCTGGGCGACACGTAACCTTTGAATTAGTAAGGACTTACGTCATCATGATGAAGTTCTTCCGTAAGCACAACAAGAAGCTGTTGGCCGTTTTCATGACCCTCCTGATGATTGTCTTCCTTGGCGGCAGCGCCCTGGATAGTCTGCTCCGACCGCGCGTGAACCGCGTCGTAGCGGACAGCTCCGTCGGCGAGATCAGCTACTCGGACCATCGGGCGTCCGAATACACAACACGAATCCTGGAGAGAATTGGCCTGGATTGGCAGCGACCGTTCCCCGGAATGGCAGAACCGCTCGACACACTCGACTGGATCCTCTTGACCCGGGAGGCGGACGAGCTGGGAATGGGAACCAGCACCGGGACAGTCCGCTATTCGCTGGGGGGCCAGGATGGGGTGAACGAGCTGGCCCGGCAGCTCCGGGTCAGACCGGGGGATATTCTGCAGGCGATGGCGGAATTCAACGCGGTACGTCAGACCGCGATGTTTGTCGGCGGTGTAGCCAGGCCCAGCGAAGCAGAGGTGCAGATTGCCGCCCGCAACGCCATGGAGAAGGTGAGGGTAGCCGCGGTCCTGCTGCCGGCTAAGGCGTTTGTGGATGAGCAGGAGGAGTTGCCTGAGGCTGAGGTCGAAGCCCAGTTTTCGGCCTATCGAGACCGTGAGCGCGGACCCGGTCTGGAGTTCGGCTATTACGTAGAGCCAACGGTCAAGGTGCAGTACATGAAGATTGACCGGGACGCGATAGCGGAACAGGTTCGCATTGCCAACCTGGAGAAGAATGCCAGGGCCTACTACGATGAGCGTCGTGAACAGGACCCCGCCTTCCGCAGACCGCCCGAAGAAACCTCTTCTGAGGAAGATTTTCTGGACGAAGAAGCAATCGAAGGTCCTCCTTACGAGCCATCCCCGTTCCTGGAATGGGAGGAAGCTTCCGAAATCGCTGTCGGGATCGTGCGTCAGCAGGCAGCCGACGAGACTGCGGCGCAGATCGCCGACTGGCTTGTGCAATACACGGCCGAACCCTGGCACATCGTGACGCGTGGCGAAGACGGCTACAAGACCGCACCGGAGAGGGTGGTGGAGCTCGAGTATTACGAGCGCATACTCCAAAACATCCCCGCCACGATCGCCTACCCGGAGGCACTGTCGGTGGGCACGACCGATTTCTTCAACAGTGACGAGTCCCTCGATGTTCCCATGATTGGGATGGCCACATTCCGCCCGGAGCGTGGCGGCATGCCGCAATGGTTGCGGCAACTGGCGTTTCGGACCAAGGCCGTTGTACCGGAGGTCTCGTTTGACGGAGACGCAAATCCGTCGGACTACCTGGCTGCCTTCCAGACCTGCCAGTATCCGCTGACTGATTCCGACGGGAACATATACCTGTTCCGGGTCATCGACTCGCGCGTGGGACACATACCGGAGTCTATTGACGAGGTTCGGGAGCCTGTGTTGGACGATTTGCGGTTATTGCGCGGGAATGATGTTGCCCTGGCGCGTGCGGAGTCGCTTAGGAGTTGCACGGACGCCATCACTCTGCAAGAGGCGTACGAAAGCGACGAGGAACTCGTAGCCTTGATGGGCACCGAGAAAGGGGCCGGCGGTGGTTACTTTGAACCCCCGGCGTTCGCCCGGGTCGCCCGCTTCGACGCGGTCCGCGGCGAAAGACCTGCGAAAATAGTCATGGCCGGCGGGATGGGGCCGGTTACGAGCGCGGTAATCGATCAATGCTTCGCACTCGATGAAGCCTACGAAAAGACCGCGATAATCGAACTCAAGGACCGGGCCACGGTCATGGTGGTGAGGTGGCTCGAAACAGAACGCGCCCTTGACGAGGAATTCATAGACACGCGCGAAGACTTCGTACAGCAAATGTCGGGCGTTCGAGCAGGAACCGCGGTGGCGGCTTGGCTCAGTCCAGAGCAGATTCGGGCCCGCAACGGGTTCAAGATTGTGCAGGACTAGGGCCGAGGGGGAGAAAAAGCCGCAATCGCTTGTCACCTCTGGAACGTCTGCCTATAATCCATACGGCGGCAGTGGGAATCATTCATACCCTACTACCTTACCTTGACGGGCGCCGCCCCGTCGCCTTCATAACGTAAAGCTCCCTAGAGGAGTCCGGTGCCACTGCACGGTGGGTGTGGTGTTTATGCCTCGGACGCGTGCCGCCGCTGTCGCTCTCGGTGGTTGAAAGGATTCGCAGAGTGAGTCAACCGAAAGTGTATTCTCTAGGATGAGTCCGACTCTCCCTCCCCTGTGCGTCACGATGTTCCTCCCGTGACGCGTAGACCTCAGCGCCGCATTCGTTTCTCTCCAACGAATGCGGCGCGGCCTTTTTATACCACGCTCAGTCGAAGGGGCTACTGATCTTTTTCCTACTTGGTGCGGTAGGCACCGCGCTCGCAAGCGACGGTGAAGGCTTCCACAGTCGCTTTGAACAGCTCCCACGCGTTGCGGATTCGATCGGCTTCGTGGGGCTCAATCATACCGTCGTCTTCGATCGATTTGGTCACAGTGAGAAGTAGCTGGCTGAACTCCTTGACGAGTCGTTGGGTGTTGACGAGCAACTCGGTGCTCATGTCCGTGGCCAGCTCCGAGGGATTGGAGACGAAGAATCCCCCGGCCTCGTGGCACAGCCAGTTCACCACGTCGCGGTCGCCTGTCATGCGGACAACGTCGGCAAGGCGGTCGAGAGGATTGCGGGCCCCGCCTATATCCGGATCGTTGGGGTCCCACTCCTGGCACCACTTGTAGATCAGGGCCGGCGAGAGCCGCAGCTGGGCCGCAAGTGCCTTGACGCCCACGGTCTCGGCCGCCCGTTTGAGAACCTCATGGGAATGCATTGGCAACTCCTGACTCCCGGTCCAGGTCCCATGTGACTTATAGAGCCGGCCCGGCACCACCGTGCCGTTAGGGTCGATCATCAAACGTGAGTTATACTACCGGGTCTGGTGGTCGGCATCCACGAGGCATCGAGGCAGTATTACCGGTTGCACACAGAGCACGTTCAAACCAAGCGAGAAATTGCAGGTCTGTTGAAGGCCGCCGGGATACGCCCGCGGAAGCGGTTGGGGCAGCATTTTCTGGTCGACGGCAATCTGATGCGCTGCCTGGTTCGCTGCGCCGAGCTGGACCGCTGCGACCTGGTGCTGGAAGTGGGTGGCGGCACAGGAGGTCTGACCGACCTGCTTGCTGCCGGGGCCGGACAAGTCGTATGCGTGGAACTGGACCGGGACCTTTACGCCATCCTCGAGGACCGGTTCCGCGACGAAGCACGGGTCACGCTGCTGCATGGCGACATCCTCGAGAGCAAGCACCGGATCAGGCGGGAGCTTGCCGGGACGATTCAAAGTCACGACGGCGGAGCCACCGGCTGTGTCAAGCTGGTTGCCAATCTGCCGTATCAGGTGGCCACGCCCTTGCTGATGAACCTCCTGGTGGATTACCCTCAGGTTCGGCGATTGTGCTATACGGTCCAGGCGGAGGTGGGCGAACGGATCACAGCCGCCTGTGAGTGTAAGGCATACGGCCCGCTGAGCATCATCTCGCAGTCACTTTGCTCGATCGAAACGGTGGCGAAACTCCCGCCGCACACGTTCTGGCCGCAGCCGTCGGTCGACTCGGTGATGATCCGTATGGATGTTGGGGATTCGCCGTTTGCCGATCAGGAGGAACTTCGCCGGTTCGTTGCGTTGGTGCGCGGCGTCTTCAAACATCGCCGAAAAACGCTGCGATCGGCCTTGGGGTACGTTCTGAATGAGGCCTCCCGAGACCGGGTGTGTCAGCGATTCGACGCTAAACGCCGCCCCGAATCGTTCGACGTCCACGAGTGGGTGGGTGTTTTCCGTGCGGCGGACGACGGTGGTGCTTGATTGTCGATTGGGGATTGGTGATTTCGGATTTGGGATTGCGGATTGGGGAGGGAGCCGCGCAGGTATGGTCGCAGGACGCCGGGAATCTTGGAACCACGGTTATTCGCTATTCGCTACTCGCTATCCGGCAGGACGTGAGAAATCGACCGGCCGCGTATACAATACACCGGTATGCAAGACGTGATTTACCTGGACAACAACGCAACAACGCAGCCGCTGACGGAAGTCGTCGAGGCCATGCTTCCCTTCCTGCAGGAGGCGTACGCGAACCCGTCGAGCGTACACCAGTTCGGACAATCGGTTCGACATCAGGTGGAATGCGCACGAGAGCAGGTTGCCCGGCTCATTGGGGCCTCGTCCAAGGAGATTATCTTCACCAGCGGCGGCACGGAGAGTATTAACCTCGCCATCCGTGGGGTGCTAGGCGTGCAACCCGATCGTCGTCATGTTGTCACCACAGCCGTCGAGCATTCCGCCGTTATGCGCGTCGCCGAACAACTCGAAGCGGAAGGGTACACGGTCCACTACGTAGGTGTTGATCGTGATGGTCGATTGGACGAAGCCGAGTGGGAAGCCAGGCTTACCGACCGGACGGCACTTGCCACGCTAATGCATGCCAACAACGAGACAGGCGTGATCTTTGACGTACCCCGCTTGGCCGCCATCGCCGCTGATCGAGGCGTGCCCGTTCACGTCGATGCGGCGCAATCCGTTGGGAAACTGCCGGTCGATGTCTCGTCCTGGCCGGTGCAGCTTGTCAGCCTTGCGGCCCACAAATTCCACGGTCCCAAAGGTGTGGGCGCACTTTATGTTCGGCGGCGCACGCGTGTAGCTCCCTTGGTCATGGGCGGCGGCCAGGAACGGAAGCTGCGGGGCGGTACGGAACACGTGGCCGGAATCATCGGCATGGGGGTGGCGGCCAAGATCGCGAAAAGAGACAGCGCCAAGGTCGTCCGAACGGTTGGCGCCCTGCGTGATTCCCTGGAGGCCGGAATCCTGTCGAACGTATCCTTTGCCCACGTCAACGGGCAAGGTGCCGAACGCATCTACAACACTACGAACATCTCGTTTGAAGGCCTGGGAGCGGAGGCCATTCTGATTCTGCTCAGCGAAGCCGGCATCTGTGCATCCAGCGGCGCGGCTTGCAGCAGTGGATCGCTGGAACCGTCGCATGTGTTAAAAGCCATGGGCGTCGAGGAGCGGATCGCCCACGGTGCGATCCGGTTCAGCCTGTCACGGTTGAACACACAGGACGAGGTCGATCGGGCTGTCTCGATCGTTCCGGGACTGCTGTCGAAACTGACGGTGTTGAACCGCTGTTAAACTTGGGTTTGTCTGCGCAAATGGATGAATAGCCGCGTGAACCAGGCACAAATCGGCATTATCGGTGGGACGGGACTTGGTGAGGTACTTCTAAAGCAAGTGGGCGGCGAAACGGTGAGCATGGATACACCGTTCGGACCGCCGAGCAGCATGCCCGTTCTCGCTACCTGGGAAGGCGTTGATGTCGCCTTCATATTGCGTCATGGGCCCGGACACAAGCTCAATCCGTCACGCGTCCCGTACCGCGCGAACATCTGGGCGGTAAAGCAACTTGGTGTGTCGGCGATCATCGCCAGCGGGGCCACCGGCAGCCTTCGCGAGGACATCGAGCCGGGACATCTAGTCCTTTGCGATCAGGTAATCGACAGGACATTCCTCCGTAAGAGCACTTTCTTCGATGAAGGCGTGGCGGTTCACGTAGAGCTTGCCGAGCCTTTCTGCCCGCAGCTTCGGGCATTGCTTGCCAAGGCCGGAGCACGGGCTGCAACCACCGTACACCATGGGGGCACCTACGTGTGTATGGAAGGGCCTCAGTTCTCCACTCGGGCGGAGTCGCAGGTGCACCGGCAATGGGGTGGAGACCTTATCGGCATGACCTGTATGCCTGAGGCCAAGCTGGCTCGGGAGGCAGAAATCTGCTACGCGCTGGTGGCCCTTCCGACCGACTACGACTGCTGGCGTCGGCCTGATCCGAGTCGAGGCCGGGACGAGCTGTTACGTGAAATCCTGGAAAATCTGCACCGCGCCAGCGACAACGCCACCAGGTTGATCCATGAGGCGTTGAAGCTGATGGACGGTCCCCCATCTCCTTGCCGTTGCCACGACGCCCTGAAGCTGGCGATCTGGTCTGACAAGCCGCAGATCGACCCGGATGTAAGGCAGCGGCTTGAACCACTCATCGGCCAGTACGTGACCGATAATGATGACAGTGTTCCGTAGCAGGGCATCCGGTCAGAAATCGGGGATGGTTCGTTTGGACGGCTTACACACGAGATTCTTGTTTGCAGTCGGTTGCTGCTGTGGTGCGGCCGTCTCTGTGTGCGCCCAGGAGATACCCCGTGCCGACGTACCGGTCGGGTTGCGCGCCGACTTGACGTACGATGTATATGTAAACGACAGCCTGGAAGCCGCTGACGCCATTGCAAAGGCCCAGGCACTCGGAGCACGCCGTCGCTGGAGCGAGGCGGCCGAGATTCTGCAGCGCACCCAGGAGACAGCCGGCGACAAGCTGGTGCGCGTTTCACCAGGCCGCTACGTGGGCATCCGTGACCATATCAACGCGTTGATTGCTCGATGGCCCGACGAAGGGATCAACGCTTACCGAAGCCTGTTTGAACGGGAGATGACAGCGTCACTTTCGGCGCCGACGGCGGTCCGAACAGTAGAAGAGCTGTTGCCGCTGTTTGATCGCTACTTCTGTACGGAGGCTGCGGCCAGGCTCGCCGACGTGATCGGGCAAGCAGCGATAGAGGCGGGTGATTTGGCGCTGGCGGAGTGCGTTTACCGGCGCGTGCTGGAGCACCATCCAGACCGGTCCAGCTATTCGCCGGCCTATCGGGCGATGCTTGCCGTGGTGGCCGCTATGCGCGGTGAAGACGATATCGATGCAGCCAAATTCGACGAAGAGACCAAGATTCGTTGGATGGGTCAGGATCGGGTCGTTCGCGACGTGATCGCCGAGGTGAGCGAGCGGTTTTCTGCTTTGCGGGCACCGCTGTTGCCCTCTGAGTGGCCGATATTCGGTGGCGACACGACCCGCAACAGACGGGCCTCCACGGATGTCCATGAACTCGGGTTGTTGTGGCGGTTTGGAGCATTCGAGAGCCGAGGTGTGAACCTCGACGGCGACCGTATTGAGGTGTCCATCGGCGGGGAGCGTGACCGTGGGCAGGAGCTATCCGTATACCCGGTGATCAGCCGCGGACTCGTGTTTGGGCAGCTTTTTCGGGAACTCGTGGCGTTGCACCGCAATACGGGTGCAGTGGCATGGCGGTTTCGCGCGGACGAAGCCGGCCCCGGCTCGGTCAGCTATCTGGAGGAGCAGCCACCCGCCTGGGATTGTGTCACGGTCCACGACGGCCGGGTATACGCATCACTGCCAGGCGACTCGATACCATACTACAGCTATGAGTCGGCTCGAACGCCGCCGGAGCTGGTCTGCCTGGATGCCGACACTGGTGGAGTGATCTGGCGGCTTGACCAGGAAACCATCGAGGAGGCGTTTGCACAGGTCACGTTCGATTCTACGCCGATCATCCAGCACGGTCGGTTGTTCATTGTGGGACGGCGGCGCCGCTCGTTCGGCTTTGAGGATTGCTATCTGTATTGCTTCAGTGCTTCGACGGGGAGATTGATGTTCCGGGCCCACTTGGGCAGTGCGTCGACGGGCACGTTCGGGTCCCGGCGGGCGACCAAATCGATTGCCGCGATGCACGGGGACAGCGTGTACGTCTGCACGAACCTGGGCTCAATCGCAGCCGTCGCGTCTCATACCGGGGCAGTCCGTTGGCTTACCCTGTACGAACGCGAGCGGGACAATGATGACCAGGGATTCAGTCGGTTCGGACAACATGCCAAGCCGTGGCACTTCAACCCGGTGATCTGGTCCTCCGGACGGATCATTGTCCTGCCGACTGACGGAAGCAACGTTTCGGTTCTAAATGCCGGTGACGGGAAGCTCAGCAAATCAATTCCCGTCGACAGGCTCGGGGGTCTCGAAATGATCCTCGGTGTCAAAGGCGAGATCCTGTGCGGCGTGGGACGTGAGGCAGTCTGCTACGATCTGGCGACTGACAGTCTCCGCTGGTCGACATCCCTGCCCAAAGAGGCGAGTCTGGACGGGCGCGGCGTCTGGGCCGACGACCGTCTCTTGGTGCCGACGCGCAAGTGGCTGAGCACTTTCCGGGTGTCGGACGGAAAGCGAACCGACGTAGCCTGGGGCTCGGAAGATGAAGGCGGCAATATCCTGGCCACGCCGGACCAGGTGCTCGTTGCCGGTGGCGGACGCATCACCGCATACGTCAGGAAGAGGGAGATATGGGCGGGGCTCCGTGATCGGATGGCCGCCGCGCCGGCGGACCCGCTCCCGGCACTGGAGCTGGCGGAAATTGCGCTAGGCAACCGCGAGTTTTCCGAAGCGGTGAGTGTCCTGGACGAGGCCGTACGGCGGGCGGGTCGCCTTGGCGAACCGATGGAGCCGGCAGTTAGGCGGCGAATCTTTGACGACGTGTTGATGTTCGTGGAACGCCTTTGGGCCCACTCCATCCTTGACGCCAAGCTCCTTGACAAACTGTTTCTGCTGGCTTCGCAGTATGCGCCCGATCCTTCGGCCCACCTGCTCTATCGGTTCCGGTTCGCGGAGTTGTTCGAGGTGTACGATCAGCCTGCGCGGGCGGTTCGTCTCTATCAGCAGGTTCTTCGGGATCGTTCGCTTCGTGAGATGCTGGTCGATCCCACTGCTCCCGGCTCGGAATCGGCCGGTACGTTCGCGCAGTCCCAGATCGCGGGACTCATCGCCCAACACGGCCGGTCCGTCTACGCGTCACATGAAGCCGAGGCGAGACGCTGGCTTGACAGTGCACGGGCCACCGGCGACGAGGCTACGCTTCAACGTCTTGCATTAACCTTCCCCAACAGCGAGGCGGCGCCTCTGGCGTTGACCGCCCACGGCGACCTGTTGGTTGGCCGGGGCAAACCGGAAGACGCGGCGAAATGCTTCGCCAAGGCCTATCACCGCTATCCCAAGCAGGTGGACCGCCCCTTGCTGTTGCGGAAGATCGCGGACGCGTATGAGCTGGCCGGCAAGGTGGAGTACGCCTACCTGTGGCTGACGAAAGCGGCCCGCGAACATCCGAGTGTTCGCATAGAAGATAACGGGCGGTCGGTCACATTTCGTGAATATCGCGCGAGACTGTCCCAAGTTCGGGATCAGATAGAGCCGTCCCGGCCGAACGTCACTTTAGCGCTCGAAGGTCACTTCGCCAAAGAGCTTGGGGAGACGACCTTACTCCTTGTGCCCAGGTTTGGTGATCAGCCGAGCTCCCGTTGGTCCCGATATTTCGTGCACACTGCCAGGGGGATTCGTGGCTTCGACGCCCGAACCGGCACCGATCTGTGGTCCGACCCTGCCGTCGCCAAGGGCAACGTGGAGTTGCTGCTCGCCACGTCGGATGTGGCTGTATTCGCCACGCTCTACGAGGTCTTCGCGTTGGATGCTGTGACAGGCGCGCGGCGCTGGTCATATGGAGAATTGCCCAAACACCTGGACCGGGTAGACGCTGATTGGGAAGACGAGGAAGCCTTTCGGACGCACGCCATTGCGGGTAACCGATTGGTGAGCGTCAGCGATGCCGGGAAGATGAATTGCGTCTTGATCGACAGCGGACGGCTGATGTGGTCCAAGGCCCATCGGCCGGAGGCGGTCGGGCGTGTGCGACTTGCCGACCCGTGGGTGGTCTATCACGTGATCCAGGACGATCAGGCGGTTCTTTGCCTTATCGACGCCGCGACCGGTTCCTGGATTGACGGGATCGTGACCGATGAGACGCGGCCGGTCGAGGATTTCTTCGTGACGTTGGAGGGGCAGCTTGTCCTGGTCACTTCTCAGTCGATCGCGTCCTACGACCCCGACCTCCGCAGGCGGCGCTGGCGGATCGCACCGGGTGGGTATATCAGGCCTCCATCGTTGTTGCTCGATCTTGACGTGCTCTATTTCTCCAGCGACGGTCGGAAGGTGCAGAAGATCAGCCTGGAGGACGGTCACCAGTTGTGGGAATCCGAACGACTCGCCGGCCGGGGTGACGACGATTTGACAGTCCAGCGGGAGGGCAACAGCATCATCGTCAGCACTGCGTCGGCCGTAAGCGCCGTGGATGCCGTCACGGGATTGACACTCTGGCGAGGGGCGACGCCCCAACATCCGCGGTTTATCACCCGCCTCTTGACGCGATCCTACGTGGTGGCGGTCGATGTACCGAACGGATTCGCCGAAACCGAGAGCATTGCATATTTCTACGACCACCGCAACGCCAGCGGTCTCATTCCCCGCGATGGCGGCGCGCTCAAACTCGGTTCCCTTTCCGACGTCCGTGCCGTCATGGCTGTCGACGGCGCTCTGCTGATCCAAGCGGGGACGACAATAAAAGGCTGGTCGCACAAGTAGTGCGTCAGGGTCTTACGGTGAAACACGTGTGCCTTTTGCGCGCATCCTTTGGCCGCGGCGTCCCGGCGAGCCGGGACGAAGACGCATCGGGACAGGGGGGAGGAATCGAGCCCGAAAGTCCAAACCTGCCGCAGTGGCGTCGGGAGAGCCGCTGGGGCTGGGCGAGGTAGCCGAGGCGCGCTCCTTTTCGGACGAACTAGCAGACGCCAGGTTTTGACATTTTCTGTATTCTGGCGATTTACTGCTTGACATTGTCATTGGCGTGAGGTACAGTTCATGTCATAGGGAGGGGGCAGCAGGAGCCAAGGAATGGCTGAGAACGAGACCCTAGATTTTGGTCACAGGAACAGCGGCAGATGGCGGGCCCTGGAAAAGACGATTGAGCGGGGCGCCAAGCCGGAGGAGGTCGCCGGCGAATTCGTTCGTTGCCTGGTCAATACCGTGAAGCGTGTGGTTGAACGCGTTCCGCTTGCTGAACTTCTGGATGCCGCCAAGCGGAAGGACGATCACGCGCTAGCGAACATAGTCCGATATCGCTGCAAGGATGCCCGCGATTACGCCGAGCTGCTTCAACAAGCGGCCTGTGTTGACCGCGACGCCAGTTCAATTCTCGATCGCTTCCTTCGCGCAACCGTTAGGGCCGTGCTAAGACGAATCGAGGTTCGCGTGGATTGGCCGACGCGTGCGCGCCTTCGCCTGGCCCGGCCAGCGATCGAGTCGTTGATGAACGGACCGATAGTCGCGCTGGCGCGCAAGGTTGCGGCGCACCCGGATCAGAAGCCGAGCTTTCCGCCAAGGTCAGCCGAGCAACGACAGCAGGACCATGAGAAACTCCTCTTGCTATCGTTGCGACATAAGGAGCGTTAGGCGGATGCCTCGCACTGAACATGAGTTCGTCGTGACGTTTAGCTGGCGCGGTCACAAGGATGGTGCCGACTACCTGGTGGGGCAGGTCACATCCGACACTTGGGTGCGCTTTGCGGAATACGAACTCGCCAAGTCTGTTTTCCATCGCTTTGGCCCCCGGGTTGGCGACTTGATCCGCATCGCGCTGAGTGTCTTTGCGGTGGACCGCATGGCTCGGCGCGATTGGAGGCGAGATTCAGGCGGGTCACGCGTCATTCGCTTGGGCGTGAATGTAACGGATCCTGATTTCTGGCGAGACGGTGCCGTGATTCAGCTCCTGCCCGAAGTCATGGAACTAGTGGGGAGTGACACTTGGCACTTCGAGTTCTACGGATGCGAGCCCGAGTTCGACTACTTGTATACAGACGAGGGCTCTGCGCCTCGCGTGTGCATGTACAGCGGCGGTTTGGACTCGGTAGCGGGCCTGGCTAGGATACTCCATCAGGACCCGAGTCCCATTCTGGCCGTTACAACTGGGCATCAGGCGCTTCAGTGCCGCCGGGTGATTGAGCATACCGCCCGCCTTTCCGCGCGATACGGGGCCGACTTACGGCCCATTATCCCGAGGGCAGCACTCGTAAACCCGCCGGAATGGAAGCGACAGGAATCGACGCAGCGGTGCCGGTCGTTTCTCTTTGCAGCGATTGCCGGCGCCGTTGCGTGCGCGGAAGGTTCGTCCGAGGTGATGGTGCTGGAAAACGGAGTTGGAGCAGTCAACGTTCCACTCATGCCCGGAATGGCGGTTGGTGCGAGAACTACGAAGTCATCCCATCCCCGTTTCTTGCGGCTGATGAGCGACATATTAAGCGGCGTCGCGGGGCGACGAATTGACTATGTGCTCCCGCATCGTGGTCGGACCAAAGCGGAGCTCGTGCGCGCGTTGGCGGAAGATGGTCTGTCGGAAGTAGCGTTATCTTCCGTGTCTTGTGTGCACTATCCTGTCCGGGCTGCGGCCAAGCAGTGCGGATACTGTCCAGCCTGCATCGGTCGGCGGCAGGCGATGCTCAGCGGAGGAATCAATGAGCCGAACGGAACTTATCAGTACGATCTGTTCGGGCAGCGCCAGCTGGTGAATGCGGTTCCCAACGACAAACTTGATGCGCTTAAAGCCAATCTTCTTCAGATCGAGGATTTACGCGAACTCGAAGATGGCGGGACGCCAGATTGGTTTCTCCAGTATGCGCTCGGAACCGGGGTTGAAGAGCACGCCGAGTCTCTAGAGCCGTGGGCTGATCTGTGGCGCCGATATCGCAATGAGTGGCTCGAATTAATCTCGTTTGGGCGGTCGCGCGGATGGCGTTGGGCACATTGGCTGTCACCATGTGTCGCCGCGTAACAGGGCGAAAACATGCAAACGGAAGAGTCCAATCCTCGGGTTATTGGGCAGCGGTTGGCGGAGGCACGTAAGGCGCGCGGGCTGACCCAGGAGCAGGCAGCGGAGCACTTGGGGTGCAGCCGGCCGACGTTGATTGCGATCGAAAAGGGCGTTCGCCAGGCGAAGGCCGAGGAACTGGCGAAACTCGCGTCACACTACGGGCGGTCGATCCACGAGATTGTCCGCCCGGGGGCGGAACCGGTCGCGCTGGTGCCGCACTTGCGCGCGGTCGTGGAGCCGACGTTTGCAGCTCGCGAAGAGCTTAACGAGGCGATCGGCGAACTACAGCGCTTCGCGGATGATTACCGGGAACTCGAGCGCATCGTCGGCGCGAAGCCGATCGGGATCCGGGTTCCGACGGTCGTTTTGCCGAAACGCGGAAGCCTGAAGGATTTCGCCGAGGATGTTGCCATGCGCGAACGGGAACGGCTTGGGCTAGGTACCCAACCAGTCCTGCGCTTGAGACGAGTCTTAGAAAGCGAATTAGGGCTGCGCGTGTTCTACTGGGACCTTCCTTCCCCGGTCGCCGGAATGTTCGCGCACGTGGCGGAGCTCGGCTTTTGCATTCTCATCAATCGGAAGCACCCCGCCGAGCGCCGGCGCGCCACGCTGGCGCACGAGTATGGACACGCCGTCTCTCCGGACCGGCACAGGCCGGGAATTGACTACCTGAACGGGAATGGACGCAAACCGCAGAACGAACGGTTCGCAGAGGCGTTCGGACTTAGCTTTCTGATGCCGGCAAGCGGCATACGGCGGAAGTTCCATGAGATCACGGCTTCGACTGGTGATTTTCAAGTGGCCGACCTATGTCGACTGAGTAACTATTATTTCGTCGGGGTGCAGGCCATGACGCTTCGGCTCGAAGAACTTAGCCTCGTCGCCCGGGGAGCCTGGGATATGCTGAAGGAGAAGGGCTTTCGGCCGCGGGCAGCGGCCGAGGACCTGGGACTGCGCCCGCGCGGGACTCGAACGACTGATCCTTATCCGGAGCGATACAAGTATCTCGCCGTGCAAGCGTTTCAAATGGGCAAGATCAGCGAGGGGCAACTGTGTCGTTTCCTGCGGTCGGATCGAGTCACTGCGCGAGGGATCGTGGCCCAGTGCACGTCCCATCGCTTTGTCGACGAGTGTGGTGAAGTTCGAGAGCAGTGTCTACCATTCGAGGATTCACTGCTTCAACATTAGTTGAGCCGGATGTCGGAGACCATTCTTGACGCTTGCTGCTTGATCAACCTTTACGCAACTGACGTGTTCCGAGAGATTCTTGAGGGGATTGGAGGTTCGTGGAACGTTGTGCGGCCCGCGCTCGCCGAGGCGACTTTCTTGCGCGACATCTCCGATACTGGCGAAGAGCAGCGCAGGCAAATCGATCTGAGCACCGGAGTCTCTGAGGGCGTGGTGTCCATCGTCGACGCGAAGAGCGACGCTGAGTTGGGGACGTTCGTCGAGCTGGCCGCGCAACTTGACGACGCCGAAGCCCTCGGCCTGGCAATCGCAAAGCATCGCGGATGGCGCTTGGCAACCGATGACCGAAAAGCCTGCCGGATAGCGCGCAGCATTGATGTGGGCGTTGTTACCACGCCGGAGTTGATGAAGGCGTGGGGGAAGGCCGTCGGAGTGGGACCCGCGCAGATCAGGGCCACGCTTTCAAAGATCACGCTGCACGCCCGCTTCACGCCTGGCCCGGATTTCCCAGAGTACAAATGGTGGCAGAAACACGCTTAGAGTCTAGGCTGCATCTCGGGGGTAATGAGCGGGTGCCGATTCTCGGGCGAGAACACGACATGAAAGAGGATTCGCACGTATGTTCCCGACGTGAGCGTCCTTCGTCCCTTACGGGTGTACAGACCGGGGGCGGCCCTTGCCGATGCCACCCTGGCTGAGCACGTGCCGGTGCGAGGGCCGGCCGCGGCATAGAAGAATGCCCTATTTGGGGGCGGGCCCGCATCAGGCTACCGGTTGACACTTCGGGCAGAAAAAAGTCGACCGGCCGGCGGCCCGAATCCGTACGATCGTCGTGCCACAGGCGCGGCACGGCTTGCCCTCGCGGTTGTAGACGCGGTGGTATCTCTGGAACGACCCTTCGGCACCGTCCGCACGGCGATAGTCCATGAAGGTCGAACCGCCGAAGCGAATGGCCTTGCGCAGTGTGGTCTTGATTGCCCGGAGCAGGCGATCGGCGGCTGCCCGGTCCAGGTCGCCGGCTTTGGCAAGCGGGTGGATGTGGGCTGCGTGAAGCGACTCGTCAGAGTAGATGTTGCCCAGACCGGCGATCGCGCGTTGATCGAGCAATAGTGCTTTTATCTGCCGCTGGCGGCTGAGTATCCGCCGGAACACAGCCGGCGTTGTCTCCAGCGGCTCCAATCCGACTTCGCCGAGTCGTTTTCCTTTGTGCCGATGGCTTCCCGTGAGACACCATACCCCACCGAATCGTCTGGGGTCGCGAAATCTCAGTTCGTGGTGCGTCCCAACGATGCGGATGCGAAGATGTGTGTGCTTCTCGATGGGCTCGGCGACACCGCACAGATACAGCCGGCCGCTCATCCCCAGGTGAAAAACGAGCTGTGTGGCGGGTTGAAGGTCGAGAACCACGCGTTTGGCCTGACGATGGACACGCATGACGCGCCGGCCGGGGAGCAACCGGTCTAACGGTCTCGGATCTCCGTGCACGATGTCGGACCGCAGGAGCGCCACCGGCCCCAGCCTTCGACGTGCCAGCCGACGGTTCAATCCGCGGGCGATGGTTTCGGCTTCAGGTAGCTCAGGCATTTCACAGACTCGGCCTCCTCGCCCGGAACGTACACCAGTAACGCTTGCTTTCGGGTTCGTGACAGAATCGGCGGGCCGGGACGGGACAGATCAGTACAGCGATCCCGACGTACGTCGGGAGAGCGGTCCGGTAGTCGGCGTCGCACCATGACCGCTCGTTCACACTCGCGGTTCTGAACCGGCAGCCTCACCCGGAGCGTACACCGGCAACGCTTGGATTCCGCCAAAGTCCCGCCGGCTAGCCGAGGAATCCTCTTTCGGATACGCTTCGCCTTGCGTTCACCCACCGGAGAGTCTAATGCCCTCCGGACCGAAGGGATAGGCGAGGCGCCGGCGCGGGCGTCTCAACTCGACCGGTTACTCGATACAGGGAGATGTAATCCGTGGCCAGCGCAAGGCAAGGCACAATTCTAGGGCACCCCAAGGGGCTATACGTGCTTTTCTTCACCGAATTGTGGGAGCGGTTCAGCTTCTACGGCATGAAGACCCTGCTTGTGCTTTATATGATCAACCACTTCTTCTGGAGCCAGGAGAAGGCTTCGAGTCTGCTCGGCACTTATGCGGGTCTGGCCTACGGCCTCCCGATTATCGGCGGTTTCATCGCCGACCGCTACCTCGGCGCGAAACGGGCCGTCGTGCTCGGTGCGATCCTCCTATCAGCCGGGCACCTTTGCATGGCGATTGAGACCATGCCCTTTTTCTATACGGCGCTGGGACTCATCATCGCAGGCGTCGCCCTCCTCAAACCCAACGTCTCGACTCAGGTGGGTGCTCTGTACAAGCCCGGCGATCCGCGGCGCGACGGTGCATTCACCATCTTTTATATGGGGATCAACCTGGGTGCCCTTGCCGGACCGCTGCTGTGCGACTGGCTGCGGGTGAACTACGGCTATGCCTACGGGTTCGGTGCGGCCGGCGTAGGCATGATCCTTGGCCTGATCGTGTACGTGATCGGGCAGCGCGTCCTCGTCGAGTTCAATCAGGAAGTGTCAGAGGAAACAGGCAATGATGGCGGAGCTTCGGCAACCGACGTTCGGGCGGAGCACCCGCCGCACGTGGTGCGCGATCGCATCCTGGTTCTTCTGGTGGTCTTCGCGTTCGTGATCCTTTTCTGGACGGCGTTCGAGCAGAGCCCCAATGCCATGCTGGTTTGGGCGGACAAGCAAACGAACCTGCGTCTGCTCTCGACCGAACCGCCGCCCATAACACTGGATGAGGTGGGCGCGGGCGACGCCGTGCAGGAAGACATCGGCTGGGGTGAGTCGATCAGCGCCTGGTTCCGCGATCCCAAGATGACTTCCGGGCAGACCCAATCCTTCAACCCGTTTTTCATTATCGTACTCGCTCCTGTCTTCGCGTTTCTTTGGGTTTGGCTGCATCGGCGCAAGTTGCAGCCATCGACGCCCGCCAAAATGGTTCTGGGACTCGTGGGTGTCGCGTTAGCGTTCGGCGTGATGTGGCCGGCCGCTCATTTCGAGAACGGCGCGAGCAGCGCACCTTTGTCGGCGATGCCCGCCGGTCTCGCCGTCGACGACGATGGTCTTGTCTACAGTCAGGAGGAGGACGGCGACGACGACGAGCGTGTGTATTACGGTTTCAAGCGGCTGCAGTACAACACGGGGACACAGACGCTTCACCTCAACGGCGTTCTGACCGACCTGGATCGGTTCCGGTTGCTGGCTCTGACGGCTTCGGAGGATCTGACTGAAGAGGTCGAGCAGTTCGTCGAGCAGACTTCCGGAAAACACGACGAGCCCACGACCGTGCACCTCGAGCATGCTCCTGAAGAACTTGGACCGATCGAGATCAGACAAGGCGAAGGGAGAAATCGCAAGACGATCTTGACCTGGAACCCGGAGACGCAGGTCTTGACGGCCCTGGACGAGTTGAATGAACGGGCTCAGACCGAATTTCTGGCCATGGCGGCGCAGCCCGAGTTCAAACAGGCCGTCGACAAGGTCTACTTGGATTCCTCCCTATTTCGGGTCAGTGTATGGTGGCTGATCGCGTTTTATCTCGTGCTGACCATGGGCGAGCTGTGCCTCTCGCCGGTCGGGTTATCGCTGGTGACCAAGCTCGCCCCGCCCAAACACGTAGGCCTTATGATGGGCGGCTGGTTTTTGGCGACGGCCGTTGCCGAGAAGCTGGCCCAGGTCTTCGGGGCCTATTGGGGTAAGATGCCGCCACTGGAGTACTTTTTGATCTTTGTGGTCATGTGCGGCGTCGGTGCCTTACTGATGGCTCTGCTGGTTCGATCGCTCAAGCGCAGGATGCACGGCGTACAGTAACTTGTCGTGCCATTAGTCTGACAGGGACACTTGAAGGGGCGAGGATCAACATACATCCGCATACAGGCTATCTAGTTTAGGGTTCTAACAAAACGGCACCTGGGTCACTCCTGGGCGTTGGGAGTCCGCGCGGCCCGATTCCAACCGATGTTCTCCCTACGGCAACCTGCGGCGCATAGGTTGGGCCTTCATGTACGTTAGCGATCGCCACAGCCATTCGGCCGGGCCGAAGCGGAAGTGTCTCAGCCAAAGCGGCGAGATCACCAGTAGCACGATCCACACGGCGAATACGATGAGTATCTGACCGATCCGCTCGACCTTCCCAAACAACCCGAATCCATGGCCGTAGAAGATGGTCGTGCAGATAACGGTCTGCATCAGGTAGTTGGTGAATGCCATCTGCCCGGCAGCGGCCAAAGCCCGCACGAGCTTCGTTGCGAGGCCGTGCTTGCATACCAGCATGACCACGCCGACCCATCCGAGGGCGACCAGGAGGCTTCCCCAGTAGTTGAATTGCCCGCCCAGGTAGAAGCAGGATTCAAAATCCCACTCAGCGCCGAAGTTCCGCTGGACCCCATAGAGGATGATGGGAATACCGACGAACAGAGCTGCACCGATCATCATCACATAGGTACGGGAGGAACGCTTGGCACTGAACACGCCCAGCTTGAAGAGTCCCATGCCAACGAGCATCAACCCTCCGGTCCGCCAGACGTTCTCTATCAAGAACAAAGCCGTTTGGAAGAACAGCGCAGTCAACGCCCGATGGGTGAACTGTGCTGACCAACCACCGCGATAGGCCGCGACCTCTTCCGCGATAACATCCTCTGATGGTGCCCACCACTTCAGCGTGTTGGCGATGGCCTCCGGCGGCCAAAACTGGATTGACCAGTGAAACAACAGCGCCAGCCCCGAGGCGAACGCAACCGACAGCAAGCCGACGACGATCAGCGTTCCAGGTCGCCAATGGCGGAACAGGTAGACAATGAAGCCGCACATGGCATAGGCGTTCAGGATGTCGCCGTACCACAGTAAATACGCATGAAGAAGGCCGATGAGCAGAAGCAGCCCCATGCGGCGGTAATGCACCCCCGCCGACCGACCTCCGACAACCTCGCGGCGCGAGGTCATCAGAACGATCCCCGCGCCGAAGAGCATGCTGAAGATGGTCATGAACTTCCGGTCGGTGAAAACGTGACTGAGGAGCCAGACGACATAGTTCGCCCCGCTTAGATCCCCGAAGTTGGTCGGGTTAAGGTATGCCGCACCGATCATCGAGAACGACTGGATGTTCATCACCAGGATGCCCAGTACCGCAAAGCCGCGGAGCACATCGAGGGATGCAATGCGTTCCGCCTGCGTGACCGGGCCGGGAAGGATTGCTGAAACTTGCGGCGTATCCAACCATTGACCTCCTAAGCGAACCAAGCGACGCTATGCGCGTACCCGTAAAAAGCGTGCAATCTACGGCAAGGCGCCGGAGCTGGACAGCGCTTGGGGAGACAAAGCACTGGCCAAACGTGTTCATATTTTGGCGAAAGGCGGTCGGATAGCGAGAAAGCTGCCCGGCTATGAGGTGCGGCCACAGCAGCTTGATATGGCCGAGGTCGTAGCAGCCGCCTTCACAAACGAGAAGCATCTGCTGGTAGAGGCGGGTACCGGCGTGGGCAAGAGCTTCGCCTACCTGGTTCCCGCCATCGAGCAGGTGACCCGACATGGCGGCCGGGTCGTCATCAGCACGCACACCATCGCGCTACAGGAGCAACTGGTCAATAAAGACATTCCCTTTTTGCGCTCGGTCTTTCCGGATGAGTTTTCTGCGGTTCTGGTCAAGGGGCGCTCGAACTATCTCGGTCTGCGGCGGCTCGCCCGGGCCAGCGCCCGCCAGCAGCAGCTCTTTAGTGCCAAGAAACAGCTCTCCGAGTTGTGGCGGATCGAGGACTGGGCTTACAAGACGGCGGATGGATCCCTGGCCGATCTACGCCAGCAGCCAAGCGAAGCCGTTTGGGATCTGGTAAAAAGCGACACGGACGACTGCCTCGGCCGGCGGTGCCCGCATTTCGGACGATGCTTCTATCAGCGGGCCCGCCGCCGGGCGAACAGTGCTCAGCTCTTGATAGTGAACCACGCTCTGCTTTTTGCAGATATGGCTGTTCGACGCCACAGGGCTTCGATTCTTCCTAATTACGACTACGTCATCCTCGACGAAGCCCACACGGTTGAACGCGTTGCCGGCGATCACCTCGGGCTTACGGTGGCCAACACCCAGGTCCGGTACTTGCTTAACAGGCTGCACAACGAGCGAACCGGGCGGGGAGTACTTCACAGCGGGCCGGGCAAGGCGATCATTCCCGTAGTCCGGGACACGCACAAAGTAGTCGACCGCTATTTCGCCGACCTGGCAGCCTGGCACGCGGAGCATACCAAAAGGAACGGGCGACTCCGCGAACCTCCGCCGATCAAGCAGCGTGCAACCAACAGCCTGGTGGAACTGCACGATCGTCTTCGCACGGTGCGCCAGGATATACAGAATGAGGAAGACCGCTCGGAGCTGGCCGGGCTGATGGAGCGGTGCAGCGACCTCGCCAAGGGTATAGACCTCTGGCATTCACAGAAAAAGTCCAGGTGGGTCCACTGGTTGGACTCGAGCGGCGGGCCGCGACATCGCGTGACGCTCAATGCCAGGCCGATCCACGTCGGCCCGGAACTCAAGGCCTTGCTGTTTGACAAGGTGCGAAGTGTGGTGCTGACCTCTGCCACGCTGACCACCGCAGGAGATGATCCGTTTGAGTATCTGCGCAGTCGGCTCGGTCTGGATGATGCCAGTGGCGTTGCCCTTGGCTCGCCGTTCAACTTCCGTGAGCAGCTCAAGGTTTACGTGGAGGCGACGCTGCCCGATCCGAACAACGCCATGGCGTTCATCCCTGCGGTGTGCGACGCGATCAAGAAGTACGTGTGTAAGACCTCCGGCCGGGCGTTTGTGCTGTTCACCAGCTACCAGATGATGGGTCAGTGTGTCGAGGCCCTGGCAAGGTTCTTTGAAGAACAAGAAATGGTGCTGCTTGTGCAGGGCTCGGGAATGCCGCGATCGCTGATGCTCGATAAGTTCCGATCGGTGCCCCGCAGCGTTCTTTTCGGTACAGATACATTCTGGACCGGTGTTGATGTGCCCGGACAGGCCCTGAGCAACGTGATCATCGTGAAGCTGCCGTTTGCCGTGCCCAACGAGCCCATCGTGGAAGCCCGGATCGAGCAGATTCGAGAGGCCGGCGGCAATCCCTTTATGGAGTTTCAGGTCCCCGAGGCGATCCTGAAGTTCAGGCAGGGCGTGGGCCGTTTGATCCGCACGCGTAACGACACCGGCATCGTGGTAATCCTCGACCCGCGTGTTCGCACCAAACCATACGGCCGGCGGTTTCTCGACGCCCTGCCGGATTGTGAGGTCGTAGTGACGCAGTAGTGCCGCTCACGTGGCACGGCCGGGTGGCCCATGTCCTTTGGACATGGGGGAGGCCGGGTGGCCCATGTCCTTTGTAGGAATGCGCGCGAAGTGCGACTTGAATTGCGCTAAGTAGTTGTGGCTGCTAACGTTATGCCTCCGAGTCCCTGGACAAGAACATGGAGGTTAACGATGAGCA
>JAUWWQ010000052.1 GCA_030616775.1 Planctomycetota bacterium
CCAGAGCTCGTCCGTGAGCAGTGGCTTGGCCATTGGTTCGTCCTCCATGACAACCAAGGAATCGAAATCGCTGCGCACTCATCGGTTCACCTGCTCATCGAACATGACGTTTTGTTAGACGGTCTTATACGATTCCTGTTCACCGGCGATTCTAGGCCAGAAACCGCGATCAACATTTAGATGCGATTGCCCTGGCGGCTTGATTTGGATCGCCACTGGACGATACCATAACGGCCCGACGGGCGCAGCGAGGAATCCGCCAAGAGGCCGCGACTTCAATGATAGTAGATTGTTACACTCACACCTGGGAGTCGGCCGACCAGCTTGGACGCTGCCTCCCGGCACGCAGCACTCAATCGTCCCCCTCCCAGCCGAAGGCGGGCTTCCACGGAGCCGGGCCCGCACGGCATCTGGCAGCCGCCGAGCCCGTCGACACCACCATTGTGCTGGGCTTTACGAGTCATTATCTCGGGGCGGAAATCTCCAACGACCGTGTGGCCTCGTACGTAGCCAGTCATCCCGATGACCTGATCGGCTTTGCGGGGATCGATCCGAGCGAACCGAAAGAGGCCATCGCCGAGCTGCACCGCGCCCATGACGAACTTGCCATGCCGGGTCTGGCGGCCGCCCCAGCCGCCCAGGACTTTCACCCCAGTAACTCACAAGCCATGCTTGTCTACGCGGAAGCGGCTCAGCGAGGTCTACCGATTCTGTTTCATACCGGCGTGTATATTGCCGCCGACACGAAACTCGAATACGCCCGTCCGATCCTGCTTGACGAGGTTGCCCGTGAACTGCCGGGTCTGAAGATCATCATCGGGCACATGGGTTATCCGTGGGTCAGCGAAGCGATCGTGCTGTTGGCCAAGCACGTGAACGTGTATGCGGAGATCAGTTGGCTGCTGCAGCACCCGTGGGAGGCCTATCAGGCGTTGCTGGGGGCCTCTCAGCACGGCGTGATCGACAAGCTCCTCTTCGGCAGCGGGTTCCCCCGTGCGGCTGCGTCCTACTGCATCGAGGCACTGTACAGCATCAATCATCTCGTGCACGGGACGAACTTGCCCACCATTCCGCGCGAGCAACTCCGCGGCATCGTTGAACGCGACACGCTTTCATTACTCGGGATCGCCAGACCACAGCCGCACCCGGAGCTACAACCGGCCCCGACCTCTGCCGAGGAAGCCGAAGACCTGTAAACACCTGCCGTCCTACTCCTCCAAACCGATCTAAACCGTCGAGCGGGACAGCCAAGACCACGATTGGCGCCGGCGGGACGGCTATGGTATGATAAGCGGCCGTGGGAGCCGATGGCTCACGAGGCGGACCCGCGAATGCGCAATGTCTTTCTGGAGGTATGCAACTGAGATAGAAACGCAGACGCTCAAGGGATAGCGTCAGAACAATCGTGGTTTCGGCCGCCGTCTTGTCGTGAAAACTGGCAAGTCGCAGGAACCAAGATGCGCGACGGGCTGGACCGAGAATTCTTTCTCGGTCCATCTTGACGCAGAGGAAAGGATTCGAGGATGGGTGCGAGAAGGGATTCTCGCACCAGCACGCTTCCCTCAATCTGGTGCCCACGGTGTTTCCAGGACGGGCCAATGAAAGGACATACCATGAAGCGAAATCACGAATTCACGACGCGCCTGCAGATATGGACCGTCTTGGCCGCGGCCGTAGTGTGCGTGATCGCTGGCTGTGCGACTCCTGGCGACCTGACGGACTATTCATGCCTTCAGGCGCGTTATAATAGGCTTGCGCTGTCCGCAGAAGAAAACGCGCGCCTCGTCGAGGTGTTGGCCGGGAAAATCGAACGCGCGTACAGCTCGACACAATATCTTTCGTTTGATGCGGAATGTACATGGCCTCGCAACGTGCGGCTACAGGCTCGGGTCGCAATGGCTCCTGACCGGCTCAAGACCGTCGGCTTCATTGATGGCACGCGCGTTGTGGTCTACACGCTGCAGAACGGCCTCTTCGAAGAGTACAAGGCGGCGTTCAAAGGGGTGCCCACGATGTACCAGATGAAAGTCGTCGGTGACGCATGCGGCCCAGAGGACCTGGAGTTGTTGGAGGGCATCGAGGAATACGGGTGTCCCATGGGTGGCTACTATCACACCTGGCTTGGGCAGGGGGCGTCCAAACCAGCTTTCTTTGTCGAACGCACTCGCGCCGGTGATTACCTGGGAACAACGGTTCTTGAAGGCCAGCGATGTGATCTCGTGCTTTGCCAGCCGACGGCGCGCTACGGTGGGATCGAGTTGTTCTACTTTCGGCCGGACGGCTTGGCTGCGCGATGGGACACGTTTCGCGTGGATAAGGCAGGGGCGGTTCCGAAGCACACGCGAAGTCGGATCTACCAGCGGCTGTCACTAAATCCCTTACCTCCCGATACGTGGGACTTCGAGTCGCTGGCACCGAAAGACGTTGAAGCTACGAAGACGGCGTACCAGGGGATCGAAGAGTGCGTGCGCAAACAGGAGTGGGAAGAGGCTCTGCGCACCATGGACGCTTTGCGGGATAAGCTGCCGCAGGATATCGGCCTTCTCAAGAAGAGATTCCATGTCCTGGCAGTTGGCTTGAAGGACCACAAGGCAGCCGAAAGCTGGGCTGAGCAGCTGTTCACACAAGTGAATCGGGCACCCGGTTTCCTGAACGAGTTCGCCTGGGCTCTGCTGACCGATGAGAAGTACGGCGGGGAGTATGCCGAGATGGCGTTGAAGTGGTCAGAGAGAGCCAACGAACTGACAGACTACGGTTCTTGGCCAATCCTTGATACGCTGGCCCGCGCCAACTTTGAAACCGGTAATGTGGAACGGGCGATCCATCTGCAGGAAGAGGCGATCAAGCTCTCCGGCGGGAACATGACCGAATTGGATGCGACCCTGGCGCGTTACAGAGAGGCAGAAACAGGCAATGATCAGACTCCAGCGGATTGACAGGCATCGCGGCATTTGGGCAGGCACGCTGACGATAGCACCCGCGGTACTCTCGGCCCGGCATGCGTCACCGAAACTCACGCAGCGCCGGACGGCGCATGGTTAGCGAAGGGCACACTTAACGAGCGCGTGCCCCGTGTTGCGTGGACCTGGGAGAACGATTGATTAGAATGCGGTGATCCGGTTGCTGCCAATGACTAATCGTTGTGGCGGGTCCGCGCGGGCTGAAGCTCGCGGCTCGGTTTTGCGGGTTTCTTTCAATGACCTACTGGGACGAGATTCCCATCTCGTCCCCACGCCTGCGGGAATCCTTTCCCGCAATCCGTGGAGGGGAATCCGCGTAATCGTGGGTGCGAGAAGGGATTCTCGCACCAGCACGGACGCTCATGTCCGCACAATCCGCAATCTTCAATCCGCAAGCCCCAATCTCCAATCCCCAATCCCCCGGCGCTGTGCTACCATGTGTCGACAGACGGCGTGACTGGCAGGTGGGCTGACCGACCCTTGGGCGAAGCCAACGCGGTCGAATTGGGAGCGACCAGCCATGAAATTGTACCTGGTACAACACGGTGATGCGGTGCCGAAGGAAGCGGACCCGAAACGGCCGCTCAGCGATCAAGGCCGGGCGGACGTTGAGCGGATAGCCTCGCTTCTGGGCAAAACCGGGATGCGAGTATCGCGAGTCCTGCACAGCAGAAAGAAGCGTGCCCTACAGACTGCCGAATTGCTGGCTGCGCCGGTCGGGGCCGGTGAGCACGTGGAGGAGATAGCCGGGATCGATCCTCTTGATCCGACTGAAGGTTTTGCGAAGACCGTCACCGAATGGACGGAGGATACGATGGTCGTGGGGCATCTTCCGTTCATGGGTAAGTTAGTGTCGCGTCTGCTCGTCGGGGAGGAGGGGACTTCGACTGTGGCGTTTCGGCCTGGGTCCGTCGTTTGCCTGGATCGCGGGGAAGATGGGAGCTGGTCAATTGCCTGGATGATAACGCCGGAACTGCTTTAGCTTGCGCCGTGCTTTGATTACGTGCGGTGCAGCCAACAGTGTGCCTGCGTCCGCGCGGTTTGAAACCTGCGGCTCAGGGGGTTTTATCTCGCGTTCTTAATCCTTCCGATTCCGGGCCACCTGTTCAGCCCCGCGGAGTGCCCGAAGCAGGTTTCCGCCCAGGATCTTGTGAATGTCCTTCTTGGAGTAGGCGCGGTTGAGCAATTCCTGGGTGATGTAGGGGTAGCAGGACACATCTTCGAGCTGTTCGGGAAGCACGCTGCAACCGTCGTAATCAGAGCCCAATCCCACGTGGTCAATGCCGGCCACCTTCACAATGTGGTCTATGTGATCCACTATAGTATGAACAGTCCCCCGAGGGATAGGATTATCCCGACGCCAATCTCTCACAGCCTTACGGTAATCCTCCTCCTGCGGGTACTTTTCGCGAAGTCCTTCCATGGTCTCAAAGACGCTGTCTATCATGCCGGCCGCGTCCGGCTCCACGAATCCCGAGAAGAAGTTGACCATTACCACTCCGCCGTTTCGGGCGATCAATTGCAGCACGTCATCCGGGATGTTCCTCGGATGAGCAGCGATCGCATAGGCCGATGAATGCGAGGCGATCACCGGAGCACGGCTGACTCGAAGTACGTCCCGCATGGCGTCGTAGGAGACGTGGGAGATATCCACCAGCATTCCCAGACGGTTCATCTCGCGGACGACCTCTTCGCCGAACGGTGTGAGGCCGCCGTGACGGGCTTCATCGGTAGCTGAATCCGCCCAGTCAATGGTCTCCGTGTGGGTGAGTGTCATGTAGCGGGCACCCAGATCGTAGAACATCCGCAAGACGCCCAAGGAGTTCTCAATGGCATGGCCGCCCTCGACGCCGATCAGCGATGCGATTTTGCCCTTGCGCCGGATGCGTACGACGTCGTCTGCCGAGTAGGCAAGCTCAAACGTCTCGGGATAACGCTCTGCCATTCGGCGGATCAGATCGATTTGCTCGAGCGCTGTGCGAGCCCCGCCGCCTTCCTTCATGGTCTCGGGCGGTACCCAGGCGGCCCAGAACTGGGCCCCGACGCCCCCCTTGCGCAGACGTGGGATATCCGTGTGCACACCCTCCTGATATTGGGCGATATCGAGATTGTCAAACGATGACTCACCCTTGTCACGTATCTGCCAGGGCAGATCGTTGTGTCCGTCGACGAGTATGGCAGAACGATGAACGCGCAGGGCTCTTTCGGTCAGTTGGACCGACCCACGCTCGCACTTCGTTGTCGGACCCGCGACGCTTTCGTCATCGTGCGGAGGGTGCCGTTGACTTACAACCGATGGTGCCTGGCAGGAGCTCAGCGCCAATCCGCCAACCGTGATCCAGCAAAGCAATGGCCTCATAGTGTCTTCTCGATATCATTAACCCCCGAAGTACGGCGATTTACGGCTGAATCGCTCCGTATCGCTTGCAAATCTCTATCAAACGATCAATCGGGACGGCCTCGCACGTCCGGCCTCGGAAACCGGTTACCGTCGTCGCTCTAAGCAAACTGTTTATGATCGCTTCCTCGGTTGCCTCACGTGTGGCCTGGAACAGAGGCGAAAGGGCCTCGTCTCTAAGAACCGCGCGCTGTTGCAGCCGCTCGGTGACATTGTGAGGCACTCGAACCGCCTCGGCCGTGGAGAATGCGATGACGTAATCTCCACTCCCGTGCGTCATCGGCGACCCGGTGGCGGCCAGCCCCAGCAAAGCCCGCTTAGCCAGGCGGCGGAGCTGCCGAGCGCTCAGCGGTGCATCGGTAGCTACCACCATGATGCACGACCCTCCCTCAGCTGACTGATCTTCCTGCAGCTTCTGGAGATAATACCGGTTCAGTTCTCTGCCCACGGGGGCGCCGTTTACGGTCAGGATGCCGCCGAAATTGCTCTGGACCAGCACGCCGACGGTGTAGCCGCCCATCGATTCCGGCAGACGTCGTGATGCCGTACCGATGCCTCCTTTCCAACCCAGGCAGCGGGTCCCGGTGCCGGCGCCCACCGAGCCTTCCGCGACCGGCCCGCCGCGCGCGGAGGCAATGGCCGTGACCACATCCCCCGGACCTACTCGCCGGGCACGAATGTCGTTGAGGTAGCCGTCATTGGTCTCTGCTACGACCGGGTTGATGGATCGGACCGTTCCGTTGCCCTTCAGACTCAGCATGTAGCCGACCAGCGTGTCAGCCGCCCCGAATACAGACAGCGTATTCGTCAGCACTACTGGTGTCTCCAGGGTGCCGAGCTCCTTGACCTGGGTCGAGCCGATCAGTTTGCCGAACCCGTTGCCCACCACGATGGCCGCGGGCACCTTTTGCTGAAAGATATTGCCACTGTGAGGGAGGATCGCGGTGACACCGGTTCGGGTATTGTCTCCTTCGATAAGGGTGCGGTGGCCGACACGCACGCCCTCAACGTCGGTGATGGCGTTCAGAGGCCCCGGCGGAAGCACACCGATCGAGAGGCCAATGTCACGTGCCCGCGGACGTTTCAAAGCCTCCTGGACCCTCGGCTCGGACTTCTCCTCACCCCAAGCCGCAAACGGAAGGGCACAAGAGCCTAAAACAGCCACACAGGCCGGAAACACAATAGACCGTGAAACGCTCATGAGTCATCTCCCTACGCCACGGCGGACAGCTAACTCCGGGCGCTATCCACTAGGTGGCAGCTTGAGCGTCAGGAACAGCTCGTCCAGTTGGGCCTGTGACACCGGGTTTGGCGCGTTGGTCAGCGGGCAGACCGCCCGCGCCGTCTTTGGAAATGCAATCACCTCGCGCAGGCTCTCCGCCCCGGTAAGCATCATCGCCCATCGGTCAAAGCCGAACGCAATGCCGCCGTGCGGCGGGGCGCCGTAGCGCAAGCCCTCCAGCAAAAACTCGAACTTCTCGTGTGCCTCCTCGGGCCCGATACCCAGCAACGAAAAGACCTTTTGCTGGATATCGCGCTGGTGGATTCGGATGCTCCCGCCGGCCATTTCGGTCCCATTAAGCACTAGATCGTATGCTTTCGCATGGACTTTCCCGGGATCGCTGTCCAAAAGGGGAATGTCTTCATCGAGCGGCGCCGTGAAGGGATGATGCGTACTGACCCACCGTTGCTCTTCCTCGTCCCACTCCAACAGTGGGAAATCAACCACCCAAAGCAGATCCCACCTGCCCTTCGGGATGACATCCAACATCGAGGCCAATCGTGTGCGGACGTAGTTTAGGTACTTGCACACCTCGGCGAACTTGCCCGCCGAAAAGAAGACCGCGTCGCCCGGCTCGGCACCGATCTGTTCGCACAGGACCGCACACACGGGTTGAATATACTTGGCAATGCCCGTGGCCAGCTCGAGGCCGGTGTCACCACGTGTCACTTTGACATACGGAAGTCCGGCGCCGCCGATGCCCCGGACCTCTTCCGTCAGACCGTCGAGAACCTTCCGCGTCAACGTGTGACCGCCTTTGGCAACCAGACACTTGACCACACCGCCTTGGTCGATGGCTTCGCGGAACGCGCGAAAGTCGCTCTCCCGGACCAGGCCGGTTACATCCTGAAGCTCCATCCCGTATCGGGTGTCGGGCCGGTCGATTCCGAACCGCTCCATGGCCTCTTGGGCGCTCATAAGCGGAAACGGCGTACTAACATCAATGTCCAACCCATCCTTGAAAATCCGCTTCACACAGCCCTCAACCGTGGCCATGACGTCTTCACGCTGGACAAATGCCATTTCCATGTCGAGCTGGGTGAACTCCGGCTGCCGATCGGCCCGGAGGTCCTCATCGCGGAAACACCGGACAAGCTGTGCGTAGCGATCAAATCCGGCGATCATGAGCAACTGTTTGAAGATTTGCGGTGACTGCGGCAGAGCATAGAACGTGCCGGGCTTGACGCGAGAGGGTACCAGGTAGTCTCGGGCCCCTTCCGGCGTGGATTTCGTCAGAAACGGCGTCTCCACCTCGATGAAGCCGTTGTCGTGGAAGTACTCCCGAATCGCCCGGGCGATCCGATGGCGCAGCCGGAAGACCTCCTGCATTTCAGGCCGACGCAGATGCAAGAACCGGTAACGCAGCAGCATCTCCTCGCTGGTATCGAATTCGTCGTTTACCTGGAAGGGTAGAGGATCTGCACGGCTGAGAAGGTCAATCGCGCTGACCTCGATTTCGATTTCGCCGGTGGGCAGCTTGGGGTTGATCTGCTCCCCACGGCTGACCACCGTCCCCTCGATCGCGATCACATCCTCATTATGAAGTGCTCTTGCCACCTCGTGGGCCTGGGCAACCTGACCCGGGTTGAATCGGAGTTGTACAAGCCCCGTATGGTCCCGCAGATCCACAAAGATGAGCCCGCCATGATCGCGGCTGCTGTAGACCCATCCCGCCAGGCGCACGGACTCCCCGATGTGCGTGGCCCGCAACTGTCCGCACCTGTGCGTACGCTGGTTATACCGAATCGCCAATGTCTTGCTCCCAAGAACCGCTCTACGTCGCGGTCCACCTTGTAGGGGTTGAAGCTCGGAAAATCAATCGACGCACGGAAACGTCCGCCTCACAATTACCCTTGGACGGCCTCCCATGAAAGTGGCCTCGTCGCCCAATGTTAATGTTATGGTAGTGTGGCTCTACCAGGGTTATACTGCCTCGCGGTTTCGGGGGCTGCGCATAGGGTGTTGCAGATGGCCATCATAGCGGCCAATGGGTGCTTTGGTGGCTGGATCCGCCGCACCGGTTTGGACCACAGGGTGCCGGAGAGAAGGTTGTCGCATGTCGGCCATGCGTTTCGATGCCGTCCTGATTGACTTTTACGGGACCATATCCGCTGGAGATCGTGAGGCCGTCGAAGCCGCAAGCCGGGGTATCGTCGAGACCTGTGGTCTGCCAGTGAACGCCCGGGAGTTCGCCATCCGGTGGGGCGACCAATTCTTCGAGATCATAGAGAAGAGCAACCACGAAGCTTTTCGAACGCTTTACGAGTGCGAGAAGCTGAGCCTACAAACGACCCTGGCTGAGTTCGGAATCGAGGCGGATCCTGCTCCGCTTGTCGCCGAACTCGAGGAATACTGGCTCAACCCGCCGGTCTACGCGGACGCCTTCGACTTTTTCAACCGCGTCGATTTGCCTGTGTGCTGTGTCTCGAACGCCGATACTAAGCCGCTGACCACCGCCATCAATAGCTTAAACCTCCCGTTCGATGCAGTCGTGACATCGGAGGGTGTGCGTTGCTACAAGCCCGTCCCTGAAATCTTCGAGCAGGCCGTCAAGGCACTTGGTGTTAAGCCCGATCGGGCCATTCATGTCGGCGACTCGCTTCATAGCGACGTCGGTGGGGCAGCCAGACTCGGCATCACTACGGTCTGGGTGTGTCGGAACAGCCGTATACACGACATAGGTTCATGTCAGCCGGACTATACGATCGACACTTTGACTGAAATGTCGAAGATCCTCAGCGGGTAAAATGTTGTAATGTCCGTGATTTCATTTGCATCCTATCGGGCTTTGATGTATTATTTAACATGCGGAGATAATGCCAATATGATAGATTTCTCGTATGTAAACAGTTGACGGGCGATAGGAGGTGTGTGATGAGAACGCGGTCTTGTTTTCGGCTGTGCGTCGCTGGCTCAGTGCTAGCCGTAGTCTTTGCGTGTGCGGCCGAGTCCTGGGCGGCATCGCCAAAGCGAACTAAATCGAGCCGCTCGGCCGCTCGGTCAGCTCGCCGAGTGTCGAGGGCCCCCGCGGCTCGAACCGCACCCAGTCGTTCACGCCGCTCGGCGTCCCGGGTCGCGTCCTCAGCCTCCCGGGCGCGGTCGTCAGGAAGTATCCAGAAGGCGAGGCTGAGCGGACGAAGCAGTGCCAAGCGGTCTGTGGCTCCAACGCGCACGAGATCGGTACGGCGATCAAGCGCCGTATCCAGCCGCAGCACCAGGGCGGTACGCCGGCATTCGGGCTACTCTCGGTCGCCAGTAGCTACCACCGCGAGGCCACCTGCCCGTCGTCAAAGCCGGGCAAGCTCTTCCGTAGGGAAGGTCAGGGCTACGCCTCGGTCGAGTCAATCAACAAGGCCGGCCGGCGCCCGAAGCGCTGCGTCGTCATCGTTTTCGCGAACCCCGGTAGCACGGGTCCCACGTTCGTCGGTGGACACGGTCACCCGGCAGAAATATCCCCCCCGCGGATCGGCCACGGTAAACCCAGGCTCTGGCGGTTCCCGGCGAGCATCGAACACCTCGCGCGGGCCATCGGTCGGGTTGACCATCGGGAGGACTGGTGATCGCTATTCCGGGTATGTAAGTCTCGGCCGCGACCGATCGGGGTCTCAGTTGCGTGGTGCGCTCTACTACAACAACAACCGGCGACACCGTGGCTGGCCGCAGCGTTATTACCGTGGGGCATATTACTCCCACCGGTATCGGCCCATCAACTACTACGGGTGCGACTACTACAGGCCGTGGTACGGGTATACCTATAGCACGGTCTATTATCCGGAGCCATACGTTTATCGCTTCTATGACACCAATGTGTATTACACGGACCGGACTTACGAGGCAGACGATGTCTACGAGGCCGCTGCACCGTCTCCGGTCGATGCAGGTAATGAGCCGCTTCCTCCAACCGGCACGTATCGGGTGCTGACTGCCCAGGAGGAGGCCACGTTGCTTGGACAAGGCAATGCCGCGTTTATGGCTGGGCGGTATGATGAAGCTCGCCGCTTGTATGTAAGCGCTATGCTGGCTGACGAGCGGGACGGATACGCGAAGTTTCTCTACGCCCTGGCCAACTTCGCCATGAGGGACTACGAAGTTGCCGGGATGGCAATCCGACGCGCGTTGCTAACCACGACAGACCTGATTGATTACCCGGTAGACGTCCGAAGCTTGTATCCGCAGCCAACCCTGTTTGAGGCCCAGCTTGAGGATCTGACCCGCTTTGTGGCGGATCACCCGCATGATAGGGGGGCGCTGCTTCTGCTCGGTTACATGCACTATGCCGGGGGTCAACCGAAGCCTGCCCTTTCGGTGCTGGATCGCCTGGCCAAGATCGACCCGGACGACGACATAGCGTCCCTTTTGCGGGACGCGGTCGCCCGGGTAAGCCGCTAGGAAGGCCCGAGAAGACTATCAGCCCTTACGCGGGATTGCGGCAATACGAACCGATCGAAGATTCCCCTCCCCACGCCCGTACGGCGGCACCCGGGACCGCAGCAAGCGCGTGTGCTTGGCCGGCGATATTGGTAGGCCAAGCCAACCGCGTCCACTCCGGGAGCCAACAGGCAGGCCAAGAGCGGTACTGCGCAAGAATTGCAGTCGGCATCACCGTGCGTCCGGTGAAGGGACTTACCCTCCGCGCGATCGGCGGCGCGCTGGGGGGAAGACTCATGGCGTGGTCTCGACGGCGGCCGGAATAACGGAGATTTGCGCACGATCGGGGGTCGGTGGCGCCAAGCTGTCTGCCGATGTCGCTGCCGGGCCTAGCTGGCGGGCCGTCAACCCCCGACAAAGCGTGGCGAGCGCGGCGAGCACCTGCTCCATGGCCCCTGCGATGCATAATACCCCGAGCCGGAATCGGCCCTGGCAACGAACGCAAACGGTTTGCCAAGCGGCCCGACATGTGTATACTCATACCGGTTTAGGTCATTGAGCCAGGGCGGCCCCACGCATCGCCCATATCAAAGGAAGCAACCGCACGGGATGTCCGGCATGCGAGCTGACTCATCATCACCGAAGGGATCTCCTGACAGAGGTATGGTCTCCGGCGAGATGTTCACGCACGTCCTGCGGGTGGTTTTTGTGCTGGCGCTGGGAGCGGTAGGGTGGAGTCTGGCGTCCGATCCGCGCATCGCAACCGGCTTCTTGGCCGGGCAAGGCCTGTTCATCGTCGGCGGGTTCGTTGTCGCCGCCGTGATCGTGGTGGCACTGGATGTCTTTTTCATCCCCCGGAAATCGCTGACGGCCATATCGGGATTGTTCTTCGGACTTGTCGTGGGCATGGTTGTGGCGTACGGCTTGTCGCTAATCATCAACCTGCTGGTGTCGGCCAACGTCCCCGGCGAATTGACGGACTCCCAAGCCTCGTTCGTCAGTGCCCTGAAGCTCGGTATCGGCGTGATTTGCTGCTATCTGGCCATTAGCTTCATCCTCCAGACCAAGGATGATGTCCGGTTCGTGATACCGTACGTCGAATTCGCCAGGGAGACCAAGGGTGGGCGGCCGATGGTCTTGGACACCTCGGTCATTGTGGACGGGCGAATCGCCGACATCGCCAACACGCGGATTATCGACTCGGAGCTGATCATCCCACGTTTCGTCCTGCAAGAGTTGCAGACCATCGCCGACAGCTCTGACAAGCTGAAGCGAAGCCGCGGCCGACGGGGGCTGGACATGCTCAACAAGCTCCAGCTCAATGACAACATAGATATTCGAATTCTGGACACAGTACCGGAGCGCAGCGCGCCCGACGCCGGCGTCGATGAAATGCTGGTCGACCTGGCGTTACAACTGCGAGGCAACGTCGTTACCAACGACTACAATCTTAACAAGATTGCCCAACTTCGCGGGGTTACCGTGATCAACATCAATGATCTGGCCAATGCAATGAAGCCGGTGGTGCTGCCCGGTGAATCCCTCGAGGTTAAGGTGATCAAACCCGGTGAAGAGATGGGGCAGGGCGTCGGTTACTTGGACGACGGAACCATGGTGGTAGCAGAGGGAGCCCGCGAGCGCATCGGCGAGGTCGTCCAACTAACGGTTACCAGTGTTCTGCAGACATCCGCCGGGCGGATGATTTTTGGGAGACTGGATGGCGCGCAGGTTCCCGAACGACGTCGGTCGAAGGCGGTGAATAGAAGCTGACCCTAGAGCCTTCTGATGCAATCTAGTGCCGTGTTTCATAAAAAACGCGACTATCATCGCTGGACCGAGAATCCCTTCTTGGTCCTCTGGCAGGTGCCGAGAATCCTGATGCACATCGGGACTCGGCACAGCGTATAGTCGTATTACTTGTGAAACACGGTACTAGGCCGGAATCTCATGCCGGCGATCACGGGATACGCCATAGCGGCTGGCGAAGCGAGGAATCGGTCCCCGGTTGGTGTAGGGAGAATATGCCGGTATGTCGAAGTTCTCTGTCATTATCGCAGCGGCGGGGAAGGCTGAGCGATTCGGAGGTGCGGAGAATAAAACGTTCGCAAAGCTGGACGGCCGCCCAGTGTTCCTTCGCTCCCTGGAACACTTCGTAACCCGGGAGGACGTATGTCAGACCATCCTGACCGTCGCCCCTGAGAACGCCGAGACCATGAAGTCCAAGTACGGCGCCAACCTGGGTTTTATGGGTGTGAAATTGGTTGAAGGCGGTGAAAAGCGATGCGATACGGTGGCTGCTGCGCTCAAGGTAGTCTCGGATGATGCGGAGTTCGTGGCCGTCCACGACGCCGCCAGGCCTTGCGTCAGGTCCGAGCTGATTGACGCGGTGTTTGCCGAGGCTGTGAAAAGCGGCGCGGCTATTCTGGCCGCCCCGATCACGAGTACCATCAAGCGGGTTGGCGAGTCAATGGTTGTCGAAGCGACGGAGCCGCGTAAGAGGCTCTATGAGGCCCAGACACCGCAGGTGTTTCGGAAGGATCTGCTGCTTGACGCCTATGGGCGCCTCGACGAAAAGGCGAAAAAGGAGATCACCGATGACGCCCAGCTCGTCGAGCGAGCGGGTCACCACGTTTCGGTTGTAGTGTCCGATCCGACAAACGTCAAAATCACGACGAGGGCGGACATGACTCTCGCAAACGCGATTCTCAAAGCCCGTCCGTCCAAGCCCGCCCCTCGGCTGGGCGCCTTCGAGGAGGCACAGTGGTAGAATCTCGCGCGGCAATCGCCTTGACGTGATAAGGCACCGGTGTTGAAATGCGACAAGGAGAAGAGCAGAAGCCCACACCTTTAGCCAAGGAGAGGTCATGTTCGGCACAATCAGAGGTATAAGTGTAGCGGTGTTTTGTGTGTCCGTTGCGGTGGGCGTTCTCGGCTGCAACGTCGAGGGCAGGTGGTCGACCACTCCTGGAGTCTCGGCCGCAAGCTCCGCTCGGCTGGTTCGGACAGACGAGGGTATCGATATCTCAACCGCCGACACGCAGGAAGTGGATCTGGTCGAGGCAGTGGTGGCTCATCGCCGGCAGTACCTCCACACCCTGAGGCAGCTTCACGACTATTACGAAGCCCATGGGTACACCGCCAAGCAACAATGGGCAACGTTCGAGTTACAGGGAATGGACCGCGTCCAGAAGTTTCGTTATCTGCTGGACGCCGAAGTGGCCTCCGACGCGTTGCGTCCAGAGAAACAGATTGACGAGGCTGACGCCCTCTACGAAAAGGGACTCGAGCTGATGCGACGCGGCGGGCACGGGGTCCCGGGGATCTACCGGCAGGACCGGATGATCGAGGCCGCCGACCTCTTTCGTAGGCTCATTGAGCGCTACCCTTCAAGTGACAAGATCGACGACGCTGCCTTCTTCTGCGGCGAGATTCATAAAGAGTACCTCCCTGGCCAGGAGTCAATCGCCGTCAAGTGGTACGAGCGGGCGTACACCTGGGACCCCGGGACGCCTCATCCAGCCCGTTTTCAGGCCGCCGTTATCTACGACTACCGGATGCACGACCGGAACCGGGCCTTGGAACTCTACCAGGCTGCCGTGAAGCACGAGTCCGCCTACAAGAGCAACGTACGCTTCGCGGCCCGGCGGATCCGTGGGCTGACCGGCGGGGGCCATACACTGGCGACTCCCTAGCCCATGCGGCGGCGTATACGCTTTGAAGCGATCGCCGGTAAGCCTAGCAACATGAGGATCAGGACGGTCGGCTCGGGGATAGCACCGCCCACGTCGTGTACCGCGGCTGGCTGTACCCACAGCCCAAACCCATCATCTCGCCTGTGAAGGTAATCATCCAACGGTGCCGTCGCCAGCAGGTTGGATTGCTCCTCCAAGATGGGATTGTCGCCGGCTGCAAGGCGTTTCTGTACGGCGACGGCCGAGGAGGTAAGCCAATCGCTCAGTGAGCCACTTCCGCTGAAGCTCGCAAAGGGATTGCTGTAGCCGGCGCGCTCGAAAAGCGGCTGAGTTATCATGGCAAGGGCGTCGGCATAAATGTTGCCCGAGATATTGATCGGGCCGACGTCGAAGTCGAAGGTGTCATTGTCGTTGGTAAACCGGCCCCTCCGTTCAACCTCCTGTCGCGAGGAGTAGGTAAGCTCGAGGTCGTAGAATCCGAACTGGTTGAGCGACAGCCCGGCGTCGATCAAGAGCGTCCCGGGAATCTGTGTTGATTGTCCGCCGACGTCGTAGTTGAGCACGTAATTGAGCGGTACGGCCGTGGCATCGCCCGTGAGTGCAGTCGTCAGGTTGATGTCAAGCTGAGGCAACACGCGCCCACCTGTGGAAAGCTCCAGTGATATGGGCCCTTGAAAGGTCAGATCCCAAGCACCGAAGTCGAGTGGGTTGCCGACGAAGTTGCGGCTGACGCGGAAATCCGCCCCACCGCTGAGATGATTCTTCCTGCCCTCGAAGTTGAAGCCGGCGTAGCCCAGCCCAATGGCTATGTCGCGGAAGACATCCGCGTGCGCAGCCGCCGGCAGGACCCCAAGTGCAACTATCACTATCGGACCGAATCTACGCCAACCTGGCGTGGGCATGGCGTTACCTCCGTGGGGTTAGTCGCCCCGGTGGCCGGTTCGGGGACTGCCCACTGGAGAGGTTAACCGTTGTCAGCGATAGGCAACAGGCAGTTACCCGGTTCCAGCCATTTGTCCCTATCGATCGATATCGGCAAACCGTCCCTGAGGGGCTGTCAAAAAGGCCTCGTACCTATGGCCGATCCGCCGGGTGGATACATCCTACGCCTCAGCGATCCTGATCTCCCGAGACTTATAGGACGCTTTCCACGTCGTCCGCGATTTGGACTGATCGCTTCGTGCCGCGGGACAACCCTTATGTCAATTGGGCCAGCCGATGCACGAAATGTGCCGCGGTCTTAGTCCCACCGAGGAAATCGGAAACGGCCAGAAACTCATTGGGGCCGTGGGCGTTGCAGTCAGGTACGCAAAAGCCCATCATCAGTGAGTCGGCGCCCAGCACCTCCTTGTACAGCGGCAGAATCGGCAGCGTGCCGCCTTCACGGATGAAGAATGGCCGTTTGCCGAATCCGGCCTCCATCGCGTCCGCGGCTGCGGTCATGCCGGGTGAATCCATTGCGGCCACGTAGGCGGCGCAGCCCCCGTGGTCGATAATCTCCAACCTGACACCGTCGGGGCATGCAGCTCGAACAGCCTTATCAAATGCTGTGGAGATTTGGTCCGGGTCCTGATCCGGCACGATTCGCATCGACACCTTGGCCGACACCTTCGCCGGGATCACCGTCGCCGCCCCTTCACCGGTAAACCCGCCGAAGACTCCGTTTACGTCGAGTGTCGGCCTGACCCACCGACGTTCAAGGGTGCTGTATCCCTTCTCGCCGGTCAGGGTGGGTGCTCCCATTGCCGCCAGATATCCGTCCTCGTCGAACGGGAGCTCACTGAGCTTAGCCCGCTCGACAGCCGTAAGCTCGCGCACTTTATCGTAGAATCCCGGGATGGTTACACGGTTGTCGGCGTCGCGTAGCGAAGCGATGATCGTCGCCGCCGCGTTGCCCGGGTTGGCCAACGTCCCGCCGAAGGAACCGCTGTGGAGGTTCTGCTTCGGGCCGGTGATGATGATCTCCTTGTAGACCAGCCCCTTGGTGCCGTAAGTAATGCCCGGGGTCGTTTCATCGAACTTCGGTGTGTCGGATAGCGCTACGTAATCACACGCCAAACGGTCGCGGTGATCTCGAATCACTTTTTCCAGATTCCGTGAGGCCACCTCTTCTTCGCCCTCGATGAGGAACTTGACACGGATCGGCAGCCCTTTAGCCACCTTCATCCAACTCTCGGCCGCCAGCACATGGGCCAACACCTGACCCTTATCATCCGCCGCGCCGCGAGCGTAGATCAAACCGTTGCGAATGGTCGGTTCGAAGGCCGGCGAATCCCACAGCGATTCATCCCCGGTCGGCTGGACATCATAATGGCCGTAGATCAGCACCGTTGGTCCGCCGCCTCCGGCAGACCCCGTATCTGCCAGCACGCAGGGGTGCCCGGGAGTCTCAACGATTTCACTCTTGATCCCACACTCTGTCAGGAGCCTACGGATCCACTCGGCGGCGCGCCGAATGTCATCCTTTCGTTCGGGGTCTGTGGAGATGCTCGGAATCCGCAGCAGCTCCATCAGGCGTTCAACATTCGCACCCTTGTTGGCGTTAATGTGGGCAATGACCTTGTCAATCACAGGTTGTTCCCTCAGTTCTAAAAACATTCAGACTTAAAACAGGGAGCAGGACGAGCCGTGAACGCGGCAATGAGCACGCGCAAAGCCTCAGCGGCCGGGTACAACACGACACTCGCCGAACAGTATTGTTCCCGTACCAGGACGCAGGGATTACTCACGCAGCGGTGATGACACCGCGTCGTTCCGGTTAATAAGTTTGCGATCCGGGTGCTGAGAGTATACGGCGGACCAGCCGGGCGAGGCCGGAGACGCTTAACCCTCGATGACCCGGACGCTTGCGGCTTTGGGGCCCTTCTGGCCTTGTGTGACCTCAAACTCGACCTGTTCGCCGTCGCGAAGGCCCCTGAAAGCTTCGCCCTCGATGTCGCTGTGGTGGACGAAAACGTCCGGGCTCCCGTCCGACGGCGAAATGAACCCGTATCCCTTGGTTTGATTGAACCACTTTACGGTACCTTGCATGACTACAACCTCTGCTCGCTCGTCCATCGGACAAGGCCAAGCTGAAACAAACCTTGTTTCGGTAGTGCTGGGACCTGTTCGACGGTGTGCTGTTTGCTCTTAAGACCAGTATCGACGCCCGTAGCCGGGCTGTCAAGCGACTAAACCTGCTTTCGGCGCATTTTGTGAGGCGGCTTCCTTGCGTGATGAGCCCCGCTTGTAGACCGGGATGACCCGCAAATCCCTGCCGAAGGCGAATAACCGCCGTTCGACGGCGATGTTCAGGCCACCGCATCCCGCATCGCGTAGAGCGCGGGCGGCTTGCCGACGATCCATGCGGCTGCTCGCAGTGCCCCGGCGGCGAAGGTATCCCGGGAATGGGCCGTATGACGGACGGTGACAGTCTCGCCGGGGCCGCTGAAATGGATTTCGTGGCAACCGACCAGCTCACCCATACGGACCGTGTGCACGCCGATCTGCCCCGTTGGTCGTCGGCCGACTTGGCCATGACGGCCGAAAACGACGTCATCGGCTGCCGTGCGCCCCGTGGCGGCTGCGATTTGTTCCACCAGCGTAAGCGCGGTCCCGCTCGGTGCATCTACCTTATGGCGGTGATGTGTCTCTATGATCTCGAGGTCATATCGCTGGCCGAGCTCTCTCGCCATGCGACCGACAATGTTGAGAATCGCCTGGATTCCGACGCTGAAGTTGGTCGCTTTAAGAATCGGGATAGCCCCAGCCGCTTCCTTGATCTGCGACAGTTGATGATCACCGTGGCCGGTCGCGCCAATGACCATCGGTATGCCGCGATGCTCACATACCTTCAGCCAGGCCATCGTGCCGTCGGCGACGGTGAAATCGATGAGCACATCACAGGTTGTATCGAGGATTTCGCTGACAACCACGGCGCGGTCACCGACACCGACGGTGGATCCAATGGTTGAACATTCGGGCTTGGTCAAAGCTGCTGCGATTTCAAATCGTTCGTCGTGCGATGCCAGTTCCAGGACACAACGTCCCGTGCGGCCCGTCGCACCGGCTACAGCAAGTCGAATTACGGAAGGCTCGGTCATTGCGGCATGTTCGGTTGATCAGACGGGGGATGCAACAGCGCGGCCAGCCGAGTACCACAACCGGTTAGGTGATCATGGATCAGACGTGCGGCAATGTCAGGACCGATGAGTACCGGAGGCTTGGTCGGATATCGCCTGCCGCCGCTGGGTTTCTTCTTCAAGAATGTGCCGTTCCCGGGCGGTCAGCGACTCGATCCCGGATTGGGAGATCTTGCCGAGGATGCTCTCGATCGCTCTTTCATGTTCTTCCCGACGCTTTTGCTCGCGCTGGGCCTTTTTCGCTGCTTTGCGAGCCCGTCGCCGTTCGAAGTAGCCGGGTTTGTGCTCCTTGGCCTCCTCACGTTCAAACGCGGCATACCCCTGCGAAAAGTCGTACCCGAACTCACCCACTCCGATATCGCCCTGTTCCCGCAGCATTCGCCGGTTCTGCCAGCAGGTCAGATACCCGAACACCGCGATCATCAGCAGTAACCAGCTTTGCTCGGTAAACAGGCCAAACAGCCCGACCACGATCGCGCCAATCATGCCGGTGGCGGTGGCGATCCCCATTGACGTGCGGTATCCCTTCTTCGGCCACAGCCAGGCCTGCACGATCCGGCCCCCGTCAAACGGAAAGATGGGCAGTAGGTTGATCAGCAGGATGAAGTAACTGATCCCGAAGAAGCGCATCACCCAGAGCTGGGCGGTCGTGGGGTGGATCGAGGCGTCGACCGGCCACGTCGGGTGCAGCGGGTTCCAGGGGACCGCGCCCAACTTTCCCGTCCAGATCACCAGCACCAACGTGCAGATCATGCAGAAAAGCACGTTGACCAGCGGGCCGGCTATGGTGGTGATCATGTGCGCCGCTGCATTGTGTGGCGGATTTGCAAAGGCAAGCCCTCCCAAAGGCCACAGCAGGATCTCATCCGCATCGCCGCCGCTATAGCGGGCTCCGAAGCAGTGACCGAATTCGTGTGCCAAAACAATGAAGAATAGAAGCACGTAGATTCCGAGTGCGTTGACAAGTACGGACCCGAACGGTCGATCCAAGCCGGAGTCCGGTTTGGGCATCTCCATCCATACGAGCACAACCGCACATATGACAAACGCGATATGAATGCGGATGTCGATGCCGAACAGCCGCCCGGCCCTGAATGACCAGTTGATCGGATTATCCAGCGGTCTGTCAGTGCGAGCCATACTCTTGCTTGCTTCTTCGCGTGATCATCACGAGCGAGCTGTGGGTTATTACCTGTGCAGAAACCGCGCAGGCTGAAGCCTGCGGCTCAGTGCTTGTGATGATCCGACCGTTAAACCTTCAGATGTCGGTCGGTCACAACCTATCGACGCGCCCGGCTTCCTCTTCCCGTTGTCGTTGCCGCTCGGTTGCTTCCTTTAAGGCGCGTTTTTCAGCCTCGGTGAGGCTGTGGATGCCTTTGTCGTAGACCTTCTTGAGAATCCGGTCGATCGTTTCGGCGTCTTCGCGCCGCTCGGCGATTTTTGCGGAAAATCCACGCGGTTTGGGTACCCGACGAGTCCGGCGGGGACTCCCCCATCGCGACTTGGTCCGGGTCCACCACCCGCGCCCCCTGGTCGCCCACCAGGTGTCGCCCTTCATCGCCCACCACACGCCGAAGACCAGCCCGGCCAGGTGACACGCTTCTCCTCCGTAGTTCGCGCCTCTCTCCAAGACCCTGAGCAATGCTATGCCTCCGAAGATAAGCGCCACCGTGCGGATGCGCATCGGAAAGAGGAAATAGATGTAGACGGTGGCCGTGGGGAAAAGGACCGCCACGATCCCGAGCAGGCCATAAATCGATCCTGATGCTCCAACCGCGGGCATCAGGGGATCTATCACTCCACGTACGCCCAAGACGGTGTAAAACACGTTCCCGAACAAGCCGCAGAGCGTGTAGATCGTAAAGAACCTTCGCGCTGACCACATCCGTTCGAGAGGCCGCCCGAGAAAATGCAGCCCGATCATATTCAGCAGTAAGTGGAAGGTACTAGCGTGCAGGTATTGCGCCGTAACCAGTCGCCAGACCTGCCCATGGACCACGGCATCGGCCTGCATGGCACAACTCACGAAAACAAGCTCAGCGAGCGTGACACTTAGCGCAGACAGCACATACACCGCCACGTTGATGACGATCAGGATCGTAACGATGCTGCGGCCGCCGTGCCCGAAGGAAGGTCCGTGTGACCAGACCGGCCGGGGTGTCGGCCCGCGTCTAGCGTAATCTCGATCCTGCCAACCCATGAATAATCCTCTTAGTGGCCCGCTCCAAGAAGATATCGGCCCAGAACTGCAATGGTCTTCCCATCGACGAACTCACCGCGCAGGAGCCTGTCGCGAACTTCGGTCACCTCGACGACCTCGGATACAATCTGCTCAGCACCCTGGAGCCTTTGGCCGACCACCGTTAAATCGGTTGCTACGAACGCGTGCATCCGTTCGGTGAGGAAACCCGGCGAGGTAAAAAACTCCATCAGCGGATGCATCCGGCCTGCCCGGTAACCCGTCTCCTCCTCCAACTCGCGCCGGGCGGTATCGATCGGCTCTTCGTTCGGTTCGAGCGTACCCGCAGGCAGCTCCCACAGTTCGCTCTGGACGGTGTAGCGGTAGTTGCGGATCATGACGATGCGGCGTTCATCGAGAATCGGCAAAATGACCACCGCGCCGGGGTGTACCACCACATCACGAGCAACCGGCTCTTGTCCGGGACGCGTATACACTCTGTGCTCAACGGTAAACAGACGGGTTCTGAGTAGCTGCTTTGGCATTCATGGCCCCGCGGATACGGCTTGATGTTAATTCGGCAACCAGCGCCGGCATTATAGGGCCGGCAGATTCGCACAGCAATTGGTGTTGAACTGCCGCCCCGGGCGCGAGGCGCAGCAGCGGAGATGCTCGAAGCTTGTGGTGGCATGTTGTCACACTTATGATGCTGTCCGAGAATCACGCAGTTTTCCGATCAATCTGGTAGACGGGAAGCGAATGAAGAAACGGGCCATCATCCTTGGATCAACCGGGTCTGTGGGCCAAAGAGCACTTGAGGTCCTTGGCAGCTTACAGGACGAATGGGAGCTTGCGGGGCTGGCGGTCGGTTCACGCGACCGGCAGCTTGCCGAGCAGGCCAACCGGTTTCGTCCTGGGTCTCTGGCGATTGCTCGGGCGGACAACGCCTCAGGTCTGGAGGCGGCCTTAGCTTATTCGCCAACCGTGCACCGTGGCCCCGGCGCCCTGCTCGAGCTGGTCGACAGTGTCCCGTGCGATTGCGTCGTTAGCGCCGTGGTCGGAGTGGGCGGTCTGGCGGCGACGCTACGAGCGGTGGAACTTGGCCGGCGAATCGCCCTGGCTAACAAAGAAGCGCTGGTTATCGCCGGGTCGCTTCTAATGCCCCTGGCGGAGCGAACCGGCGCAGAAATAATCCCCGTAGATAGCGAGCATTCAGCGATCTTCCAGGTGGTGCACGCCGAGCGGGCGACCGACGTTGAGAAAGTATATCTTACCGCTTCGGGCGGACCCTTCCGAACCTGGAGTGAGGAGGCCATGGGCGATATCACTGTCGAGGACGCCCTTCACCACCCTACCTGGGACATGGGCCCGAAAACCACGATCGACTCTGCGACAATGATGAACAAGGCCCTGGAGATCGTCGAGGCCCGCTGGTTTTTCGATTTGAAGCCCGAGCAGATTGGGGTGGTCATCCACCCGGAGTCGATCATACATTCATTGGTGGAGTTTTGTGACGGTTCGTTGATTGCCCAACTGGGGACGCCCGATATGCGTACCCCGATCCAATACGCGTTGACATATCCCCAGCGACGGCCGTGTCCGTCCCAGAAACTGAACCTTTCCGAGATACGGCGGCTGAACCTGCACCCACCCGACACACAGCGGTTTCCCGGGCTGCGGCTGGGACACGAGGTTGCCCGGCGGGGTGGGACCGCCGGTGCTGTTCTCAATGCGGCGAACGAGGCGGCGGTCGAACTGTTCCGGCAGGGCGTCATATCCTTTCTTGACATCGTTCGCCAGACCGAGCGGGCCTTAGAGCAGCATGAATTCAGGGAGTCGCCCACCCTGGAGGATCTGCTGGCGGCGGATCGGTGGGCAAGACAAGAGGTGGCTCGATGCACGACGTGTTGATCCAGCCTGAGGCCTGGCTGATCGCTCAGTGGTCCCCGCTGGGCGTGTGGCAGAGCGTCTGGCCGTATGTTCTGATGCTGATCGGCTTCTCGCTGATCGTGTGCGTCCACGAACTCGGGCATTTCGCGGTGGCCAAGTGGGCCGGGGTGCGCGTGGACAAATTCGCGGTGGGTTTCGGTCGCGAACTTATCGGATTTACCAAGGGCGAGACACGTTACTCGTTCAACTTCCTTCCGCTGGGCGGTTACGTGAAGATGCTGGGACAGGAGGATTTCGACGACAAGGCCAAGGAGCTGCAGTTTAAGGACGATCCGCAGTCGTTCGTCAATAAGCCCGTGGGGCGCCGGATGGCCATCGTGTCAGCCGGTGTGACCATGAACGTTCTTTTCGCCTGCGTGCTGTTTATGATCGTGTTTTTGATCGGCATGGAGGCGGTGGGTACGCGGATCGCGCTTATCGAGCCGGACAGTCCGGCCGAACTCGCGGGCCTGCTCCCCGGCGACGAGATCAAGAAGATCAACGGGGAGAGCGTCCTCGAATTCAATGAGGTGCGGTTGGCGGTCATACTCGCTCCGCTCCATGAGCCGATCGAGTTCGTCGTAGAGCGCGGCGGCCAGCTCAAGTCGATTCAGGTCGAACCGGAGTATGCCATTCCCGAAAGCACGCGGGACATCCGACGGCAGATTGTGGGAATCGCCCCAGGGGCGACCCGCGAGATCGTCGCCGTGGGCCCGGAGATCGATCAGTCCAGACCCGACCGCCCGCATGTCGGCGACCTCATCGTCGAAGTCGACGGCATCGAGGTGACCGATGATAACGTCAACGAGGTCATCAACGCTCTCGTCTATGCCAAAGGAGACGTCTACGTCGAGCGAATGGATCCGAAGGATCCGGACACGCCGGGGCAACGCGTTCGAGTCGACATCCCGCCCATTTTGACCATTTTCCCCAGCGACGGTAACGGCGCCAGTGAGGTCAGCGTGCTGGGCTTAAGGCCGCTGGTTAGATTCAGCTCGGTTGACCCGAGAGGTCGTGGGCACCTGGCCGGCCTCGAAGCCGGCGATACCGTGCTTCGTTGGGACGACACCCTATTCCCGAGCAAGGCGAGCATCACCCGGGCGATTCAGGATTGCCCCGAGCGAGACATCTACTTCAAAGTCCGAAAGCTAAGCGGCCGGCTGTTCGAGGGGTTCGTTCGGCCTAAGCGCAACCGTCGCGGCGATGCGACCATCCAGGCAATCTGGACGAGGATCGACGAGGAAAAGCGCGCCGAGGGCAGGCCACGGGCCTACTTCACCGATGTCCGTCGCTCCGGCAGAGCCCACCGCGCGGGCTTCAGAACGGGTGATGTGATCCTGTCATGCATGGGCGTTGTGAATCCTTCCGCGGCAGAGATCAACCGGGCGATCCGAGGCAACGCCGGCCGGCAGATTGCGATTACGGTTCGGAAAGCGGACGGTAGGAAGTTTACAAGCTGGGTCCACCCAGAGCGCCCCGGTTCCGTCGACGCCCGCTATAGCTTGGTGGCCGATGACGTGCTGAGAGTCGGCGGGATCATTGAGACCATCCACGGACGACCCAGTCCCGCCGCGCAGGCGAGTATCGAACCCGGAGCGCTGATTACAGCGGCAAACAGTCGGAGCGTCTCCCGATGGCGGGATTTGATAGACGCCTTGCGCAAAAACGCCGGGAGCACGGTCGAGCTGGCGTATCTAGACTCCGACAATCAATCTCGTAGCGCTGCGTTCCCGGTTCCTCACTGTCTGCGCACATTGCTCGGCGTCGGCCCGGAAGCACGCATCGTAAGCATCGATGGACGAAAGACCGTGGCGCTGCCGACAAGCCGTGGTCTCGAGGAGGCATCCGTCGGCTACCGCAAGGCCACACGATCGATACTCACCGAACTGATCGGGCGCACGGACGTACCTGTGGAGTTCCGTGCCACCCCGCTGGCGGAGATTCAGACCGGGTACATCGATGTCACCGAAGATGTGGTTGACCCCTGGCTGGGGCACATCGCGTTTTCGGCGAACATTCGCGTCGGCGACGAGATGAAGCTGCTAAAGGGTGACAACGCCTTTGACGCCGTTCGGATCGGCATACACAAAACCTATTACTTCATCTTGAACGTCTACAAGATTCTGCAACGCATGATCTTTACCCGCAGCGTCGGAATGGACAGCGTATCCGGGCCTCTAGGGATCATCGACATCGGCGGCAGGATGGCCCGGTCGGGACTGGTTGACCTAATCTTCTTTATGGCCATCATTTCGGCGAACCTGGCGGTGATCAACTTTCTTCCGCTGCCGATTTTCGACGGCGGTTTGATGGTGTTCCTCTTAATCGAGAAAATCAAGGGAAGCCCGGTCAGCCTCCGCATACAGGTGGCTACTCAAATGATCGGACTTTTCCTGATCATCGGCGCCTTTTTGTACATCACCTTCAACGACGCGATGCGCCTGTGGGGCTGATCCTGCCAGGTCGTGCCGCCTTGGTCCCATAGGAGCCTGTTGAAAAAGGGTACAGGCACCTCGCCGGGGGCGCTTTTCGGTGGCGTGATCGGCCATGAGCTCGGAGCCGGTCCCCTTTTTCCAAGTCGTGCCGCCTTGGTCCCATAGGTAGAGCCGAACCGGAACGTGTTTACCGCCGCTCACGCAGCCGATAAGGCAACAAAGTGGCGGCCTGTACAAGTCCTTCCTTGCACGTGCCGTGTATCGTAAGAAATAGAGGGGTATGCGCTTCTTTGAGGCGTCGCCTCCGTGCTTTCCGGTGAGTCCGGCAAGTCCTTCAAGATGTGTTGAAGCCGGCCGGGGGACATCCCGTGGAGTCGTTCAATGGAAGTTACCGAAATCTGCCCGCTGACCGAAGATGCCGTCGCCAAGCTGCTGGCGGATCGAGAAGCCGCGGCACCAAGTTCGAGCGCCAGGGAACGACGCAAAGTGGCCCGCTGGCCCTTTCCGGGTACGGCAGAGCTGTGGATACCGCAAGAGAACGACATCGATCGGTACGTGCTTGCAACGTCGCTCAATCTCAGTCTTCACGGCGTCGGTATTCGCTGCGAGGAACCTCTAGCCCCCGGTCTCGAACTGGACATCGCCATCCACGAACCTGAAATGAGCTTCCACGGCCGGGCCGTCGCCCGCCACTGCACCGAAATCGAAGACGAGTATCTGATCGGCCTTCAGTTCCTCTTTAGCAGCGCGTGATCAAGTGGTGTAATACAAGTATCAGATGAAGATTGCCGATTGGTTGCAAGCGAGCCGCGTGCTTCAGCCCGCGCGGCGCTGCAAAACCCGATAGAGCCGGAACATCGATTCGGCAGTCTAAAACTGAAATCCGTATAATAGCCACGCACCCGCCTACGGAACCTCACCGCCAAGCAGGTGGATATCGTAGTCCAACCGGGCCGCAGCCTTTCCCGGCGCGCCGGGGAAGTGGATTCTGAAAAAGGGGACTGGCTCCGAGCCAAACGGCCTTCACGCCGGCGAGAAAGCCTACTCGCGAGGTGCCCGTCCCCTTTTTCACGCAAGAACCTGAAGTCCTTGATGGACGTGCCGGGGAAGTGGATTGATCGTAATGGCATGATACGTGCATGTTTTGCCTGTGATTTGAGGACCTCCGATTCATCCCTCATCCCTCATCCTTCATCCCTGATCCTCGACCTGAATCCCGGCGCGCCGGGAGTGAGCCAGACCTACGGACGCCGGGAACGACCAAGCTCAGCGGACGGCGTCAGCCGGTCCGCTGCAGCGCCGTGTTAGCCGGCTTTTAAGTCGAGCGACTGAGTCCTTTCGAGCGACCGGACCGATGACTTGGCTCTCATGCTGCTCCATGCGTGCAGATGTATGCGTTGCAAACTCGGCCAAGTACGGATCAAGCTCCTGTTCTAGCTCCTGAACGCTAGGGAAGTACTCTGAAGCATCGACGGAAACAGGGCAGGTGGAGGAATACACAATCCATATGAGCGACCCGTCTTCGGCTCTGTCGACATCGAAGGGAAACATCCGACAGTCTGTCGGCCGGGAGTCGTAGATCTTGCATCGACCCGATTCATAGAAGAAGCAGCCCTGGTAGCCAGCCTTCATCGGGCGCAGCGCTCCATCAGAGTTCTTGCTGAAGTCCTCCGGATCGAGACCGGTCGCTGCGCTTATCCGATTGACGTCCTTGGGCGTGAGAATGGGGAGATCCACGGTTTTGCCGGTACAGCAGTTCGTGTGAGCGGGGCAAGCCTTGCAGAAGCTCATTTGCCCACTGACTTGTGTTTCTCGATTATCCACGGGTCCACTCGTAGCGGGAGGAAACGAGGTTTTCGGAGGTCTTGGAGAAAAAGGCATTTTGACCGACGAACCTTCCCTTAGAGGTATAGCGCAGTAGGATGGCTCCTCTTTCGTAATCCGCTTCGTCAGCCGACTGATAAGTGCCAGACAGGATCAGATTCCTAAAAGTGCCAACGAATTTGTAAACGGTCTCGTCGTCACCTTCGCGCAAGACGATGTCTGCGGTTACGTTTCGACCACGCTGTCGGAGGGTAACGTTCTCTGAGTATGTTTGCCCCTCCTCTTCAAACTGTGTCTTCCACTTGCCTCCGATCCGCGGCTCGTTCTTCTGAAATCGGAGTACGATGTCAGGCAATGCACTTCGCCAGAACCACTGAAGGAAAACGACAGCGAGGCCTCCGAGAAGGCTGGCGGCGATGCCTATAGCGAGCGGATCCATCTGCGAGAGTCTCCCAGTAAGTGTCCATTATAATGTCGAACGGCTGCGCGGTCACGCAACCGGATAACCCGAAAGCCGCCGAACAATAATTAGCTTGATCCGCATAATATGCGGATCTTTGGTCTCCTGTGCGCATAACACGGCTCTGGATCGTCTGCCATAGGCGCGCTAGGTCGAGAAAAGGTGTCAGGATGATTTTCTCGACGCAAGAAAAGAATCCTGACACCTTGTTCTTTTCTTTTTCTTTTCCCGGAATGCCCTGCTTCACGCAGTAGCTCCGTTACGGATGCGTCGAGTCCGTAGCGCGCTTGGGCATACTTGAGAGCGAGAACATCTCCCTCAACCGCAGTGGCGTCGCCATGGAGAACCTCGATTCGCATCTACGGAGTCCTCATCTTGTGCTCTAACGCCTAAGCTCAGCGGCGGACCTGCTGGAGCGCCTTGTTGGGCGCTCACCTTTTCACGTTGCCTTTGCCGCTGGCCGTGACGTTGCATTTGAGGCGACCATCGCTCTTGTCAACGTTGTTTTCCCATTGGAGGGGCCGGAGATTTGAAAGCTGGTCACCATTACCGGGGCTAATGTGGTCAATCTCCCACCCATATTGGGACTGGCGATTCCCATACTCCTGACGACCTATCCATGCGCCGCATTCGTCCTTACGCCACGTGTTCTTGTCGTTCCCCTCAACGACCCTGCCCTTCTCCCAAACCTTCTGAATTACGTCATCGGACCAAGCCATAGTCACTTCTTCTTTCTTGTCACGCCCAACAATAATTAGATTGACCCGCATAACATGCGGAACTTTGGTTTTCTGTCCGTATAACACGCCTCTGGATCGTCCGCCAGAAGCGCGCTAACAGTCCGCCGCAAAAGGCCCTTCTCCGTCGAGCGCCCGTTCCGAAACATGGTTTTCTCACCTTCTACGTCGGCCACGGGGGGCCGACGCTACTTTGAGGCGGAGCGCTAAGTCCTGTATCTTCTGCAGGTTGCGCTCTTACTCGCGGTTTATCAAGGCGTTCTATGCGGATCGGCATAACAACCTCCCTCGCGCGACTACCTGAGCCGCGGGCTCAAAGCCCGCGCGGTGCTCCGCGCAGGCTAAAGCCTGCGGCTCGGCGCGTGATCTATAGTCGTAGTATTTGTGAAACACGGTACTAATGCGTGGCTGGTTCTTCCTCTTCCGGCTGGGTCTCGATGCCCAGGTGGCGATCGAACCAGGCCAGGTCCCACTCCATCTTGGCTTTGCGGTGCTTGTACTTGGTCAACCCGTGCCCTTCGCCGGGGTAGACGACCAGTTCCACGGGGACCTTTAGATAATGCCGCAAGGCCCGGTACAGGGCACGGGAGTTGGCGGCCGGGACCCGCTCATCGTTCTCGCCGACGTGGATCAGAGTCGGGGTCTTGACCTTGTCCAGGTTGAAGATGGGCGACCCCTCGCGGTAGGAATCCGGATCGGACCAGGGTAGACCCTGCATGTAGTTGACGACGTGGCCGGGCGTATCCTCGGTGCCCCACTGAATGACCATGTCCAGGACGCCGGCTCCGGAGCTTGCGGCTTTGAAACGGTCGGTCTTGGTGATCAGGCAGTTGGTCAGGAAACCGCCGTTGCTCCAACCCATCACCGCCAGTCGATCCGGATCGGCAATGCCGCGTTCGACCATGGCATCGACGCCCTTGAGGATGTCCTCGACCTCGATGTCATTCTCCCGGCCGATCAGGTCTGTCATGAACTTGTCGCCATAACCCGTCGACCCTCGGTAATTCGGACTGAGCAGCGCAAAGCCCCTTGCAGCCATCAGCGTCCGGCCGTAGATCCAAAGACGCATGGCGTAACGTGTCGAGGAGGTCGGCCCGCCGTGAATCTCCACGACCAGCGGCAACAGCTTTCCGGGCTCATAATCCGGCGGCAGCTCGAGGATGCCTTCGACGGGATCGCCGTTGGCCCCCTTCCATTTCACGATCGATATCTGCGGCAGCTTCCAGGTATCGACTTGGGGGTTGGCTTTGGTGAGCCGCTGATAGTCACCTGAGTTGGAGACCAGGAAAATGTCCCGCGGATGTTCGACCGTGCTCATGATCACCGCTAGCGGATCGCCCGATCGCGGAAAGCTAAACGACGTAGCGACCACGTCGCCCGGCGTCAGTGACTCGGCCTTGTCATGCTTCCCGCCACGAACATTGGGGATCGAATACACCCGGACGCGGGCCCGCTCCTCCCCGGAAAAGCACAGATCGCGCGAACCGCCCCGCCACCGGGCGGAACCGCCTCTGACCGAAACGATCGGCGGCCTCTCCAATTCGCTCAGCGAGACGTCGTCGCCCGACCACTCTGCTACGTAGATTCTGGTCGGATAGCCGTCAAAAGAAACGGTAAAAGCCAGGGCTTCGCTGTCGTCAGACCAGCTAACGTTATCCACCCAACCATAGGGTGAGGGATGATCTTTCCGCCAACCTTTCGCTGTTACAGGTTTGACCTGCTTGGTTGTGGGATCGTAAACGTCGACGCGCGACCAGCCTTCCTTGCTCAGCAGTGTCTCATCCGGTGTGGTGATCATGGCCATGCGGCGATGATCGGGTGACACGGCAAAAGCACGAATCACGCGTTTTTCGTCGACGAGCTTCTCAGCCCGCCAGCTTACCAGATCGAGCTTCCAGACCTGCGAGAACTTGGTGACACCGTGGCCGTATTCGAGGTCCTTGTATTCTTTCCGCAGGTCCTTCCATTCGTCTTCGACCTCTTCCTCGGACTTGGTGTAATAGAGCGTCAGGCCGTCATTGGAGAGATCGAACTGGCCTACCCCATCCTTCACACGGGTGACAGCCATGGGTTCACCACCTTGTGGAGAGATTCGCCACACCTGCTTCTTGCCGTCATAGGGCGGGTCCTCCTCACCGGCGCGCTTGCGATTACTGGTAAAGTAGATGTATCCCGAGTCCGGGGTCCACTTGGGAGAGAGGTCACCGGCCCGGTCGAAGGTCAATCGTCTCACCGCTTTCGTGCCGGTCTCGACCACCCACAGGTCCGTGTTGCGTTTCTCAGCGGGCGGCTCCCATCGCATTTCGGTATAGGCGATGTACCTGCCATCCGGGGAGGCAGCGCAACTGGTTATCGGTGCGATTGTGAAGTAGTCGTCAGGCGTGACGTCATGATCACGGATAGGCTGCTGGCCCGCGGTCGCGGATAGGAATGCCAATACGAAACATTGCACCAAGCCTATGATTGCTGTTGAGCGTCTCACGGTATCTCCTCACCTTAAAATGAGCCGGGACACTCCGATGGCTGCTGATCTTGCGTCGCGGGTCGTGCAGGGCGGTCTATGCATCGCGGAGTGTCACAAAGGTCCTGTAAACCGACGATCGACGATCCAAGGGTCTCATTCTGGCCGCAACGTGGACCACAGGCAAGTCCACCGCTTGCGGAGTAGTAGCCGGGCCCTAAGGCGCGAACTGGCAACGTGTAAGGGTCGCTTACGGTGCCGCGGCACGCTCAGCCGCATGCCCCGACAAGGCAGACACGCCCGTGCCTGATAGCCATGTCCGGGCGGCAAGCGTCCGGCGGGCAGTGGAGCGCCGATTCCTCCGCTTGCACCTGGGCTCTCCCGGTGCTAGACTCCCGTGACCAAGTGTACATCACGGCCGGGTGGCCCATGTCCTTTGTAGGAATGCGCGCGAAGTGCGACTTGAATTGCGCTAAGTAGTTGTGGCTGCTAACGTTATGCCTCCGAGTCCCTGGACAAGAACATGGAGGTTAACGATGAGCA
>JAUWWQ010000034.1 GCA_030616775.1 Planctomycetota bacterium
AAACGGGCCGGGTGGCCGACTTCCACAGCCTACGCAGCACGTTTGCGAGTCTGTTGCTGCGGGCGGGCGTGGACGTGCGGACGGCGAAAGAGCTGATGCGCCATTCGACGATCGCAATGACCGCCGATGTGTATGCCTGCACGTTCCGGGGATCGCTCAGCGAAGCGGTTAAACGGCTGCCCGACCTGACCCGACCGTGGACCGAACGGGCTAAGGCGACTGGGACCGATTCTGTCTTGCCGCTCTGCTTGCCGGAAAACCGCACCGACCCACGCAATTCAGTGCGCCGCGGTTCGCACGGCATTGATGACGTTGCCGGCGCGCAACGTACTGGGAATACAGGTACTTACGGTGATTCGGAGCGTGTAGCGGCGCAAGGAAGCGCAGCAAGTGACCCCCTCGAAAAACCACCCCCAAGGGGAATCGAACCCCTGTTGCCGGCATGAAAAGCCGGTGTCCTGGGCCACTAGACGATGGGGGCTAAGCGCTTTAGAACCTAATCTCATTGGGTGGGGCACCGGTTTTCAACCGGTGCGCGGTTTGCAAACCCGCACCACACAGCCTACTGAGACAGGCTCTTAGCTCGATCTTGCAGAGGGTGTCATGCCTTCACCCGGTACGGCCCGGGCGAAGCATGGGTGGCCTCGCAACCGTGTGCGAAAATGTAGCGGGCACGACGCGAAACGTCAATGATCCCTGCCGTTCGCCCGGATTGATCGCGACCCGTCGGCGTCGGCCATCGACGTGCGTCAGCAGCTACCTTATGGGCCGTGCCAATAGCTCCCGGCGGCAGGTGTCACACACGTCGAAACGCAGCAGGCGATAGGTCTGATCCTCGACCTCATCGGGATCGGCCTTGGCAAGCTGTCGTACAATCTCTCTAAATCCTTCTCGCGGTGCGCCAGCCGCCTCCTCATCCAGGTCGACATGACCCGCAGCGGCGTAGATCTCGAGGCGGACAATGAATCGCTTCGGATCATTGGCCTTCATCGCCACACCACATTTGTCGCATTCGTAACGGATCATTCGATGACCCCTCCGAGGTCTCCCCGCCAAAGGGTCGGTACCCTGGTATCGCCTGCGGTGGCCGGCGAGCCGATCAGTAGACACTCGAGCGGGCATCTACGCAACCTGATCGCCTCCGCTGCCCACGACGAGCGCCTGGGGGCCTATGTGACAAGCGCAGGGTGTTCGCTCCGGTCGGCGGTGTAATCGTATCCAGCAGCCCAACAACTGCCCGAACCACCTATAATACTCCGGCAGACCAAGCGGGAAGCTCGATCAGAGCGTCCCGATGGCGCAGTGTTGTTGCAGGCAACCTATGCTGGACCGGTTGGACGAGACTATTGTGGCGATTTCCTCAGCCCCCGGGTTTGGGGTGCTCGGGATCGTGCGGCTTAGCGGTCCCAAGGCGATCACCATCGCGGATTGCATGGCTGCTACCGACACGGGGGAACCATTGGCCGGGCGCCCGGGCTCTACGCGCGTCTCGGGTAACGTACAGATTGATGACGGTGCCGGTCTGCCGGCGGCGTTTTACCTGTTCCGTGCGCCGCACAGCTATACGCGTCAGGACATCGTCGAGATTCATACCGTCGGGTCCCCGGCTGCGTTAGATCTGGTCCGCCGCAAAGCCATCGAGCTGGGTGCTTTGGCGGCCGGGCCCGGTGAGTTCACCGCCCGGGCATTTCTGAGCGGTGCAATGGACCTGGCATCCGCAGAGGCGGTAGCCGGCATGATTCGGGCCCAGACCGATACTCAGCTTCGGGCCTCGCGCCGGATGATGGATGGGACGCTGGCCAAGCACATCACGGAAGTGCGAAACGAGCTGGCGGAATTGCTGGCACTTGTTGAAGCAGACATAGACTTCGCCGAGGAGCCCATCGAATTCATCACGCCCGAGGTGCTGCGCCGCCGGCTGGGCGAGATCACCGAACGTCTGCAGCGGTTGCTCAGGACGGCCACGTCAGTGGAGCGGTTCGACGTGGTGCCGCACATCCTGCTCTTCGGCCCGCCCAATGCCGGGAAGAGCTCGCTGATGAATCGGCTAAGCGGCACCAACCGGGCCATCTGCGCAGCGGCCTCCGGCACGACCCGTGATATCCTTTCAGCGCCTGTTCGTATTGGGCGTGGGGAGGCCATCCTGCTCGATACGGCTGGTGTGAGTCGATCGGAAGATGAGATCATCGCCGCCGCGCGTGCCATGACCATGTCAACAGCCGAGCGCGTCGACCTGATTTGTATCGTCTTCGATCTAGCCAAACCTGATGACGAACACGTCTTTGACACGGTTGGCTCACTCGATACCGGCCGGCTGATCATAGCGGCCAACAAGTGCGATCTGGTATCGGCTGATCAAGCGAGACAAATTGGCGAGCGACTACGTTCCCGCGGGCTTGGCCCGGTCTGCCTGGTTAGTGCCCTAAACGGCATGGGGATCGACGCCCTTCGCAACGTTCTTGCCGAGGCACTCGGATCGACAATGACGACCACACTGGGCGAGTCAGTGCTGATCAGCGATCGCCAGGGCGCCGCCGTTAATGAAGCGTCCGAGGCGATCAAGCGCGCCGCCTGCTTGAGTGAGGCCGCCCGGGAGACAATCGACTGTGCCGATCTTATGGCATTCGAGCTGCGTGAGGCCCTTGACGCCCTGGGTTCAGTGACCGGCGAGGTAACCACCGAAGACCTGCTCAGCCAGGTGTTTGCAAACTTCTGCATCGGCAAGTAGCGAACTACGAATGATGTCCGAGGCACGTGGCCTCACGGCTTCTGCGAGTTCACAACTAGTGCCGCGTTTCACAAGTGATACGACTATATGCTATGCCGAGTCCCGATGTGCATCGGGATTCTCGGCACCTGCCAGAGGACATGCAGCATAGTCGTGGAACTTATGAAACACGGTTAGGCTGGAACCCATAAATCAGGACACCTCAGCGAGCCTTCGCTCAAGGTTGGGAACCGGCGTGAAGTGCCACTCCCTGCCAACTTTCCCTGCCTCGAGAACGCCGCGTCCCGCCAAGTCGAGCAAATCTATTCGGGCTGTCTGATAGGCGACATTGTGACTGACGCGATGCGACTCGATCGTATATCGATGGTGGGGGTGTCGGAGGGCATGGCTGATTAGCGCACGCTGCCTGTGGTTAAGCACAACCATCCCCCGCAACTCGCTCTCGAGTGCCTCTAGCTGCTTTGTCTTCCGCGCGACGTACTTGTGCAATTCGTCAACGGCGCGACGAATGACATCCAGGTGGTATACGAGGAAGTAGGTCAAGTCGTTGTCGTCCGTTTCCGTATATAGAAACGCACGACCGTACTTGGCCGGCGCCTTTCGAATGATCTCGGATATCGAGATGAACTCGCACATCCAGTATCTGTAATGCAGCATCGACCAGTAGAACAGCGCTCTGGCCGTTCGACCATTTCCGTCAATGAATGGATGGTCGTAGGCAAGCCAGAAGTGCAGGATCATTGAGCGGATGACCGGGTGGATAAACTCCCGCGTGCTCTTTCCGTTGGCGAAATCGCACATTGCCTCCATGCGTTCCTCGAGCTGTTCGCCCGGCGGAGGTTCATGAAACACCTGTCCGTACATATCATCCACTACGACCTCTTCCCCTGGTCGTCGGAGTCGCCCCTCCGCCGATGGGTCATCGAGAGTGTCTCGGGTGACGAGCCCATGCAACTTGCGAACGAGTTCCTTGCTGAGCCGTTCTCGCTTGAGCTTCCCAATCTGCTGCATCGTGCGGAAGTTGTTGAGAATCATTCGCTCGCTGCGGTCGCGCGGAGTTCGGCCGGTACGAATCATCTCCTTGGCAACCAGTCGCGTCGTCGCTGCCCCTTCGAGCTGGCTGGAGGTGATCGCTTCCTCGATCAGCGACCCAACGAGGTACCGGTCCTTCGTATCAGGATTTGTGATGAGATCCGGCATTGCGATCGATCCCGCTGCGCCCTGGTCGACGTAATGAAGCCCTTCGGGAATAGGATCAACCAATCCGTAGCTGAACGGGGCCCCATTCACATCCATCAATGGAATCGGCCTGCGCTGGGTCCGGCGCTGCGTCTTCAGGGCGAACCACCACTCTTCGCTTGACAGATCGCCGGGTGGTTTGAGATGGCGGAGCTTGTCCCAATGCAGGTATCTCCCTGCGGGTGTTTGCGCGGAAACTGCGTCGAAAACGGTCTCCCTCCGCTCGATCTCAAAGTTACGCCACAATTCCCTGTAACCCGGCGGCTTCTGGGGGATTCTCATCGTAACTTCATCCCAGATAATGGGTTGCGAAATACTAATCTTATACTAATTCATGTCAGATTAGTATTAGCGTTCAAGGGACGGCCTGTCAATATACTAATTTGACAAATCTTAGTACAAAACTAGTATATAGTTATAGGACTATGCTCATACCATCGGTGGGAATCTGGTGAAATGCCAACGCAATATCTGGCGTAGCTTCTGCGATCACCTTGAGACCTATTCAGATGGCCGACCTCCATCCCCGACGGCGGCGCGCGAGGTAGGTCGCTGGTTGAGAGTCTCTCGGTCCATCCGGGCAGATCCTGGGCTACGCAACAGTGATGGACGTGTCGAGGTATACGTCCTGGATGACGTTGATGAGCTTGACGCCTTCTTGCATGGGTCGTTGGAAGGCCTTTCGGCCGCAGATCACTCCCATTCCTCCGGCCCGCTTGTTGATAACCGCCGTTCTGGCGGCATCCTTGAAATCGTTGTCGCCGGAGGCGCCGCCGGAATTGATCATGCCAGCCCGGCCCATGTAGCAGCCGGCCACCTGATACCGCGTCAGGTCGATCGGGTTGTCGCTGGTCAGCGTACTGTAGACGGCCTTATGGGTCTTGCCGAAGTTGATCGCGGTAAAGCCGCGATTGGTCTCGGCCTGTTTCTGCTTGATGAGATCAGCCTCGATGGTAACACCGAGGTGATTGGCTTGATTGGTCAGATCGGCTGACACGTGGTAGTCGACCCCGTCTTTCTTGAACGCGCTGTTTCGCAGATAGCACCAGAGCACGCAGACCATGCCCAACTCATGAGCGATGTGGAAGGCCTCGCTGACTTCCTGTATCTGCCGGGCGGATTCGTCCGAGCCGTAGTAGATCGTCGCCCCGACCGCGGCGGCACCCAGGTCAGCGGCCTGCCTGACATCGGCGAACATGATTTGATCATAACTGTTCGGGTAGGTTAGCAGCTCGTTGTGGTTGAGCTTGACGATAAACGGAATCTTGTGGGCGTATTTCCTGGCCACGCTCCCAAGCACTCCGAGCGTCGAAGCCACAGCGTTGCAGCCGCCTTCGATGGCCAGCCGCACGATGTTTCCCGGGTCGAAGTACATCGGATTGGGCGCAAACGACGCCCCGGCGCTGTGTTCGATGCCTTGGTCGACCGGGAGAATCGACAGATACCCTGTGCCTGCGAGCCGCCCGCGATTGAATATCGCCTGTAGGTTACGCAATACCGGCACCGGTCGGTCCGTGTGCGCAACCACACGATCGACGAAGTCCGGCCCGGGCAAGTTCAGCATCGACTTGTCAATGGTCCTGCATTTGTGGGTCAGCAGTGGTTCCGCTTGAGGTCCCAACAGGTCAATGGTAGCGCTCATTGTCGATGTACCTCCACGTTCAGAAATCCAGACTAGTCACCAGTGCACATGATACGGCATATCGCCACGTGTCAAGGGGCATGGAGACCGAGTCCGGTTCCGCGTTTCATAAATAGTGCGACGATGATCCTACGCCGAGCCGCGGGCTTCAGCCCGCGCGGACGTCCGCGTCCCGGCGCGCCGGGAAAGCCTGCGGCTCAGATAGTCGCGAGACTTGTGAAACACGGTACTGGTCCGTCCGCCCGGCGGCCGTTGCCAGGAGGGGCGGGGTCGGGTAGGTTTGTGGCGGACGAGAGGTTTGGGCCTGCCCGGGGGCGGATTGGTCCCGGGCGGGCTGCCAGTGAAGGAGCGGCTCGATGAGCGATGAAGATGTGGCTGTAAACCAGGAAGACACCGCCGCCGAGCAGGACGAGGAACAGCCGGAACAGGACGCGAAACAGCCGGAGCAGGACGAGGAACAGCCGGAGCAGGACGAGGAACAGCCGGCAGAGGAGCTGTCCGAAGAAGAACAGGCGATGGCCAAGCTCAAGGAGGCCATCTCGGTCGAGAAGGAGGAGATCGGGCCCCTCCGGCTGAAGCTGACCGTCACGGTACCCCAGGATACGCTGGATGAGCGTCGCGGCGACCAGTTCGCCGAGCTCAAACGCGACGCCCTGGTCCCCGGCTTCCGCAAGGGCCACGCTCCGTTGCGGTTGGTCGAGAAGCGCTTCGCCACCGACGTGGGGGAGCAGCTCAAGACCCAGCTCATTGGCAGCGGGTACCTGGCCGCCGTTGAAAAGGAGGATCTCAAGCCGCTTGGCGATCCGCTTTTTTGGGTCAAGGTCAAGGAGGAGCGCGTCGGGGATGACGACAAGCCATACAAGGTGGAGACCGAGAAGCTGCTCCCCATAGACAAGGCGGTCGATAACATGATCCTGCCGAAGGAGGGGCCGCTGACCTTCTCCTGCGAGCTCGAGCTCAAGCCGGAATTCGAGTTGCCCGAGCTGGAGAAGATTCCAGTCAAGCGTCCGGCCGTTGCCATCGATGATGACGATGTCGAGTCGGAGCTGGAGCGCATGTGCATGATGCGTGGTGTGTTCCAGCCGGTCGAGGAGGGCGAGGTGGAAGCCGACGACCTGCTCTACGCCGACATGAAAATCACGGTGGACGAGGAGGTGATTGCCCGTGAGGAGAACGTCGAGCTGGCCGCTCGCGATCTGCGGGTCAAGGGCGTGCCGCTGGTGGGGTTTGGCAAGGCGGTGGTCGGGAAGGCGCTCGGCGATCAGGTCACCTTCGAGGCCGAAGTCCCGGACGATCACGAGAATATTGATATTCGTGGGAAGACCGCGCAGTTCGAGTTCGTAATCTGCGAGGTCAAGCGGCTCGAGGTCCCGCCGATCGACGAGGAGTTCCTGGCGACAACCGGCTTCGACAGCGAGAAGGAATTGCGTGCGGCCACGCGATCCTCACTCGAATCGCAACTCGACGCCACCATCAACCGTGGAATGCGCGAGCAGATTGGGCAGTATCTCGTTGACAAGACAGTGCTGGAGATTCCCGAAGGCCTGTCGCAACGCCAGACGGACCGATCGATCGCCCGGCGGATGATTGAGATGTACCAGGCCGGCATCCCCCAGGCCCAGGTCGAAAAGGAGATGGACGAGCTGCGGGCGAGAGCCCACGACCAGGCGGTTCGCGATCTGAAGCTGTTTTTCATCCTGGAAAAGATCGCCGAGGAGCGCAATATCGATGTCACCGAGGAGCAGCTCAACGGGGCGATCGCCCAGATCGCCCGGCAGTCCAACCGGCGCTTCGATCGGGTGCGCGACGAGTTGAGCAAGGGTGAGGGTCTCAAAACGCTGTATCTCCAGCTACGCGACCAGCAAGTGCTCAAGGCCTTGCTGGAAGAGGCCGAGATCACTGAAACGGAAGGCCCGAAGAAGAAAAAAAAGGTAAAGAAGAAGAAAACCGCGAAGAAGAAAAAGACCACCAAGAAAAAAGTGAGCCGGAAGAAAACCGATGAATGAGTTCTTCAGCCCACCGGGCACGTTCAACCAATACCCACCCTACCAGCGCACGCGCGAGATGTCCCTGACGGACATGCTGCTGGAAAACCGGATTATATTCCTGTCCGGTCCGATCGTGGAGCGGACGGCCAGCACCGTGATTCAGCAGCTCCTTTATCTGCAATCGATCCGGCGGGACCAGGACGTCAACCTTTACATCAACTCGCCGGGCGGGCTCGTGGATCAGACCTTAGCCGTCTATGACACCATGCAGTTTATGGGTTCGGAGGTGGCCACGTACTGCATAGGGCAAGCGGCCAGCGGCGCCGCGGTGATCCTGATGGCCGGTACCAAGAGTAAACGCTACATCCTTCCCAACGCGAAGGTGATGCTCCACCAGCCCTATGGCGGGATTACCGGTCAGGCCGAAGATATTCGTATCCAGGCTGAAGAGGTCTTGCGCGACAAAGCCCGTATCAATAACATCATTGCCAAGTGCACGGGCAAACCCGTCGAGCAGGTTCGTGAAGACACCGAGCGCGACTATTACATGACCGCCGAAGAAGCCCTCGAGTACGGCATGGTCGACGAAATCCTCCACGAGGACAAAGACAAGACGAAGAAAAAGAAGAAGTCGGGAAGCCAACGGCTCCCCACGCCGGAAGGCGGGCGGGATCAGCGAAGGGCGAAACAAACCGACGAACCGAAGGCCTAAACGGGGCACGGTTGAACGTTGCAGGAGGCACGTAAACACAATGGGCGAGATCAATCAGCGGGTTCCCTTCGTGATAGAGAGCACCGGTCGCGGCGACCGGGAGATGGATATCTTCTCGCGGTTGCTGAAGGATCGGATCGTCTTTTTGACCGGCAGTATCGATGATGAGGCCGCCAACCTGGTCATCGCTCAGCTACTCTTCTTGTCCAACGAGGACCCCAACGCCGACGTCCACGCCTATATCAACAGCCCGGGCGGGTCCATTTCGGCCGGATTGTCCGTTTACGACACCATGCAGTATCTGCGCTGCGATGTGGCCACCTACAACGTCGGGCTGGCCGCCAGCATGGGTGCGGTGATCTTGTGCGGCGGAACCAAGGGGAAGCGGTTCTTGCTTCCCAACGCGCGCACCCTGCTGCACCAGCCGCTTATCGGCGGCGTCATGGAAGGCTCCGCTACGGATCTATCCATCGAGGCGGAAGAGATTATCCGACTGCGAAAAGCCCTTTACGAGATCCTGTCTGCGCGAACCGGCAAGTCGCTCGAGCAAGTCGAGAAGGACTGCGACCGCAACAAGTGGTTGGATGCCAAGGCGACGGTGGAGTACGGCCTGGCGGACACCATCCTGGAACAGATGGAATCCCAAGAATAGGCTGTCATCTTGTTGTCACTTGGCGTGGCCCGGTCAAATAGTCATGTGGTATGGGTCAACGAAGTTGACCAAGCTCGTTAAGCCAGGTTACCCAACCTGGTGTAGCCGGAGGATATCTCTCGCTGTTACATGCCGCGGAGGACACCTTAAGGACAGGGAGCATCGAACGGATACGGGAATCCCCTGAAGGCATCCAGAGCCATCGTAGCGTCGAGAATCTCGATCACTCCATTGGGAATCTGGGGGTGGAGGTCGGCTAACTCCACCGCCGGAGCGGTGGGGAGATTCCTGAACCGGTCGAGGATCGCCGTGGCATCAATGATGTCCACGGAACCATCGGGCGGCATCCAGCCACCATCAACGAAACGGCCAACCACGTCACCCCATCGAGCGGTGGTCGCGGTGGTAGGCGCAGATAACACGTCACCTCTGTCCGTCTGAACCGTATATATTGTATCAGGGACAATCTGAGCATCACCCACATGGACGGTGCCCCACTCTTCGGGCAGTTGGAATACGGGCTGATCGACCAGGCGTCCGTTCGCATCTACATACTTGGATAGACACGGATGGTCTGGTGAGGTCACATGCAGGGCCACGGCGTCCGGCCCTGAGACGGGCGTCAAGGCCAGGTACCGGCAGCCGGCGGCTATGGCAGTTGGTGGGTCACATTCATCGGGAATGCCGTTGTCGTTGATGTCGTGACTGGTCCCATCAAGAATATCGCATCCGTCGACGAATCCGTTCTGGTTACAGTCCAGGCTGTCATCGTAGCCCTCACACCGGTCACACCCATCGGGTACGCCGTCGTTGTCGCCGTCCTGCCGGTCGTCAAATCCCTCGCAGCGATCGCAAGCGTCGGGAATGGTGTCACCATCGTCGTCCGGCCCGTTATCGTCAAAGCCCTCGCAGCGGTCACAACCGTCGGGGACGCCATCGGCGTCGGCGTCTTGCAGATCGTCAAAACTCGGACAGACATCGTTGCAGTCAAGCACGCCGTCACCGTCGGTATCATCGTCCGGCAAGCCGCAGCCACACACACCCGGGGCCGTCTTGTTGGCGTCGAGTGGACACCCATCGCATTCGTCGATCGTACCATCGTCGTCAGTGTCGGGCTCACATTCGTCAGGCGTATTGTTCACGTTGCAGTCGTCGCTCGTTCCCTCGCTCAGATCGCATTCGTCGGGTACCGCATTGTAGTTACAGTCTTGGCTGGTTCCCTCTGCGATGTCCACCTCATCGGGTATCCCGTTGTTGTTGCAGTCTGAGAAGCACTCATACGCCCCCATGTCGACCGTCTCGTTCACGACCCGTCGGGCGCCGTCGAGGTCATGCGGTATTGGTTCGTTCGTGTCACCGTCGGCGTCAAGGTCGTAGGTATCCGGAGGCAGGGCGGTATTGTCGCCCGTGTTGACGCATGGTGAGCCAGCCAATAGCCGCACGTTGTAGTATGGGATGCCAAAGGTGCCGTCGGGTCCGCCGGGGGCCACGAACAGCGGATCATCGCCGATGTTGCCGGTACCGCCCAGGGCACCGGTCCAGCCCATGACGCAGGTATGGTTGACAGTCAGGTCTGCATCGGGATCACCGCCTATCTGTGCGGACTCACCCGTTCCGCCGTCGTCGCTGTTGTTCCAGAAGATACAGTTGTCGAGTGTCGTGACACTGATCGTGCTAGTGCCGCTGTAGCCATACACACCACCTGCGAACTCGGCCGAGTTTGCGGCGAAGGTGCAATTCGTGGCGGTGACGTTACCGAAGTTAAAGATCGCACCGCCGCGCCTGGCATCGTTTCCAGCGAACATGCAGTTGACTAATGTGGCATTTGCTTCGTATCCGACCGATACGGCTCCGGCGTCGCTGGCCCGTCACCCAACTGTCCGGTTCTCGATAAAAGTGCAGTTGATCAGCGTCACGGTGCACCTGCCGCCGATGTTCATCCCGGCTGAATACTGTGCCGTGTTTCCAATGAATGAACAGCCGATCAGCGTCGGACCTACGGCGTACTGCATAGTCAACCCGCCTCCGTGCGAGGCAAAACCGCTGGTGGTGTTCTCCGTGAAAACCAAGTTGACCAGCGTCGGGGAGCCGGTACGGATAAACATCCCGCCACCCGAGTTGTAGCCGTTGAGATAGGGCCCGTCGTAGGGGCCGCTAGCATTGCCCCCGGTGATCGTAAAGCCATCCAACACGGCCGACTCGTCGGTGTTGCTGGCGGTTACCACGTGGTAGGCGTTCTCGACATTGTTGGCAAAGTACGGTCCGTCGTCGCCGTTGAGATCTCCGGAAAGGATCGTGACATTGTTGTCTGGGTCCCGCTGGTGGCGGCTGATCTCGCCGCCGGCAAATCCGCCATAAATGCCCATGCCGCTGATCAATTGGAAGGTGGCCGTCCGGGGGCTGCCGGGATCTCTCTCTTCCGACGGACGGTATGTTCCGGCTGCAACCCAGACCTCTTCTACAAAGCTTCGATCGAGACCTGCGATCCTCAGTGCGTCCTGGAGTTCGTTGAAAGCGTTCGTCCAGCCTTGCCCATTATTCAGGCCCACAGCATCCGCGTCGACGAAAAGTATGGGGGGTTCACATTCGTCGGGATAGCCGTTGTCGTTCTCGTCGGGACTTAGGCCGTCCAGAACATCGCAATAGTCCGAAGTGCCGTTGTTGTTGCAGTCACCCTCGCAGTCGTCGGGTACGCCGTTATTGTTGCAGTCACGACTGGTCGCCGAGGATATATCACATTCATCGGGAACAGCGTTTTCGTTGCAGTCCACCTCCAGCTCAATACACTCATCGGGTACGCCGTTATCGTTGCAGTCTTCACTGGTTCCTTCCATGATATCGCAGTCGTCCGGGACACCGGTGTTGTTACAGTCGAATTCACACTCGTCCGGTGTGCCGTTGTCGTTACAGTCCTCACTGGTTCCGCCGGCGATGTCCACGTCATCGCAGACTCCGTTGTCGTTGCAGTCCCTTGATTTTCTGAAATTTGCAACTGTATCCGCAGTCAGGTTGATCGTAAGCGTGTTGTGAGCGGCGTCCGCTTCGGTCACCGGCACTCCAGTCGGCAGGCCCGAATAGGTAACATCAGGATTGGAGAAGTGGTCGACGCGCGTACAGCCGCCGGGACAGTTGTAGGCCATAACGGACCTGAAGACTTCATCCGGGTCCTGGTAGCCATAGGAAAACTCATACAATCCCGCCACGCTGGCGTTGGCCCGGTCGTGTGCGCAACCCATGTTATGGCCCAACTCGTGGGAGAACGAGTAATATCCCGTGGCGCACGAGTGGGTGACGACATTGAAGGCATAGGCTTCAAAATCAAGCGTGAGCTCCTGCATCACCCAGGCCACGCCACAGTAACTGCTGTCGTCGACCAGCAGGGTGACCATGTCGGCGCGGTACTCGTCGCGCAGCCGATGGACCTCATCCATGTAGCCGTCATCCGGGTCTGTCAACCGGTACAGATGACCGGAGTAGCTGTCGGATTCGACGTAGTCGATCTCGCTCTTGTACACCAGGCTCAATTGCGTGCCGATCAGGCTGTTCGCATAGGCAGTATTGGACTCGGCAACAGCAAGATTGATCAGGGCCTCCATTGCCTCCGTCCCTCCCACTGCCTGACGGGCTAGGGGCGTGTAGACTACCAGCACGTCAATCACCGAACCGTCATCATCGCAGCCCCGTGCAGGTTCTCCCCCAGAAGCAGCCTGAGCCGGCATTGGCGCCGCGTGCTCGGTACCTGTGGTGCACGGCGGAAACTTGGATTCATCGATCTGACGAACGACGTGCACGCCCTGCCCAAGATAGCGAATCTGGTAATAGGTCCCCCTGCTCGGGACGCGGACGTTGGCGACCATCACTTGTTTACGGACGACCAAGGTGAAACTGCTATTCGGTTCGTCCAACAGCCTTCCGATGAACGTGTAGCTGTCGGGTGAGCGGACTTCGGCGCGCTCTACAATGCCTGTAAACCAGGCATCGTCAAACAGCTCGAACGCCACGGTGCCGTCAGGCCGACGTGCCGCCTGTAGGAGAGGCTCAAAATCGATCTCTACCGGTCGGCCCCGCATGACCGTGGGGTCTACCGCTGCCCCTGGGTCTTCCCACTCAGCCGCGTCAACGAACAATGCCGGTGATCTCAGCGGTGTAGGGTATTCTGCATCAGCTGACGCTACAGCTGCGAACGCAAACAGGGCTGCCCCACACAGGAACGCTTGGAAGCTAATAAAGTACATGGTCGCCCACCTCCGTATCAAGCTCTTCCAGCGGAAACTCATCTCGGATTTCCCCTTTGCTTTGTCTTCCTAGTACCATGTTTCACAAGTTTCGCGACTATCTGAGCCGCGGGCTTTAGCCCGCGCGGTGCTCCGCGCAGGCTAAAGCCTGCGGCTCGGCGCGTGATCTATAGTCGTAGTATTTGTGAAACACGGTACTAGACCCATCTCAAGGACAAGGAAGACCGTAGGGGTATGGCAGCCCCCTGAACGCATCTAAACATAGGGCGGCGTCCAGAATGTCTATGCTACCGTCCGGAGCCTCCGGATAGAGATCAGCCAACTCCACCACCGGAGCGGTGGGGAGATTTCTGAAGCGGTCGAGGATCGCCGTGACATCGATGATATCAATGGAACCGTCCGGCGGCCTCCACCCGTCGGGGCCGAAACGGCCGACAACGTCGCCCCATATTTCCGTGGTAGCGACAGCGGGGAGACTGAGGAAACCGCCTCCAAAGTCAGCCCGCACCTCATAGGTGGTATCTGGGACGATCTCCGCATCGCCCACATGGACTGTTCCCCATTCCAACGGCGTCAAGGAGACCGATGAATCGATCAACCGGCCGCGTCCCGAATCCAGGGCGACGTACTTGGACAAACACGAGTAGTCCGGTGAGGTAACCAGCAGGGCAACCGGATCGGCACCTTCGGACGGCGTCACCGCCAGATAGCGGCACCCTTCGGACACTACCACAGGTGGTGCGAATTCACACTCGTCCGGGATGCCGTTTCCGTTTACGTCCGTGCTGGTACCTGTGGCGATGTCGCAGAAGTCCTGAACGCCATTGGCGTTGCAGTCGTCCGCGGGCTCACACTCGTCCGGGACTACATTCCCATTGCAGTCGCTGCTCACGCCGAAGCTGACGTCACACTCGTCGGGGAAGCCGTTGTTGTTGCAGTCCTGGCTCGTGCCCGCGGCAATGTCGTCGGAGTCCAAGACCCCGTTGTCGTTGCAGTCATCCACTACCGTAATCAGCGCGGGTGCCAGACTTATTGGCACGATAAGCCAGTACTCCTTATCCGCCAGGTAACTGGCCGGGTGTTCGATGAACCCGACCGTGAAGGTCCCCGACGCTTCGGAGGATACGTCGAGGATCAATGTGCCGGCGTATTTGGCGAGCCCCGTGTCCGCCACGGCTTCGGTCGACAGCCACGGCATGCCGGCAAACCGGAAGTCCGGGTCACTGACGTCCACCACTCCAACCGCATCGACCCCGGAAAACACCCAGTCAGGGCGCGACTCGTCGACGTACGCCGCCGGGTGTGCCTCAAGAGTGACATCGCAGAAACCGGGAATCTGGCTTCCGCACGTCGCCTCACCGAAGCAGTCTTGGTCAGTTGTGCACTCGATCATGGCCGGGTTGAGATTCCCGCTCGACCCGCTGGTAAGGCCTGAAGAATCCAGGGTGGCCTGGTAAGCCTTGAGCAACGGGTCACCGTCCAGGTCGAGATCCCACCTGGAAACTCGGATCTCCAGCGTTACGGTCTCCCCGCCTGGGAGAACCATGATTTCGTTGCCGTTGATGAAGTGCATCCCGGTTGCGCCAACCGGCACCATGACAATACCGGGAGGCTCACACTCGTCGGGGATATCGTTGTTGTTGACGTCCTCCGATGTCCCCTCAGCGATGTCGCAGCGGTCGTTAACCTCGTTTTCGTTGCAGTCCGTAAACTCGCATTCATCCGGGACCCCGTTTCCATCACAGTCGCCGCTCGTCCCGTCGGCGATGTCACAACGGTCGAGAACACCGTTTTCGTTGCAGTCCGTGAATTCACACTCGTCGGGGACATCATTGCCATCGCAATCATCGCTGGTTCCGTCGAGGATGTCACATACGTCGAGAACACCGTTGTCATTGCAGTCCGTAAATTCACACTCGTCCGGGACGTCGTTGCCGTTGCAATCATCGCTGGTACCCTGGGCGATGTCGCACTCATCCGCCAGACCGTTGTTGTTGCAGTCAGACTCACACTCATCGGGCGTGCCATTGTCATTGCAGTCCTGGCTGGTCCCAGCGGCGATGTCCTCGTGGTCCGGAACGCCATTGTCGTTGCAGTCCGTGATTATCTCGATGAGAGCCGGAATGCGCTCGCACGGTTCGATCAGCTCGCTTGTCTCGTCCACGAGGTAACTTGCCGTTGGAGGACTGAAACCCACCGTGAATGTTCCCCTGGCGTCGGATGAGACCTCGACAACAAGCGTACCGGCGTATCTGGGTATACCCGGGTCAGGCGCCGAGTCTTCGGGCAGGACCACGAGAGCGGCAAGCCGGATGTCGGGCCTGTAATCGACCACATCCATCGCGTTCAAGCCGAAGAACACATAATTAGGGTGTGAATCGTCGATCATGAAGGCGGCATTGATGTTGCAGATCCCTTCGGCGCATTGCGCAGCATAACCCGGGCAGTCGGCATCCGAAGTACAGGGGATCGGGATTGTCGGTAATGTGAGCGAGCCGGCCTCACCGCTGGTGAATCCCGACATGTCGATCTGGGCTTGGTATAGCTTAAGCAGCGGGTCGCCGTCCCGGTCGGAATCCCAGTTGGAAACGCGAATCTCCATACTCACAGTCCCGCCGCCTGCTGGCAAGACAATCTCATTACCGGTGATGGTGTGGGACCCGGAGGCATCGACGGGCACCAGGGCCATAGTAGCGAGCTCGCACTCGTCAGGAATACCGTTGCCGTTTATGTCTTCCGAGGTACCCTCGGTGATGTCGCACTGGTCAGCCTGCCCGTTGTCGTTGCAGTCCGGCTCACATTCATCAGGCGTTCCGTTCTCGTTGCAGTCTTGGCTGGTGCCGGCGGCGACGTCGCAAACATCGAGAACGCCGTTGCCATTGCAGTCCACAAACTCACACTCATCGGGTACGCCGTTTTCGTCGCAGTCTTCGCTGATACCCTCGAAGATATCGCACTCGTCAGCCTGGCCGTTGTCGTTGCAATCCGGCTCGCATTCGTCGGGTATGCCGTTGTCATTGCAGTCTTGGCTTGTTCCACCGGCGATGTCCTGGTCGTCAGGCACACCGTTGCCATTGCAATCCTGGCTCATTGTGATGAGCGCCGGTATCAGTGCGGAAGGCAGAAAGATCTCATATCCAGCGCTCATAAAGAAGGTCTGGTCCGGATCGCTCGTGAACCCAACCGTAAACGTCCCCCTCGCATCTGTTGATACCTCAAGGATCAGCGTGCCTGCGTACTTGGAAGCCCCGGTGTCTCTCACAGAACCCGATGTATGGTATAGTGTGCTGCTGAGCCGGATATTGGGCCGGCTTACGTCCGCGCCCGTGATCACCTCCAGGCCGGAAAACACGTAATTGGGATGGAACTCATCGACGATGAAGGCCCCGGTTTGGGTACAAATCCCCGTTGCCGTGTCGCAGTATCCCGCCGACCCGCAGTTGTCGTCTGTCGTGCAGGGAATCGTGATCATCGGAAGGGTCAGAGTACCGCTCTGAGCACTCGTGAATCCCGCAGAGTCGATTTGCGCCTGATAGGATTTCAACAGCGGGTCGCCATCCCGATCAGGATCCCAGTCGGAGACGCGAATCTCCAGTGTCACCAACGAACCGACAGAGGATACGATTATCTCATTCCCGTTGATGATGTGAGGCCCGGTCGCACCGACGGGGACCAGGGAAAACACACCTCCGTAGGCACGTGTGCTCAGCGAGCACACGACCAGACAACTCAGCCACAGACCGCACCGATATACGTTCATCGCTGCACCCTTTCGTTTATGGTCAGACCCCATGTACCGTAGAAACTCTCGAGGGACACAGTTTCGAGTGAGAAGACTATACTGGGGATGGAGATTGGCTTGCTGCTGCGTGGCCTCAGTAACAGGTTGTACCTGTTCTCCCCCACGGCCGACACTCACTTGCTAAGACATACGGGGCCGACCCTACGGACCGATAGCACTGCGCTTCCAAGCGCGAAGCGTTACCGAAATGCACTTGATCGCGCCGCCCGTCTCCGGCTCACCGCTACAATTGCCCGTGTCCCGCTTAAGAACATAGAATATCGGGCCTCGCTCGATTAGTCAAGAGGGTTAATGATTTTCTCGGACACCAATTCCCGCCACGGCCGAGGGCTGGCACCGATCGGTGCTCCCGTTCCCGGCCTCTTTTGGCTCCCCCGTCGATCTTCTATCATGGCTGCATGGCGGCTGTGACGATTCGCAACGTTACCAAGCAGTTCGGCGATCAGCTCGTACTGGAAAACGTGTCCCTTGAGCTGCGTACAGGGGAGACTGTCGGCCTGGTTGGCGCGAACGGCGCCGGCAAGACCACGCTCTTTCGACTGATTGCGGGCGAGATCCCCCCGGATATAGGCTCGATCACGCGCTCACGTGGGCTGGAGATCGGTTTTCTCAAGCAGGAGCCTGACATCGAGCTTGAAGGCACACTGCGCGACGAGGTGGGCAGTGCATTCGCGGGTCTTCTCGCACTTGAAGACAGGCTCCACGACGTAGCCGATAAAATTGCCGCCTGCACCGGCAGTGACGCGCTGTCTGCACTGATGGAGACTTACGAGCGGATCAACGCCCAATTCATATCCGCCGGCGGACTCAGGTTGGAGACAAAGCTTAACGAAGTTCTCGGTGGTCTCGGGTTCGCGCCGGCGGATTACACGCGTCCGATGTCTACGCTATCCGGCGGGCAGAAGTGTCGCGCGGCGCTGGCCAAGCTGCTCCTGGGCGACCAGGGCTTTCTGCTGCTGGATGAACCGACGAATCACCTGGACATCGACACCGTCCGCTGGCTGGAGAAGTTTCTGGCGGGCCACCGCGGGGGCGCGGTGATCGTTTCACACGACCGTTATCTTCTTGATCGACTCTGTGATCGGACCATAGAGATCGATCGTGCCAAGGTTGCCAACTTCCCCGGCAACTACAGCAACTATGCCAAGACGAAAGATATCCGCCTGCTCACCCAACAGCGACAATTCCAGAAGGACTCGGAGTTCATCAAGAAAGAGCAGGCATTCATTGCCAAACACATTGCCGCACAACGCCCCAAGCAGGCCCGGGGACGACGCACACGGTTGAAGCGGCGCCTGAAAGCCGGCGAGTTCGTCACCGAAAAACCGCGGGCAAGACGTTCTCCCAGATTCGCATTCGAGAAGACCCGGACCGAAGCCTCCACCGTCCTCCGCTGTGACCAGCTTGGCATGCACTATGACGACAACGTGCTCTTTACGGATTTGACCTTTCAGGCTGCAGCGGGAACACGCTTCGGTATTACCGGGCCCAACGGAACCGGCAAGACCACGCTTCTGAAGATCATCCTGGGTGAGGTGACGCCGAGTAGTGGCACTATTGCGCTCGACCCGATGCTCAATCTCGGCTACTACGCCCAAGAGCACACCTATCTTGACCCTGACCGACCGATTGTGGAGGAGATCCGTGCCGCCTGCCCCGAGCTGACCGAGCAGGATGCCCGGTCATTACTGGGTCGATACCTGTTTACGGGAGATGAGGTGTTCAAGCCCCTGGGGTCGCTATCCGGCGGCGAGCAATCGCGTGTTCGGCTTGCGAAGCTGATCCTGCAAGCGCCCGATGTACTAATCCTCGACGAGCCCACAAACCACCTGGACATCCCGTCGCTGGAAGCACTCGAAGAGGCGCTTCTCGAGTTTCCAGGCACGATCATCGTGGTAAGCCACGACCGCTATCTGCTCGACCGGGTCGTCGATCGGCTTCTGGTCATTCGCCGCGAGGGCCACGCTCTATACGAGGGGAACTACTCGTTCTACATAGAACAAGTTGAACTAAAGCGCGCCACCGACAAAGCAGAGCAGCCCCCTCCGCGTAAGAAGCGGAAACGTACCACGGCGGCTGATAGGAAGGCCGGATCAAGACCATCCCCGTACGATCGCCTGTCGATTGAGGAGATCGAGGCTCTGATCATAGAGCACGAGACTCAACTTGCCGCTCTGAACGAGCGGTTCGGCGATCCCGCCGTGTACAAGGATCCGGAAGCTCTTGCCGAGCTGCGCCGGCAGGTGAATGCAGTGATTAAGGGACTTGCAGATGTGGACGCGGCCTGGCAGGAGCGGGCCGATACCCAGTAGGCATGCGTTTTAGTAGTCTTGGCAAGTGAGAATGGCTACACCCCGATTCGACATGGAACTGATCAGCCTGACCGATGGCTGGTCAGGCCATGTAGTCACGCAGTGTCATGGCATGGCACCACAAGATGCTGCACCTTCCCTGTTGCCCACCGTTGAGCAATGGCGGGCTCAGCTAAGCCTGCTCGCCGCTGATCCGAGGTCCCTGTCCGAGTGCACGGCCCTCAAGTACTCCCCAAGCGGCGAGGTGCTTCGGGCCCGACTTAAGGCAGGCGACTCGGCCATTGACGTTATTTGCCGGCAAAGCAGGGTTCATGGTATTTGGCGAAAGCTGGCCTCTGCATTTGCACCGTCGCGCGAGCGCCGCAACTTCGCCCGGGCGCTCGAGCTGCTTAAGATCGGCATCAACACCGCCCTACCGCTAGCTTTAATCGAACGTCGCAGGCCACGCCGCGAAGCCTGGCTCGTCACCGCGTACCTGCCCGACCTGGTTGACCTCGATCAGGTTGTGCTGCGGCTCTTGCCCCAGTTGGGCCACCGACGTGGACGCAAAGTCAAAGATGCGATTGTCATCGCTATCGTCGAGCTGCTCGACCAAATGGCACGAAACAATCTGACCCATCGTGATCTGAAAGCCTCCAACATCTTGCTGAAAAACTGGGAGGGGATTGGCGGGCCTGTTACTGTCTGGTTGGTGGATCTGGACGGCCTTTGCCGATGCCGTTATCTAGGTGCTGGGCGGCGATGGCGGCCGGTGATGCGGCTGGCAGCCAGCCTCCTGAGCTACACATCGGTCACACGCAGCGACTATTGCCGGTTTCTGAAAAGATACCTGGCAGGGCGGACCGGCTCGACGCGCGGAACCCGGCGACATCACTATCGCAAACTGGCGCAACAGACAAGCGAATACGCCCGTCGTGCCATACGCCGCAAAGGCCACAAGCTCAACGGGTTCACGGGTGACGCCTGATATGGCCAGGTCTCGACCTGACCCGTCGACCTCATCGGTCACACTTTCAACGCCAGCCGGTCTACCCTACAATCCGCGACGATCATGGCGGCGTACGTACTTCATGTAGTCGAGTCACTAAGACCGGAAGCGGGTTCCGTTGGGATTTCGTTGCCGGGTTTGTTCGAGCAACTCCGCCTCAACGGGCTCGAATCCGGAATGGTCGCCGAAGGACGAGCCACGGGCGTAAGCCCGCGCGGACACACCGGCGGTTTAGACCAGACGGCACAATCGGGGGAAGTCGTTCACCTCGTTGAGCAAGCCAAGATCGTTCACCTTCACGGTTGGGGCTATAGACTTGCCCGAACAGCAGCCGGCACAGCCCGGCGGGTAGGCAGGCCGTATGTCATCTCGCCGCACGGCTCGCTCAGCGACCAGGCCTACAACAGGAAGAGCTTTCGGGACAGGCTACGGGCGTCGTTAAGGGAGAGCCGCCTGGTCAAGAAGGCGGCTGCCGTTACTGCGCTGAATGAACCCGAGGAATATGAACTCCGAACCCACCACGTAAACCCCAACATCGTGCGCCTTCCGTACGGCGTTAACGTAGCCGAGTATGAAACGGAGGAGCTATCCAGCGGCGAAGTTCAGTCTGCGCGGACCTCCGCGCAGGCTAAAGCCCGCGGCTCAGCAGACAAAGCCTGCGGCTCAGCGGACAAACCATGCGGCTCAGTGGACGAACGGTTCCTGCTGATGCTCGGGCCCATCCATCCTGTTGAAGGATTCGTGCCGCTTTTGAAAGCCCTTTCGGAACTGGGCCCGGAGTCGGACGAGTGGAATGTGGTGATGGCCGGACGTGAAATCGGCGAGTGGCGCAAGATGCTCGAAGCGGCCGTCCGCCGGAAAGGCGGCGACGGCCGTGTGCACTTCACGTCGGCGTCTGACGCAGCCACTCAGCGGTCCTGGCTCGCCCGGGCGTCGGTCCTGGCGGCGCCGAGCCTGCAAGTCAGGTTTCCCGTGTCCATCATGCAGGCCATGGCCGCCGGTGTCCCCGTACTCGCGACAAGCTGCGTAACGCCCACCGGCGCGGAAGACGTCATCCGGATATGTGCGCCGGTTCGTGGTGATCTAAAGGCGGGTTTGCGCGCACTTTTTGGAATGTCCGATGAAGACCGGGTCGCTATGGTGCAGCACGCTCGCAGCGTTGCCCGCAGTCAGTTCGACTGGTCTGTGCTCGTCGACCGATACGTACGGCTCTATAACAACCTGATCTAAGAACCGCTTGATGAATCCGATGCTCATTTCGGTTGATGCCAAGGCCAAAACGCCTAAGGCACGTTTTCGCGCCCGGGAGTTGCGGCGGATCATCGCCCTGGTATTCCGGTACCGCGTGACCCTTATGTTTGGCCTGGCGGCGACGGTGGCATTCGCCTGCCTCCACACCGCCAGCGTCGGCGGGGCCTTCCCGATCTTCAAACTCCTTCTGGAAGAGGAGGGTCTGCAGGGATGGACCGACCGCACAATCGCCGGGGCAAGACTCGGGGTGCACTTCGCCCCGCCGGCAGCGGACAGACGCATCGCGTTAATCGGCCTGGACTCCGACAGCCTGCTCTATCGCCAGGGTCTCCGACCAGGCAACCGGGTATGGGATGCGCAAGGACGATCCGCGGCTGAGCTGTTGAGCGACCTGGCACACGTCGGAACCGGTGAAGCGATATCCGTCCAAACGGACTCGGTTACCGATTCATCAAGTCAACCTGGTTCACTAACGCTCCAGCCCGGCGATCTCGATGCCTCCTTGGGTCTGCTGCGGTGGGTCGCTTCCTTTATTCCGGGCAACGCGGACCAGGACAAGTTCCGCACGCTCATGTGTCTTCTGGCCGGCCTCGTAGCGTTAATAGTTCTGGGCAACGTATTCCGGTATTTCGGCGAGGTGCTCATCGCCGAGGCCATCCTTCGGGCCATGATGCGCCTGCGAAGCGATCTGTATGAGCGAACGCTGCATCTGCCCATGTCGTTCTTTTCGGGGAAGCCCACGTCGGACCTGGTGGGCCGCTTCGTCCAGGACATCCAGGAAATCCAGCGCGGCATGCTGTCGTTTTTCAGCAAGTTCATACGCGAGCCGCTGCGTGCGGTGTTCATCCTGGGCCTGGCCCTGACGTTGGACTGGCGGCTGACATTGACAGTCGTAGTAGTCACACCGTTGGCGGTTGTAGTGTTCTGGCGGATCGGTCGAAGCGTAAAGAAATCCAATCGCAAGCTCCTGAAGGCTTACGGACGCATGATTGGAGCTTTGACGGCCAGCCTGGAGAACCTCCGCGTGGTCAAGGCCTATACGGCTGAGGATCACGAGCGCGAGCGTCTCAAAGAGGTCGATCGTGTGGTTCTCAAGCAGCAAGTCAGGCTGGCCAAGCTCCAGGCCTTCGTCAGCCCGGCGATGGAAACCGTCGCGGTATTCGCGGGCAGCATCCTGACACTCTGGATTGCCAGTCGCGTGCTCAAACACGAAATACCGGTGTCCAACTTCGCTACGCTCGGTGTAGCGCTGTCGGTGCTATTCGATCCGGTGCGGAAACTGAGCGATGTCTACGTTCGCGTGATGCGATCCACCGCCGGGGCGGAGCGCGTCTTTCAGGTCATCGATCAGCCGATTGAAACCGAACTTGCACCGGCTGACATCGAACTCAAACCGCTCGAGAAGAGCATTGAGTATGTCAACGTGACCTTTACCTACCCCGGGGCGGAGACACCGGCGCTGCAGGACATCAACCTCTCGATTCGCAAGGGTGAAAGCGTCGCCATCGTCGGGCCGAACGGCTGCGGCAAGACCACCCTGGCCAGCATGCTGCCGCGGCTCTTTGATCCTGATGTCGGTAAGATCCGTTACGACGGCGTCGATATTCGGAAGGCGACTCTGAAGAGTCTCCGTGGCCAGGTCGGGCTGGTGACCCAAGAGGCGGTCGTCTTTTCGGGTACGCCGATCGACAATATCGCCTACGGTCAAACGTCCGTTGACCAGCAGGGCGTCCGCCACGCCGCTCTGCAAGCGTCCGCCGATGAGTTCATTCAAAACATCCCGGGCGGCTATGACGCCAGCCTGGCAGAACGTGGGACCACGCTCTCCGGCGGGCAGAGGCAGCGGCTGGCCATCGCCCGGGCCATCTTCCGCAACGCGCCCATCCTGATCTTCGACGAAGCCACCAGCCAGATCGACTCCGAATCGGAGCTGAAGATTCAGACCGCTCTTCGAGAGTTCGCCAAGCACCGGACCACGCTGATCATCGCCCACCGCCTCAGCACTATTCAGTTTGCCAATCGGATCATCATGATGGACGCCGGGCGAATTCTCGATACCGGTACCCACGCGGAGCTGTTCGAACGCTGCCCGCTTTACCGGAATCTTTGCGAGACACAGTTTCTCACCGAACCGGCCCCTACGGGCGCGCCCGGCGTTGCATGAGAATGTAGCGTCCGGCGTCCCTGCCGGACGTAGACTGCTGAAACCACACGGATTCTCCACGGCCGGCACGGGGACCGCCCGCCACGGGCGAGCCCCGGCAGTTGACACCGGCAGATGCCGCCTTAACCTTGCCGTTCGGTCCGGTCGAGGGGCCTGCATGGATCTTGAAAGGATGGTGGCGACATGCCTCACGAGTTACACGGGCAACTGGCGGTCGAGAAGCAGCGGTTCGCAATCGTCGTGAGCCGATTCAACGAGTTCATCACGTCGAAGCTCCTGGACGGTGCCATCGACGCACTGAAACGCCACGGCTGCGACGCGGACAACATCACCAGTGTTTTCGTTCCCGGTGCGTTCGAGCTGCCGTTTGTGGCCAAGAAACTCGCGGAGTCCGGTTCGTACGACGCGGTGATCTGCCTGGGTTGCGTCATCCGGGGGCACACGCCCCACTTCGAGTACATAGCGGCCGAGGTGGCCAAGGGAATAGCTCAGGTCGGGCTCACTACGGGCGTTCCAACGACGCTCGGCGTCATCACCGCTGATACATTGGAGCAGGCGGTGGAGCGTGCCGGATCGAAGGCCGGCAACAAGGGGGCCGACGCGGCTCGTAGTGCCATCGAGCTGACAAACCTGCTCACCCAATTGCCGGCCCGCCGCTGATGCCCCATGCCCTCTGAGCGCCGCGAAGCCCGAATCCTTGCGATGCAGGCCCTGTGCCAATGGGATGTGCAGGGCGACGAGTCGCCCGAGACGCTCAACGATTTTTTGGTGGCTCAAGAGGCTTCCGAAGCCGCCGCCGGCTACGCGAAAGAGCTTGTTGGGGCGTACTGGTCGCGGCACCAAGGGATTGACGACCGCATCGCGGCGGCGGCCACTAAGTGGGACCTGTCGCGCATTTCGCCCGTAGAGCGAAATGTCATGCGCGTGGCCCTCGTAGAGCTGCTTGGGGAAGAGATTCCGCGGAAGGTGGCACTGAATGAGGCCATTGAGATCGGCCGGGAATACGGCGGTGCGGATTCGCCGCGCTTCATCAATGGTGTGTTGGATACAGTCTTCAAGAGACTGGAACGAAGACGGAAGGACCACGGCTGATGGGACTGTTCGATCGTCTCAAAAACGGTCTTTCGCACACGCGGAAGAAGGTTTCGGCCAGCTTCCGGTCCGTACTGCGAATCGGGAAGAAGATTGATCAGGATACCATCAACCGCTTGGAAGATGCGATGCTTACCGCCGACTTCGGCCCGGCCACCACACAGAAGCTGGTCGACGTCGTCCGATCCGGGTGGAAGAAGGGTGAGATCGTCGAAGAGCAGGAGGTTACCGACTATCTAGTGCGGCACATCGTCGCGATGTGGCCGGAGTCGGACCGGCGGATCCATTTCGCCGAATCAGGGCCCACAGTCATCCTGGTAAGCGGCATCAACGGGTCGGGGAAAACGACGAGCGTCGCGAAGCTGGGTCACTACTTTACCAATCAAGGAAAACATGTGATTCTGGGCGCGTGTGACACCTTCCGGGCCGCCGCTGTCGAGCAGCTTAGCATCTGGTCCGAGCGGATCGGTGTGCAGATCGTCAAGCACGATCAGGGAGCGGACCCGGGTGCGGTGGCGTATGATGCCTGTGAGGCGGCCACGGCCCGCAAGGCCGACGTTCTGCTGATCGACACGGCCGGTCGGCTGCACACTCAAGACCATCTCATGCGCGAGCTTGGCAAGATTCAGAGGGTCGTCGAGAAGAAAATCCCCGGTGCCCCTCATGAAGTGCTGTTGGTTTTGGATGCCACCATCGGGCAGAACGCGGTCAATCAGGCCCGGCAGTTCTCCGAGCACGTGTCTGTGACCGGGATCTTTCTGGCCAAGCTGGACGGCAGTGCCAAGGGCGGCATCGTCGTGGGCATTCGTGACCAGCTCAACGTGCCGGTCAAGTTCGTGGGGCTTGGTGAAACGCCGGATGACGTCGAACCGTTCGATCCGGGCACCTTTATCAAGGCGATGTTCGCCGACTAGAACCGTGTTTCACAAATACTACGACTATAGATCACGCGCCGAGCCGCAGGCTTTAGCCTGCGCGGAGCACCGCGCGGGCTAAAGCCCGCGGCTCAGGTAGTCGCGGGACTTATGAAACATGGTACTAGCCGCGGAGTGACGTGGCATGGCCCTTAGCAGTTACGAGCTGGAGCGCATCGCCGATGACATGTACAAGGATCGTGTCATCACCGGGTGGGCCTACTGCGGCAACTGCGGTTATAACCTGCACAGCCTTCCCTACATATATACCTGTCCCGAGTGCGGGAACCAGTACAACGCCCGTCCGTTGAAGATGAAGGGTATCTTCGTTCTACATGACACGTACTTTCCGGCCAGTGACATCGCCGCTACGCTGCTGTGCGCGCCGGTCGTGTACCTTCTCATCACAGGCGGGGTCAATCCGACAGAGTATGGCCAGCTGATCCTGGGCGCGGCCATGGGTGTCATTATGCTGACATTCGCGCATAAGGCGTGTCGCCAGTTGCCGCGATTCTTCAAGGCCCGCTCGATCGCCCGTCGTATCGCTTTGGAAGAAAAGGAGGAATAAGGAGGGAATGGGGGTCCGTTTCATCATCGGCCGGGCCGGCAGTGGCAAGACACACTACTGTCTCAACGCCATTCGAGACTGTCTACGGCAAGGCCCTGTCGACGGTCCCCGGCTCATTTTACTCGTACCGGAACAGGCGAGCCTGCAGATGGAGCGGGCAATCCTCCAGCCGCCCGGGGCACCTGGCTCGGCGGGTGACATCCCAGCTGCTCATCGGGCGGAGGTGCTTTCTTTCCGGCGGTTGGCGTACCGGGTTCTTGAATCAGTGGGCGGGCCGGTGCCCCAGGCGCTCAGCGAGCCCGCCCGGGCGATGGTGCTGCGCCATCTGTTGGCCCAGCGGTCGGGACAGTTGCAATACTACCGGCGTTTTGCCCGGCAGGGCGCTGCCCGTGCGCGTCTCGGCGGGTTCATCGAGAAGCTCAGCGCGACGATTGCGGAGCTGATTCAGGAGGCGGTTGAACCTGACAAGCTCGCGGAGCTTGCCGAATGCGACGATCTTGGCACCGGGCCGGTCGGCGAGGACCCGGCTGGGCGAGCCAAGCTGCACGATCTACATTTGATTTATCGGGCCTATCTCGATTACCTCGGCGCCGACCGGCTTGATCCCTCGCAGCATCTGCAGATTGCCCGCGAGTGTCTGCCGCGATGTGGATGGCTTGAAGAAGCCCTGTTGTGGGTTGACGGGTTTGCCTCTCTGAGCGGCCAGGAGACGCTGACATTAATCGCCCTGGCCAAGCGCTGTCCGAGCGTTGACATCACGGCAATGATGGATCCGTCCCTCTGTGATGTATCGCCGTCGCGGCCGGCCAGTGTTCGGGCAACCGGGCGGCTGTTCTCCAGGATTTGCCGGACCTATCAGGACCTACGCGACCGGTTCATCCGGGCAGGCTTTGAAGTGGAGGATCCCCTGCTCCTCGATGCCCAGCCGCCGCGATTCCGGGCCAACGAGTCACTCGCCCGGTTGGAGCAGTCTCTGTTTGGGGCTCGACCTGCTCACGCAACCGAGACGGATACACCGCCGCGTGACCTCGAGCTCGTCGAGCTGCCTTCTCGGCGGGTCGAGGCGGACTACGCAGTGTCGCGTGTCTGTCGCTGGGTGCAGGATCCCCGCACGCGGTACCGCTATCGCGACGTTGCCATCATCGTGCGCGACCTGGAGCCTTATCACGACCTGCTCAGCGAAGCGCTGACCGCCCGAAACGTGCCGTTTTTCATTGATCGGCGCAGGCCCGTCGCCCATCACCCACTGGTGGAGCTGCTGCGGGCGGGTACAGCCATGGCAGCAGAGGCGATGTCGCTCGAGTCGGTTCGTCTGGCGATCAAGACCGGGCTTCTGCCCGTTTCGATCGAGGCGGCGGACGAGCTTGAAAACTACCTGCTCGCCCACGGTATCTCGGGTTTCGAGGCATGGCGCACGGGGGACTGGTCGTTCCGGTCCTTCTCGTCATTGGCTGACACCGTTAAGCAGCCCGATCCTCACGAAACCGAGGCACTCGCCCGGATCAACGCGACGCGAAGAGAACTTGTTGGCTGCCTTAACGGCTGGCTGACGTTTGCATCATCCCAGCGAGGCAACACCGGGGCGGCCTGGGTGTCGGCGATCATTGATTGGCTCGATCAGCTCAACGTAGCTCAAATCCTCCGGCAATGGGCCGACGAGGCCGAAGCCGACGGTGATCTGGACCAGGCCGAGGAACATCGACAGGTGTGGCGTGACACGATGTCCTTTCTTGATGACCTGGCTTTGGCCTTTGCCGATGTCAACTTAACGATTGGGGAGCTGACCGACGTGCTGGAGGCGGGGCTTTCGGGCCTGACGCTTGGACTTGTGCCGCCGATGGTCGACCAGGTTCTCGTCGGGTCTATCCAGCGGAGCCGTCACCCGGACATCAAAGCGGCGGTGGTGCTCGGTTTCAATGACGGAGTGTTTCCCAAACAGCTTGCCGAGGATTCGATTCTCAATGATGACGACCGCAGCGTGCTGCAAGGCGCAGGCGTGCATGTCCGACCGGCGTCGCGCGAACGGATGGTTGACGAATCCCTGCTCGTCTACGTAGCCCTGACCCGGGCGAGCGAGGCCCTGGTGGTGACCTACGCGACGGCAGACAACGATGGGAAGTCGCTGAGGCCTTCGCCGTACGGGGATGCACTTTGTGTGGCATGCCCGGGACTTGCGGTGACCCGGATCGGTGACCCGGCCCGCCTGCGCCAGGCGTGGGATGTCCTCTCGCAGCGCGATTTGACGAAGCGGCTGGTGACGGAGTTTCGCACCCGTCCTGCCCGGGACCAGGACGATTCGCCGGTTCGGGGGCGATGGAATGAGCTGTATGATGCGATCCGCACTGGATTGGCGGTAAATAGCGCTTCGCGCATGGCGATGGCCTCACTCGATGAGCGCAGTGACGCCCGGATTTCACCGGCGGCGGTCGAGCGTTTACACCGCGGTCCATTGCGGACCAGCGTCTCGGAGCTGGAGACCTACGCTGCTTGTCCTTTCCAGCGCTTCGCCCGATATGTTCTGCGCCTGCGTGAGCGGGCGGAGGCAACGCTGCAACCGGTGGACGTCGGACAGGTACATCACGCGATCCTCGAAGACTTCGTTGGCACGCTCTCGACTCTCGGGCGGGGGTTTGGCCAGTTGAGCGAGAGCGACCTCTTGGACGGTTTGCGTGAGAGCTGCGCGCGGGTAGCGACAAGACTGCCCGTCGCCGGTGCGCTGTCCGATGCGCGCAGCGCGTACCGCTTGCGTCGCTCAGCCTCCGATCTGGCGAAGGTGATCCAGGCCCAGCGAAAACTGGCACAGTCCGGCAGCTCCCGCCCGCGAGCAACGGAACTTCCATTTGGATTCGATGAGCCGGACGGCTTGCCGGCAATGGAACTCTCCACGCCGGCCGGTAGACGAGTCTTACTCCGCGGCTACATGGATCGCGTGGACCTTGTCGAGCTGGGCGACGAACTACTGGGAATCGTCATCGACTATAAGCGGACACCGGAAAAGCGTCTGAATCTGGGGGAGGTCTACCACGGTCTATCGCTGCAACTGCTGGGGTATCTGTTGGTGCTGGCCGAGAGGGGGCAGACGCTTGCGGGTCGGCCTGTTCGGCCGATCGGGGCGCTATATGTCAGCCTGGCGTCACAATACAACAGTGTGGATCATCCAGGTCGTGTCAGCCCTCGCGACCATGGCTTAGGTGGTACGTGCCGGCCTCGGGGACTGCTGCTGGCCGACGACTTCGATGCCCTGGATCGATCGTTGGATCCTGGTAGCTGGTCAGACACTTACAGTCTGTATCGCAAGAAGGACGGTGAACTAGGTCATATTGATGAAAGCGATGCGGCTGATACAGCTTCGTTTCAGGCCTTGCTCGACCATACCCGCCTCAAGTTGGGCCAGCTCGCCGACGGGATACTGAACGGGAACGTTGCGGTGAATCCATATCGGTTGGGCACGTTCTCGCCGTGTACATGGTGCCCGATGTCCAGCGTTTGCCGTTTTGAGATGGGCATTTCCGAGGTTCGCTTCTTGGACTCGCTCAAACGGTCGGATGTGTTCCGTAGGCTCGCTGACAAGCGCGCGTAAGCATTCCCGCGGTCGCAGCGCCGAGCGAGCGGATTGCACCCGCTTGTATCCGCCTCGTGGGCTCTTCAGCATGCACTGAGGGGAAGGTCAGCGATTTGACCCATGGGTGTTATATTCAATCGCGTCAGAGTGATCACCACGTATCTGAGTGAGCGCTCCCGATACGGCCTGCCGGAAGCTGCCGGACCGCTGGATCGCGAAGTACTGTTCCTGCTGGATGGGGTGGGCGGGCTTCAAGCCGGTCCGCTTATGGTCCGGCGGGCTCTGCGCAACACCGATGCAGGCACACTGGGGACAATCCTGTTTACCTGGCAGTATGGCGTCCCTGGCGAGATTTGGACCGATCTTATGTGGCTACGTCGAAACCGTGTGATGGGGGCGAAGCTGGCCGCAAAGCTCCTCGCTTTTCGACGGACCCACCCCAAAACAGTCATACACGTCGTCGCGTTCAGTGGTGGCGCGGGAATCGCCGTGTTCGCGTGTGAACGGCTGCGCGGGCCCAGGCTCATCGAGACGCTTATTCTGGCCTGCCCGGCGCTGTCACCGGCGTACAATCTCGGCCCGGCGCTACAAGCGGTCGAGCGGTGCTACGCGCTTGTCAGCCACCGTGACACGTGGATACTGGGATTTGGCACAGGCATCTTCGGTACGGTCGACCGTTGCTTTTCGTCCGCGGCTGGACAGCTCGGCTTTCGCATACCCGTTGGAATCTCTCCTGAAGACGCCTGTGCGTACGAGCGACTCAGGGAGATCCGCTGGTCCCCGGTGCTCGGGCAGGTGGGGCACCACGGAGGTCACACCGGCTGGGCCGGCACTGCTTTTCTGCGCCGATTTCTGCCGGAAATGTTGCGAGGCGAGGTGAGTGTTCCTCTTCATAAGGTGCAACCTGCCTGAGGGCCACGGGACGTGATCCCCACCGCGCGATGGCTAGTTTGGCTCTAGCGGTCGCCACACCCGGGCCGATAAGGCCCATGCGGCGGAGGGGCGATTATCAGCGCAGGCGGCGGTGGCTTTGCGCCGTAGTACAAGACTGGCATGGTTCCGGAACCTTTCATCTGAACCGACGCGGTCGGTTGGCGCATAGCTGTCGCAGCGCGGCTTGGGACGAAGCAGCCCCGTGACAAGCGAATCACAGCGCAATGCATACCGGTCTGTGCTCTCATCCGTTGGGGCGCTCTCGCTGTGCGCGTTTTTGTGGCCGGCGGTGGTGACCTTTAACCCCGGGGACTGGCCCAGCTCCAATCAGTACCCTCACCATTCGCCTGCAATTAACGCCTGCGGTGTCGTAGGGGCCTGGTGCGCTTATCAAATTCGCTACTACCTTGGGGACGGCACGTATCCGCTTCTGTTATTCGTGACGCTGGCGGCTTTCGTGCGACTCGTTCGAGGCCAGATCGACGGCCTGTGGCAACGGGTGTTCGGGTTGGCCCTGATGGTGATATGCACATCGGCGTCGGCCCATCTGATCTCCCAGCCGGGCAGCGGATCGCTGCCGGTTGGCCACGGGGGTGTCATCGGCTATGCCCTGGGGGAGGTCCTCAGACAGAATCTCGATCGGTTGGGAACCTTGATCGTACTGGTGTCCGCCCTGTTTGTCGGCTTGCTTTTTGCAACGGAGGGGTGGGTGCTGAGGTTGCCAGCGGTGCTGAAGCGCGTCAGGCGTGTCTCGGGGAGCACCCCGGTGCCGCAGGCCGTTGGTGTGGGTGCCGTCTCTCAGCCGGTTTTGATGAGCGGAGGCGTGACCTCGGATGAGAGGAAGGTCCTTCTCGGGGTAAAGCATCCCGGTCGCAAGGCCGGTTCGAGCCGCATAAGAAGCACCGCCGGGAAACATGACTCGGACCAGACTACGTTTTTCGATGAACAGAAAAGCGACCTGGAAAAAGGTCTCCTTGAAGAGGACGCGAGGCAGGTCGCCGAGGAACCTCAGGTCAAGCACAAGAGAGGGTTCTTCAGGACGACCAGATCGAAGGAACCGACGAAGCGCCCGGCTGGTCCGATCGTCAACTTCCCCACACCGCAAGTGGCAGCAGCGGCTGAGCCTTATCCGCGTCAGATCGAAAACTGGACACTACCCTCGCTTGACCTGCTGCATCAGCCTGAATACGGGTTCAGCTCCCAGCAGGAAGTCCTCGTCCGCAAGCAGGCGCGGGTACTGGAACAGACGCTGGAGGAGTTTCGGCTCGACGCCCGGGTGGTGGAGATTGACACCGGCCCCGTCATCACGGTGTTTGAGCTGAAGCTCGGTAGCGGAATCAAAGTCTCTCAAATCGCGACGTTATCGAGTGACATCGCCCGGGCGCTGAAGGCCCACGCTATTCGCGTCGTTGCCCCGATCTCGGGGAAAAACACCGTGGGCATTGAGGTGCCGAACGTCGAGAAGGAAAGGGTCCGCCTGCACGAGCTGATTACGCTTGCCGGCAAAAAGGCCAGCGAAATGGCCCTACCCTTGTTTCTGGGCAAAGATGCCGGCGGAGCGCCTTTGGTCGCCAACCTGGCCCAGATGCCCCACCTGCTTGTCGCCGGCACGACCGGCTCAGGAAAAAGCGTATGTCTAAACGCAATCATCCTGAGCTTGCTGATGACCAAGCGGCCCGACCACGTGAAAATGATCCTCATCGACCCGAAAATGGTCGAGATGAGCCAGTTCAGAGAGATGCCCCACCTGATGTGCCCGATTGTCACTGACATAGCCCAGGCCGAAAAGATACTTGAATGGGCGGTTGCCAAGATGGACGAGCGGTACGAGCTGCTCGCCGAAGCCCGCGTGAAAAACATCGAGGGCTACAATAGTCTCGCTGCGGATAGGCTCTATGCTCGGCTTAAACCGGACAACAACCAGGAGAGGGCGAGGATCACAACCCATCTCCCCTATATCGTTATCATCATCGACGAGCTTGCCGACCTGATGATGACCGCTGCGAAGGAAGTAGAGCATCATCTGTCGCGGCTGGCACAAAAGTCGCGTGCCGTCGGCCTGCACATCATTGTATCTACGCAGAGGCCGGAGGTAAGGATCGTTACCGGATTGGTCAAGTCAAACCTGCCCTCACGAATTTGCTTCCGCGTCGCTTCGCGCATGGATTCGCGGATCGTGCTGGACCGCAACGGCGGAGAAGTCCTGCTCGGGCAGGGCGACATGCTTTTCCTGCCGCCCGGGTCGCACAAGCTCGTCCGTGCCCAGGGCACGTTTATGGAGGAAGCAGAGACCCACGCAGTTTTGGAGGATCTGGCGTCCCGCGCCAAGCCTGAGTTCCATCCTGAACTGGTGCGCCTGGGACCTCCGGGCTCGAATGCTCCCTGCGACATGCACGATCCGTTGTTCGATAAGGCCGTCCGCATTATTCTCCAATCGCAGCGCGGCAGTGTGAGCCTTCTCCAACGGCGTCTGACAATCGGCTATTCGCGAGCATCCCGACTGATTGACCGGATGGCTGAAGCCGGCATTGTCGGTCAGTACAAAGGATCGCAAGCCCGTGAAGTGCTCATGACCTTGGAGCAGTGGGAGGCTTGGCGGGAACAAGTTGCCGTTGATCGGGAAGCGGGCTATAAAGCCGATCGAGGCGATACGGAGCATAACAAGGTCTCCCGGCGCTAGGCCCTGCCCGAATCTACCGGGAGCTACCGCACATCCGGCTAGAGATCGCCTGCGCGTCCGATAGCCGAGGATTGGGTTATCCACAGGCTTTGGGAGTGTGCTTCTTTAGGGGGCTGCGTCGCTGTGGACGTGCTATGGACAATGGGGTCCGTATGCTCTATAATGGTCCGATTAGGCTCCATCGCCCCATAGCTGTGTGCGTTGCTCACCCGTGGCTGGTGTGGCGGGGTGAGATTATCGGGACAAGGCCGGGGCGGCTTTGCCCGCCCTGTTGTCACTTGGAGGCGGAGGGATAGGTTCTGTTTTGCATTGCGTTGAGTAACGCATATTAATCGGCTAAACTAGGTCAACTGAGGAGGCGGTAGCGGTGCGTCTGCCGTGTCGGTGAATCACTGTGAGGAGAAGGGGACGAGCAATGAAGAGCTTTTCTTGCTGTTTGTCATTGGTTTTTTTGAGTGTCTGGGTGCTCGGTGCGAGTGGTGTCCCAGCGGCCAAGTTCTCGCTTGTGGCCGTTAGGATTAACGGAACGTGTGTCGGTGGTGCCGACGCCGGGGAGCATTGCACCAGGGACATCGATTGTGACTCTCCCGGCGTATGCGGGGGTAGTATTGCACCAACGGCCAGCGTGTCTGCTAACCCTGGAGACAAGATTCAGTGCGAGATATTTGCCTCCGAATGGACGCCGGAGAATCAGGACGAGCCCGTGCTCAGTGAGTTTTCGGTTACGTTCCTCGTCGAAAAGTTTCAGGCTGTACCCCCCGCACAGGGCGAACTCATACCCTTCAGAGGTCTGCGACCATGCGTGCACAACGACGAGTGTTGGGGCCTGCCTGAGGGCTGCGTGGGCGGGTTCTGCGTCTCGTCCGACGACAAGGCAGGCGGTGCGTTCATCCGCGTATTGAGGGAGGATTATGTGTTTCTGTGGCCGTGGCCACAGATAGGGGGTGTAGACTTTTCTTATAATTATCGATTTGGAGCTGCCCTTTCCAGCCCAAGCAGCGGGCTAGTATATGAGGTCCCCAAGTATTGCGGGACCCTGATACTGACTGTCTCGGACGACGCCTGCGGTGTGTTCACTGTCGTCATGGAGGATTGTGACCCTCAGCAATCATCCTCCTGTATGCGAGATTTATGGCGGATTCCCATCCTCCCACTCGTAGTAGAGCCGCTGACCATCGATGCCGGTGAGGACTGCGGTGGATGCGAAGTAATCGAATCGACGTATCCTCCGAATTGCGCGCTGGATGCCCGTCAGCTTACCAAGCCGGACGGCACGGCCAGGAAGGGATGGAGCTCAATCGAGTTTACGTTCGAGAACACCGAGGCGAACCCATGCCGTGATACATCCTACATGACCACCGACAACTTTTCTGTTCGCGAGTATCCTTCGGGGCCTCTCCCTCCCACCATCTCTAGCGTGACGCCGAACGGCAACAAGATAACGGCGACGTTGAACAGGCGGATTACGTTGCAAAAGTGGACCTGCGTCACGTATCACGGTCCGGATCCGCCTGGGGACCAAGAGATTTGCTTTGGCCATCTGCCGGCTGACGTGAGCAATGACGAAACGAGCGCCCCGGCAGACATCCTGTGGCTGATTGACTGTCTCAACGGTGTCAGAACGTGCGAAGACTACCAGTGCGACGTTGACCGCAGTGTCATGTGCGGGCCGCCGGACATCCTTCGAGTGATCGACCTACTCAACGGCGCCGAGCAGTACGACCAGTGGCTGAACGAGTCGATGCCTATCGCGTGCCCGACGGCACCGTAGGCGAGAGTGGTAGAGGGCGCCCCTAACACAATACGTTGGACATTGTCCGACCCGTATTCGGTGGCGTGGCGGCAACAACCTTGGCTGTCACGCCACCGTTTTTTCTCCAGTGACATGTCGTAGGGCGCGAATCCTAATGCCCGTTGGCGGTAAGTTCGCTCGTTGGGACCATGTCGGCCAGGAACTCGTGGATCGCTTCCGCCACGACCTCGTGGCCGTGGGGTGTCCAATGCTGGTCATATGTGTAATAGACCTGCGTCCCGTCGATCGCGGCGTTACCCAACGCCTTCGTCAACCTGATGAAGGGGATCGAATCTCGTCGGCACCAATCACCAACCACGGACTCCTTCGCGTCGACCCATTCCAATAGACTCGCCAAAAAAGTTGTTGGTTCGGGCAAATCCTTCTTGTAGCTGATCGCGGTAAATGCCCGCACGTTCCCCGCGGGCAGACGATCCGCGACGATCGGCAACGTGACATGCGCCTTGGTCGGGGCGTAGACAACGATGAGGCGACAACCTGCCTGCCGGCAGAGCTCATTCATCTCGGTGAGCAGCCGCCGCGTATTAAGCCAATGCCTGTCGCGAGAGAAATCCTCCTTACTTTGGCATAGGTCACGCAACTGCTTGGGGGCGAATGCATAGTATTTCGCGCTGGGGCCGGTGGGGATGGCCAACGGTAGCCAATCGAGGACCTCGATGCCCTTGACCGGGCCGTCACAATTGATGGGGCCGAAGGTGCTGATCAGAAAATTGTCTACTGTGCTGATGATGGGCGACTGCTTCAAATGCCTCTTGAGCCGCTTGGAGAAGCTGGGATTCTTGCGCTTCCGATCACTCTTGGCCGACCGGAAATCATTGCCTTCGTACAGCATGCAGAGAACGTATCGCGGCTTTAGCGCCAGACCGTACCGCTCCAGCGAGGCAAGGTAGTGCAGCGGGTCGTAACCGGACATCCCCAGGTTGTAGACGGTAAGGCCGCTTTTTTCCGCAAGCCGCACGGTCCAGGCATGCTCGTCTGATACCTTGGATCCTTCCGCAAAGGAATCCCCCAGGACAACAATGTCATACTCCTTAAGGTCGGTTTGATTGCGAAACCCTCGCTTGTCCGTGCGCCCGGTGCAATTCACACTGCCGTACCCCGGCGGCGCTTTCGGATAAGTGCGATAGGCCTCCGGCTTATCTTCGAACGTTATCTCAAACCCGGCGTTGACCGGGCGGTGATAGGCCAGGGCGCCGTGCACGTAGTGGCCGGCTCCCGGTGCCCGCACGACAAAATCAATCACTCCCAGGATGGGGATGAGACACAGCAGCGTAGCCATAACCTGAAACCATCGACGTTTGTATTTTTTGCCGGTGGACCAATCGATATAGAAGCTTACCAGCGACACGATCGCGACACCGATGATCCACGTGAAATGCTGTCGCGAATACCTCCCCAGCATTGTATGCCGGTCGCGGGCGATCTGCTCGACGATATCACTGGGGATCAGCCAAAGCGCCAGGTTGGCCAGGATAACCACAACCAGCCAGATCTTCTGCCTTCGTATCAACTTCATGACTTCTCGGGTAGGTGGGCGCCTAGCGCGTCGGTCTAACGGCTATCGTAGACGTTCTTAAGCTAAATCGGCCTCACAACGATGGCCTTCGGACTGGTCGGGCAATACAACTGGCATACGCCGCAGCCCACGCAGCCCGGTGTCAGCACTGTAGGCGGTCCCTCGCCCCTAAGGCCTATCGCCGTCTCACCCAACGGACATCGATCGACACACAGCGTACACGCTTCACCGCGAGTCTGCACGCAATTCGGTTTGTACACCTCAGCAACTCCCATCCGAATCTTGCGGGGATCATGCACCGGTTGCAGAGCGCCACTCGGACAGGCTTTCGTGCACATCAGCCCGTCACATACAACACAGGCTGCACGGTCCGGGTCGATGGCCGGCGTTCCTGCGGCATCGCCTTCGCCCTTGTCGAGTGGGAAGATGGCGTCAGCCGGGCATGCTTCAATGCACCCGCCACAACGGTAGCACGTATCGATGAACTGGGACTCTTCAACTGCCCCCGGCGGCCGAAGTGCCACCCGCCCCGCAGGAAGATCCATGCGTTGTTCGATGTAGTCTGACAATGGGCGGACAACACGCACGACGGCCTCGCGAAAGAACACACGACGTGGTGAGCTGCCGGCCCTATCGGCGGTCATCGGTTTCACATACTCTCAGCGAACACTTACGGTGATCCGGCACGAAAGCGCGGGCGACGGGGATCAGTGCCGCTATAGCGTCTACGGTGCCCGTCCATGCTTCCCGAACCTTGGGAGATGATACAGTATCGCAAGACTCCCGTCGAAGCTCGACACCCTCAGCCTGATCCATTCGGACAGCCTCCGCACGGCAAGCGCGCAAACATCAATACACACGCTTAATGCGAGCGGAGTCCAACCGATTGGACATAGCCTCCCAGGGCGACTATGGTGCCGCCCATGGCGCGGTTATCCTCCGGCGCGGCAGGAAGACACATCATGGGGCAGCGGATCGCGTACGGCACGCTGGCAATCATTCTGCTCGTGTTGCTTTTCGGGCTCGACATCGCCATTGCCCGTTGGGCTGAGGGACTGGAAGGGGCGGTCGGGGCTCTTCTTAGGCGGGGTAGTCTCCTGCCGTTACTCTTTCTCGTGATGTTATTGGGTGGGGCGGTTGAGCTGGTTCGTCTCCTGCGCGCCAAGGCGGTGCGTCCTCACGCGGTGTACGCGTACTCTATGATTGCCGTGCTGGTCCTGACGCCGTGGCTGTCGGCAGCCGGCTGGCTGGGCTCGGGGATCGGGGAGGCCGATGGACTCTACTGGCAAGCGATCTGGGTCGCAGTTGCGGTCATCGGTGCGGGCATACTTGTCGTAATTCGCCGTGACCCGGAGGGAACGTTCCGCGACATCGGTGCGACGCTCCTTGTGATTCTGCATCTGGGTTTTTTGGCATCCTTCGGCCTGCTGTTGCGCTGTGGAGGCGGTATACCGGCCCAGGAGGGGGCCTGGCTGCTTTTGGTCGCCGTACTTGTAACCAAAGCCTCGGACATCGGGGCATTCTTCGTCGGCTCGGCGTTCGGGCGACACCAGCTCATACCGGCGATAAGCCCGGCCAAATCTATCGAGGGGGTAGTTGGGGGCCTGGCTGGCAGTGCCCTTGCGGCGATATTGATCAGCAGTGTTAGCCTGCCGGAGTCGTTCGGAATCGAACACAAGCTACGGGAAATCTTGCCTGTCTGGCGGGCTGTTTTTTTCGGGATCTCCCTGTCAGTTGCTGGCCAATTGGGCGATCTCGTAGAGTCCTGCTTTAAACGTGACGCCGGAATTAAAGACTCGGGCGAGGTGATTCCGTGCTTTGGCGGTATACTTGACTTGATCGATAGTCCGGTGTTGGCCATGCCGGTGGCGTGGTTTCTACTGACGGTGGTCTGGACCGCCGTCTAGAATGTGTGCGGCACCGGAGACAAACAGGCTGGAGTGTACCGCCGGACGGCTCGCCGTCGATCGCGCCGGATGATGTGACGGCCAGAGCGAAAGCGCTTGGAAATCACAATACCCATTGAGGACCCTTCGCGCCAAAGTGCGTTATACGGTACGGCGGATCGGAACCTGCGGCTGATTCGAGCTGCGTTCCACGTTCGGATCAGCGCCCGCGACAACGCGGTCCGAATCAGCGGATCGGTCGACGCCGTCCACAAGGCCGCCCACGCTATCGAAGCCCTTCAACGCTCGTTGCGGCATCGACCGGAGCTCAGCGACGAGTTCATTCAGGAGTCCATTCGGCAAGCCGCCAACGATGGCAAGACAGCCAGCGGGGAAACCATCGAGGTGTTTCTCCCGTCCACGACGATCGTTCCGAGAGCGGAAGGGCAGCGTGAGTATGTCGAAGGAATTCGGCAGGACGATCTGACGTTCTGCCTGGGACCGGCTGGGACAGGCAAGACATATCTTGCCGTGGCGGTGTCCGTATCACTCCTGAAGCGTCAGAAGATCAAGCGAATCGTACTGGTGCGGCCGGCGGTGGAAGCAGGGGAAAAGCTCGGCTACCTTCCGGGCGACCTTCAGGCGAAGGTAAATCCATATCTGCGTCCCCTGTTCGATGCCATGCACGACATGATGACCTTCGATCAGATCAAGCGTTTCATGCAGAACGACGTAATTGAAGTGATTCCGTTGGCGTTCATGCGGGGACGCACTCTGAACAACGCGGCGATCATTCTGGATGAGGCCCAGAACGCCACTGTGGCGCAGATGTTGATGTTCCTTACCCGGATGGGGCATCACAGCAAGATGATCGTCACCGGGGATGACAGTCAAAGCGACCTAGCCGACGGTGAGCCGAGCGGGCTTATCGATGCGGTCCGGAAACTCGAGGGCACCGCTGGTGTCTCCGTGGTGCGCCTGACCAAGCGCGACATCGTCCGGCACCCGTTGGTGCAGAAGGTTGTGGAGGCCTACGGGCGCAGCGAGCCCGGCGTCTGATGATAAGGCATATGGCGCGATACGGGGTGGTATGCGTGATCCTGTTTGATGGAGCGATCCAGGCAAGTCGATACATACCGGGTACGGATTGAGACCCGGTAAACGGCGGAGTCCATCACCATGGCATCCTGGATGACAAAACGCAAGATCAGGCGCCAACAGGTGCGCGAGCAACGCGCCAAAGCGTCGGGTACGTGGCAGACCCGGTTGTTGAGGCGGGTTGCTTCCTGGCCGGTCCTTGTGAGCGCGCTGTTTATTCTTGCGGCTTCAGCCATCGCGCTTCTCGGGGAGGTCATGCTTGGCTACTCGGTCGGCCAGAATATGGACAAGCCGATCTACGCCCGGGTGGATTTTCAGGTTCCCGATGAGGAGCAGACCGCGGCGGACAAGGAAGCGGCCCGAGCGTCGACCCCGAGTTGCTACACGATGAACCCGCCGGCTCTGACCTTCGATCGCATCCGTGCTGATTTGATGCGAGTCTACCAGGCTGCCGTCGATGCAGACACGTTCGAGAAATATAGCGAAACGCTGGGAGAACTCGGGTGGCCGGCTGTGAGAACAGCGTACGAGCGTCTCCGCGATCTGGGAGACGAGGCCGGGCGGTCGCGCTTTCAGGGATGGGTCGACGGACTGCCTTTGGAGGAGGAGTACGTCGTTCGGGGCCTTTTTCGCGAAGACCGCGACCCGGATAGCGCGAAGGACTTCATCCGGCTCGAAATCCCCGAACCACAGGGTGGCAGGACGGTCCTGGACATCCGTCATGCCGACTTGGTGCCCCACGGCAATGAAAAGGCGTTGCGGGGTACCGCCAGCGCCGCAGCAAGGAAGTTCACTCTGCGCGAGATGACCTCAACCGTAGAGGCAGTCGTACTGGCTGTGTTACGTGATCAGCCGACCATCCTCTACAACCGAGACCGCACTGTTGCGGAGATGCGCAAGGCGGAGGAGGCGACGCCCGTAGCCCTGACGACCTACGAGATGGGGAAACCATTCGTAAATCCAGGTGTTCTCGGCCCCGAAGACTACGAGCTGCTTAGGGCAGAGCACACTACATATCTGGAGTTCATCAATCAGGATGTACCCGAGGCATTCAAAGAGCGGCAGCGAAGGTGGTTGCAGCGATCCGGATTGGTCACATTGGTGACACTGCTTTCCATCGGTTTGCTCGTCTATACGGGATTGCATCAGCCGCGGGTGTTCGAGATCGGCTCGCGCACGTTGGCGTTCACGGTACTGATGCTGGGCACCCTGCTGGCGGCGCGGGTGCTTGATATGAACTGGCCTCAAAGACCGGAACTAGTCTACGCTCCGTGCCTGTTGGCGGGCAGCGTTCTGGCGATTGCTTATCCGCGGCGGTTTGCGATGGGGGCCACATGCATAATGGCGGTGCTGGTGAGCACCGTGGTCGACGCCGACTTGTTCTTTCTGTTGACGCTGTTTACCGGTGTGGTGGTGGCGGTCTATCAGCTCGACGAGATCCGATCGCGGCTGAAGCTGGCCACCTCGGGCGCTGTGACGGCGTTAGCCATCATGGTGGCGTCCGCAGGCGGCGGGTTGACGGAAGGGCACTCGCCCGGATTCATCATAGAACATGCCGGGTGGGCGGGTGCCTGCGCGCTGTCGGCGCTCTTTGTAGTTTCCGGCATGCTGCCGCTTATCGAACGGTTGTTCCGCATTGCCACGTCGCTGACGCTCATGGAGTGGCGTGACCCGACACGCAAGTTGTTGCAGCTCTTGGCCCGCGAAGCGCCCGGAACGTACAACCACAGCCTTGCTCTGGGTACTCTGGCGCAAGCGGCTTGCGAACGCATCGGTGCCAACGGTCTGCTCGCCCAGGTCGGTGCCCTGTACCATGATATTGGGAAGATCCACAAGGCTGATTACTTTGCGGAGAATCAGGCGGGGCAGATTAGCCGCCACGATAACCTGGCGCCGACCATGAGCCTGCTGATCATTCTCGGCCACGTCAAGGATGGAGTCGAAATGGCCAAGGAATACAAGTTGCCGCGCGTGCTGCACCAGTTCGTCGAAGAGCACCACGGCACGACGGTAGTTCGCTACTTCCATCACGTGGCCAGTGAGAAGCAACCGCACATCGCCCAGGGTAAGCACGATCGCGAAGTGCCGGAGGCTGGATTCCGCTACAGCGGACCGAAGCCGCGATCCCGGGAGTCAGCCGTGCTGATGGTCTGTGACGCTGTGGAAGGAGCAGTCCGGGCTCTCCACGAGCCGACGCCCAGCCGAATTGAGAGCACGGTTCATCAAATGGTCACCGACCGTCTCAGCGACGGTCAGCTAGACGACTGCGATATTACGTTGAAGGAGATCAGTCAAGTAGAAGACTCGCTGGTCAAGAGCCTGTGTGCCATCTATCATGGACGAGTGGCGTATCCGAAAGCACGGAAGCCGGTAACAGGGGAACCCTCACAGCAGGAGAGGCTGAGCGTCTGAGGAATGAGGATTCCCAATGGCGGATGGCGAATGGCAAGACTGCTCTTTCTCGCTGTTCCGGGTTCGATATCTGCATTGACAGTCTAATGGACGAGGAGCCGGCGTACGATATAGCGATTGCCCGAGTCAATGGGGATGCACCAGGCTGTGAGGCAATACTACGTAGGGCAATCGAAGCGACGCTTCGCCGACACCGGACACCGGCGGCGCGGATTAGCGTGGGTCTCGTTGACGACGTCCACATGGCCCATCTAAACGAGTTGCATCTCAACTGCAAAGGTACGACCGACGTGCTGTCATTCGATTTGCGCGACGCCCCCTCCACACCCACGGTTTCAAACGGGGAGCCAAAACGCGTTACGCCCGGCACTGCCGATGGGCCGGTGGAAGGAGAGATCGTCCTCTCGATTGACACCGCTGCGAGGGAGGCCCACCAGCGCGGGCACACTCTCGATGCGGAGCTGGCCCTTTACGCTGTACACGGCACACTCCATCTTCTGGGATATGTTGACCGGCGCGAGCCGGATGCAGCTCACATGCATGATATAGAGGACGATATCCTTTCGGGGATCGGGTTGGGAACGGTCTACGGGGCGAACCCGTAATGAGGGTGGCGTTATTACAGATTCGATTGGATCCGAAGAGCCGCGCGGCGAACTTGCAGGATTTAAGCGAGGTGATCGACGAGGCGGCCAACGCCAGCGTCGCACCCGACCTGCTGGTATTGCCCGGTGCCTGTGACACCGGCGGGGCCGTGTCGGGTCGCGGCTGGAGCAACGCCAGTCTCGAGGGTGTGAAAGAGTACCTTGCCTGGAAAGCGCGGGATTGGGGCGTTTTCATTGCCGCCGGGTTGCACGTTCGGCATGGTGACACGTGGGGGCCCTGTGCGGTTTTGTTCGATCCGGACGGCGACGCTGTTGCCCGCAGCAGTTCGCCGGACGGCGATAAGTCCACTCAATCCGTCAGAGGGATCGAGATGTGGGCGTCTGATATCGGTGACTTGGGCGTGTTTGAGCCTAGCATCGTCGAGTCATTACCAGAGCACACAGAGATTGGCAAGCGGGGCGCAGTGATTGCAGTGCCAACGGTGGCTTCCCTGGCGGGAAAGCGGGGACGTAATGTGGATGCCAACGTAGCCTTGCTGCAAAGCGGCGCCACCCTGGGCTATTACGCGTATTGGGCCGTTGTTGCGGAGGCTGGAGCGAAAGGAGCGCCGGGTGACGGAAGCGGACCGGGTACTTTCCTGCGCGCACCCAACGGTACGATCCTTGCCTCCGCCGATAGTCCAAACAAAGCGATTGTGGTTGCGGAAATCCCGATTGGGGGTACCTGACTTCGCAGGCGTTAGCCTGCGCGGATCCATCGCGTAGGGAAGTATCGTGAATGGACGCGGCTGGGTCTAAGCGCGAGGGTCATGCAGACTGACCTGTCTCGCGCGAAGAAGCGGTCAGTACCTAACCGGTACCTGTCCGTCAGACAGTGTTGTTGTCTGTGCTGAGTCGAAGTAGTGGACGAATGGGTAATCTGGCTCGGGCTGGTGGTGCTCGTTGCATTGACGCTCTTCGCAACGCTGAACCTGGCCCTGCGTCTTCCGTCAAGAGTGCGGATCGCGGAACAGTTCGAGAAGGCGGGTCGGGGTGATGCTTTTGAGGATTTCATTGCCGTCCGCCCGCGGTACATGCTGGCCACCGCGGTGCTGCGCACGGTTGCAACGCTCGCCCTGCTCCTGGTGGTCCTCTACAACGTCGACACCGCTGACCCGTTGGCACGCGTAGCAGACACTATCGTTGCATGTGTCATAGCTCTGACACTAGTCCTGATATTCGGTGTTGCCATACCCAATGCCTGGGCGAAATATGCGGGTGAACCACTCATTGTGCGGACGCTGCCGCTGTTGAGTGCTGTTGGCCTGGTCTGCTATCCGGTGATCATCTTCCTCGAGCTGTTCGACCCGCTGGTAAGGCGCCTTTCGGGTGTGCCCGTGCGCAACGCCAGATCCTACGCGGATGAACTGGAGCAGGAGATCCTTGATGTGGTCAGCGAAGGAGAGCGACACGGGGCCGTCGACGAGGAAGAGAAGGAGATGATCGAGTCGGTCATCGAGCTGACTGACACCCGCGTCGAGAAGATTATGACACCGCGCACGGACATCGTGGCGGTGCCCAAAGACGCCGACCTGGACACGGTATTGGAAGCGATCCGCGTGAAGGGCCATTCGCGCATCCCGGTCTACGACAAGACCATTGATACGATTCTCGGCGTTTTGTACGCAAAGGATCTGCTGCAGCGCAAGGAGGACACCCCTTTCGCGCTTACCGCAATCATACGGAAGGGGCTGTTCATTCCAGAATCCAAGCCGGTACGGGAACTGCTGCACGAGTTTCAAGAGCGGAAAGTGCACCTCGCCGTGGTCCTGGATGAGTACGGCGGCACGGCTGGTCTGGTCACAATTGAGGATATCCTCGAGGAGTTGGTCGGAGAGATCACCGACGAGTATGACCGGGCGGCGCCTGCCGAGTTCAAGCGCATTGACGACAATACTGTTGAGGTCGACGCCCGGATGCGGATCGACGACCTCAACGATGAATTCGACCTCTCATTGCCGGAGGACGAGGACTTCGAAACCATCGGAGGCTTCGTGTTCAGCCGGATGGGCAAGATCCCCCAGGTCGGGGAGTGCTGCGAGCACGATAACGTAGGGATTCAAGTGATCGCGGCTGAGCCACGGAGGATCACCCGTCTTCGTCTCGAGGTCACCCCGTTAGCGAAGAATAACCACCCTGCCAATTAGTCAGTAGTTTCTAAGATTTCAGGCAGCGAGATCGGCCCGTTGGAAGGCGTGGATCGTTACCTGAGGGACTTTTTCAATCTCTTCCAATCGCAGCAAGAGTTTCGAAAACCTCGCGCGGTGGCGC